>JBASHR010000080.1:0-1569 GCA_049654165.1 Bacteroidales bacterium
CTCCACGCTCAAGGACCCGGAAAAACGCAAGCGCGCCGAACTTGCTCTGCAGGGCCATCTCTGGCCTGCCCGATCCGATGATCCGTGGTACAAAGTCGACCCCGATCTTGTGCCCAATGTTGTGAACACATTGGCTGCGCAGCTCGGAGACCAGATACCAATCACAATTGCGTCGGTGCTCGGCAGGATGGTTGGCAAGGCAGCCGGCTCAATCGCGGGTATCGGGGGTGGTGCGGGTGTGGCAATGGTGACAGCCGGGCCCGATCTCAGCGATATTCCTGTATCCCCCGTTGTCGCCGCTGTCGCGCGAAAGCTCGTCGAACATATCGGGGGCGCAGTCCCGATGGTGCTTTTGGAGACCGGATCGTTCCTGCAGTCTGCAGAGTGGCATGGCATAGACAAGGATATTGCTGAGAAATACGCGTCCATCTACGGCCCGTCCGCCGGTGCAATCGAATACGTGCAGCAGTTGTGGAACTTGAAGGCTCTCAAGGGCGTGGCTAAGCCCATCAAAAAGAAACTGCTTGGCCGGGTATTGCTCGCCATTGGCGGGAACGTCTTTGAGGGCGTTGAAGAAATGTCGCAGGGCGGCCTTGAGCGCTATCTGATCGGCAAGGCTATTGAAGAAATGAAGGCGCGTGATCCCGACTTTGAGGCTAAGAAACCTAAGCCGTTTAGTCTGGAAGAGAGCGGCCGAGAATTTGCCATCGGCACGATAATGGGCACGATGTTTTCGACTGCTGGCAAAGCGGTTAAGATGCTTCAGGAGGAGACATCCCGCAAGGATGTTACCGCTGGCCAGATTCAGCAGGCCGTTGATAAGGCAGTAACGGCGATCAAAGACGACCCCGATCTTTCAGACGGCCAGAAGGCCGAACTGTTGGCAGCGGTGGAGCGGGTCTACATGAAGGGCTTTACCGCCAAGCTGACCGCAATCCGCAACAATGCTGACAATATGGTTGTGGGCGCAGGCGATAAAGCACGACAGAAAAAGACGATGTTGTCTGACCTTGACCAGATCGTTCAACACTACAAAACCATTGCTGACGAGATCGAGGCCAACAAGGCGGCGATGCCGGAATTGGATGAGATCAAGCAGCTCCTCCCCGATTATGAGGCCGCCGTCAAGAACTTCGTCGAAAACCCATCAGAGGAAGGTTTTGGTCAGATCAAGGCCCTCGGCGACAGAATCGCTGAACTGGGGGCTGAGTACGGCGAGAACATTTCAACAGAGCGTGCCAAGGAAATCGGCAAGATCAAGACCATCGACGACTTCAAGGCCGCCATCAGCAAGCTAAACATCAAGGGCATCACCAAAGAGCACATTGAGGCCACGGCCGCCCTTATCGAAGGCCACGCAAAAGCTGTAGGCAAGACCGCCGACGCATGGATCAGCGAGAACATCGCAGGGGTCACAAGCGAGGCACAGGACGTGCGCGGAACTGAGACCCTGCAGCAGATTACAAAAACCGTGTACGACTACGCCAAGAAAGCGGGCTACATCACCGAAGAAGCACAGAAGGTGTGGGACGCTCTTCAGGTGTGGACGGAAATCGACCGGTACATGAA
>JBASHR010000081.1:0-1664 GCA_049654165.1 Bacteroidales bacterium
GTGATCATAGAGAGCGTATTGTTAACGAGTTTTTCCCAAAGGCAAGTCACCAAATGGTGATTTTGTCAACGGACACTGAGATTGATCGGGAATATTTCCAAGACTTAATACCATATGTGTCCAAAGCATACTGCTTGGAGTTTGATGAGAAGGAGAACTCGACGAAGGTTGTTCCTGGATTTTTTTGGACCGATACCAGGGAGCCGGGAGGCGATTGATGGCATTTAATCGTGTACGCATGAGCAAGGGTGCAACGCATCGCTTACAGATGCTGAAAGGGAAAACCGGTTTGACCCCAAATATTTTACTTCGAATAGCGGTCTGTTACTCCCTGAATGAGCCAAAGGTACCCAAACCTGAAGATTATGATGAAGAGGGGCAGGAACTGAATAGGTACACCCTTACTGGAGAATGGGATAGTCTCTATATGGGATTACTTCGGGAGCGGTTGATGGCTGACGGGCTTGATCCTGAAAAAGATCTATTTCCTCAATTTGGGGCACACCTGAATCGAGGTGTATTCTCAATATTCCCACAAATTAAGGATCTAAGTGATTTCCAGAGCCTGCTTCCTGAAGATCGTAAAACCGTATCTATCGAGGAAGATAACCAAAAGAAGTGAGGTCAAAAGTTATGACACCCAAACTGCCTGTCTATATGGATTACCATGCCACCACGCCGGTGGATCCTCGTGTGTTCGATGCCATGTACCCCTATTTCTCTCAGGAGTTTGGCAACGCTTCAAGTATTGATCATATCTTTGGAGCACGAGCTCATGAGGCAGTGGAGATGGCACGCGAACAGGTGGCTTCATGCATCAATGCGAAACCGGAAGAGATTATCTTCACTAGCGGCGCCACTGAGTCGGATAATATTGCCCTTTTAGGTGTTGCGGAAAGGATGGCAAGGAGAGGTGATCACATTATTACCTGTGCAACTGAACATAAGGCTGTCCTTGACACGGCGAACCACCTGGAAAGAATCGGTAAAACTGTGACATATCTTCCAGTCGATAGGTACGGTCTGGTAAATCCCGATGAGGTTGAGGAAGCGATTACTGATCGAACAATACTCATCTCAGTCATGGCTGCAAATAATGAGATCGGGACCCTTGCTCCTCTGAAAGAGATTGGGATTGTTGCGAAAGCAAATGGAGTGTTGTTTCACACAGATGCAGCCCAGGCCGTTGGTCACATCCCTCTCGATGTAAAAGAGATGGGCATTGATCTACTCTCGTTATCCGGGCACAAAGTATATGGACCTAAGGGGATTGGAGCCCTCTACATAGGGGGAGCGAACCCAAAAAGGAAGGTCTCACCTGTAATGTTTGGCGGAGGCCATGAGCGGGGGCTGCGATCAGGAACGTATAATGTCCCGGGCATTGTGGGACTTGGTAAGGCCCTTGAGATTGCGCAGAAAGAAATGAAAGTGGAGAATGGAAGGTTCAGGAAATGGACGAAGCAAATGTTTGAATCATTTAAAGATGAAATTGAGGGCGTCACCCTAAATGGGCACCCGGAAAAAAGGCTTGCTCATAACCTAAACGTATGCTTCCCTGGAATTGAAGGTAAAGCACTGACACATCTTCTAAGAACTGATGTGGCAATTTCAACGGGGTCTGCTTGCACCACAAGTTCGGTGGAGCCATCACACGTCCTTAAGGC
>JBASHR010000082.1:0-3884 GCA_049654165.1 Bacteroidales bacterium
TTCAAATTTCAAATTTCAAATTTCAAATTTCAAATTTCAAATTTCAAATATCGTGTTCCGTTGTTACATCTGCCCAGATACGCCGGCGCATCGGTCGGCACTGACGATTTAGATTTCCGACAGTGCGGGGCCGACTAAGGCCGTCGATAGCGTGGGCTTGCGGCAAATGCACCTTGTAATACAGCTCCGTCAAACCCTCGTTTATCTCTTCGATGGTTTGCTCGGCCTTCGCTAAAACGGCAGCCTCAACCGCGAAATCGAATTGGAAACCGGCCGGGTGAATGTTGCCTGCCGGTTCGACATAGTACACCGAAGTAGCGTCGGGCGTGCTTCCACCCGATAGTGCCGTGAAAGTGAATGTCCCGGTCGCTCCCGTATAGCCGGTCACAGTCGCCGACTCACCCTTGCCCTTCCCGTCTATCACCGTCAACACCCAGCCCTTGAAGTAATCGTTGGGCTCGCCCCGCGTCGAATCCGAAAGCGACGTCGCAGACCCGCCCGTCGCGACACCTGTCTCCGCATCCATCTTGTTGAAAGATGCGGTGTACGGAAACTGAATAGTGTCGGCGGAAACGGGCTTTGGGTCCACGACCAGTTCCCACCTTCTCGTTGAACTAAGTGCGGGGGGTGAAGATGGTCCATAGGGTCTAACCGCTGCAAACATGGGATAACCGGATTGAACAGATGCCTGTTTGCGACGGTCAATAAATAACGGATCGGTCCAGCTAATCTGCGTATTGTGGGATGTACCGGCAACGTATGTAGGATTGCCCGATGTAAACCCGCCAAAATCGGCAGGAAGCATGTACCGGGACGGATCACCGTCGATGTTGTCTGGGCCGTTGCCATCGGGATAGAACAGAATGGTAGCCACCCGGTTCCTCCAGTGCCACCCTCGCGGTGGCTGACTCGACTCAAACAGCCGGAAGCCGTCGTTGACAATCCGCTTACATACGTCAAGGTTGTGTGGATCAATCGGAACCATTGCTTTTTGCTGTCCGTCCGGGCCATAGTAAGCCATGCCCGTTTTGATCGCGACTCGCAGCAACAGTTCGTAAAATGTCAGTGCCGATGTAGGTTCCATTTCAACCCTCGACCTTTTCCATGCGGGCGACGCGGAAGATAGCCTCTTCGTGGATTTCCCCGCCGAGGCTGGCCTTGCCGTCAGCCGTCAGTTCAAGAAGACGGTCAATGGCCGTTCTCAAAATACGAGCTTCCGTTTCGTCTAACCGCAGCTTATTGCCGCCGTGCTCCCTAATCCTGCGGGCCAGCAACACAGCTTCGGCTACGTCATCCGCCGAGCGGAATATCCCGATCATGCGAAGCCATGAACAAAGATTCTGACGAAGTGGGTATTCGCAGACTTTGTTGTCGATTTCCACTGTGTACCTGCTTAAATCCAATTCGTATCGCATATCGACCCCCACCAACAAAGGCCGGGCCGCCCTCCCTGCCGACGGGGAAGGGCAGGCCCGGCTAAGAAGCAATTACGAAATAGCCAAGGCGGCCGCTTTTAGGGCAAACACCGAAATCGGCAACCAGTCGCCCGACGATAACGCGACGAGCGTGATGCACATGCCGACATCATACGCGTCACCGGGCGTAAGAGTCAGCGTTCCGCCATCAGCCAAAGCAGCGGAGTCATTGCCGAGTATGATCTTGTCACCACTGCCGGCCTTGATCGCGAGGTTCTTTGCGGCCACGACCACGAACGTGAACATCGTCCCGGCCGGAGCGCCTGAAGGCAGCGTCAGCGTAATGGCGCCTGATGCGCCCGCGTTGGTGTGGATCGACCCGGACTCAGCCGCCGTCAGCGTATCATTCGCGGTGTGGTCCTCCACCACAACGCCGTGTGGGACGACCGGACGCACGCGCGCCCACACAAGACCGTTTGCGACCGAACGGTTCACCGTTTCTTCCGCGACAGCAACCACTCTGGAAGCACCCGCAGAAGGCGCGGTGAATGCCGCACTGCCGGCTTTGACCGCCAGCACGGTAGCGCCCTGCACGCAGTTCTGGTCAGTGAGGACAGGGATCATGGACACGCCGTTCGGCACAGCGATTTTCAGTTTGTCGCCGTCCGCACCGCCGTTCGGCCCAAGCTCCAGAACCACGCCCGCGAACGCGTCCAAGTTCCCGGCAGCGGGTTCCTCGACCACGAAAATCCTCGCGTTATATGTCTGCGAACCCTCGGCGTAGGGCGTGCCAGTGTTATTACTTGCCGCCTGCGAATCGACGGGCGTAGTCGTACGCTCTTTGTAGTCGGCGGCCAAATCGCTGTTGTAGCACACCGCCTGACCGATCTTTGCAATAGTAGTGGACGTCGACGGTCTCCAAAAGACCTCCTTCACCTGAATCAGCGGATCGGAGGTAGGTCCAGCAACGCCCATAAGACTTACGTTTCCGCTCATATCTTAATTTCCTCCTGTGTGAGTTTTCGTTGAAAAAGTTATTATCCTCGATTGACGGCCGATTACGCAGCCTTGTGCAGAACGAAACCACACGTGCGCCGATTGATGTTCAGGTTGTTGTGAGCACCATCGACAAAAACCGTGTAGACCGTGTGGCGGCCCGGACCCGTCATGGGTTCGCTTTCCTCCATCCAGTAGCCGTCGTGGACGTACGGGATGAACTTGGCGAAGTCAATGCAGTAAATCGGCGTATAAGCCGCGCCGTTCAACTGCGGAATCGGCACAACGGGGAGCCGGTTGATGGTGACCATGCCGGTCTCGTCCATAGTCAGATTGCCGAGAACTTCCTTGCCGCTGTGTCTGTCATCGCGCATATCGCAGAGTTCCTGCAGCTTCACGTACGTGTCGAGGTCGCAGTAGAACCGCTTCTGCGCAGCGCGCTTGTTGCTTGGGTCGTTGATGAAGATCGGGGCCTTGAACTGCGTGTAGACGAACGCCGTACGCAGGGCGAGCAACAGTGCGTTATCCACTTTGTTGTAGACAGCCGCATAGTTGCGCCATTTGGGCTCCACGGCAGCATCGATGCCGCTGCACACCGTCCCGGTCGAGCCGTCCTGATAATCGATAGTCGCGCCAACAAAGCCGCTGGATGTATTGACAGTCCCAGCCGAAGTCTTGATATTCAGGTAATACGGAACACCATTCGGATATAGATCATCCGTCGCGTTCAACGGAGTCTTCCACGCACGATCCTCGATCAGATTAGCCAGTGACCACATGCCGTCGATCCGGCGAATCTTCATCAGGTTGATGAAGCCGCGGGCACTGTTCTTGTTCTGGAGAAGTTCGAGCTCATCCCACGAGTAGTTCGTACCGATTCGAGTCCAGCCCACCTTGATCGTGCTCATGGTGTCGCCGACGGTCGGCTGATCCGTGTCGTATGCCCTTCTATATGCCGCATTGCCCGTATTGTCGAGCATAACCTTGCGCTCGATCATCGGGCCGCCGTCCACAACCATCCGCTCTTTCTGAAAAATCCGGCAAAACTCATAATCCTGGTTGTCCCACTGCACTTCAAATTCCTGCTTGGGCAGGTTATTCAAAGTAACAGCAATAAGGTCCACAAGGTCTTGCTGTTTAACTCCCGCCATGTTTTATTTACCTCCAAATGCTTTTCTTAAGTGTGCCTCAACTATAGTCTCTAACTCCGTTCCCGTTTTGGCCTTAGAGGTATTGGACTGCTTTTTAGAGGACGGTTTAAGAGTTGTCCCACTGGCCCTCTTTTTCACTTTCGAAACGATCTCTTTGCGGATCATCTCAGTGCGAATAGGTTCAGTGACAATTAAATGCGCTCGTTCGAGGGCCTCTGATATATCCATCTTGCGGCCTTGCATTTCCGCGCCGATAAGGATTTCGTCCGCCATGTTTATAACATCCAAGCGGTGGCCTATCTGCTCGCCCGTGAGCTTGCGC
>JBASHR010000083.1:0-1574 GCA_049654165.1 Bacteroidales bacterium
GGCACGCCGTTCTCGCCGTCGCCGGCGTCCCCATCGGTGCCCTCCCGCTCTTTGTAAACAACATGGGGCTCTCCGGCAACCCACTCATCCTCCCCTGGACGGCAGGGTATGCCACCTCCGGAGGAGAAACCCTCCCCTCCGGCACGGAGAGTCTCTGGAGCACCCTTCTCGGCCACTACACCCTTCGCGGCGGGGGGGATAGCCTCTCCGGCCTCAGCCGTACCTTCTTTGAGCCCTCAAACAGCATATCGGCCGGGTTCTTCCAGGTCTCCCCCATCTCGTTCTTCGCCATACTCCTTGCCGCTGCGGTCATCTACGCCCTCATCCGCCACAGACCGACCGGGATCGACTCGCGCGACGCAAGGCTCCTTGCGTTCTTCGCCCTCGCCGCCGCCCTTGTGATGCTCTCCTACGCCAGATCCCTCCCCTGGATCCACGCAAGCCCCGGGATCGTCCCCGACATGCGTTACATCTCCCCGGCCTACCTCCCCATGCTCGTCATAGGCGTCTACGCCCTGAAGCATGCCGGCCTCGATGCTGACGGCGTCCGGGAGGCGCTCAAAACCCTCTTCTGGCTCGTGGTCATCGACCTCCCCCTCATATTCGTCATCCTCCAGGTCATCGCCGGCAAAAGCCCGGCAAGCCAGATCACGTTCATCACAACCCTCACCTGCATCTTCCTCGCCGGCGCTGCCATACTCTACATCGCCGTTCTCGCCGGACGCGCCTCCCCGCGCTCCATCGCCTGCACCGTCCCGGTGCTGATGCTCCTCCCCCTCGCCTGGGAGGCCGTCGTCGACTTCCGGTTCGCCACATCCTGCTGGGAGGGCTACCACTTCTGGATACCGGTGGTGGAGTACATATGGTACATCCAGTACACCATCTTCACGCTATAGCGGGCGGGCTGCCGGGGGGCATGACGTTGACAGCATTTTCAGCAGTTTTCATACGGATTGACAGCAGTTGCTGTCATTGAGAAAACGTGAAATAATGAGTTTGTACGGGAAGTACAAACATGTACATTAAGATATATTATACCCAGGCAGATGTTTTCAGCAAAACTGAAAACGCACAAAGGCTGTTTCTGTGACACGGCAGGCCGGTTTTGCATACAGGTGTGTGCTCTCCGCATTGCTGTCATTCAGGATGGAAAACCACAAAACAGCCGCGGAATCAGTAAACAACCTTGATGCACGCCCGGATTGATGACAGCAACTGCTGTATACCTGCTGAAATATGCTGTCTTTTAGGCGAGAACTGCTGAAAGCCAGAGCACCCGCCCCGGGGTTCAGGGACGCAGAACCCGCAGGTTCCATCAGACCACCTCATCAAAGAGGACCATCGTGTTGCCGTCAAGATACGTCCCCACGATCACGATCCGGGCCGGTTCCGGCAGACGCCTGGTCTCGAAATACCCCACCTTCGCCTCCAGCGGAACCCCCTCGCCCCCTGCCCCGGGGCCGCCTATCCAGCACGTGATGTTTGTGACCCGCTCAACGTCCGTCCCGCCGTGAACCATGAACGTTACGTTCTCCCCCGACCGGGTTGCCGTAGCCATCGTTATCGACGGCTCC
>JBASHR010000084.1:0-6596 GCA_049654165.1 Bacteroidales bacterium
CATCTGTCTGCTTTACAACATAGGTGGCAGTAAATGTTGTGCTGGCGCCTGGAGCTAAAATAGCAACTGAGGCAGGGCTTATAGCACTTAAGTCTGGTAGAGGGTCACTAACAGTGACATTGCTTAACGTGACATTGCCGGTATTGGTTACTATAAAGGTATAAGTAACTACATCACCTGCGTCATAGCTGCCCGGTGCTGCCTTCTTCTCTAAGCTGATAGATGGATTCTGTAAAATAGTAGTTACCGTCTCATCGTCTGTATCGTTTACAGATCCATAATTAGGAACATTTCCTGTAGCCGTTGCTGTATTGGTTACTGCGCCAGCATCAACATCTGTTTGCTTTATTACATATGTTGCCGTGAATGTAGTGCTCGCACCAGGAGCTAAACTGGCCACTGAAGCAGGGGTGATAGTACTCAGATCCGGAAGTGGGTCACTCACACTTACATCGTTCAATGTTACTTCTCCAGTGTTTGTTACTATAAAAGTATATGTAACTATGTCGTCTACTTTCAGACCACTCTTAATATCAGCCTCTTTTTCAAGTTTAATGTCAATCTTGTCCAATTTTTTAGAGCTAGGACCACATATGCAATTTTTATCAGTACCTGCCACTATATAAATATCTGAACCAACGCATCCAGAACTGGTTATCAATACATCTGCAGTAACTGTCGCGCCTGCCGGGATCTGATCAGGGAATTTGCTACTACCAATAAAAGATCCACCACATGTAAGATCTAATTTTAAATCATTGGCATTAATATCCTCAGAACCATTATTGGTAATCGTTATTGTATAAGTATCGCTAACATTAGGTTTTATGTAGGCATTAACAATTTCAACACTGCCTTTTTCCACACTTATATTCGTTATTTTGCTACCTACAATAACCTTGGCCGGAGCAGGACATTGTTCCCCTTTACAATATAATTGTGCTCCTTCTCTAATAATCTCTGTAGTTATTTCAAAGCTGCCACAACCACTATTGGCACCGGTAAAAATATCTATCTGATAATGTAGTTCATTGCCGGTACCATGGTCGGTTCCTTCCGGTATTGTAATTAAAATTACTTCGTTACCCGAAACATCTGTCGTTGGATAACCTGCAACAATATACATTCCTGTAGATCTGTTAAATGAAGACACATCAAATAATAATCCCTTTTGTAAAGTAATTTTCAATTCATCTGTAGCTGAAAATGCAGCCTCTATTGGCAGCAATACACCTTCAATCATAGCAGTATCACAAGAAATTGTTGTCAGATCTACACTTACGCTAACATCTACTGTACCATTTGCTCCCGCACCATCAATATTGACAGGATTAGTATGTACCACGCTATTATAACCCAAAGTAGCAGGAATAGGCAACCCGCAAGGGCGATCTGCCTGCTGCCTTACGGTAAATGTAGAACCACTCACAAAATCGCAGGTTGTATTAAACTGAATTCGTAAACGGGCCTGTCTTTCGTTCGTTCCAGGCGCTTCAATCGTTCCGGGTAAGCCTTTTGTTCCATGTTCATCAAACAACACACTATGATCTTCCACATTATAAATCAACTTTCCGCCATCATTAACAGGATTAATACTTTCCCAGTTTCCACTTCCTGCCGGCCATTCTATCTCCTGATAAGTTATACTAACACCACCCAGAGACTCTACAATGAATTTAGGATTATCAGCATAAGCGCCCAAGGCGCTGTTAATGGTAAATATCACTGTATCTTCAGTACATAAATCACCTCCGGCAGGCTGTTGGTCTACTTCTAACTGAATCTGAGATGCTTCGTGAGTAATTCTCAGCCATTTATTCTCGATACAGGATAAAGTGGGTAAACTTGTTGGATAGGAAACACACTGGAAACCAGTATAAACCTGTAAGCTGTCTGCATCACAAGATGATAGATTATCGGCAGTAATAGTAATATTTTTTGTTGATGATTTAAGCAATTTACCAAGCTGATAAAAGCCATTGCCATCAGGACTAACTGTTGATCCACCATCTTTAACGACAATATTAGTAAACCCTGATGTATTATTTAAATATAACCAGGTATTTTCAGCATCCACTGCATTACTTTGATTTTGTAAAGATAAAGCCCATTCACCAGAACCATCTGTGCTATGATATATAGCACCACCATTAAGCTTAGGGGCTGGAACCTTAGTATTTAATGCATTAGCCCTTTCAACATTTAACCAACCTGAGGGGATTGCAGGCACAGCTCCTCCCAGGCCAATTACTTTTTGCGAACCTTTTAATGTGAAAAGTCCTTCAGGTGTTTCGCAGGTGGGGTTAACAGAGAAAGTAAGACCTTCTTCTATTGAACGATCATCCGGATTTCTCCTTGGGCCTCCTGAGCTTTTATATAAAAGAGAAAGATTATTAAAAAACAGGGTATCGCCAACCTGAGAAACCTGAGCATCAGGGATAGATGTCCCTCCGATTTTTGCAGAACCTGAACGATAAGTTATTCCTGATGGCATAAGTATCTTAAAGTCTTCAGGAATAAAAAATGTCCTGTATTCAAATGGGAAATGATGATAAGCCTGAGCTTCTATATACAATCTTAAAGAAGCCTGAATTACATTATCGCAACCATTTATTGTCTGATTTGGAGGCAAATGCAGGTTTTGATGAATATTTGATATCCTTATGTAATCATTTAAATGATCACAGGTATAAGTTTTACCGGGCTCAGGTGCTGTCTGGTTAGATTCTAACTTTTCATAAGCTCCATACACTTGGTTATTTGTTACAAAAAGTCTGAATCCAGAACTATTTCCATTATGAGGGGTGCCGCCGGCAGCTATAAAATCTGCCGTAAAAAACACAATGTCACCGTCTGCCCATGTATGACATGAATTACCAATTTCAAAATGCGCATAGCGTTCATTTGTAATTGTATAAGGTATATTAGGGCAGGTAATGGGAGCTCCTCCGCCGGCAGGATAAATAACTGCAGTCCGATTGGCAATAACAGTAGTGAATGTCCCTTTATCGCCCGGTAATAAAGAATTATTCGGAGTTAATCTGAAATCGATATAAACATGACTGATGGTTTGATTATAATAGACATCATCTTCATCAGTATTTTTTTTAATCCTTATTTTCCATGTTCCACGAACTGTATCTCCATTTACTGCTCTTTGAAGTTCTATTCTGTTCATATCTAATACCCCACTCCCGTCTGGTACGCCATTATTGTCATTATCTGGCTGGCCTAAAGTGGTTCTTCTTAGCGTAAAATCATAAGGAGTTGCCCCTCCCGTAGGGCAAGGAGCCGGGCAATGCAATCTTGTAGAATTCACAGCGCAATAAAACTGTATTTCGGGGCTACAGTCACTATATTTAGTACCAAACCAGGAATTTAATGTTCGAACTCCGCCGGTTCCACATGTGGGCATTAAAGGTATTTTTACATCAAAACCAGTTATAGCAGGAATATTATTAGGAAAAGGCCCTAAAATCAACGTGTCATTAACAAAATTGACGGCTAATGTATAAGTATTCGCGCTTGCATCTACAGCCGTTACTTCTGTAACGGTTGGTACTATATCTTTACCTTTTAAATCAATGTAAAACTTTAAATAACCTGTACCATCCGGATGTCCTATGGTTCTTAAAGTTCCGACAGTCAATCGAAAATCAAAAGGCTCACCTCCAATTATGTCTATTGGTACTTCAATATTACGGACTTGAGGAAACATATACGTTCTTGACAATAAACCCTTGTAATTATCCGTATAAGATTTAGTTCCACATTGGTTTTTATAGTCTAAAGCAGTGTATAATCCTATCCAGGGGAAGCTTTCATCAAGACATCCGTCACACCGCATATCTTTTGCTATAGTTTTGATTTCAACATCGATATATGATCCGGCAGGAATAACAATATTTCCTAAATTTACCGTATATGATCTGACACGACTCACATTTCCACATGCCGTACCCGGTGCACCTTCCATACGGCTTGTCCATTCTAAATCAGAAAAATCATGTAACACATCTATAATATTCCCATCGGCATTTTTAACAGTCACGTCTTCGTTTGTATCGAAATAAAATAAAGACGATTGATAACCTCCATCTGACCAATTTCTCAAATGTAAACTAACATCTGTTGCAATCCCCGTACCGGTATTAGTAATACGTACTGTCTGTATCTTTGACTCTCCCATAAGGCAATAATCGTATGGGTTGTCAGTAACAACGGAGGTTGATAATGTCGGCACCTTATTTGACATCACAACATTACCTGTTTTGGACTCAATCTGACAATAATCATTATGAAAATCATTCCAGGCCGTACCATATGTTGTGGTGGTAGAACCGCTACAATTAGTAATCGTAAAATATTCGGTAAAATATACAGTTGTACCATTACACATCGTATTATCGTTTCCCAGCAAAGAACCGGCAACTTTAAAGAATGCACTGTCAGCATTAACATAAGCAGGAGTCAATTTGATAAGAGGAGTCAATTTGATTGATCCTATTTTTAAGCTATCCAGTCTTAAGCTATCCAGTGTAGCAAAGCCGGTTGGATATTTTATCCAGAAAAATAAAGTGTCCAGACATCCGGTACCACCATTGGTAACAGAAATAGTTCGGGAATATTGGCTACCTAAATCTGCATTGTTAATAGTAGCAGGGGCTACCAAAGTCAAAGCAGGAGCAGAAATATTATAAGTATTTTCATCTTCATCAGTTTCATGGGCACTACAAGAACCACCTCCATCTACATATACGAAATCCTTAGTCGAGTTTGCTGTTCCACAGTTAATACGGCGCATTACCGTAAACTCTAAATGAGCTGCCAGAATGACACCGCTGACCTTAAATACTGGTTTCGACAGGTTAGAGATATCACTTTCTATAATATCCACTCCAGATGTAGTATTAACAGTTTTGGTTACGGAACCTATGATATACTCTACCGTTCCGGGGTCGTTGGTTGCCCCTAATTCTAAAGTTACGGTGGCTGTGGTACCACAATCACTGGTAAAATCCACATGAACCGTTAGCAGTCCCTCTCCTAGTCCTCGCGTTAAATTTTCTGCTGGAGCTGCATCTGGATAAGTAATGCTTTGCGCGATTGCAGTCCAGGCCCCTGTAAAGGCTAAAAATAACAGGGTAAAAATTCTAATACTTCTCATAAATTTTTATTTTTAAAAGTTAATTAAATATTTTTTTACTCAAAGCTAATTTCACTAATAATGGTAGAATGAAACACTGATTGGGTATTATCATTCTAAATGGTATTAAGATCAACAGAGAAAGCATCTGTATTGGGGTTACAACCGCTAACACAGTAACCCTGTGCAAATAACTGACTTATTGGCATTAATAATAATAGCAGCGGCAAAATTGTAAAGCTTTTGTTTTCCATGACTTTAGTTTTAAAAATTTGTTTTATTGGTTATTTTATTAATCTTATTTGTTACAATAATTTATAAGCTATTAATTTATTGACTATTAAATTGTGTATATAATTAAAAAAATTCCCAGGCAGGAAACATTAAGCCTTTGAATTCATGATACTCTTTAGCTTTCATACCATAAATGGATTGCACCGGAATGTTAGCCTTTACCTTTGTTATATTTAGAAATCCGGAAGAAATAAAATGGAGTATGCGGGCACAATTACCAAAATGGTCAGTGTCATATAAATTTACACTAACTCTTTTGTCTTTAGGCAATTCTGAGTGCTTACATATAAATAAGGAGTAAAGGAGTGTTTGGAACAGCCTCCTGGTTTCATTAGTCATTATCAGTATAATTTATTCAATATCAAGTTTTTAGTTAATTATAATTAATATATACTACAGTTCAAATTGTCGTAATTCATATTATTAAAAATGATTTTAAATAAACTATCAGATTTCAATATTGTTCATTAATTTCTCAATCCAATCCACTCCTTTAATAATATTACTACACTCGGCAAAATACACTTCAGGCTTTTCAATACTAAGTTCAAGGGCTATCATCAATTGCTTTGAAATTGTATTAGCAAAATAATTTTTCAAATGCTCCCATGATTCCCATGTTTCATTGAGCATTATATGATTATGCTCAGAGCATACCCATAAATCAGAGTTGATGCATCCGGCATAATACTGAGTTCTTGCATTAACATATCTCAATATCTGAATTATTTCTTCTTTCGCCTTTTCATCAAATTTGAGAGTATAGCTTGCTAGTATCATAATAATTTAAAATTGAATCTGCCTTTGCAACTTTTATACCACTTCAAAAATGAGCTTTTTACTTTTGGCATAATTTGATCTTTAAATGCACAGTTTCAGATATTTACATGTTTATAAAATTATTATCGCATATTTGTTCAGAAGCCCAAAATGCGCAATATATTGAAAACAATGCGCAACATATTGCGCATTGTTTCTAATCTATTTGATCATAAATCCTGGAAAATTTGTTTTCACAACCTCAATATTCCACCGGCTAAAGCCGGTGGCAATTCATGATCATTACATTATGAATAGAATTCCTGTGCTAACAGCACCGTAGGGGCGAAATCCTGGTAGATAATAGCGCGAATACCTTCACTAATCCCGTAGTGTC
>JBASHR010000085.1:0-48131 GCA_049654165.1 Bacteroidales bacterium
TTGTTTGAAATTGATACAGAAACGTTGATGGAAAAACTATTCTCTGATAATCAAAGTTTTACAAAATTGTTAAATTACAAAGCCCTATTGCAGGCAGGGTAAACAGAGCTTGCGAAAGTTAAATAAATGAAATAAAATAATGGTTGATGAGCTTGAAATTGATTTTTACAAAATAAAAGTTAAATTATGATGGAGTGGTGTAAGATCCTGTCCGGTTTTATTAGATCATCTCTATCACAGATTATCAAATAATACGAATTGTGTTTACAAAATAGACCAAGCTGTTTTGTTAATTACGCCGGTGGTTAAAATATTCAGAATAATTGAGCAGAGTAATAATTGTTCTGTTATATTTTCCCAACTGGTATAATTAGTCTATTATATTTTGCTAATAGGCATTATCATGAATAGGAACGGACTTCAGCCCGTTTATTAAATGAATTCTCCTAAACGCATGGGTTTTAGCCCAAGTTTAATGACTATTAAGATTATGCATTTTTAACAGTTTTGGTTAAAGCGGGCGGTAATTGATAATTTAACAATTCCCTGAATTATCGGTTTACTATCTCTATAGCTTTCCTATTTTGCTAATCCAGATATCATTATCATGGTATATCCTTATAATATACATTCCTGCTTTTAATGCTGAGAGGTCAACGGTGGCAGAAGATGTTGTCATAATCATTGATTCGACTTTATCTCCTGTTAAACTATAAACCTCCAGTAACAAAGGTGCTCCATGATAAATATTATTTGCCTTGATATTGAGGTAGTGTTTTGTAGGATTGGGAAAAATTATAAATTGATTGTTAGTAGCAAGGGGTTTTGTTAAAGGCTGTTCAAAACTATCATATTCAATATTATCAGGTGAGTTCAACAAACCTTTATGATTTTCGCAATACTCTCCGTTTTCTGAAATTTTGGCATGTAAAACTCCACCGTATTTAACAATGACATGATCAGAGAAAGTAATACTATTTCCTGCTATAAAAGTAACATCCCCACCTGGTTCTACCGTAAGATCAGAAATTTCAATATAAGATAATGCTGCAAAACACTCAGAATCACTTGGATGAATAATTAAATTCTCAACTATTAGCGTGTCTGGTGGTAAAATAAAATAATACCCCTGATGAAAACCCTGATCAAGTATTATTTTATCATAATCAAATGATTCTACAATAATTTCTCCAAGAGTCCATTCAGCTTTTAAACTTCTATTATGCGCAATATCCCCAGCTGAAGCTTTAACATCAATTGAGACTTGTTGTGAAATCCCAAAAGAACTAAAAAGACAGAATATAATAATATAAATATACTTATTCATTAAGAGAAAGATTAAGAATAATTGATACTAGCTATTTGGGTTGAAGCTAATTATTCAAATCAGTTTTGTTTTATGCATCTAACACTCATTCCATTGTTTTTATTCGCATTTAGCTGGTAAAAGTCATTAGCACCATCAATAAATGTGATAAACCTGGAATTGTTTGAATTGTGTTCATCAGAAGTCCAAAAATTAGCTGCACCCATCAGTTGCATATAATTAACACCATCTAATTTACCTGCTCCCATAGCTGAAAAACCAAATTGATCCGTTATGCAATCCAAAATATTCCAGGCATAAGATGCATTACTTTTTAATTTACATGCAGGGTCAGGGCTGGCAAAATCTTTTAAATTCTGCCATTCTATGGTAGTTGGAATTCTCCATCCCTCAGGACAAATTCCCTGGATTCCAGGTGTAGTTGTATAATTCATTGCTTCCTTCCAGCTATATAAAGCTCCATATAGGTTACAGTTATCTGCATCATTTGAAAAACAATATTTCTCAATAGTGCCATTATTTGAAGGATTCTGTCCTGAGAATATCTGTGTTCCAACATTAAGATTCTTTGCCATCCAGCATTGCGATCCTACCTGTACAGTCGGATAAACCTGATTATCACGGTTATCAGTAAAATCCGTTCCGCATACCCAGGCATTACCAAAACTTATTGTTACATAATCAGTGCTGTTATAACAATTGTTGCTTATTTTCCATTCCAGTGTATATGCATGCTCATCAAGACCGTAAAATACGGTGCTAGGATTGGTATTAGTTTGGTTTCCACTACCAAAATGTCCTCCGGTTCCTGATGTTATACTCCATAATCCGGTTTCACCTGAGCCAGGTAAATTTGCATTTAAATTAACAGATGTACCTTGCACATTAATCTGGTCATCGCCTGCAACAGCATTTGTTACCTCAGGTGTAAACTGCAACGTAACCTGCGAAGAGCTTTCCCATCCGCATCCATTTGTGATTTTCCATTGTAATACGTAAGAGCTTCCTTTATCACCTGAAAATACAGCATTATATTGGTTTGGATTACTGAACGAACCGCCACTTCCTGATATAACTGACCAGGTACCAGTGTTGCCTGCACCGGGATTATTCCCTTGAAGGGTATAGGGGAAACAGGCATTGTTTTTATTTGGACCTGCGTATGCAACTGTTTGAACAGGACAGAAATACACTGTGGCCGTAGCTGAATCAGAAGTACAATTATTGCTTACTTTCCATTGTATTGTGTAGCTAGTGGTACATAAGCCAGAAAAAATAGTGTTGTAAAGTGTGTTGTTCTCAAATGAACCACCTTCTCCGGAAATTATAGTCCATTTTCCTGTTTCATTAGCCAAAGGCTGGCTGCCATTTAACTGAATAGACGTTGTTCCTTGAACATTAGGATAATTTCCTGCATTTACATTTGAAAGTGGAGGTTCAAATTTAATAGTTACTGTGTCTGAATTACTCTGACCTCCAAAGTTAGTTATAGTCCATTTAAGTTTGTAAGTGTTACCTTTAACACCAGTAAAGGTAGAATTGTAAAGTGTTGGGTTGGATATTGATCCTCCGTTACCTGATATTATTTGCCACAGCCCTGTATTGGAACCAATTGGTGCATTACCTTGTAATGTATAAGGATTGCAGGCACGAAGTTCATCTTCTCCCGCATTTGCAATTTGTAAAGACTCGCTGAAGGTGATTGTTACATTATCTGAAACAGATCCGCAATTATTTGATACTTTCCATTGAAGTTCATATACTTTGTTCAGAGATCCCGTGAATGCGGAATTGTATTGAGACGGATTTGCTATTGAACCACCTGTTCCGGAAATGATTGTCCAGAGCCCTGTGTTCCCTGTACCCGAAGGTGTGCCAGCCAAAGTAGTAGTTGTTGTACCATTGGAAATGATTTGATCAGGCCCCGCTGTGAAATTCTGAGGAAGAGCCGGACAGAAATGAATACTGACATCATCAGAAGATGAACCGCATTCACCAGCATCTAATGTCCATCTTAATACATATGTTTGACCACGGTTACCGGAGAATGTTGAATTTGGTGACGATGGATTCGCTATTGTTCCACCGGTTCCTGAAACTTTTGCCCAGTATCCGGTATATCCTGTTGCTGAATTTGCCTGTAATGTTGTAGTGGTTCCATTTATATTCTTATCCGGACCAGCATTTGCACTAACCGGAGTTGGGCAAAAACTTACAGTTATCGAATCACTGCTTGTTTCAAAGCAGTTATTGGTAATAGTCCATATTAATGTGTAAGTAGTATTTGGTTCCCCTATAAATGTAGCATTTGGGCTGTTTATATTTAAAAATGAGCCTTCGGGGATGCTGCTCCAAAGTCCTGTATTCCCTGCCCCCGGATCATTGCCGGACAATACATGCTGGAGCGTTCCTTGTATATGTAATGCGTCAGATCCTGCATTGGCAATTGTCAGTTCAGAACAACCCGGTAACATTATCCATGACGGTTCCCCATTTAAAATAGTATAAAATGCCAGTCTTCCTTTATCACTTATGAATGCCAGGCTACCCGGAGTGAAGCTTTTTTTGCTCTGACCTGGATTGTTAAGTTCCTCCCATGTATATTCAGGAACACCAGCACTTTTATTTGAGAAAGTAGCTGTATCGGCTTTGCTTGCATTTATAGCGTTTGTAGCAGTTGTTGCAGTATTAGCAGTCCCAGCATTAGTAGCGTAATTAGCGTTAGTTGCACTGGTTGCGGTTCCGGCACTGGTAGCATAATTGGCATTAGTTGCATTAGTTGCAGTTCCGGCGCTCGTAGCATAAGTGGCATTAGTCGCTTTAGTTGCATTTGTAGCATTTGTAGCAGTTCCGGCATTAGTGGCATAATTAGCGCTTGTTGCAGTTGCTGCAGTATTAGCAGTTCCTGCATTAGTAGCGTAATTAGCATTAGACGCATTGGTGGCAGTTTCGGCACTGGCAGCTTTAATTGAATATAAAGAATAAGGAACACTTAATAATTGCGAAGTGCCCATCTCAATATAAGAGGAGCCATTTCCAGTTGTATCAACTTCAACTTTAATGAAATAATCAGACTCACCCCATGATATTGAATTAAAAACACCACTTACAACAGTTCCCAAACCGATATTCAATGAAATTAAACCGCCGTCACTTGTTGTAGTAGTATGAGTTTCCTGATAAACAACATTTCCTGAAGTTGAACCCTGTAAAATGCTGAATTTTATAATGGCATTGACTGAATTATAGGGAGCGCCATTAGCATCGCGTAATACAGCCTGATATTTAAATGCCTGAGGAGCCTGGGCTTGTAGGCCAAACGATAATACTGTTAAACATATTAATATTAAGCCCCGAATTTGTTGTGTGAGAGAGGTAATTAAATGTTTCATGGCTTTTGTATTAGATTTTAACACTTTCATTAGTTAATAAAAATATGGTCAGAAATGATTGTTTCTATGTTCTATTATTTCTTGGTTTATTTTGTTAAATTTTCATTTACATGAGTATCAGGATATTAGCGCTATGTTATTCATCCGTTTTATTGTATCTTGCACGAATAAATGAAATAGCAAAATTACTATTTAAAAATATAAGTAATACCGATAAAGTCATAAATAATGGTTTTTGTAAATCCCCCTAAAATTTACAAATACCTGTTAATTAGTCAGTTTTGTTTTTTATTCAACGATTTCAGGCTGTAAAAGTATATAATTTTTTCGATATGTAGATTTTTCTTGTTTTTTTCACAATTCTTTAACGGAAAATTTTTTTAAAATTGTTTTAAAGTATGGAAGTAAATGTTTTTAGCGAGCTTTTCCTAAGAAAATTTATTTTTGGGAATCTACTGAATATAGAAATCGCTTGATACTTCTTTTTGGCGTTTTCTCAAATTCTTCGTTATGAATCCTGATCTCAACCAGGTTCATATAAACCGGAAGTTCATGATTTAATGCTTTGCGATGTTGCTCTAATATCTCTTTGAGTTCCGTGTTGCCGGTTTTGTTTTTGTTTATCAGTTCCTGATCGGGATAAATCAACGCAATGAGTTTATTGTTTTTTTCCACTACCAGTGACTCCTGAATATAGCTTAAGTTATTCAGCCTGGCTTCTATTTCTTCCGGATAAATGTTTTGTCCTGAGGGGCCAAGTATCATACTTTTACTGCGTCCCTTTATATAAATGAAGTTGTCTTTATCAATAATTCCCAGATCACCTGTGTGAAGCCAGCCATTATCATCAATTGCTGCCTTTGTTGCTTCGGGATTCTTGTAATAGCCCTTCATTACATTTTCACCTCTTACAAAGATTTCGCCAACTTCATTATAAGGATCATTTGAATCAATGGTAACTTCCATGGTGTCAACAATTTTTCCGGCAGATTCAAGCCTTGTTTTATCCCAGTTCGCATAGCTGATTAAAGGTCCACATTCAGTCATTCCATATCCGATTGAGAAAGGGAATCTTATCTTATTGAAAAACACCTCAACTTCATGGCTTAATGCCGCACCTCCAATAACCACCTCGTGAAAGTTGCCCCCAAAAACCTCAATAAGCTTTTCTCTGATTTTGCCAAGAACAATGTTTTTTAAAAACGGTATCCGAAGTAATATTTTTGCAGGTGCCTTGTTCAAAACAGGCAGTATCTGGTTTTTATAAATTTTTTCAATAACAAGTGGTACTGACAGGATTAAACGTGGACGTACTTCCTTGAAAGCTTGCATTACAACCTGTGGTGAAGGGCTTTTTGTTAAAAATGTAATATGGCATCCTAACGTGAAAGGCCACAAAAATTCAAAAGCACACCCGTAAGCATGTGCCAATGGCAGAAATGATACAATATTGTCACCCGGTTCCAGGGGCATATTATGATTGGCATACACAACATTGGCTGTAAGGCTGTTATGAGGTATTAGTACTCCTTTTGTAAATCCTGTAGTTCCTGAAGTATAGCTGATAACTGCAATTTCTGAATTGTCAACAAGCTCAAATTGTATGTCAGAAGGTTTCAGACCCTCGGGATATCTCATTTTGAATTGCTCATCCATGGTATCCATTACTTGTTTTAAGCCATCCGGCAATTCTTTTTTTGTGATAACTGAGAAATCTGATAATGAAAAACTACACCTTATTTTCTTCATTGAGTTTTCATCAAGACTTTCAAAAATACTATCAGAGCATAATAAAAGAACAGAATCAGAATGATTTACTATATGATGAATGTCATTGGGTTTGAAATCAGGCAGAACAGGAACTATTACAGCTCCAAAAAGAATAGTAGCAATATAGCTGATACCCCAGTTTGATGAGTTTTTTCCTATAAGTGCAATTTTATCACCTTTTTTAATATCGCAGGCATCAAAGATAGCATGCAGTTTAAGAATCCTTTCGGCTATTTGGGAGTATTTCAGATCTTCCCCACGATAATCAGTCATTGCAATGTAATCCCAGTTATTACGGATGCTGTTCTGTATAAACTCGGTGAGGTTTTCTTTCATCATAGTTGTTCTCTTTTAAAATAAACAATAATCGGGGTGAAATTATTAACGAATGGCGAAGATACATATTTTTAAAAAACAGGCTGGATGTTTGAATTTTTAAAAATTGAAAGATTTTGCAACTGTTTGTCTTAATGAAATGTTAAAAAGTTTTAAATTTGCGATTCAAACCATTAATTCTCAAAATAATGAAAAACCTTACCATTACACTATTAACTGTGCTATTAATGATAACAGCCTGTACCAGAAAAACCGAAGAAGTTAATCCTTTCATGGCGGACTATAATACGCCTTTCAATGTACCGCCTTTCGATCGTATTAGTGAGAAACATTATTTGCCTGCATTTGAGGAAGGGATGAAAAGGCACAATCTTGAAATTCAGGATATTGTAAACAACGCTGAAGAACCAACCTTTAAGAATACCATTGAAGCCCTTGAATATAGCGGACGACTGCTTGCAGATGTGCAATTTGTGTTTTATAATGCATATTCATCAAATACCAATGATGAAATTCAGAGAATTGCCACTGAAATTGCACCTGAATTATCGCTTCATGCTGATAATATTAAACTCAATGCGAAGCTTTTTGAGAGAGTAAATGCTGTATATGCACAAAAGGAGAATCTGGATTTGAATGCTGAGCAAAGAAAACTTCTGGAAGAAACATATAAAGGATTTGTGCGTAGTGGTGCCGGTTTGCCGGAAGAGAAGCAAAACAGACTCAAAGAGATCAATCAGGAATTGTCAGTACTTACCCTGAAATTTGGTCAGAATGTATTGGGTGAAACCAATAAGTTTAAAATGATTGTTGATAATGAGTCTGACCTTGCAGGTTTGCCTCAGTCTCTGATTGATGTGGCTGCTGAGAGAGCTGCTGAAGAGGGGTTGCAGGGAAAATGGATTTTTACATTGCATAATTCGAGCGTAATGCCTTTTCTGGGAAGTGCCGATAATCGTGAACTACGTAAAGTTATGCAGCAGGCATATATAAACAGAGGTAATAATAATAATGAGTATGATAATAAAGAAACCATTGGAAAGATAGTAAACCTGCGTTTGGAACGTGCCAAATTACTTGGATATGAAAGCCACGCACAATATACTCTTGAAGAGACTATGGTGAAAAATACTGAAACAGCTATGAACTTTGTCAGGAAAGTCTGGGATGCAGCAACTCCTATAGCAAAAAGAGAGGCTGGCGAAATGCAGACAATGATAAAATCAGAGGGTAATGATTTTAAACTGGCTCAATGGGACTGGAGATATTATGCTGAAAAAATTCGCAAAGAAAAGTATGACTTTGATGAAGAGCAGGTGAGGCAGTATTTTGAGCTTAATACTGTTCGTAGCGGAGTATTTATGGTGGTGAATAAATTATATGGATTGCAATTTAAAGAACGTACCGATATTCCTAAATATCACCCTGATGCTCAGGTTTTTGAAGTGCTTGAAGCTGATAATTCTCATGTTGGGATTCTTTATATGGATTTTTATCCACGCGAAAGTAAAAACAGCGGCGCATGGATGAGCAGCTATCGCGATCAGTATATTGACAGGAATGGTAATTATATTTCACCGGTAATTACCCTTGTATGTAATTTTTCACCTCCAACCAGCACCATGCCGTCGTTGCTTACCTACGATGAAATGACTACTTTTTTCCATGAGTTTGGTCATGCATTGCACGGATTACTTTCGAATGTTACTTATCCGAGCCTCTCAGGAACTGAGGTGCCTCGCGATTTTGTGGAATTACCTTCTCAGATAATGGAAAACTGGGCTAATGAACCATCAGTTTTAATCACATTTGCAAAGCATTATCAAACTGGTGAACCTATGCCTCAGGAGCTTATAGAGAAAATTGAAGCCGGTTTAAAATTTAATCAGGGTTTTGAAACTGTTGAATTTCTTGCATCAGCTTTTCTTGACCTTGAATATCATATAATCAATGAACCATTTGCTGATGATAAGATTAAAGAAGTTGCCGGTATAATTGACCAAAGAACAATTTCAAGAATAGGATTAATACCGGAGATATATTTCCGGCATGGCAGTACTCATTTCCAGCATATATTTTCGGGTGGTTATTCAGCAGGGTATTATAGTTATATCTGGTCAGGATTACTTGATGCCGATGCTTATGAGGCTTTTCGCGAAACCGGAAATGTTTTTGATCAGGCAACTGCTCAATCATTCAGAAAAAACATTCTTGAAAAGGGTGGTAGCGACGATGCAATGGCTATGTATATTAATTTTAGAGGTAAAGAACCTGATATTCAGCCACTTTTAAGACAACGTGGACTGATTCAGTAATAGATGTTTTATTATTTGACATTTTATGGAATGAAAAGAAGGGGAATGTTGTTGAAAATGCAAGTTTTGTTATAGTTTATTGTCTAACACAACAAGAAATTCTCGTTTAGTCTGGCTCTAGATAGAGAAAGAGGATTATTTGTTTTTATTATTAATCATGGAAATTCCCATGTTCAAGTAAAGCTCTCATACAGCTGGCACTCTTTTGTGAAATTAAGGATTGTCAGAAGAAGGAGCTTTATTTTTTTTATCTGTATCTCTCATTATTATACATTAATATATTATAGTCTGATCATATTTTTTTAACTTCAAAATTACCTCTGAATGATGAAAGCAAAAATTTTACCCCTGTTGCTGTTATTCTTTATTACCTCAACTTATTCAAAAGCTGAATGGATTCCACTAAACAGTAAACATTCGTCTCCCACGCCTCCAAAGGTTACTATTCTTAATCACAATCATAATAATATTTTACTGAAGATAGAGGTTTTTGGCTTCGAAAAAAAAGACTTTACTTCTGATGGAATGAACTATCAGCAAGTTGATCTTTTAACTGAAGCATCTACTAATGAGCCCGGAAGTCCTGAAGTACCATATATAGCAAAAATACTGGCTATTCCTGATTATGCCGGAATGACTGTTGAGGTTATAGAAACCGGTGATGTAAGTATTTTTCAGAATATTAAGTTGCCACCGGCACGTGAAAGTTGGATAGAGGGTGAACCTGAACCTCCTTATAAAGAAAATATGAACGTTTATAATCTGGGAAGTGTATACCCATACGCTATGGCAGATATGGATGCTCCGTCCGTTTTCAGGGATTTTCGTATTTCGAGGCTGGCGGTATATCCCGTAAGATATACTCCTCAACTTAATGAGTTGCAGATTTATTCAACCCTTACTGTGAAAGTAAGTTTTGGAAGCGGTGAAGTAATAAATCCTAAAATAACACCTCGCAAAGCCATATCTCAATCTTTTGCAAAGCTTTACAGAAGTTTTATATACAATTATGAATATGTTCTTGACGAGTTTTATAATGGTTCTGAAGATGGGCGGGAAGTTATGCTTTGCATTATGCCTGATGCTATGGTTGCTAACTTTCAGGTGTATGCAGAGTGGAAAAGAGAAAGCGGAACAGATATCCATATTACCAAATTCAGTGATATTGGCGCCAATTCAAGCAATCCCGATATTATTAAAAATTTCATTGCACAAGCATACAATACATGGGAATATCCGCCGACTTATGTGCTTATAGTTGGAGATAATGGCGTTTTTCCCAAGAAAAACGTAACTTATCCGAACTATACTTTTCCATGGGAGGATTACTTTGTTTGTGTTGACGGCGATGATTATTTTCCGGAAATGATGATAGGAAGGTTTACCAATCAGGATGCAGCACGCATGCAAATAATGATCAATAAATTTATGTTGTATGAAAAACAGCCTTATGTGCAGGATACTGCATGGTTCAGAAAAGGAATCTGTTGTTCAAATAACGCATATGCCTCACAGGTAGAAACAAAACGTTTTACCAGGGATATGATGATAAATTACGGAAATTTTATCTCTGTTGATACCATGATGAGCGACGGTAATAGCTGGGGTTTTGGTTGTACTTACAACAAGACTCATATAAAAAACGCACTTAATCAGGGTAGGAATTTTGTGAATTATCGGGGAGAGGGCTGGACTTATGGCTGGTATGCCAACTGTTACAGTTTTAGTACTTCAGATGTCTCGACACTAAACAATGGACAAAAATTTAGTTTTGTAACAAGTATTGGATGTGGAGCTGCAATGTTCAGTGTTTCGGGAGGAAACTGTTTTGGTGAGGAATGGCTGGAAATGGGAACCCTGAACAATCCCAAAGGTGCAGCAGCTTTCATTGGTCCCACATCCAATACTCATACTGCATATAATAATAGAATTGACAAAGGTATTTATATTGGTATGTTTACTGAAGGACTGGATACTCCAGGCCAGGCTCTTGTACGGGGTAAATTGTATATGTACAACGTATTTGGCAATGAATATTATGTTGAGTATCATTACAAGGTTTATTGTGTTCTTGGTGATCCCAGCATTCATATCTGGAAGGAAGTACCTTATCAGGTGAATTTTGCATATCCTAACAATGTTAATGTTGGTCATAATGATCTGGCCTTCAATGTTACCCGGACAAATACTAATCAGCCGATTGCAAATGCACAGGTTTGTGTTACCGGACAGAATGTATTTGCCACAGGATATACTAATGCCAATGGAATTGTTATTATACCGGTTACACTGCCAACACAGCAAAGCCTGAAAGTTACGGTAAGGGGAGGGAATGTTATACCGGTACAGGGAGTAATTCAGGTACAGCAGCCTTTGGAACTTGTTGAACCTGAGGGAATACCGGAAATAACCGACTTAAATGGAAATAATGATGGGCTAGCTAATCCAAACGAAACATGTAATATCGCATTTACTCTAAAAAACTGGGGAAGCGTCGCTGCAAATAATGTTCAGGGTACTATGTCTTCATCCGATCAGTTTGTTGAGGTTCTTACTACAGAACCAATTAGTTTTGGAACTATAGCTCCCGGCTCACAAACTACTGGTAGTCCATTTCAGATCTATATTGCTCCGGATTGTCCGATAGGACATAAGATACCATTAAACTTATTAGTTTCTTCAGCTAATACTTCATGGAGCTATACATTAAATATTGAGGTACATGGCTGTAAACTGGCTTTTAAAAACTTCATTGTCAATGATTTTGGGAATCCTGAGCCTGATTTTCGTTTGGATCCTGGTGAAACTGCAATGTTGACCTTTATGATCGAAAACTATGGTCAGGATATTGCGCCGGACGTTTCAGGAATACTCATAAGTAATGATCCTTATATTAATGTGATTGATTCGGTTGGATTTTTTGGAACTGTGGCAATTAGCAATACGGCTCGAAATGATAATAATACATTTAAGGTATTTGTAAATCCGGATTGTCCTGTTTCGTATAATGCTCAGTTTACATTAAAATTGAAAACTGAGAATGGATTTTATCCCTATGAGAAATCAATACCACTGACTTTGCCTGTATCATTACCAATACCTACCGATTATACAGGTCCGGATGATTATGGATATTACGCCTATTCAAGTGATGATTCATTTTATGATCAGACTCCCGTTTACGACTGGTTCGAAATTGTTGATACAGGCACTGAAATTGAACTTCCGCAGATTAGCGATTATACTGTAACAGTGGATCTTCCCTTTGATTTCAAATATTATGGAATTGAACACAATAAGTTGAGAATTAGTACTGATGGATGGATAGCTTTTGGAAGTGGAACGGAAACAGCACCGGAAAATACAGGACTGCCGAATAATGATAGTGTTAACAATATGGTTGCAGTATTCTGGGATGACTTGTTT
The DNA here is from genome assembly GCA_049654165.1 of Bacteroidales bacterium. Taxonomy (GTDB): domain Bacteria; phylum Bacteroidota; class Bacteroidia; order Bacteroidales; family JAAYJT01; genus JAAYJT01. The sequence continues at coordinate 12,567 of JBASHR010000085.1, forward strand.
GATACTGAGTTCTTTTTTGGCAGAATTCTGTATTATCACGATGAGGCTAATCACAGATTTATTGTTGAGTGGGATAGTATTGCTCATAATAATGTTTTAACCGAGCCTCAGCGCGAAGTGTTTCAGGTTATTCTGCTTGATCCGGTTCATTATCCTACAAAAACCGGGGATGGGGAAATTATTATGCAGTATAAGATAGCTAATTCAACATCTTCAGTTACTGTAGGCATTGAAAATGATACTCAGGATATTGGAATTCAATATGTTTATAATGCTGATTATGATGCTACAGCCACACCTTTAAAGAAAAATATGGCTATAAAATTCACTACTAATCCTCCATTTGAAACTGATATTTTATTAGGCGACTCTAATTGCGATGGAATTATTAATATTTTAGATGCTGTAGTTACAATTAATTATGTTGTGGGCTTATTCCCAGAACCGTTCTGTTTTGAGAATGCTGATATTGATAGCAATGGCGTAATTAATATTCTGGATGTTGTAGGTACAATAAATATCATACTTGGAGCAGGTAAACATCGGTTAATCAGTGATATTGAAGCACCGGCACATGTCTTTCTGAACCAAAATAGTATTGAATTATTAAGTAAGGGTAATATCGCCGGTTTGCAGTTTGAGATTAAAGGATTGAAAGAAGACCGGATTTCAATGGCATTACAAGGTTATGAGTACAGATTGGCCGAAAAAGATGATAAACTTATTTGTCTGATATTTACTTTTGATAATAAACCTCTACCTGAAGGCAGGATTAAGCTTTTTGATATAGAATCCGAAATAACTGTTGAAGCATTAGAAATAATTGCTGCAAATCTGAATGCCGAAAAGATTGACATTTTTATTCATGATAATTTTGTAGATAAATCTGATAATGCGGCTCTTAGTATGACAGTGTATCCTAATCCATTCAGTGGGCATACTACCATAAGCTACACTCTGCCGCAACCCGGAGAAATTAATCTAAGTATCTATAACACAACAGGCAGGCTTGTGAGAACACTTTTTGAAGGAAGGCAACAGGAAGGAACTCATAATGTTGAATGGAACGAATTGAATAATGCCGGAAGTCACGTGACTCCCGGAGTTTATATCTGTCGTATTCAAACCGCTACTGATATAAAAACTGACATCATTATAATGCTTAAGTAATTGTAAAACCCGGCATTAGATGTACAGCTTCTATATCTTACTTATTTTGTTAATCATAGCCCTTGTGGCTGGTTTTATTGAATTTTATCTTCATCAGAAACGAATTGTATCAATCCCCATCAGGATTCATGTTAACGGAACACGAGGGAAATCAAGTGTTACCCGATTAATTGGAGCAGGATTGCGTGCCGGTGGAATCACTAATATTACAAAAGTTACAGGTACTTTCCCACGTCTGGTACTGGAGGATGGTACTGAGACTTACATACATCGTAAAGCTTCGGCAAACATTATTGAACAACTTGACATAGTCAAGTTTGCTGCAAGGCGTAAGGTGGATGCCCTGGTTATGGAGTGTATGGCATTGCAGCCTCAATACCAGACAATTACTGAGCACATGATAGTTCATTCCAATATTGGTGTCATAACCAATATAAGAATGGACCATACTGATGTTATGGGTCATACTCTACCGGAAATAGCTGATACTTTGTGCAGAACAATTCCCAAAAACGAAAAGCTTTTTACATCTGAAAATATAATCCCTGAAACTATCATGAAAGTGGCGGATAGCAGAAATACCACTACTTATATTACTGATGCCGACACTGTTTCTAATGAAGAAATGAAGGGTTTTAGCTATATTGAACACCGCGAGAATGTTGCTCTTGCTCTTGCTATCTGCCAACATTTGGGCGTTGATAGGGAAACAGCACTTAAAGGCATGTATGAGGCTATTCCTGATTCGGGTGTACTAACGCGCCACAGAGTAAAGTATTATAATAAAGAAATGATCTTCTACAATGCTTTTGCTGCCAACGATCCTGATTCCACACTCATGGTATGGCAAAAGATAAGGGATGAAATCGGGTTTGAAGGTCAACGCATTGTGTTACTTAACACTCGCCAGGATAGATTATATCGTGCTGAACAATTAATTGAAATGATTGCAGGGAAGATAGAAAATGAAATTGATTTTGTGGTACTTATAGGGCAGTCATCAAAAATTGTTGAGTTAACTGCAATTAGCGCCGGAATTTCGAGAAAAAAGTTGATTAATATAGGCTGGGCCAGGCCTGAGAAAGTTTTTGAATCAATTCTCTCGCTTACTAAAAGTGTATCCACAATTGTTGCCATTGGTAATATGGGAGGAATGGGAGCAGTAACTGTAGAATATTTTAAAAACCGCAATATCTGAAATAATGATAGAATTAGCAATAACATTAGGTTTGATCTTGAGTTTGCTCTCATACGAAGTGTTTGGGCTTGCTGCCGGCGGGATTGTCGTTCCCGGATATATTGCGCTGCAGCTTAATCACCCCGACAGATTAGCAGGAATACTGGGGGTTAGCCTGCTTACATTTCTGATTATAAAGATGTTGGGAAAATACACATTTCTTTATGGCCGGAGACAAATGGTGCTTAGTCTGTTGATTGGCTGTTTGCTGGCTAACTTTTCACGGTATTTTCTTAGCTTAAATATTGCCAGTACCACGCTGGAATTACAGGCAGTAGGATGGGTTATTCCCGGGCTGATTGCCCACTGGTTCGCAAAACAAGGCGTATTTAAAACCATAAGTGTGCTGTTTGTTTCCTCAGTTTTAGTAAGATTGATCCTGATATTGGTTTTTGCAGGTGCATTATTACCCTAATTTGCTTAAAACGATTGAATTATGAATAATTTCAGAGCCAAATCCAATATAGTTTTAGGGGTTTTATTTTTACTTGCATTGCTTGCTTTAATTGCTGTAGAAAATGGCAAGCTTGATAAAAAACAGGAATGGTACAATGAAAAACTACAGGCAGCACAATTATTCCAATTAGCTGCAAATGAATTGAAGAATCACAGACTGGAAAAAGATATTTTCATTGATGTCGTGAATGACCCCAATCAAACAGCCCTCATAGGTCAGGAATTTACACTAATTACTACCGACAGGGGTGAAATTGATGCCAAACTATCAGCGACAAACCCCAATGTTGCTGCAGTAATTGTTCAGTTATTGAAAGATGCCGATTTGCGTCAGAATGATAATGTAGCAGTAGCTTTTACCGGTTCCTTTCCGGGTATGAATATTGGAGTTCTTGCAGCTCTTGAAGTGTTACATTTAAATCCGATAATTATTACATCAGTAGGCTCATCAAATTTTGGGGCTAATGATCCCTATTTTACCTGGCTCGATATGGAAAATGTTCTGTATAAGTCAAATATTTTTCATAACCGGTCAATGGCTGCTTCAATCGGGGGAGGCTCTGACCTTGGGCGCGGACTCAGCCCCGAAGGACGAAATCTCATCCTAGAAGCCATAGAGCGTAATGATGTTGAGTTAATACATGAAAAATACCTTGAGAACAGCATTGATAAAAGGCTTGAGATTTATGAAAAACACAGCAGAGGTCAGCCGTTAAAAGCCTACATTAATGTGGGAGGAGGTATTGCAAGTCTGGGAAATGTTATTAATGGAAGACTTATTTCTCCTGGGTTGACCACTTATTTGCCTATGAAAAATTATCCTTCAAACGGAGTGATTATTGAAATGGGCAGAAATAGAGTCCCTATTATTCATTTACTAAACATTAATGAGTTATTATTAAAATATGGACTGCCTGTTAACCCTGTTCCGCTACCACAACCCGGCGAAGGCGGGATTTTTACTCAAAAGAGATACAACCTGATAACCACATCTGTTGCTACAACAATTCTGACGGTTATAATTATTCTGATTTATTTAAGTGAAAGAAAACATTATAAGCTTGGATCTGACGTGGTTCCTGCCGGCATTCAAAAACAAATGAACATTAACGATGATGAAGACGTCGCTATGTTGTAAATGAGATAGTTATGAATTGATAATTAAAATTAAGCATTATGAGAAAAACAATTATTTTGTTGTTTATTGTTTTATTGGGTGTTTCTGGTGTAATTGCACAGACAAAATCCAAAACAAGGGTTCTCAAACCAAGCGGATTCCTGCAAGGTGTTACAATAGATGTATCAGGAAAACCCAGTCAATATTATTCCTTAAGCTCTGAGCAGGCTTCGGTGATTTCTGTTGTAGGACCCGGAAAACTCAGAGTGATAACAAGAGGAAGATTTCTGCCCAAACAACCTGCCAGTAAAATAAATTATGAAATCCAATACATAATTAATGGAGGTAAATCGCAAAAAGCTAAGATTACAGGGGCTGTACGTGCTGAAGCAAGCAAATATGCTGATGGCATTATAGGAACACCGGCACAAGGAAAGGAAATTGAAATTGTTCTTGGAAGAGGCTCACATACAATTGAGTTCCTGCTTCCAAACAGATTGGCTAATGTGGAAGCACGTTATTTATTTACACCTATTAAAGATAAGAAAATACCGTGGGTCGGTTATTGTCCTTTAATGCCGGTTGAACCCGTTGAACTTATCGCTGACGAATCAGTGGTAAAATATTATCGCTTTTCAAATGAAAAACCACTTAAAGTTGAAATTAATGGTCCAACCCAGTTAAGGGTTATGACCCGGGTTGAAAACCACTACAAAATGAAGGGTCGTATTCATTATCGCATTCAGGTATCTGAAGATAACACGGTATTAAATACATATCAGCTTAGCAGTACCATTTCTGAAACTACATCATACCGCGATGATGCACAACTGATTCCAGGTAAAGCTTGCCAGTTTGTAATAGAAGTACCCAAAGGCAAACACGTTTATGAGCTAACACCCCTGGATAAAGATAAAAAGACAGTTTTAGCCCGTTTGCTGATCCCTGAGAAAGACGTAAAGATTGGAAGATAGAAACTAATGAGAATAATTATATGCTTAATTATCAAGTAGATGTATTAGTTAATTTCAGTGTATGTAAGCGTCTGTCTTTTTTGGCTCTGTTTAGTTGCTCTACGATTTGAATAAGAAAAAATGAAAAAATGAGTATCAGATTATCAAAAACAATATTTCTCTATCCAAAAATCTTGGCTTGTATTTTGGCGGTTTTTATGGCTTTGCAGCCTTTTGAATCAGTAGCTCAAAAAAAACCTGTGAAAAAGAAAGGTCTGGGCATAAATGCCGAAGTGGATTTTGGGGTGATGTATGACGACAATGTCTTAAAATACTCTGAAAAGTATTTAAATCGTTTTTTAAATCACGAGGATGAAGGACGATTTCATGTAAAAACTTACGACGACATTGTGCTGAAACCTTCGCTTAGCCTTACCCGTTCCTTCAGGATATTTGGCAAGAAACTTACAATTGCCAATGCCGGATATTCTCATAGTCTGTATGTACAGAATGATATTAACAACTGGTCAAGCATTGATGTGGGTTTAAGGCAGAATTTTGGAAAGCGTGCAAGTTTTAAATTTTCATACAGCTATATACCTTATTTTTATGTCCGGCATTTTCGCGATGACGACTGGGTTGCTGTTTATGGTTATACGCCAATCACTTATAAACCTTATGTGTTCTCAAAAGATACTTATGCATTTTGGATTCAGAACACTTTTTTTAAGAACTCCCGGATTATGTTTACATATAACTATCAGTTATATTACCATAACGAACATTATACAGAGTACGACAGTAAGAACCATTTGTTCAGGATAAAACTCTATCAGCCAATACAAAAAAAGTTAAGAATGGAGTTGATGTATCAGTTTACAAAATCCTTTGCTAAGGGATATGATGAACCTCATGAAACTAAGGATACATCTGATGATGCAGATGCTTCATTTGATGAAGACGGTTTTTCGGCTGGTTTGATATGGACACTGCCAAAAATTAAAAAGTATAATCATAGTATTAAGGGAGAATGTGTTGTGTACAAGCGTTATTATACAACCTTGCATTATCTTGAGCTTGATCTGCTCCATGCAGGCAGAACAGACAATAGTGTGCGCTTGAATTTCAATTATGACCTTACTTTAAAGAAAAATTTAAAATGCTCAGTTTTTTATAAATGGCTTTTCCGTAATTCAGGTTCTAAATCACCATTGAACAATGAGTTTATTTCTGATGAAAAAGATTACCGGCAGAATCAATTCGGACTTGGATTTACATATGGTTTTGGATTTTAATAATGAATAAAATATAGTATTTCACTTTTTAATAAAATGAAAATGAATAAGTTATTATCTTGTTTACTGATAGGCTCATTATTTGTAATGAGTTGTGGCAAACCACATGACCCTGAATCTATTAACTCTGATATGGGTGGTTATAAGAAAGTTAGCAGTTTTATTACTGCCGGTAATGCACAGGATGTGGTGTTTAAGGATCAAAAAGTGTTTATTGCCGAGGGTGAGGTGGGTTTAATGATAGTGGATGTCTCTAATCCTGCATCACCTCAGAAGGTTGCAATAGTTAGCGAGGGTGCAAGGGGATATTCAACCAGAGTGCAAATAAAGGATTCGGTAGTATATCTTGCAGCAGGTTCTTTTGGAGTTACAGCAATAAATGTTGCAGATCCCTATAATCCCAGTGTTGCTGTGAATAATGTCGGAGCAAAACCAGCAAGAAATCTTCATATAATGGACGATTATCTGGTAGTGGCTATAAGTGAGCTGGGTGTTGTATTCGCAGATCTGTCAAATCCTGCCTATCCTGATATCCGTGGAGATATTAGCACAACGCCGGGCTATGCAATGGGAGTTACATCCACATCTGACAGAAGTAAGCTTTTAGTTGCTACAGGTGAATATGGGCTTGTTATATATGATATAAGTGATTTTGAAGATGGTTATGGAGAATATCCTATGCTTGGTTCGTACTATACGTCGGGTTATGCTGAATCAGTTGCTGTGTCGGAAAATAATAAAATTGCTTTTATGGCCTGTGGAAATGCAGGATTGCAGATTCTTGACTTTTCGAACCCTGAAAATATAAAGGTTGTCGGAAGTTTTTATCATAGCGGTTATGCAAAAGCTCTCATTTATAAAAATAATCGTGTTTATATTGCTGCCCGTAAAGGTGGTTTGCAGATAGTGGACGTTAGTGACGTTACAAAACCCGTTTTAATTGGCAGGGTTGGAACTGAAGGAGCGTTTGGTTTGGACATATCAGGCGATTATATATACATTGCTGATGAAATTGCCGGATTGATAATTGTTAAAGCCGGAGCCTGATTGAATGGTATTAATGCTGATATTCTGTTCTTTAATAAGGTGTTTTCGTGATTCTGATTTCTGTTTTGACTGATAAAACTAAATAATATTGAGTAATTCAATTCCAAACAAACAGCGCTTTGAGTTTATTGACCAGTTTAGGGGATTCATAGGCGTACTTATGCTGCTTGGGCATTCCAGCTATTATTTTAATTCAATATGGCTACAACTTGATCCTTTTGACCCGCTCTTTCCTTCATGGAGTCAGTTTATCCTGCGTTATGCCGGTTATCTCTGTGCGCCTGGTTTTCTGATGATGGCTGGTGCTATGGTGTGGTGGTCGTACCACAGGCGTGTTGCCAAAGGTTCAGCCGACTGGTCGGCAAGATGGCATTTCATTCAGCGTGGTATTTTTCTGATTCTTGTACAGCTTACATGGGTAAACTCATCATGGGGTGGATTCAAAGAATTGAAACTAATGCATATAGGAATCATTGCTTGTATTGGAATATCAATTATTTTCCTCACTTTCATCGTCAGAACCAAATGGTATGTGAGATTAATAGTAGCAATGACTGCGCTTTTAATACATCCATTACTTCTAAGAATATCATACAGCAATGATGTGTTCTGGCAACAGGCATTAATGCAAACCTTCATTGATGCCGGCGATTTTAATAAATATCCTGTATTACCATGGTTTTCACTGGCAGTTTTGGGATCGGTTATGGCAAACGGATGGCTTAAACTATGGAAAACTGATAAGGAAAAAATACTGATGGGTCTTGGTATTGCGGTCGTAACTCTTGTGATAGCTGTATTTATCAGATATTCAGTGGCTTATGGAAATATTTTTTCTTTCTCCGGTTTCTTTTCCTATTCTTTTCTGATTGATCAGAAATACCCTCCCAGTCTTTTTATGAATTTATGGTTTTTTGCACTTGTTGTTTTGGGCGTAACCCTTTTTATTGCTATAGGGAAGTTATCTCCGGGAATACTTCGGGTTTTCAGCATTCCGGGTAAAGTGCCTTTGTTTTTTTATGCTGTGCATATTGCTATTCTTGGTGTTCTTACCAGGATTTTCCCTATGATATACCGTGAGGGAGGGGTTATATCTTCATTGATAGGATTAGCAGGTATGCTGGTAATTATGCTGCCGCTTTGCAGGTGGTTTTATGGAATAAAACGGCGTAGCAATAATTATTTTATCCAAATGATCTAATGCTATGAAGAATATGAAATGGCAAATACCGGCAATTATTAATATACTGAATATCACGCTGGTGATAATGTTTCTGGTTGGTTGCGCTGCAAGACATCAAACTTCAGTTGAAACCGAAAATAAAACCATTGTTTACCCGCCAAAAAATCCTGAAGACCTTTCCGCCAATATCAGACTTTGCAGAAAGATTAACAGAATAACCGGTAATCCAGTGGGTGAAGGAACTGTTTTCGGAATTAAAGAAAAAGAAAATCTACGCGCATTAATTGAATTTGAAAATCTTGAGAATTTTTATGACCAGGAGTTAATTTTGCACCTCGATTGGATATCCCCGTCAGGCAGGTCTTTTTTTATGAAACCTGTTAGTTTTATCCCAAACGATACTACAACAAGCATATTAAGCTCGGTTTCTCTTTCTCCTGCCTCACGTCAGCCAGGGATATACTGGTTAAAGGTTTATTATTTCAGGGAATTAATAGCCGAAAAAAAGTTTGAACTTGTTCCATGGACTTCATTACCTGAAGAAGATGTTAAGGCTACTATAATTTTAAGCTCAAGAATTGATAAGGAATCAGGCATGCCGGTAATGGTAGATTCAGCATTCAGGATCAGAAAGAAGGGGAAAATTCATGCAACTGTTGATATTGATAATTTACCAACAGATGACGATGTAGAATTTAAATTCAGGGTTGAATGGTTTGAAGGTGATACCAGTTCATTTTTTAAAAAGCGGGTTTCATTTATTCCTGATGCAAAATCTTCAGTAATAGCCAGTTCTATCTCAATAACCCCTGAAAAACGCGAAGCAGGCAATTATTCTGTACGTGTGTTTTTATTTGACGAGTTATTGGCTGAAAAGAAATTTCGCCTTTATCACGATTAATCTGAGATGGCTTTATTAATGTTTGTTGCCTCAAAAATAAAACATTAATATTGGGCTAAATCGCAGTGATGTACATATTTTCCTTGCGCTGTTAAGGCAATCAATAAAATAGCTTATTTTGACTAATTATAAATTACATTTATTTGTGTAATATATGTAATTATTTGTATACTTTCGCCCCAAATTTCATGAAAAGGGTAGCTTATGATGAAACTATACTTTACTACTCCGAAAAACTCCGTTTTCAGCGCCATTCCCAGATTATTAGTTTGCTTAATAACTGTACTGATATTTATCAGTAGGCCTGTACTGGCCGAAGAGTCGCAGGAACAGTCTGATAAAAGAGATCTCAGGATGGGCCAGCGATTATTTATGGGATTGGTTGATTTTAAAAGTGGAAGATTTGATTGCTCCTCATGCCACTATCTTGGAGCAACTGAAGAAATTAACTGGAATCCTTCAGCCTATGATCTGGCAATGGCATGGCTTGAAGAAGGCGGAACTGATATTTATCAGGTGATGAACAATCCTGTTTCTGAACGTTTGGAAGAAGTGCACTCCGGAATGACCATCACCAGCGAAGAAGAGCGTTTACTACAGGTTTTCCTGAAGCATGTAGCCGAAGAAGGTCCCGGGGTTTTAAAACCATATCCAATAAATACATTTACGTTTTGGATCATGGGTATACTTATGGCTCTTGCTATAATTGATCTGCTTTTTACGAAAAGGGTGCGCTATAGGTTTATCCATATTGCGATTTTAATAATTGGAATAGGTGTTCACACTGCTTTTGCACGCATTGAATCTGTTAAAGTTGGCAGAAGTCAGGGATATGCTCCGGATCAGCCTATAAAATTCTCACATAAAATCCATGCCGGTGAAAATCAGATTGATTGTCGCTATTGCCATTTTTTAGCTGATTACAGCCTTTCAGGAGGGATACCTTCAAACAGCATTTGTTTGAATTGTCATAATGTGATAAAAAATGGAACAAACAGCGGAGCTTTTGAGATAAACAAGATACACAGGGCTGCCAAAACAGGCAAGCCTGTTCGCTGGGTGCGTATTCATAAATTACCTGACCATACATTTTTCAGCCATGCTCAGCATGCTAATGTTGCGGGTATTGAATGCCAGAAATGTCATGGCCCTGTTGAAGAAATGCATATCATGAAGCAGGTTGAAGACCTGAGTATGGGCTGGTGCATAAATTGCCACCGCGATACTAAGGTTCAATTCTTTGAAAATGAATATTATAAAACCTTTGATGAGCTTTACGAAAAGTATAAAGCAGGTGCTGTTGATTCAGTTACTGCATCGGAGGTAGGAGGCATTAAATGTATGAGATGCCATTATTAATATTTGATTTATTAATTATAGCCGATTGTTAGAAAGAATATTTTATGAAAAAGTACTGGAAAAGTCTTGAAGAATATAATGGTACACACTTTGATCCCGGCGATGAAGATCAAAGCGGTATATCAGCTTTGGAATTATTGAGCAGTGAAAATAATGAAAGTAAGACTTCGCGCCGCGATTTTCTGAAATGGTGCGGATTTAGCTTTATGAGTGCTACAGTTTTGGCAAGCTGCGAAAGTCCGATAAAAAAAGCTATTCCTTATTTGAACCAACCTGAAAATATAACACCCGGAATGGCTTCCTGGTATGCTTCATCTTTTTATGATGGAAAAGATTTTTGTCCCATTCTGGTAAAAGTACGCGATGGCAGACCTATAAAGATTGAGGGTAATAAATCGGTGATGCTTACTCACGGTGGAACAACAGGTCGTGTTCAGGCTTCGGTATTAAGTCTTTATGATACTGCCGGACGTTATCATCATCCGTTTTACAATGGTGAAAAAACAACATGGGAACAAGCCGACAGAGATATTACAGGCAAATTGGATACTGCCAGAAGAGACATTGTACTTCTTACTTCCACTATTATTAGCCCCTCAACACAGGAAGTGATAAACAGGTTTAAAAACCGGTATAATAACTTCAGGCATGTAGTTTATGATGCTATTTCCTATAGTGCGATCCGCGAAGCTAATCTGCTTAGCTTTAACCGTTCTGAAATTCCTTTTTATCGGTTCGATCGTGCCGGATTAATTGTTGGATTCAATGCTGATTTTCTTGCAAACTGGCTACTTCCTGTAACATTTACGCGGCAATATGCTGATTCAAGAGCATTGAGAAAAGATAAAAAAGAAATGTCGCATCATCTGCAATTCGAAAGCGGAATGTCAGTTACAGGCGCAAATGCTGATAAGCGTTTTATGATCAAACCACATGAGGAATTGCAAATCTTGCAGGGTACTTACAATATTTTAGCCGGCAAAGGTAATGGGAACGAACCTGAGCATGCAAAGAATCTTGCTGCTGAGATCAGAAAAAATGAAAATAAAACCCTTATTGTTTCCGGAACCAACGATATAAAGGTTCAAACCCTGGTAAACGCCATTAATTATATGGCAGGAAGTTATGGCATAACCATTGATTTTACAAATTCACTGAATCTTTGTCAGGGTAGTGATAAGGATTTACAGCAACTTGTCAATGATATGGAAGCCGGAAAAATATCAGCACTTATTATAGGTGATGCCAATCCAGTTTACGATTATCCCGGCGAAAGATTTAAAAATGCATTGGATAAGGTTGATCTGAAAGTATCATTTTCTTCTGTTCTGAACGAAACATCAGAACTTGCCGATTATATCCTGCCTTCGCCTCATTATCTTGAATCATGGGATGATGTTTCACCTGCAAGAGGCTTTTATGGTATTGTTCAGCCGGTTATACGTCCATTGTTTGACACACGTCAGATGCAGGATAGTTTGCTGAAATGGTCAGATAATGACTTGAGCTATAAGGATCTGATAAAAGAACTGTGGGAAAAACAGATTTTTACAAAACAAAATAAAACAGCTCTTTTTACAGCATTTTGGCAGGAAAGCCTCCAGCTAGGAGTTTTTACACCGGAAATTGAGCCTGTAAATGTCAATATCAGTAATGAAGCATTAGCTACTGCAGGAGCTTTACAAAAAGCTGTCGTTAATGAAGGCTGGGATCTTGTCTTTTATGAATCAACGGCATTAGGCGACGGGCGTCATGCAAATAATCCGTGGTTACAGGAACTTCCTGATCCGGTTTCCAAGGTTTGCTGGGATAATTTTGCTGCTATTTCACCATCTGATGCAGAAGCTCTTGGAGTGAATAATGGCGATTTGGTACGTTTGTTTGAAGGTGTTGAACTTCCGGTAATTGTTCAACCAGGACAAACAGAAAAAACCGTTTCAGTTGCTCTTGGATATGGTCGTCAGCGCTCAGGTAAGGTAGCTGAAGGCATCGGAGTTAACGTATTTAACTTTGTTGAATTCGGGGATGGTTATAAGAAGTACAACGTTTCGATTGACCAGCCTGTGAAAACAAAAGGAAAAACAGATCTGGCTCTTACCCAAACCCATCATAATATGGAAGGACGTGCCATTGTTCGTGAATCAGTACTCACTGCATGGCAGAATGACCCTGCTTCGGGTAATGAACTTCATGAATTCAATGAAGCACATAAAACCACCCTTTACCCTGAGGTGAAATTTGAGGGGCATCACTGGGCTTTAGCCGTTGATCTGAATCGCTGTATAGGCTGTAGTGCCTGCGTTATTGCCTGTCAGGCCGAAAATAATGTTCCTGTTATCGGCAAAAGAGAAGTTATGCGCAGACGTATTATGCACTGGATGCGGATTGACAGGTATTATACAGGTGAAACCGATAATCCGGGTGTTGTTTTCCAGCCTCTTATGTGTCAGCATTGCGATAATGCACCATGCGAAAATGTTTGTCCTGTTGCAGCTACTACTCATAGTGATGAGGGTATCAATCAGATTACATACAACCGTTGTGTGGGAACCAAGTATTGTATCAATAACTGCCCATATAAGGTCAGACGTTTTAACTGGTTCCAGTATTCGAGGAATAAGGCGTTTGATTACAATATGAACGATGATATTGGAAGAATGGTTCTCAATCCGGATGTGGCAGTACGCGAGAGGGGAGTTGTTGAAAAATGCTCATTCTGTGTACAGCGTATCCAGGAAGCTAAGCTTAAAGCCAAACTTGAAAACAGAAAAGTAATGGATGGAGAGATCCAGCCGGCTTGCGTACAAGCCTGCCCGGGTAAAGCACTTGTGTTTGGCGATTTGAATGACCCTGACAGTGAAGTGTCAAAACTCTTTAAAGATGAACGTAATTATCATGTTCTTGAAGAAATGCATTTCCTGCCATCAGTTGGATATTTAACGAAGATCAGAAATGTTTAAGTTTCTGAATAAGGAATAGAGATATGAAATTGAAGGAAATCCTAAAACTAAAATTTGAAATTAATACAGTATGATACGTAGTCATTTCAAAGGTGTCCTTGTTGAAGGAAATAAAACATATGCGGAAGTAACCCGTGATATAGCCTTACCTACCGAATCAAAACCCTCCCGATGGTGGTATGCAGCCATGACATTGGCTACCCTGGCATTACTTGCAGGTGCATGGGCTTTGTACAATACATTTGCCTATGGACTTGGAACCTGGGGTATTAATAATACTGTAGCCTGGGGTTGGGACATTATTAACTTCGTATGGTGGATTGGTATAGGGCATGCCGGTACTGCATTTACGATTTTCCTTCTTATTTTCAGGCAGAAATGGGCATCGTCAATTAACAGAACTGCCGAAGCAATGACGGTTTTTGCGGTTATTTGCGCTGCTTTATTCCCATTGTTACACATGGGACGCCCGTGGCTGGCATTTTATATTATTCCATACCCTAATACCCGTGGACCACTATGGCTTAACTATAATTCACCACTGTTTTGGGACGTACTCGCCATCAGCACCTATCTGTTAATGTCTATCACACTCTGGTATTTTGGTATGATCCCTGACCTGGCTACTATTCGCGACAGATCAAAAAATAAATTCAAAAAGACTATTTACGGAATTTTTGCAATGGGATGGAGCGGCTCGGCAATCCAATATAATCGTTATGAAGCATTGAATAAGATTTTGGGCGGACTTGCAGCACCTCTTGTTATCTCAGTTCACTCTATTGTAGCACTTGACTTCGCAGTTTCGGTTATTCCGGGATGGCATACTACAATTTTCCCGCCTTATTTCTTTGTTGGTGCTATATTCTCAGGCTTTGCTATGGTGCTTACGATCATGATTATGCTACGAAAGGTTCTGAAGATCAAAGACTTTGTTACCGATAAGCATTTGGAGTTCATAGCAAGGGTTCTGCAATTTGGCAGCTTGATCATCGGTTCATCTTATTTAATGGAAATCTTTATTGCCTGGTATTCAGGGGTGGAATACGAAGCTTTTACTTTCCTGCATGTCAGGGCTTCAGGTAAATTTTCTCCCGATTTCTGGATTATGGTTTTATGTAACGCTATAATGCCGCAGTTTTTCTGGTTTAAGAAATTCAGAAAGAGCTTATTCTGGCTGTTTATTATTTCTGTTATGGTTAATATAGGAATGTGGTTTGAACGTTTCGTGATTATTGTATCATCACTTTCTCAGGATTTTCTGCCTGCAAACTGGGCAACTTACAAACCTACACTCGTTGATATTGGATTGTATGTAGGAACATTCGGTTTGTTTATGGCTGGTATGCTGATGTTTATCAGGTTCATTCCTATCATTGCAATTAATGAAGTAAAAGGGATTAGTAAACTTGGCTACGAAGAAAATAAAGAATAGGAGGTCAGTATGAGTAAAAAATCAATTATAGGAGTTTTTGATGACGAGAGCCGTGTGGTTAGCGCCATTAAAAAACTTAAGGAAAATAAAGTAAAAATTAATGATGTGTACGGGCCCTTTGCAAGTCATGATATACTTTCATTAGTGACCAAACCTACCCGTTTACCTCATCTGGCTTTTGTTTTTGGTGCAGGAGCTGCTATTTCAACGTTCCTGTTTGTTTATTACACTGCTGTTATTAACTATCCGCTAAGTTACGGCGGAAAACCTACATTTTCATTCCCACCCATGGTTGTGATCATTTATCTTATAACCATTCTGGGAACTGCTACCCTGTCAGTATTTGCCTTTCTTGGTCGTACGGCAACCTATCCTGGTAAAAAAGCGAAAATGCCCGGTATAGGTGCCATGGATGACAAGTTTTTTGTAGTCATTGACCAGAAGAATGCAGTAGCTGATGTTGAATCGCTAATGAAAAACAGCGGTGCAATTGAAATAAGACATGAAGAATTCTGAACCTAAGAAATATATGAATATGAAATCCAGTCATATTACTATAAAAGGACGTATAACTCTGCTATTAATGCTTACAGCTTTAATTGTCAGTAGTTGTGATCGCAGCCGTATGGACAGAGGTTACGATTATTTTCCTGATATGTTCAATTCAGCAGCTTATAAAACTTATAGCGAACATCCGGTTTTACCCGATGGGAAAATAATGCAGGAAGCCCCTGAAGGTACAATACCAGTAGGTTTTGTGCCATATCCTTACGATAACTCTTTTGAATCAAGAGAATTGGCCGGCAAAGAGCTTACCAATCCTTTTGAAGTTAATAATGAACTTATAGCCGAAGGAAAAGCAAAATATGAGATATTTTGCGTCCATTGTCATGGTGTGGGCGGAAAAGGAGATGGAAATTTATATACATCAGGAAAATTCCTTGTGAAACCGGCAACATTGGTTGAAGGTGATATCCTGGAAAAACCCTCAGGTGAAATTTTTCATGTGATTACCAAAGGCTGGGGTACAATGGCTGCACATGAAGTGTTGGTTAAACCTGAAGACAGATGGAAGATCGTAATGTATATTGAGGAAGTACTTCGGAAACAAAAATAATAGCATTAGCCATGGAAATGAAATTTCAATACAAACGTAGTTGGCGTATTTTATTCGCAGCATTGGTAGGAGTTGGCCTTATTGGCATTATTTTAGGATTCGTTACAAATCCTGACCGTACATGGGCAAATATCCTGTTGAATAATTATGTTTTTCTTATGCTTTCAATAGGAGCACTTTTCTTTTATGCAATACAATATGTAACCAATTCAGGATGGTCAGCTTTGTTTCAGCGTATTCCGCTTGCTGCAGGTGTCTGGCTTCCGATTGGGTTTATTATTGTGCTGGTCTTATATTTTGGCATGCCTGCTTTGTACGAATGGACTGATAAAGAAGTTGTTGCTTCTGACAAACTGCTGATTTATAAATCATCTTATCTTAATATTTCATTCTTCTATATCAGAGCTGTCTTCTACTTTGCTCTGTGGATTGGATTTGCCTGGTGGATGCGTAAATTATCATTGAAAGAAGATATTCAGGGAACCCTGCACATTGAAAAGCATATCACTGCTTCCGGAGCGTTTATTTTTGCAATAGTATTTACCTTTACTATGGCTACTATTGACTGGATAATGACTATTGATGCGCACTGGTTCAGCACTTTATTTGGTTTGAAAAATCTGCTTGCAACCATGTATTATGCTGTAGCATTTATGATACTTCTTTTATTATGGCTGCAGAAGCAAGGCTATTTCACAATTATGAACGAGGCACATCGTCATGATTTTGTACGCTATCTTTTCAGATTTAGCATAGTGTGGGGGTATTTATGGTTTGTTCAGTTTCTGATTATATGGTATGCGAATATTCCTGAAACAACGATTTACTACAAGCCAAGACTAAGTCCGGAATGGAGAGCAATGTTCTATCTGGATTTTGCATTGAATTTCGCCATTCCTTTTCTGGCTCTGATGAATGATAAGGTGGCAAGAACAAAACTTTTCATGACTGTTTTAAGTATCCTTCTGATATTTGGAATGTGGATAAGTTTGTATTTGCAAATTATGCCGGGCAGTATTGGAAAATGTAATATCGGACTGATTGAGATATTCACTTTTATTGGTTTTCTTGGCTTATATCTCTATTTAGTGTTCAGCCATTTGAGTAAAACCCCATTAATTCCGGTTAATCATCCATTTCTTGAAGAAAGCAAACACCGTCATTTATAAACTAAATATAACATTCTGATTTTATGTTTAAAGATCCCGTCATAATATATGGTACTCCGTCTGAGCCTGAAATAAAGGTTCAGAACAGGGATACTTTTCGGGATTTTGCTCAAAAGAATGATAGCGTTTTTATTAAGCGGTTGATTTTAAAACCAGTTTCTGTTAATTTCTATTTATCTGAATTTCAAAACTATATATATAATCTTACAAATGTCTTAAAAGGAAAGGCGTATTTTGTAAGCAGGATTTTTTTCTTTTTGATTGGTAATAAAACCAGCAAATACATTCCAAAAGAACAATAAACTATGAGCGAAAGCATTGTATCACAACAGCATGTGAGTTATCTTAAAGAAGAGAGCAGATTTAAAGGGCGACTTAAAAACCTTTATTCCTGGATATGCACCACTGATCACAAGCGTATTGGGTTACTCTATCTTTTTGTTATTACAATCTTTTTTATTGTTGGGGCTGTCCAGGGCTTATTGATGAAGCTCGAACTCATGGCACCGGGTGCTAATTTAATGGGATCAGAATCGTTTAGTGTGATGTCTACCCTTCATGGCATTATCATGGTATTTGCAGTTGCAATACCAGGACTTACCGCAGTTTTTGGCAATTTCTTTCTTCCTATTATGTTAGGAACCAATAACGTGGCATTTCCAAAATTAAATCTTGTGTCGTGGTATGTATACGTAATTGGGATAATATTTATTTTGCTTTCTCAATTCGGCTATTATAGCGGATTCGATCCCGGATGGACATTCAATATCCCCTATGGTATTTTAATAAATGCAAACATATTACCGGTTGTAACAGGTATTTTTCTGATAGGATTATCTTCAATTGCCCTTGGAATTAATTTTATAGTAACTGTTCATCGTTACAGAGCACAGGGAATGTCATGGTTCAAAATGCCATTATTCCCCTGGTCGCTTTATGCTGCTGCCTGGATACAGTTGCTTGCTACTCCGGTTCTTGTAATTGCATTGTTTATGATATTTGCCGAAAGCACCATGGCACTTGGTATGCTCGACCCCATGCTTGGCGGAGATCCGACTTTGTACCAACATCTGTTCTGGATTTATGCCCGTCCTGCAATTTATATAATGATTTTGCCTGCCATGGGAATCATTTCTGAAATCATACCAACATTTTCACAAAAAACCATCTTTAGTTACAGAACAACTGTTGTTGCACTGCTTGCCATTGCATTTTTAGGATTTTTTGTGTGGGGACAGCACATGGTTACCAGTGGTATTGGCGACAGAGCCTTGTCATTGTTCTCATTTTTTGCTCTTATTATTACAGTTCCCATGATTGTTGTGGTATTCAACTGGCTTGGCACCATGCATAAAGGCTCGCTCAATATTACAACTCCGTTTTATTGGGCTGTATCTTTTATTTTCATTTTTCTGATAGCAGGTCTTACCGGTTTGATGTTTGGTTCGCTTGCTACCAATGTATATGTTCACAGAACCCAATTTGAGATTGCTCATTTTCACTATATAGTATTTGGAAGTGTGAGTTTTGCATTTATGGGAGCCATTCATTATTGGTTCCCAAAAATATTTGGGCGTATGTATAATAAAAAATGGGCTAATATTGGATTCTTAGTATTCTTTGTTGGATTCAATCTTTTGTTTTTACCTATGTTTATGTTGGGTTATCAAGGGCTACCGGGACATTTTTATGATTATCCTCCTGGATTCCAGCCGGGTAATCTTGCTTCCTCAACAGGTGCAATTATTTTGATTTTGGGTGCATTGATTATTATAATCAATTTACTCCGCAACGCAAGATTTGGTAAAAAATGTGATGAAATGAATCCCTGGGGCGGTAAAACGCTTGAATGGACTATTTCGACCCCACCACCATCAGTGAATTTTGATAAACTCCCTGTTATTACAAATGATCCTTACGATTATAATTAAAAGTATCAGAATCAATGAAAACAAATATTTATAATGTACCCGGGCAGGATGAACACGATGTCTCCAAATTTGGCATGTGGCTGTTTATATTTGCCGAGTTGTTACTTTTTGGAGGGCTTTTTATTGTTTACACTGCCTATCGCTCCAAAAATCCGGCAGCCTTTAAACTTGCCGGTAATGAACTTGAATTGACGGTTGGAATAATCAGTACAATCATATTGTTGATAAGCAGTACAACAATGGCTGTTTCAGTGACGGCAATTCAGAAAAACAACAAAAAACTGTCGCTATTGGCACTTGGAATAACAGTTCTGCTTGCCATAGCATTTTTATTTTACAAATATTTTGAATGGGGTACCTGGATCAATGAGGGTTTTCTCCCTGATACGAGTACTTTACATGAATTAGGTCCCGGAACCATCCTGTTTTTTGGATTATATTTTGTGATGACAGGCTTGCATGCATTGCATATTTTGATAGGAATAATATTTATTATTTATGTTTTTTTCAGGATTATAAAAAACAGGATAAACAGCGAAAATTATCATTTATTTGAAAATTTTGGATTGTTCTGGCATCTTGTAGTACTGATATGGATTTTCCTGTTCCCCTTGTTTTACCTGATTCGTTAAATTGAATGGTTATGAGCAAAAATAAAACACATAGTTCAGGTTATTGCACATATTTATGGGCACTTGTAGCTTTGCTTGTATTAACAGCTTTATCAGTGTTTATTACCCGATTTGAATTGGGACCGTGCAATACTGCCGCTTCATTGCTGATAGCAGGCGCCGAAGCTTTTATTGTGTTGGCATATTTTATGAACCTGAAATTTGAAAGCAGGTTCTATAAAATCATGACAATATTGGTGATAGTGATATTTCTGTTTATGCTGTTTATTACGTTCTTTGATTATATGAACCGGGTTTATTAAAGCCGGAGGGTGGTTTTGTATTGATGTCTGGATTGTGTTTGATTGGAGAAATACTGCTTTTTTTAATGTTGAATGAAGATGTTTAGGTTTTAACTAATGGCTTTTAAACTACAGGTTGTAAATTAATAATTTTGATTTGTCTTAAATAACTATAATATAGATATGTTTTCAGGAGCATCCACATTTGTTGAAGGTGTTGACACAACGTTCGGTGTCATAATGGGTATTACTTTATTTCTTTTGATTGGTATTACCCTTACAATTATCCTGTTCATGTACCGATACAATAAAAGAAGACACCCCAAAGCTGTTCAGATCAAAGGGTATCCTACACTTGAACTTGTATGGACTATTATTCTTCTTGGACTTGTAGTCATAATCTATTATTATGGCTGGACAGGATGGGTATCAATGCGGGAAACACCCGATGATTATATTGAGGTTACAGTGAATGCCAACCTCGAGGATGGTTTTTCTTTCAAATATGATAATGATAAAGTGTCAGAAAAGCTGTATGTACCTGTTGGAAAACCTGTTAAACTATATCTTGATGCCGAAGATGTGATCCATTCACTTTTTATCCCTGCTTTCCGTATGAAAGAAGATATGAACCCGGGACTTGAATATGGTCATGCATGGTTCGAAGCAACAGCCGAAGGGGAATTTGATCTTTATGGAGCTGAGTTATATGGAGGAGTTCAGGAAGCAATGATGTTAAGCCAGGTAGTAGTAATGTCAGAAGGAGATTATTCTTCTTGGTATGGCCCGGTTAAGACCAAAGAGGTTGACCCGGCAACGCGTGGTCGTAGAATTGTGGAAAGAAATGGTTGCCAGGCTTGCCATTCTTTCGATGGCACCCCGGTGATTGGACCTTCATTTAAAGGCATTTATGGTCAGAATGTGAACGTACTCACTAATAATGTAAAGCGTCAGATAATGATTGATGACGAGTATATCCGCCACTCAATCTATTTCCCGGATGACGACATTGTTGAAGGATTCAACAAAGGACAGATGATATCCTATGAAAATGTAATAAGCGAAGAAGATGTTCAGCTTATTATAGAGTTCATCAAATCGTTGAGCGAATAAAACCTTTGTTCTTAATACACTTTTTGGGACAGTATCTATTTTCCCAATTAGTATTATTTATTAATCAGCGCTATTAAGCCTACCATAAGTGCCAAAGACGATAAAACAAGAATAAACCAGACCAGTGAAGTGTTTGCTGCAGGCCCTGCTGAAGCATATCTGATATCGTGTTTATCCTTTGCAACTATAATTTTCCCTTCCATATACGGGTGAGGAGTACACATATAAGTATATTCGCCTTCTTTATTTAGTACTTCAGAATAAGTTTCGGCATGAGCCAGAAGGGGAGATGCAAAACGCTCCGGACCATCTTTCACCAAAACATTATGTATGCCTGAGAACTCTCCATCCATATAAGTAAAAACGTCTTCATTTACCCAGGTGATAGTTGTTCCCGGAGTAACCTGTACGACTTTGGGAAAATATGAGTTTCCCATGATCTTTATAGTCACTTCTTTTGTATCGCTGCCATAAACAACCGGAACATCAACATCGGGTGAGCCAACTGCAAAAGGTGTGATTGTACGGTTCGACTTTTTCCGGTATTCAGCCATTTGTTCATCAGTGTATTTAATTCCTTCGGCAAGAAGCGTCTGTCCTGAATTGGCGTTCTTATCGCAAACAAGCAATCCAAGAGCACCTCTGTCAGTTGAGCCAACAGCATGCGTTAACATCAGATAACTGCCTTCGTCTGGCGGAATCCTGAACTCTATAACCCACGAATCGGACGGACCGGCAGTAACTGTTTGCCCGCCAATGAACTTATTGTCAGGATTGCCCTGCCAGTAAACAAAATCCCACATTATTCCTACAATGTGAAATGTAGAAAGCAGATTAGGACCGGCATTCAGGAAATTTATACGGACATAATCACCTGGTTTTCCAACTATTGGTTCTTCAACATAGCGGAATAGCTTTCCGTTGAAAGCGGTATACATTGGCTTGCCCTGACCTTCCATAGCATCTTTTCCGCTTGCATAATATTCATGCTGGATAAGATAAAGTTCAATGTCAGGTGATTTGTTGAGCGCCTTTTCAAGTTCATACTGTTTTTTGGGTTTTACGACCATCATTCCATATTGCCCGAATATGATATGCATTGGAATGGCATGACCACCCGGCGCACAGTGATACATGTAAACTCCCGGTAAAGTTGCTTTAAAAACAACGGTTGCACTATCGTGAGGCTGGATCTTACCCAAATATTTTGAGGTTTGGGTATATGCAGCATGAATTGAAGCCCCATGTGGAATATTGCCCTTGTTTACTATCTTAAATTCAACAATATCTCCTTCATCAACTATTACAGTTGTACCCGGGATCTTGCCATCAATTGTAAAACCTTTATAGATCACACCATTACCGATATAAACATCGCCTTCCTCAAGGCTTATTCTTACTTTTTTGTCGGGTTTGGTGTTTTGAGGAACATAACTTGTTTCAGGAATTGAGAGTTTTTTATCTCTTGATATAATTTCAATGAACTCATGGTTAGCCGTATGACTTCCACCAGTCCTGGCTACACTTTGTCCGGCTGATGCTGCTGGCATATCATTTGAAGCCAGTACCATATCGCTCAGAGCGTTTTTATAATCAGCCGCGATCAGATTATTTTCAGCTAATGCTTCTGAAACCCACGCAGGATTGTTTCCGGCAGAAAGCTCCTGTGCAGTAATTGTTGCAAGCAACTGCTGAGATACTAGACTACCTTCCTTTTGTTCGCTTAAAAGGCGTTTAAGAAAAAGACGATTACATGCTTCGCAGGCATAATCCGAAGCTGAAACAGTTAACAGAATACCAAAAACTACTGTTTTCAATATCCAGATTTTGATGTGTTTTGCGCTTTTCATGATTTCTATTTTTTATGTGTTTATTAATTGCTGAGAAGTTTTTATTATAGTTATTTAGGTACTATAATACATAAATATAATAATTTATTAATCCGTTGTATATAAGCATGTTGTTACTGTAGAATGTTAAGATTATAAAATAACTAACTTTTTTACATCTGCTGAAGTACCACTACGAAGCTTTAACATATAGATGCCTGGCGATAAATTAGTTAAGTTGGCTTGATGCTGTAATTCACTTTTAAACTCCGAGTTAAACACCAGATTACCATAAATATCAAAAACCTCAAGTT
Organism: Bacteroidales bacterium; assembly: GCA_049654165.1. Classification (GTDB taxonomy): domain Bacteria; phylum Bacteroidota; class Bacteroidia; order Bacteroidales; family JAAYJT01; genus JAAYJT01. The sequence continues at coordinate 36,066 of JBASHR010000085.1, forward strand.
GTACGGTTAAGTCCTCAGACTTTTCAACAGTGTTAATTGTGATTGTGCCTCGGGTTGGATTAGGGTATACGTTAAACAGTGAATTATCCGGTTTGTTTGTATCAGATAGCGATAAAAATGATTTTTCTGATAAAAAATTTTGTTTCACATCATCTGGATCGCAGAAAAGCCCTTCAGTGTCAATTCGTGCAAGTATATCTGAGCCGTTTTTAAAATGAGTTCCTTCCTGAATTAAAATATTTTGCCCGGCTATTAACTCAATAATGCTTTGATCTTCAACGACAAAAAAAGAATTGTTGCCACCAAGCAATATGGTTTCATAAGCATCAAAGCAAATATTATTACCGCCTGAAATATTTATATTTTGTAAGAATAAAGTTATTGCCTGACCTGTGGATATTCCTGATAAAGGAATATTTAAAGGGTTAGGAGCGAGGTCGGCATTATGAAATACTTCAAGCGTAGCTGTTTTGACTCCGGCATATTTTGGCGAAAATGCAATGTCAATGAAACACGATTCTCCGGGAGGCATATAAAGTTCGTCCCGGGGATGGGCTGAGAATTCAAAAGAATTGGTACCGGTGATGTCAAAGGAAGATATCTGCAGGTTCAGATGTTGTGTTATCAGCCCGTCATTGGTTATTTTAATAGTCAGAGTGTCATGGTTACCTGTAGTTATCTCTCCAAAATCAAGGTTCTGATTTGAAATACTGATGCTTACGGCAGAACCTTCATCTGCAAGCCAGTATTGCAGGTCATTATCAGAATATGATTTGTCAAATCTGCCCCAGGTATGGTAATAAGTGCTGTAATTACAAGGATTGTAACCTGTTCCTATGCAGGTGCTTTGCAATTGTCCGGCAACTTTGCCATTGTTTTTTATAAGTAAGCCACCGGAACTTCCTCCGCTGGCTTGCCCGGCCTGAGTTCGGGTATAGTAAAATTTGTTTGTCGGGCTGCCACTGCACAGATTGACAGGTTCACTCTTGTTTTGATGGCGAGTATATTTTTGAGTTGAACCTGCCGGATGATGAACAGAATGCAGAATTTCGTCATCTTCGGCAGCTTCTGTATCCCAGCCAAGAAAAACCCTATCTCCTGATGGTTGCTTATGCAGCAAAAGAAGGGAAAAATCTGTATCACTGTTTGTAGCTATCAGGTTCGAACCGTTAACAAGGATAACTTCAGGATTTTCTGATCCATTGCATGTAATGGTGTGATAATCGAATCTTGCTTCCACGGATGCTGCTGCTGCCTGAGTGTTAATGCAATGGCTGGCAGTAAGTAAGAAAGGTTGAAAATCATTTGAACGCAAGTCATTAAGTAAGCTTCCTGAACAAACATAATAATATGGACTGATGAAAAATATCAGCCTTGCTGTGCTTCTTTTCAAATCATCTATAAAAGGATATTGCTGAGCTTCATCACAGTTAACATCCTCGTAGCAATCACGATTGTTTAAACGATAGTAAAAATCTTTTTCAACATGAATGATCATTGGTATTTTGAAATAGAGTGGATGTTTGAAATTTGCAGATGGAATAACTACCTGAAAAACAAGGCTGTCAGAAAAAATGGTTTTGGTAAAAAATCCATATTCAGGCAGATTTCCTTGTAAATTCCTATGACTAAAAGCCTGATCATTGCTGCCAAAGAGATTTATCACTGTGCCGTGCGGGAAATAACCCTCAGTAATGCAAATACGAATTTCGCCTGCATTAACTGATTTTATCATCGTTGTGAAAACCAATAGATCAGCATTTATTCTTGTCAGTCTGCCTCCCGGCACAGTGATTTCTCCTTTTTCGGGGATTTCTGTACTGCTGAGATCAAAAAATATTGGTGTTTTGAATTTTCTTTCTATTCCAATAGCCGGAGGATCGGTTTCATTGGCAATATCCTGAAGTTCCTGTTCTGACAAGGCTTTTAAAATATGTATCTCATTTTCAGACAAAGGCGATTGTGGTTCGTAAAATACTGGTTTTGATTTGTCAGAGTGTTGGCTGGGAATGAAATATGCTGAACTCGTTACAGAATTAGTTGTGTTCTGACTGACTGCATTAATTGGCAGAACAAAAACAGCTAAAATTGAAATAATGAAATGAGGTTTCATTTTTCACTTACAGATTTTTACATCAGACTTACTCAATAAGAAAGCAAATTAGTATCTCAGATAAAGCGCTGATAACCAGTTGTACAAGTATTGAATGTTAGATTAGTGGAATGAAATAAAAAACCAGAATCCGCCTTAAAAACAAAACTGACAGATAGTGTGTCTTTATCTGACCTTGAAAAATCCTTTCCTGAACTTCAAAAAACTAAATTTACTTACCCTTATTCTCTTACAAAGTTATCAAATTTAAGTTCAATCAGTTTGCCGAATTTTTCCAATTCGCTACGATCAATTTTTTTAAGATTTCCTGTAATGGTTATCAGATAGGGTTTTCTGCAAATATGTTTTTTATAGAAATTCAGAACATCAGTAAAATCAATGCGGTTATACACTGTGAAATTGAATCTTCTGGGGTCATTGTCGTAGCCCTGCATACGCCAGCGTGCCACAGTTTTTGCCAAATCGCGGAATTCGGGCTGAGAAGTATATATTGATTGCAGCATTGCTTTACGGATGCCTTCCATACGATTGGGCTTTTCAGGCATACTTGTTATAAGTTCAGTCATTGCCTGAATACCTTCAATAGTTTTATCGCTTTGGGTATTCATGTAGCCCAAAAGATGAGCAGGATTCTTCTTAAGGAAAGCAGTACGATAAGTTGCATAAGCAGCATATGATAATGAGCGGAACTCCCGTATTTCCTGAAAAACAAGAGAACTCATTCCTGATCCGAAATATTCATTGAAAACATTGCTCATTGCTATTTCCTGATCATTTAATACTTCGCCCTGAACATAAAAGTTTATATTGCTTTGCCGCGCTTTGGCATTATTATGAATATATACTGAGTTCTCAGCAAAATCATTACGTGGCAGTTCAATATATTCATTCTTAACAGGTTGTTTTGATATTTTTGTAAATATTGCAGTTGAGTTTTTTACCTGTTCGTATGGCAGACTACCGGTATAAAGAATTGTACCCTCTGAGTTTAGCGCATCTTTGAAGACAGCGATTAACTGATCTCCTGTTAGTTTTTTCGCTTCTTTATAAGTGATATTGCGTATATATTGCGAATTATTACCATATAGAGCATACTGGTACAATGCATTACCAATGGTCATCGGGTCTTCGCGAAGCATCTTGCTGTTGGCTTTTACTCCCTGAAGGAATTTTTCGAGCTGGGTATCATCTTTTTTAGGATTCGAAAGCAACTCATTTACTAACTTGATAGTTTCTTCAAATTTATCGTCAAAACCTTCAATATTTACATATAAATTATTGTTATCTGCTGATATGTTAACATTTGCCCCAATGCTCTGCATTTTGCCGCGAAACTCCTTAAACGAGTTTTCAGTTGTGCCTATCAGATTCATATACTCTGCTGCACTGCCAATCAGAACATCATGAAGATTCCCTTTTTTATATTGGAGAGTGAGTGTGAATATTTCGTTAAATGGGTTCGGCGTATAATAAAATTCGAAACCCGGATTTACCGTTTCGAACCTTACGTCTTCCCCGAATTCAATAAATTTGGGTTCTTGCCATTGCTCAAACATTCTGTCAAGCCGCAAGGCAAATTCTGATTTTTTCTCAGTGTTTTGAGGAATTACAGGCTTCCAGTCAGGTTTCTCAAGTTTATCTTTTTTTGGAAAGCCCATTTTCGATAAATAAACCAGACGATTATCACCTAAGTAAGTATTTGCAACACGTATAATATCTTCCCTCGTAACCGCTTCAACTTCTTTTAATTCGTTGAGCACATCCTCCCATTCTTTGTTTTCGGTAAAAGCTTCGATTAACATGTATGCACGGTTTTCGGCACTTTCAAGACCACGTTCAAACTCCTTACGGAATTCAAGCTTAGTTGCCTGAAGAAGTTCATCGGAGAAATTTCCTGATTTTAAAGCTGTAAGTCCTTCGTCTACAATGCTTTCGGCGCTTTTGAAACTCTGCCCTACAATTTTGGGAATAAATAATATCATATAGCTGCCATGGTCGTTAGCCTGAAACGAAAATGGCTGCATTTCCATAATTTTATTGTCCATTACAGCCTGATCAAATATACCTGTACCTGCTTCGTTTGATAATAGTTTGGTGGCTATTTCCATAGCCGGATCATCAGGATGTCCAACAGGTATTGTACGAAAGCCCATAATTCCGATCCTTATTGGGCTCATCCGAACCTGTTTTTGTTCTCTGCCATTATACGAAGGGAGAGTATGTTCGGGCAGTTTGGGCAGTTCTCCACTGCGCCAGGTACCGAACTTTTTTTCGATCATTGGGATGATTTGCTCTGTATCGAAACTGCCGGCAAGTATCAATGCCATGTTATTGGCAACATACCATGTGTTGTAGAACTCCATCATTTTGCTAATACGTGGGTTCTTCAGATGCTCGGTTAACCCAATGATAGGTCTGGAATATGGGTGATCCTTATAGTGAGTTTTCAGGAAATCTTCGAACATCATTTGAATAGGAATGTCGCTGTATAGGTTTTTTTCTTCATAAACAGTTTCCAGTTCTGATTGAAAAAGCCTGAAAACAGGATTACGGAAACGCTCAGCATATATCTCCATCCATTTTTCAAGCTGATAAGCAGGGAATGAGTTATAATAAACAGTCTGGTCGAAGCCTGTGCCGGCGTTCAGATTGGTGCCGCCAATATCGCGCAGCAAAATATCGGTTTCGTTTGGTATTGCATATTCTGCAGCTTTTATTGATAATCGGTTGATTTCAGCAAGGATGTTTTTTCTTGCATTTTCATCAGTGGTTTCAGCAAGCCGATCGTAAAACATTGAAATACTGTCGAGATAATATTTTTCGGTTTTCCAGTCAATGGTTCCTATTTTATCAGTGCCTTTAAACATAATATGTTCAAAATAATGTGCCAGGCCTGTAACATCTTCCGGGTCGTTTCGGCTTCCTGCCTTTACAACTATGGCACCAAAAATTTCAGGTTTGCTGTGGTCTTCATTCAAATAAACGCTTAATCCGTTTTTTAAAACTATCTTTCTGACTTCAAGAGGGCTGCCGGCAAACAGATAAACTGACAGCAGGCTCAGAATAATTAGTAAAGCAAAGGTTTTAATGGCTTTCATAATAAGAGAATGTTTTTATTGATTTTTGAACCTAACTAATTAATAATGAATATCCTAATCAGGTCTGCTAAAAAGTAATTTCCTTAGCACATAGGATTGTTTAAGATTGCGAAGATATAAGTTTTCAAGGCAATAATTTAGTTTTGTTTGATAAAGATTGGATAAATTCGCTCAGTGGATGTTATCTTTGCACAACAATAGGAATATTATGAATGAGTATAAAAAAAAGAAAAAGTTTCTTGAGATACCTCGTTATGGAGGGGGCAAAGAGGAATTCAGGAAGTTTATAGCCGAAAATCTTCGTTACCCTAAAGAAGCCCTTGAAGCAGGTGTTGAAGGTAAAGTGCTGGTAGAATATGAAATTGATGATAATGGATTTGTGCATAATCCACGGGTTTTGAATGGAATAGGATATGGCTGTGATGAAGAAGCTGTTCGTGTGATCAGTTTATTACGATTTAAAAAAGTAAAGAATAGAGGCATGCGCCTTAAGGTTACAACTAAAACCAATATAAATTTTAAACTTCCTGCTCCAAAACTCCAGTACACTATAACTTATAAGCAGGAAACCAAAAAACCACAGGTTCCTGAAAAACCGGCTAAAGAAAAGCCTGTAACATACGAATACACTATTCGGTTCTGAAATTTAATCCGGATTTATTTTAATACGTGGATTACTAATCAATTATATGTCATATCCCACGCTGTATACTAAAAGGCTGATATTAAGGCCGTTTAATGAATCGGATGCTGCACGTGTACAGTTTCTTGCCGGGGATAAAGAGATTGCCGCTAACACACTTAATATTCCTTATCCCTATCCTGATGGGCTTGCCGAAGAATGGATCGCAACACATACTGATGATTTCGCAAGGAACAGATCGGTTATTTTTGCTATCTGTCTGAAAGAAGATAAAAAACTCATAGGGGCTATTGGTCTTACCCTGACACATCAGCACGATCATGCTGAAATGGGCTACTGGATTGGTGTTCCTTACTGGAATAATGGATATTGCACTGAAGCTGCACAGGAGGTTTTGAATTATGGCTTTGAATATTTGGGTTTGAACAGGATTTTTGCCCAACATCTGGAGAAAAACGATGCTTCGGGGAGGGTGATGCAAAAGATTGGTATGAAACCGGAAGGTAAACTGCGCTTACATCTAAAACATTGGGGTAGTTACCACAATATAATTGTGTATGGTATTTTGAAAGATGAATTCATACAAAAGTGAACAGAGCGGGAATCATTTTTTTGCCGTAGTACCTGAACCGGCATAATTTCTTTGTCTCAGAGCTTCGTATACAAGTATTGCCATTGATACTGAAACATTCAGTGAATCAATCTTACCAAGCATAGGGATCAACACCTGAGTTTTTGTGTTTTGCAGCCAGAAATCAGTTAAACCACTGGCCTCAGTTCCCATAATAAATGCAACTGGCTTATTCAGATTGGTATTGAAATGCAACTGAGTAGCTGAAAGAGAGGCGGCAACGGGTTCAATATTATTTCTTTTCAGCCATTGTAAAGCTTCTTCAGAACTGCAGACAGCTATTTGTTTTGTAAACACACAACCCAGTGAAGAACGAATTACGTTAGGGTTGTAAATATCGGTTTTAGGATCGCAAACAATTACTGCATCGGCCCCAACCGCATCGGCAGTACGTAGTACAGCACCAAGATTGCCGGGTTTTTCAACTGCTTCCAGAACAATTACTAAAGGAAGATTTGATAATTTAATGTCATTTAATGTTAAGTTTCCGGCTTGCATTACTGCCAGTATTCCTTCATTGTTCTGGCGATAAGTAATCTTGCTGAAAACCTGACTGTTTACTTCAAAGCATGGGGTATTACCGAAAATATCCTTATTTCCGTACAATTCAGTTTCATTGAATAAAGCAGGATGTATCATGAAATATTCAGCTTTGAGTCCGGATGACACTGCCATTTTTATTTCAGCAATACCTTCAACAACAATCAGATTATTCTCTTTTCGATTTCTTGAACGATAGAGTTTTACGATCTCTTTCACACGCGGATTCTGCAAACTGCTTATTTTTTCTGCAATACGCATGGCTCCTGATTTTTTATTGAATAAACTATCCTTATTACCAAAACAGTAACTGTGAAATTATAATGCAGGATATGGATTTTTTTGAATACCTTTAATGAGAAATCCGATACTTTTTTATTCCGGTTCCTTTAACAGCCTGATGATTTCAGCCGGATCGGTAGCGCTGAAAATGGCATTGCCGGCTACCAGTACATCTACTCCGTTGTTTATAAGCTGTTGTGCATTATCAAGCCCAACTCCGCCATCAACTTCAATTAAAGCCTTAGAGTTTTTTCTCAGCAACAGATCTTTTAACCTTGCGATCTTTTCATAAGAGTTCCGAATAAACTTCTGACCTCCAAAACCCGGATTTACTGACATGACCAGCAACAAATCAACATCACGTACAATATTTTCGAGCATGATTATTGGGGTGTGAGGATTTAGCGCAATCCCTGCTTTCATTCCCGCTTCACGTATTGAATGCACCGTACGGTGCAAATGCACACAAGCTTCGTACTGAACGGTGAGAATATCTGCTCCTGCTTCTTTGAAATCCTGAATATAACGATCGGGTTCTACTATCATCAGATGAACGTCAAGAGGTTTGACAGCAAGCTTTTTTACTGCTTTAACAACCGGAAAACCAAATGAAATATTAGGTACAAATACTCCATCCATGATATCGAGATGAAACCAGTCGGCAACGCTGTTATTCACCATTTCGATATCTTTTGCAAGATTGGAAAAATCGGCTGAAAGCAGTGAGGGAGCGACTAAATGTTTCATTATCCGAGATATGTTTTCAGGATTTTTGATCTTGATGTCTGTTTCAGGCGCCGAATAGCTTTTTCTTTTATCTGACGAACTCTTTCGCGGGTAAGATGAAATTTCTCACCTATTTCTTCCAGGGTCATAGGATGGCTTCCGTTCAAACCAAAATACAACCGGAGGATATCAGCTTCTTTTTTACTAATAGTGGACATTGCTCTGTCAATTTCTTTTCGCAGACTTTCGTATAACAGTGCTGTTTCGGGAGTTACAACCTCATCGCTTTTCAATACATCATACATATTGTTGTCTTCGTCCTGCACAAGTGGGGCATCCATTGAAATATGCCGCCCTGAATTACGCATTGAGTCTTTTACTTCGGCTTCGGTAATGTCAAGTAACTCTGCGATCTCCGTGGCATTCGGTTCACGCTCAAACTCTTGTTCAAGTCGCGCGTAAGCCTTATTGATTTTATTTATTGAACCAATTTTATTCAGTGGTAACCGTACTATACGCGATTGTTCAGCTAATGCCTGAAGTATTGACTGGCGTATCCACCACACAGCATAAGAAATGAATTTAAATCCTCTGGTTTCATCAAAGCGCTGTGCAGCTTTTATAAGTCCGAGGTTGCCTTCGTTTATCAAGTCAGGAAGGCTTAATCCCTGGTTCTGGTATTGTTTTGAAACTGAAACCACGAAACGCAGGTTCGATTTGGTTAATTTTTCAAGGGCTTCACGGTCGCCTTGTTTAATGCGCTGAGCCAGTGCAACTTCTTCATCAGCAGTGATCAGGTCAACTCTTCCTATTTCCTGTAAATATTTATCAAGAGACGCTGTTTCACGGTTGGTTACTTGCTTGGTGATTTTAAGTTGTCTCATGGTATTGACGGATTTATAGCTATCTTTTTACGTATAATGAGAAGGTTTGGTTTCAAAAAAAGTGATAAATAATCGGACAATATTAAATAATATTAATGTTCGGTGCGCGGAGGACGGGGCAGCAATACTTTACGTGAAAGTTTAAGCTTGCCTGTTTTGCTGTCAATATCAATAAGTTTAACCTCAATTTCATCTCCAACCTTCAGAGCGCTTTCTACTGATTTCAGCCTTGTCCAGTCAATTTCCGAGATATGGAGCAGCCCGTCTTTTCCGGGCAGAATTTCAACAAAAGCACCAAAAGTGGTTATATTTTTCACTTTACCCAGATAAACTTCACCAATTTCAGGAACAGCAACAATTTGCTTGATACGGTATTTTACTTTTTCAATTGATTCCTGATCACTTGAAACAATATCAATGATACCGAATTCTCCAACTTCTTCAATTACAATTGTTGAATTGGTTTCGCGCTGCATTTCCTGAATTATTTTGCCTCCCGGTCCTATTACAGCACCGATGAATTCACGAGGTATGGTCATTTTTACAATTCGTGGAACAAAAGGTTTATAGTCATCCCTTGGTTTTGCAATGACTTTTTCCATTTCTCCAAGAATATGAAGACGTCCACGCCTGGCTTGTTCCAATGCCTCAGATAAAACCTGATAGGAGAGCCCATCAACTTTAATATCCATCTGGCAGGCTGTTATACCCTTGTGTGTTCCTGTTACTTTGAAGTCCATATCACCAAGATGATCCTCGTCGCCAAGGATATCAGATAATATAGCATATCTTCCGGTTTTGGTATCGGCAATCAATCCCATAGCTATACCGGAAACAGGACGGATGATCTTAACTCCTGCATCCATTAACGACAGAGTACCAGCACAAACAGTAGCCATTGATGACGAGCCGTTTGATTCGAGGATATCAGATACTACCCTTATGGTGTAAGGATTTTCATCAGAATTGGGGATCATGCTTTTTAAAGCCCTGTGAGCAAGGTTTCCATGACCTATTTCACGACGGCTTGTGCCTGACATGCGTTTAACTTCACCGGTTGAAAACGGTGGGAAATTATAATGCAGGATGAAATTTATTTTTTCTTCAATTACAGCCCCGTCAATAACCTGTTCATCCAGTTTGGTACCAAGGGTAACTGTGGCAAGAGCCTGAGTTTCACCTCTGGTAAATATTGCTGAACCATGAACTGCCGGCAGATAATCAACTTCGCCCCAAATAGGTCTGATCTCATCAAGTTTACGACCATCGAGACGTGTGCGTTCGTCGAGTACTACATTTCGCACGGCTTCTTTGTGTACTTCCTTGAAGTACCTGTCAATCATTGCAGCTTTTTCTTCGCTTTCTTCTTCAGGAAGGGTAGCTATAAAATCGGCTTTGATCTGATCAAAAGCTTCGCTGCGTTCTTTTTTTCCGGTCCCTCTGATGGCTATCTGATAAATTTTGTCATAAACTTCGGCTCTTAATCTTTCACGTATTTCCTCATCATTGGTTTCATGACAATATTCACGTTTTAGCATAGCCTTTTCAACTTCGGCAACAAGTTCGTTTTGAGCCCTGCATTGAATTTTTATTGCTTCATGAGCTATTTTAAGTGCTTCAATCAGGTCATTTTCTGAAACTTCTTTCATTTCGCCCTCAACCATCATGATATTATCTTCGGAGGCAGCAACTATTAGATCGAGGTCAAGGTCGTGCAATAAATCCACTCCCGGGTTTACAATAAATTGTCCGTTATGTCTTCCTACCCTGACTTCAGAAATAGGACCGTTAAACGGAATGTCAGAAACTATGAGTGCAGCAGAGGCTGCCAATCCTGCCAGAGCATCGGGCATAATATTATTGTCGCTTGAGATAAGGGTAACCAGAAGTTGTACTTCGGCATGAAAATCTTCGGGAAATAAAGGTCGTATTGCTCTGTCAATCAATCTTGAGATCAGCACTTCATGATCTGACGGGCGTGCTTCTCTTTTGAAAAAACCACCGGGAAATCTACCGCTTGAAGCATATTTTTCACGATAATCAACAGTCAGCGGTAAAAAGTCAACACCTTCGTCAGCTTCTTTTTTCGCTACTACTGTGGCAAGCAGCATAGTGTTATCCATTTTGACAACAACAGCTCCATCAGCTTGTTTTGCCAGTTTGCCTGTTTCAATACTGATAATTCTTCCATCGCCAAGATCGAAGGTTTTATTAATTACGTTCATATAGGTTTGGGTTAAAATGTCTGATAAAAAATTATGGTTTTATTGTTTGGATAATAGCCTTTTATAAAAACCATATACTATAATACGAAAAAAGGCAATCAGAGAATTGCCTTTTTTCGAAAGGTAGGATAAAATATTATTTTCTGATACCGAGCTTTTTAATAATTGAACGGTAACGTGTAATATCTTTCTCTTTTAAATAATCGAGCAGTCTTCTTCTTTTTCCTACCAGGCGAACCAGAGCGCGTTCGGTAGCTTTATCTTTTCTGTTAACTTTAAGATGTTCGGTAAGATGCTTTATTCTGTAAGAAAATAATGCAATCTGTCCTTCAGGTGAACCGGTATCAAATTCTGATTGTCCGTATTCCTTAAAAAAATTTGCTTTAACTTCTTTTGTAAGGTACATATCCTTAATTTCTGTAACTTTTTAATAATTTCTAAAATTGGGGTGCAAAATTACAAATTCTTATTTGATTAGCAAGATAGTAATTAACATTTTTCCTGTGCAAATGTAATTTTTATTTCGAACCATCATTCAGTACTGACGTATTATTTTGTAATATCCGTGCTTAGTAATTGATAATCAGCAAGATATAATAAAGATGAATGTTTGTTGATTATTTAGACTAATAGTATAAGCCGATTGAAGGGAAGTTGTTCAACTTCAGATAATGCACTTTTTATCTTGCTTGAGGTTTTCGGAGCTGTATTCCCGGGCGTTGCTGTTGTATTGTTCTGTAACAATAATGGCCGGGCAGAAAATTAAAAGAAAAATTTTTTTTCTATTGCATAATAATTAATCACTATTGTCCGGTAAAAGTATAAAATTGTTTTTTACTTTTACAATTAACTGATAGTCAATAATAATGTTTGCTATTTTTTATCATTTTCAAAAGTAAGCCCCATCAAAAAGAGTAGGCTGTC
>JBASHR010000086.1:0-3749 GCA_049654165.1 Bacteroidales bacterium
AACTTCTTTGATTGCTTCAATAGCCACTTTGGCCTTGAATTCAGCACTAAATGTTCTTCTTGTTCTTTTCATGGTACAAAAAATTTAAAATTACTAAATTTCTGTCCAGTTTTATTAGACCAGCTCAATTCCGATGGTTATTATACTACGGACTCCACATCATTCTTAGGTTTTCCGTTTCACTGAATTTATTTGGTGCACCATAAAACAGTTCCAGGTAAAAATTTATTTTTCAAACAGGGCGGTTATTTTATTGACTTTACCCTCAATTAGTATTACTTTTGCAGTAACCTTAAAAACAATTAATAATTATGAAAAATATTCTGGTCGCCATTGATTTTTCTGACCATTCCACAGAAATCATTTCCAGGTCGGTAGAAATAGCTAAAGCATTCGAAGCAAAAATTTTCCTTGTCCACGTATGTGACCCTAATCCATTTTTTATTGGAAGTGAATTAGAGCCTCAAATGTTCCAGATACAACGTGATGAAGAACTTAGCCGTAAACGCAACGAACTTCAGGCAATTGCCAAAGTAGTTTCGAAAAAAGGTGTGGAAATTGAAACCCAATTGTTAATGGGTGTTCCTATAACATCAATTCTTGATAAAGCGGAAGAGATAGCTGCTTTTATGATTATTATTGGTAAAGAAAGCCATGGCTTCTTTTACAAGGCGTTTATGGGTAGCACCAGCGAAGGCGTTGTTTCAAGATCCAATTGTCCGGTGCTTGTAATTCCACGTGTTGACGAGGAATAATTTTTCTGAATTATTATTATTTTGATAATACATCATGTAAAATATGTAATTTTACGGCTTGAAATAGTTTAATCTGAAATGTCATTAGAAAAATCTCAAAATTTAATTCAGAACAAAGAAAATATTGCTGAAGGTAATTCTCTGATCTTACATAACGATGATCACAATACTTTTGATTTTGTAATTGAAAGCCTTATATCGGTATGCGGTCATACACCTGAACAGGCAGAGCAATGTACCCTAATAACTCATTACAAAGGAAAATGTAAAATTAATGAAGGCGATTATGAAGTCTTAAAATTACAATACGAAAGACTACTATTACTTGGATTAACAGTTACATTAAATTAAACTCTTTGACCTTTATGACTGACAGGAAAATAATATTCGTATTCTTATTTGCACTCTTGTTGAGTTCATGTGCAAGAGTACCGATTACAGGCCGCAGGCAGCTCAAATTATTACCTGAAAGCATGCTTATGAATATGAGCCTTGCTTCATATAATGAGTTTTTATCAACCAATAAAGTTGTTCCCTCCAGCAACTCTGAGGCAATAATGGTATCAGAAGTTGGTAATAGAATTGCCGGTGCGGTTTTTAGTTACATAGAAGAAAACAAAATAAAAAACAAATCTTTCAATTTTGAATTTAATGTTGTTGAGAATGATCAGGTTAATGCCTGGTGCATGCCAGGCGGAAAGGTTGTGTTTTATACAGGTATTTTACCCATTGCCAAAGATGCTGAAGGTATAGCTGTGGTAATGGGGCACGAAATAGCTCACGCTCTGGCAAATCATGGAAATGAAAGAATGAGCCAGCAAATGGCATTAATACTTGGTGGTATTACTCTTGAAGTTGCTTTGCATGATAAACCACAGGAAACGAAAGATATTTTTTTAATGGCATATGGTGTCGGCGGTAGTCTAGGAATGCTGGCGTATTCGCGCAAACATGAGCATGAAGCTGATAAACTGGGAATGGTCCTGATGGCTATGGCTGGCTATAATCCCGAACGTGCTCTTAGTTTCTGGCAGGAGATGTCGAGGCTGGAAGCCCCCGGGCAAATAGCCTTATTAAGCACTCATCCGAGTGGTGAAGCCAGAGTCAAAGCTATCAGAGAGTTTTTACCTGAAGCTATGAAATATTATAGACCCCGTAAATAAATCATCGTTTACTATCTGATAACAAATCACTTATGTAAATTATTATTAAATCCAATACAAATTATACCCGCAAATCAGAGGTTTTATTATGAGCTGGACATTAATTATTTTACTTTTTCTAATAGGACTGGTACTTTTGCTTATTGAAATGCTAATAATACCGGGTGCAACAGTGTTTGGACTTTTGGGATTTGGCGCATTGGCAGCAAGTATATGGCAGGCTTATGCAAGCCATGGCACCCCTGAAGGACATTACTTTCTTATAGGCGCTATAATATTTACTGTTGTATTATTGGCTTTCGCACTAAAATCAAAAACCTGGAAAAAAGCAATGCTCGATTCAGAGGTAAAATCAAAGGTAAATGTTGTTGAACCTGAAAAAGTAAAACCCGGAGATGAAGGTAAAACCATTTCAAGATTGGCACCGGCAGGTAAAGCCTATATAAATGGCGAATATTATGAAGTTCATTCATTAGGTGAATATATTGAACCTCAGTCTGATATAGTTGTAGTTCAGGTTGAATTCAGCAAAATAATTGTTAAACTAAAAAACTAATAAAAAATGGAATCAAGTTTTGTAATAATTATTATCGGAGTTGTTGCCCTGTTTGGCTTATGGCTCATTCTTTATTTTATTCCAATTGGCTTATGGTTTTCAGCACTGGTATCAGGAGTGCGTATTTCCCTGCTACAATTGGTACTCATGCGCTGGCGAAAGATACCACCATCTATTATTGTTAATAGTATGATTGCTGCTACAAAAGCAGGGCTAACGGTTTATCGCGATGACCTCGAAGCTCACTTTTTGGCCGGAGGACATCTTAAGCCGGTTATCAATGCCTTGATTTCTGCTGATAAGGCAAATATTGCACTCGACTTTAAAATGGCTACGGCTATTGACCTTGCCGGTCGGGATGTGCTTGATGCAGTGCAAATGTCAGTAAATCCCAAAGTCATTACTACCAAACAAATTACAGCAGTGGCTAAAGATGGTATTCAATTGATTGCCACAGCCAGAGTTACTGTAAGGGCAAATATTAAGCGTCTTGTTGGTGGTGCCGGTGAAGAAACCATACTTGCACGTGTTGGAGAAGGTGTTGTCAGTGCAATTGGTTCAGCCGATTCACACAAAAACGTATTGGAAAATCCCGATGTAATTTCAAAGGTTGTTCTTGCCAAAGGACTTGATAGCGGTACTGCATTTGAAATTCTTTCAATAGATATTGCTGATATTGATGTTGGCAAAAACATAGGTGCTAACCTTCAGATGGATCAGGCTAATGCCGATAAGAATATCGCTCAGGCAAAGGCAGAAGAGCGGCGTGCAATGGCTATAGCTCAGGAGCAGGAAATGAAAGCCAAAGCTCAGGAAGCACGCGCCAAAGTTATTCTTGCCGAAGCTGAAATTCCACTTGCAATTGCTGAATCATTCCGAAGTGGAAATCTTGGTATTATGGATTATTACAGGCTTCAGAACATTCAGGCAGATACAAAAATGAGAGACTCTATTTCGGATCCCGGAGCTGCAGCTAAACCAAAAGATGAAGCTGGAAAGAAATAATAATTTGGGTTAACCCTCAATTCTGAACATTTTGTTGAGTACAGGTCTGTATTTTTCGCAGATGAACGACCTGCGCATTTTCAATGAAGCTGTCAGCTCACCACCATCTACAGTCCACTCACTTCCAAGCAGTTCAAACTGTTTAATTTCAGAACTCCTGACCCCATCTTTGATAATCAGTAGGTTACCTTTCACTTATCGCAGACAATAAATGTCGTAAATTTGCAAAAAAAGATATGCAACAGATACTTCCTATATTCCCCCAAGACA
>JBASHR010000087.1:0-2148 GCA_049654165.1 Bacteroidales bacterium
CCCTTCTGCCCTGTCATGCGCGTTTTCGATTGTGTCGAGGAGTTTCCGTGTCCGATCTTTCATTTTTTACCCTTTCGATTTAGTGTTATTAACTTGTTCTTCTTGGACCTGCATGTTGGCTATGGCCCATAATGCTTCGATAGCGCCACGGACTGCCGGGTCCGCTTGAGCCTGTTGTTATGCCATTTTTTCTATGGTCTCTGCGGCGCGAATCAGTGCTTCACCAAGGCCACGGGCCTCTCTCGCGCTCAAAGTTGCACCAATTCCGCAATACCCCGGATCGCATTCTATTGTTATTCCCGGGCCACTACCCTCCCACCGCCGAATATGCACACCATAATGCGGCCCTGGAAATGGGATTACTTCCGGTGCCTGCGCAACAAAATCTCGCTGTGCGATAGCTATTTGATCCATAAGATTTCGCATATCTATCCTCCCTTTCGCCCGATTGTTATTAACTTGTTTAATCCCTGCCGCCGGTATTCATCCACTGCGGCAGAGGGGGGATTATGTCTCCGAGAAATCGGGGGCTAAAATTCCATAGCCTCCCCAATCTCGGTAAATATCAAGCTGCTTTTCCCGCACAATCTCATTTTTGATCTTGAGGGTATATCCGCGCGGATCGCCATTAATCTGTATCCAGTCAGCATATTTGCGGCCGATAATGTTTAAGACCTTGCCTTCTATGCGTTCTGAGAAAATCTCCCATTCTGCTGTATCGATTTCGCCGTTACAATAAGCAACCGCCATTCGATTGGCTTTAATCTCCAAACGGCGCAGCTTTCTGCAAATCTCGATAGGGTCGCCATCGATAGAGAATATCCGCTTGAGGTCGTGTCCGTGCTTTTCAATCCGTGCATACATTCGGTCGTGTTTATTTTGCTTTTCCATGATTTCCGCCTTTCTTTATGCATTCTCCTACACCAGTTCAATTTTAGCCGATGCACGACCGGGCCTCTGCCAGAGCCTCATCGATGCTGTAAAACCCCCAGCACGAATCCCCGTCTCCGTCGTCGATTCGAAACCCATAGACCTCCCCGTTCAGCCACTTCGTGAACGTCTCCACTTCAGCTTCAGCGATCTTGTATACCTTTTCACGGATTTTCTTTGTCCACCTTTTACGCCCGAATTCCCTCAGGGCCTTCGATTTGCGCACGATACACACCCCGCAACATCCACTATCGAATTCGGCATGGTATCCCGGCACGCGACCGTAAAAAGGCCGAAGGGACAGGACAACGCACCCATGAATGTAGGCATGCAGCCAAAGCACCATGTCGCCGCGCTTCTCAGCTTCTTCGACGACGTCAGTGATTTCCCCAACATCCTTATGTCGATGCTCGCCGAGGTAATATCGAGAATCCACGACGTGCAATTCACAGAGGTTATCCCACTCTGTCCGAGGATTTTCTGCACATTCATCAAGGAGAATCTCAATTTTGTGCCCTCGGTATTCTTCAGTCTCTACTATGTACCTGCTCATTACCTTGCTCCACAATATTCGGTCAATCAGCTTTTTGTTGGCGTCAATCGCCTACTATCCTTCCTTAATATACCATACGCGATTGCCCGTGTCAACCCTTTTTTTAAAATCGGGCAGATTTTTTTTCTCGTGTTATCGAAGATAGGTGCAAAAAACCCCTTGTGTGATTGGCGTTATACGTTTTCGAGCATCTCAAACAGTGGATACCAGTCTTTTGCGCGCTGCACATATATGTGTTGGTCGTCGCCATCTATATCGAGCTCACAACTAAACCCGAAGACTTCACGCGCAACGCGCTTGATTTGCCGGTCCGTGAGCTCATAAACGGTGAATTGATGGGGCGTGCCGACATTGTAAGTTTGTGCCTTACAGCGGATTTTATAGTCTCGGTCGACACACATCCGGTTATTCACGTAAAAACCGTCTTCGGCGTCGCCCCAAACATCGTACGACCAGATCTCAAAAGACCGTGTTTTTGTTTTTGTTTTTGGTGTTCCCATTGCAAAGCTCCCTGTAATTAAACTAAGCCCAAACCTAACAGCACACAAAGCAAGGCTCTACCGCCCCAATTAGAGCCTTGCATTACATGCTGTCAACTAATCGCCCAAACATTCGCCGCTGTAAGGACACGTTGCGCAATCGTCTTGTGTTGCGCAGTCTTCAGA
>JBASHR010000088.1:0-1529 GCA_049654165.1 Bacteroidales bacterium
CTGCTAGACAACCCACTGCGCAAAGAGAAGGTTTTTCAGACGCCGATGGTTGCCTCCACCAGTTGGAAAGGCGCGCTGCGGGCGGCGATGATGCAGCAACTGGCAAAACGACTCACCGCCGCCGAGACGCCTTTTACCGAGACGCCTTTTACCGAGGAGCGCCTGCAACTCTACCGCCTCTTCGGCAGTGAGAAGGATGGTGCAGCAGATTTCCTCAATCGCGCGCTGGCTTGTTGGCGCGTTGGCACGCTCCCGGAAAACGCCGATGACCCGCGCCAAAAGGAACGGAAAGAGCGCATCGGAGCTGAGATGAAAAAGACGGCACAGGAGTTTGATGTGCTGCTCCGCGAGCGAGGCTATCGTCAGGGGGACGTCGAAGGCTTCCAGGGTCATTTATATTTCTACCCTACTTACTTTGACCAGATCGGTCTAGAAGTGGCTAACCCTCACCCGCGCGATGTCGGTGCCGGCAAGCAGCCCATCTATTTCGAGTGCGTGCCTGCTGGTGCGCCGGGCGCCTTCACGCTGCTCTACGTGCCTTTCGGCCCGCTTGAGCCAGATGAAGACCAAAAACGTGCCGAGGTGGCAGAGGACCTGCAACTGCTGGCCCAAGGCCTCCAGGCCATGCTCACCACCTACGGCTTCGGGGCCAAGACCAGCAGCGGTTTTGGCGTCGCAGAGGACCAACTGGCCGGGGAAGGTAAACTTGTTATCAAGGCTGAATTGGCAGGCAAAGAGACAGCCACCCCTCTCACAGATTTGCGTAAATCTCAGGTCAGCGGGAATGAGGCTGGACAGTTGCAAACTGATATTGAGCAGTTTGTAGCAAGATTCGGTTTGCCAGGTTTCCCCAAGTGGACGGACGAAGAATTAGATCACAGTGATTGGGGCAAAAAACGGCAAAGCGAATATAAGCGCCTGCGTCTTCGCCATCCAGACTGGGATGACACTACTCGTTCCTGGAAAACCGAACCGGAGGGCAGCGCACCCATCATAGATGAAACCAAGATCTCGCCAGCCCCAACCAAGACGTCGCCGGTATCGAACTACACCTTCCACAGTTTGAGGGAGCTGTGCGACCTGGCGCAGCGTGTGGCGGAGCAATTGCGGGAAGGGGACGCGCAATGACCGCGCCCGATAGCGTCACACGGCGTCGAGCCGTTCTGGACGCCGAAGTGGCACGCTATGTGCAACTGCTGCGCGAACAGTACGCCCCCCAGCGCATCCTGTTGTTTGGCTCCCTGACTTCCGGCGAGGTCAAGGAATGGTCCGATATCGATCTGGTGATCGTCAAAGAGACCGAGCGCAAGTTTCTGGATCGCACGCGCGAGGTGTTGCAACTGCTGCGCCCGCAGGTCGGCGTGGACATTCTGGTCTACACCCCGGACGAGTTCGACCAAATGGCCCAGCAGCGGGCGTTTGTGCGGGATGAAATCGTGGGGAAGGGAAAGGTGCTGTATGAACGAGGAGAGTGAACGCTGGCTTGCTTTTGCCCGTCAGGATCTGCGCATGGCTGAACTGGCCATGAC
>JBASHR010000089.1:0-1513 GCA_049654165.1 Bacteroidales bacterium
GACCTGCGGCATCTGGCGCATGAAGAGATCGCCCGCCTGGAAGCCGAGGAGGAGACCCTGGCGCAGCAATTAAAGCAATTGTTGCTGCCTCAAGATCCTCGCGACGAGAAGAATGTGATCATGGAGATCCGTGCGGGGGCGGGCGGCGACGAGGCCGGGCTGTTCGCCGCGGAACTCTTCCGCATGTACACGCGCTTCGCCGAGCGCCAGGGCGGTTGGAAGACGGAGATCATCAGCGAGAGTCACACCGGCATTGGCGGCTTCAAAGAGGTGATCTTCGAGATCCGTGGCAAGGGCGCCTACTCGCAGCTCAAATACGAGAGCGGCGTACATCGCGTGCAGCGCGTGCCGGTGACCGAATCCAGCGGGCGGATTCACACCTCGACGGCGACGGTCGCTGTCTTGCCCGAAGTGGACGAAGTGGAAGTGGAGATCAACCCCAAGGATTTGGAGATTACCACTTACGGCTCCTCCGGTCCCGGCGGCCAGCATATGCAGAAGAACGAGACGGCGGTGCGCATCGTGCACAAGCCTACCGGCCTGGTGGCGACCTGTGAGAATCAGCGCTCGCTCACCCAGAACAAACTTCAGGCGATGGCGGTGTTGCGCGCGCGGCTGTACGAGATCGAGCGCCAGAAACGCGAGACGGAGCTCGAAGAAGCGCGCCGGTCGCAGGTGGGCACGGGGGAACGCAGCGAGAAGATCCGCACCTACAACTTCCCTCAGAACCGGGTCACCGACCATCGCGTCGGGCTGACGATCTACAATCTGCCCGCGATCATGGAAGGCGATCTGACGCCGTTCATCGAAGCGCTGGCGTCTGACGAGCAAAACCGCAAACTGGCCGAATTGTGAGCTGCTGCGAGAGGGGGAATTCCCACGCCGCCGGGGTATGCCGGCGGCGTTTTGTATGCCTTAGCGAGGGATGAATCTCTCTCTGGTATGTGGTCAATTGTGATACACCTGTAATTTGTGAGCCAGGCATACGAGGCAAAGTATGGTATCTATTCCTGACGTTGTCGCATATCAAGGGGCTCGCGTAATTTTCTTCAACAAATTTATAATTATGTTTACTAATGTCGGTTATAACTTGCTCCATAGAAAGTTTGGGAGAGCCCGTTTTTGGCTGGAATAGATGTACGCTTTGATCGATGGCAAATGTGCCTGATAGCTTATCGTAGGTTGAGCACTAAAGCTTGCCGAAATGGGCTGTTTCAGGACGGTTTGCTACTATAAGATTTACTGAGAGCACCTTATCCAAGAAATTGAAATCTATTGTGTCGTAATGAACGCCAGTGCTATTTCATTGCATTTTTCAGGTTAGAAAGTTTATACAAGTCTCAAACTTGGTACTTGACATCTATGTAAATCTGTTCTATAATTTACTAAGTTTAGTAATCGTTTTTCTAACTGCTAAATTCTCAACCATGAATCCATCGAAAACTTCATCCGGATTTCCACACGTTGAAAGCGTTTCCTCTTGCTTTGAGTGCAGTTTTGCTTTGCCTGGTAT
>JBASHR010000090.1:0-4315 GCA_049654165.1 Bacteroidales bacterium
GGCAAAGAAGGTCATCATATTGCCTGTCACCTGCTGGAAGAAGAAATAGCCCAAAATAGCCATCATGGCGCGTGAACCCTGCACGACGAACAGCCGTCCGTAGCGCGGATTTTTGCGCTCCGCCCAGTCGCCGAGCAGACCGCCGATCAGCGTGCTGAATGCCGAGCCGATGACGATGCCCGTCAGCACGGTGGTGGCTTGACCCGGGCGGAAGCCGCGCTCATCCACCAGCCAGGTGACGGCAAAGGTCAGGATGGTCAGTTGGACGGGTACGCCAAAGATTTTCTCAAAGACCAGCAGCAGGTTGGTCGGCACGCGGAAAATCGCCGCCACGCTCTGCCACGAAAATGTATACTTTTTTTCGGACTGCTGCGCCACATCGTAAATGGCGGCTTCCGCGCCGCCGCGCGGCGGTTCTTTCAGGAAGAGGGCAAAGAGCAGACCTCTCAACATGCTCAACGCGCCGAAGGTGATGAAGCCGATGCGCCAGCCTGTTTCGGGAATTTCCGCCAGCCGCCCAAAGAACAGGATGCTGACGATGACCGCCAGCGAGGAAATCATGCGCATGATGCCGAAGACCTTGCCGCGCTCCTTTTGCGGGAACAAGTCGGTGAGCATGGAGTTCATCGGCGAGCCGAGCGCCACCAGCCCAATGGCGGCGATCACGCGCAGGGAGAGCAACATCTCGTAACTGACGGAGAAACCAATCAGCAGCGTCCACAAGCCCCACAGCCCGGTGCCGATGATGAGAATACGCTTGCGGCTGAAGCGGTCAGCGAGCATGCCCCAGATGGGGCCGAAAATGATCTCCATCACCTTGCCCAGGCTGGTGATGGTTCCGAGGTTGGCGGTGGTCATGTTCAATGAAGTGCGGATGGCGGGGAACATGGAAGCCATCGCCTGGTCTTCGCCCGCGTCCACAATGCCGGCGAATGCCAGGGTCACTACGTTGCGCCAACGTCCTTTGATGGGCGCGACTTCGGCGGCAGGAAGTGTTTCGGAAACGGCAGTCATGGGACCTCCTTTGGGTGTGATAGGTTATTTTTCCAACTGCGAAAAAAACTGCGCGACGTGCTGATACACGATGTCATGCTCCACATCCAGCGTGATGACGTGCCCGCTTTTTTCAAGCCAGAGCGTCTCCTTGTGGGGCGTGGTCAGATGTTCATTCAACAAATCCAAAGCATTGGGTTCAATGACCTTGTCGCCGCGCGATTGAATGAGCAGGACAGGCACATTGATCTTCGGCAGTCCTTCCTGCATCAGTTTCGCCAGCCCGGCCGCTTCGGCGATGGCATGAGGCACAAAATACCGATAGGAAGTTTCGGCGGCGATGCCCACCGCGCCCGGCTTTTTGAATTTAGGGACGAACAAGCTGAGCGGGCGCATGAGATGAACGCGCCAATCATTCGTCAGACCATAAGGAGTGGACAGCGCCGCTGCTCCCCGGACCGGATAACGGCTGGCCGTGATCAGGGTCAGGACTCCGCCCATGGAGAGTCCCGCCACATAAATGCGGTCGCTCATGCCTTGCAAAAGATTCAAGCCGTCTTCCACAGCGGCGAGCCAATCGCGCCAGGCGGGACGGCGCAAATCGTCCACCTGCGTGCCGTGTCCGGGCAGGCGGATTCCTAGCGCGGTGTAGCCCTGTGTTTCGTTCAAATACTTTCCCAATCCGCGCATGGCGGCGGGCGAGCCGGTGAATCCATGAATTAACAAAACGCCAGCGCCCTTGCCGGGAAACAAAAACGGCTCCGCGCCGGGCATGGTAAGAAATTGATTCATTTACTTCTCCTCTTTCAAAGGTTGAAAGCTTCCGCCCAATACTTCCTGTGCGGAAATCACCACCACGAAGGCTTGCGGGTCTTGTGCGCGGACAATGGCTTTCAGATGCGCCACTTCCATGACAGTCAGCGCTACCATCAGCACTGGGCGATCCTGGCGCGAATAGATACCCTGCCCGGAAAGAAGTGTGCCGCTGCGCTTCATCTCTTTGACGATTTTTTTCCGAGGCCGCCTGCGGGTCTTTTGGTCACAATCAGCACCAGGATGCGGCGGCGGGAAACGCATTTTTTAATTTTAAATTGTTCCGAGTCTGGCTTCACCTCCATCGCGCCCCAAGGCGAACTCATCACTGGCACACACCCTCGAATTTCAGGGGCGGAATCTGTCATGAAAAAGCTATCCTTTCAGTGCACCAAGCGTTAATCCCTTGATAATGTAGCGTTGGGCGAAGGCGACCATCAGCAGGGCGGGAATCATAGCGAAGAACGCGCCCGCCGCCATTTCGCCGTAGCGGATGCTGTATTCCTGCACAAAACTGGAGATGCCCACCGGGATGGTCATGCCGCGCGGCGTGCTGGTCAGCGAGAGGGCAAAGAGGAAGTCGCGCCATGAGAAGATGAACGCCAGTGCGCCTGCCGCGGCGATACCCGGTTGAATGATCGGAAGCAGGACCTGGGTCAGGGCCTGGAAGCGGTTTGCCCCATCCACCATGGCGGCTTCCTCCAGTTCCTTTGGAATGTCGGCGAAGAAATCCAGCAGAATCCAGGTGGCGGTGGGCAAGTTCAAGATGATATGCCCCATGATGACTGCCAGCACCGTGTCGTAGATGTTGAGCGCGCGGGCAATCAGGTAAAACGGTCCCAAAAAGGTGACGGGCGGAAGCATGTGGATGAATAAAATCGCCCCCAGCAGCAAACCGCTCCACAGGGGACGCCAGCGAAAACGGCTGAGACTGTACGCTGCCAGGCTGGCAATCACAAGGACAATGACCATTGTGCCGGCGGCAACGACCAGACTGTTCAAAGTGAGCCGTAAAAAGTTGCTTTGGTTAGGGTCAAAGAGTCGCTGGTAGTTGACCAGCGTGGGCGTGAACGCCAGGCTGCCGGAAATAATGTCGCGGAAGAATTTAAGCGAGGTCATCAGGGTGAAAAAGATGGGAACCAGCGTAAAAACCACCACGAGCATTAGAAAGCCGTGCCGAAAAATAGGCTCAACGAAAAATTTCCTCATGGCGATTCTCCCGCTATTCCTGGGCACGTTGCCCAACCCGACGGTAAAAGATGACGAAGATGGAAATGATGAAAGCCAATCCTAGAGCAAGAAAAGAAGCATACCCTAAACGGAACTGTCTGGAGAACACATTGTAAATATACAAACTGATGACCTCCGTGGCCGTGCCAGGCCCTCCGCCGGTCAGAAGGAAAATTTCATCGAAGACTTTGAAGGCAAAAATGGTGCGGAGCATCACCGCGGTGAGAAGCGTGGGGCGCAGAAGTGGCAGGGTGATGTAGCGCAAGATTTGCGATTCAGATGCGCCATCCACGCGGGCGGCTTCATTTACTTCCTGTGGTAAAGATTCCAGCCCGGCCAAAATAATCAGGAACATGAAACTGGTCCAGTGCCACAAGTCCACCAGGATAATGGAGGGCATGGCCAGTTTGGGGTCCGCCGTCCAGGTGAGGCCGGCAATGCCAAACACCGCCAGCGCCTGATTGATGAAGCCATAGTTGTAATCGTACATCAGCCGCCACATAGTGCCGATGGCGATGGGCGGGACCAGCAGCGGGATCAACAACACCGTGCGATACAGCCCCACCAGATGCCGGCTGCGGCTGACCAGAATGGAAATGGTGAGGGCAAGCAGCGTCTCGATGATGACGACCGCGATGACGAAGACGAGGGTATTCCGCAACGCCACCGGCACGACCGGGTCCTGTCGCGCCGTTTCGAGGTGTTTCAAGCCGACAAATTCCCACACGGCCTGCCCCTTGACAATGTCCACTTCCGAAACGCTCATGCGGAGCAATTGAAGGCTGGGGTACGCCATCAACAGCAACAGGGTGATGACGAGCGGCGCAATCGTCCAATATTGGAAGGTACGATCAATAAAATTACCCAGCCGGCTGATCAGTCCCGGCGGCTTGGAAACAGATGAAGAATTCAATGGAGTATTCATAATTGAATGAGTAGAGACGGGGGAGGCACATGAGCCATGCACCTCCCCTCAAAGCGTCTATTCAGCCAGCGGTTTGACTTTGTAACCGGCGTCGCTCAAGATCTTGTAAATCTCTTTGGCGCCTTCCGAGAGGGCCTGTTCGGGCGTGATCTCGGAAATCAAGGCCTGCTTCAGGCGGCGATCCAGCACTTCGATGATCTGAGGTGTTTCCGCCAGACGCGGCTGAGCATGAATGAAGGGCGTGCTGTCGGCCATGGCTTTCATCCACCAGCCCCTCTTGGGGTCGTTCGCCATTTCTTCGTAGACGTCCTGACGCACCGGGATGGCGCCGGATTGGGCGTAGAACAGTTGCGC
>JBASHR010000091.1:0-77141 GCA_049654165.1 Bacteroidales bacterium
AGGTAAGATTTAACGGGTCAGGGCATCAATATGTTAACTCAAGTGAAAACTTTAATATTCTTGAAGCAAATATGGGCAATGCACTCCGAGTTGCTAATGTAGCTCATACAGTTACTTGTAATCAATATGATTGGACAAGCGGAGGAATTGATGTTTTGGCTGGGACGTTTACTGCTTTAGATCTGGTTGATAATGGCTTAAATGGTGAGTTTTGGGTAAATCCTGGCGGAACCATCAATTTACATCAGGATGCTTCCAGTTATATTGATTTGAATGGTAAACTCTTTTTTACTAATGGAGGAACTATTAATATTTATGGTGGATCTGACATATCTTGGTGGCCATTTCAGGGTAATGCTGAAATAAATATGAATGGTGGAGTACTGGATTTTAAAGACCGGGGAATAAATATATACAATTCATCAACATACAGTTTTGCTCATAATATTACCGGAGGTACAATACGCACAAGTGGGAGTTTATTATGCAACAGAACTGATTTTACACCTGCCGGAGGTACTTTTGAGTTTTATGGTAGTAATGATGTGTTTTTAAATATGGTGTCTGGAAGCAAACTCAGAAATGTTATAATAGATAAAAGCTCAATGGCAAGTGGATTAAACTTAACCGATGAGCCTGTATATGATCAGAGAAGCGGACAACTTCTTAGTGATGGAACAAGATCAAATAAAATCAGCCTGAATTCAAATATTGATATTCTTGGTAACCTTACTATTAATACAGGGAGACTCAATACCTTATCCAGCCAGGTTTCGGTGTCAGGAAATGTAGCAGTAAATAACGGTGGGCAATTATCAGTGGGTGCCGGTGGCGGAATTGCCATGTCAGCATCTAAATCTGTTACAGTAAATAATGGAGGTTTAATTGAATTTAATGGTACATCAGGAATGCAATCAAAAATTACCCGCAATTCATCAGGGTATTATGCCTTAGACATTGAAAGTGGTGGTAAGATAGCAGCTGAACATGCCATTTTTGAGTATATGAATACGAATGGAGTAAATATAAAGTCGGGTGCAATAGTTGATGTAGGCAAATCTTTCACTAGCTGCATCTTCCGTAATGGTCAAAGTGGCGGCAGATTGCTTACCATTAACAACAATCAGACTTTTTCAGTCAATTATGCAATGTTCCCCAACAACTCATGGGGTGGCAATTTTAATGTTTACAAGTCTGTTAATTCAGGGGTTGTAACATTTGGAGGATATAGCGGTGGATTCAGCGGCGGTAGTTATGAATATGATCCTAATAACCGTATTCACTGGGGTGGTGAAGTAGCAGGAAATGTGACACTTCAGGGAGTGGATGTGGTCAATGGACAGGATATTTGTTTTGATGCAACTAATACATTAACTATTGCCGGAGGTGGTACTACTTTTATTGTGCAAAACGGAGGCAATGTTAATCTTATTGCCGGGCACAACATACGAATGCTCGAGGGTACATCTGTACGTTCAGGAGCTTATCTGCATGCATATATATCAAATGACTACTGTGCGTTACCTATACTAATGTTGGCAGTGAATGAAGATTCTGATAGCAACGATGAAATAGTATCAGAAAAGTCGGCAGAAGATTTTGAAACACAAACTGATGATTTCTTCAGGGTTTATCCAAATCCAACTAACGGCCGTATAATGCTTGAATTCTCAGAGCCTACGGCAAATACTCTTGTTGAAGTTTATGGACTTATTGGCGAACGAATATTAGCAAAGGAAATAAGTGGATATAGTTTGTATGAACTTGACCTTACCTTACAGCCACAAGGTATTTATTTAGTTAAGGTTTCAAACGGCAACTCAGTGGTTTTGAAAAAGATAATAAAGAAGTAACCAGTTGGCATGATGGGAGTATAGTCCATTAATTTTAACTTTATTTCATTTCAATTTTCTGTGATATAATTATCAATAACCGCCGGCTTTTGCCGGCGGTTATTTTTGTATGATCAATATCCTTATAATAATATGGTTTGCATTTAGAACCGTATTTGACATGTTATGATTATGTTGTCAACAGGTTTTACTAAGATGGAAATTATCCAGGATAATTTTTAAATTTTTTCAACTGAGGAGCTTTTTATCCATCCCTGGCTTCCGCTGGCAATACGTACTTCGTACCAATCGCCCATAATATCGTAAATTCTAACTTTAGTACCTTCATGGATAACAAACAGATCAATACTGTTTTCTGATGGCGAACTTTTTACTGTTACTGAAGGGTCGAATACAATGGCATCACGGTTTGAAGTACGGGAATTATGTTGTAGATAAGCCATTGATAATGAGCCTATTGAAAGAATTAGTAATATCAGTGAAAAGTAAAAGCTAAAACTACGTATCCAGCGGCGGGTTGAGAGTAAAAATATTGCGGCAAACACAACGGCGATAAAAAGCAGAATAATGCCAAGTGCGCCCCAGCCGTCAGCAGTATTGATATTAATAAGGGATTTGAACCAGCGTTCATAAAAAAGCTCCGGTATTGATTCTATTTTGTCAATGGTGCGTTTTCGGGCAAGTTCAAGGTTGAAACGTATATTATCGTCATGAGGGGCTAACACCAAAGCGCGTTCATAATAAAGAATGGATTCAGGAAAACGATTGAGTTTGAAATAAGTATTGCCAATATTATAATAAAGATCTGATGAGGTAAACCCCTGATCAATAACTGATTTATAGAGTTCAAGCGCATGATCATAATATCCGTTGGAATATTCTTCATTTGCCTCATTTATGGTATCATCAGCAGGACCGGCAATAGCATATCCGGAAACACCTGTGAAAACAATTGTTAAAATAACAAGTGCCCAAAAACTGCTTTTTATATATGATGCTTCCTTTATCATTTCAGTTCTTTTTCAATACGCATTATTATGTTTAGCCCTTGTTCGTATAGCTGATCCATTTCGTGCAATTTATCCCCGGGTGCAAAACGTGCAAATTCACACTGTTCAAGAACTTTGATAAAATCTTCAATAACTTCAGGTTTAACTGATTTTGCTGTAAGACGATCGTACACTGTTTCCAGAGATAATTCAGAAAGCGGTATGTTGAATTTATTGCTCAGATAACCCCATAAAGCTTGCGATAGCTCGTTAAAGAATTTCTCACTTGATTTTTCCTTGAGGAACAGCTCAGCCTGTTTTAGCCTCTTACGTGCTATCCTGGTAGCTCGTTTGTTCTTCACGCGTGCGATATCACGATTGTTTTTAATATGATTCTGGAGCAGGATAACAAAAATCACGAATAATATCAGAGGGCTGACGAGCAGAATATAAAACAACGACGATCCAAAGAAATAAGAACCTATTTTGCTGAGTTTGAAAGGCGCCTGACGTATGAACCTGATATCCGACGCGATATACTGTATTGATTGCTGATCAGCTATGGCTGAACCAGAAGTTATATCATGTCCTTCACCACGGGCAATATTGAAATTGAATTCCGGTGTATTATGATTTACATAGGTTTCACGTTGTGGGTTAAAATAACTGAAAGTAACCGGTTTGATAGTATATTTCCCTGCTGAACGCGGAATAATCAGATATTCAAGAGTACGTGTTCCTGAAACCCCGTTCTGGCTGACTTGAACATCGGTTGTGATTTTTGGGTCGTAAACCTCAAAAGAGGGCGGAAACTGAAAATTAAGCTTGTCAATTAATCTTACATTTCCTTTACCGTTGATCACAACTTTCAGATTGATAGGCTCGTTGGCTGCGAGTTCTGTTTTATCAATGGTAGCACGAAAATTAAAGTCGCCAACGGCGCCGCTGAATTCTGACGGTCGGTTTTGGACCGGAAGAGGTTTTACATCGAGTTCAAAAGCATTTGACTGTAATGTGTGATTAACATTCTGATATCGGGATGAGAAAAAAGGATCGTTAAAAAAGCTGTCGAAAAACGGGTCTCCAGTACGACGCTGTGCCTGCTGCTGAACTCTTGCCACAATATCAATTTCCAGAGGCTCAATCCTTAATTTACCTGAACGTTGTGGAAACAATGCTACCTGTCGAATTTCTGCAACCGTATATTGCTGACCATCAACTACTTCATTATATTGTTTTAGACTCCTGCTGTCGCGCGTCAGTTCTTCAACCCAGAAACCGCTGGTGCTGGGCGATTGCTCAATCTGATAGCTTGAAATCTGTAATCTTGTGTAAAGCTTGTAGGTTACTATAACCTGCTCTCCCATATAGGGTGATTTTTTATCAGCTACTACGCGAAGAAACACATCTTTATTTGTAATTCCTCCGGCCGATTGTCTTTGTTGTTGTCGCTGTTGCGGCGATTGAGTTCCGGAGGGTGGGGAAGCGGCTCCTCTAACTTTAATTGTAGCTGTATTTGAAGTGTATTGTTTTCCGCCTGAGCCTGCTTTTGCAGCCGGAATGGTAAAAGTTCCTTCCTGCTGTGCGGCAATTATATATGTAAAAGTAGAGGCAAACGAACGGGTAACCTGATTGTTGATTATTTGAATATTAGAGCTGGTTGACTGAGATGGACCCGAAAGGATTATAAAGTCTTTAAGATCTGGTCCGGTAAAATTATCAGCTTCAGCATTTAGGGTATACACCAGCCGGAACTGCTGTCCTGCCTGAACTTCAGACGGTGCTGACACTGACAGGCTGATCTGTTGTGCCATTAAAATAACAGGCAGCAAGCTGAATAATATTGATATTTTGTAACCCTTATTCTTCATTTATGTACTGATAGAAACTGTTTTCTCTTCTTTTTATTATTTATGCACGAGTACTATTTGTTTTTCTGACCGCTTGCTCGTTCAGGAATTGTATGTAATGAAATTCCTGCAAAATTTTACCAGTCTTTCTCTACTTTGATAGTTTGTAATTTAACTTTTTGCTGATTTATTTTCTCCAATGTTTTTTCTTCATCTTCTTTCAAAGCCTGTAGCATCCGCTCAGCTTCCTGTTTTGATATTTGTTGCGGCGACGGGCTTTCCTGTTGTTGCTGATCCTGGCTTTCTTCTTGTTGATCTTGCTGCGACTGATCCTGTTTATCCTGATCCTCGTCGTTCTGATCACTTTTATCACCTTGCTGCTGTTGCTGTTGTTCTTGCTGTTGCAACAGATTCAAAGCATAGGCAAGATTGTACCTTGCATCATCATCTGAGGGATTGAGCCTCAAAGCATTTTTATAAGCCTCTATGCTTTCAGGTATCTGCTGATTCTTAAGCAATGAGTTGCCATAATTATAGAATGATCTCGACATTTCATTCTTATCTGTCTGATTTGCAATAGCCCGCTGAAATGCATAACCGGCTTCTTCGTAATTTTCCTGTCGGTAAATCGAATTTCCCAGATTGAAATTACTTTTAAAGGAGTTTTGATTTTTTTCAAGAGCCTTCCGGTATTGCAATTCAGCATCCTGATATTTCTCGTTGTTATAAGCTTTATTACCACGCCTTATTGACGGGTTTTCGTTTTGAGCGTTTGCATTAAAACTCATCAAAATAAGAACCACAGGTACAAAACGACTGAGTTTGCGTATCCAGCGACTACTGCGATCATAGACCAGGGTTTCAAAAACCAATAATATTAAGGCAACGAACAGGAAATAATAAAACCTGCTGTCAAACTCAGCGAAAGCCCTGCTGTCCTCGAATTCTCCCTTTTCCATTTTATTGATTTTTTCATAAATACTTGATAATCCGAATTGTGAATTACTTGCCAGCACATAAGCACCCTGCCCTGAATGTGCTATTTGCTGAAGCATTGGTTCATTAAGTTTGGTTATTACAGTCTGCCCGTCATTACCGGTTCGGAAACCAACCCTAACATTATTTCTGTACAAGGGTATTGGAACGCCCTGTGGTGAACCTATCCCAATGGTATGAATGACAATTCCTTTGCTTACAGCTTCTTCCACCTTTTTCATCACTTCGCCCTCATGGTCTTCACCATCGGTAATAATTATCAGTGCTTTACCCTGCTTTCCCTGCGGAATCGACTGTATTGCAAGGTCTATTGCATCGGCAATTGAAGTGCCTTGCGTTGAAACCACACTGTTATCAGCATTTGATAAAAACATTTTTGCTGCAGAATAGTCACTCGTTAGAGGTAACATAGGGTATGCTTTTCCGGCAAAAACTATCAGTCCGATCCGGTCGTTACCCAGGCGATCAATGAAACGACTTACTGCCTGCCTTGCCCTTTCAATGCGGTTGGGTTTAATGTCTTCAGCAAGCATACTGTTTGAAACATCAAGGGCAATGATAATGTCAACACCTTTTTGCTCGGTCTTTTCAAGTTTTGACCCAACCTGAGGGTTCGCAATACCAATGATCAGGAAAACGAGGGCAACAATGAGAGTAATGAATTTGAGCCATTGTTTGGCACCGGAAATTTCGGGCATCAGACGTGAAATAATTAAAAATTCCCCATAATTCCGCAGCGTTTGGCGCTTCCATAGTCTGAACCAAATGAAAAGGAATAGCAGCGCGGGAATTACCCATAAATAATTCAAATAATCTATGTATTCAAGTCTGATCATATTTTCTTAGTCTCTCAATCCTGCTTTTTATTTGTCAGTGTACTTTTAATAATTCAAAATCAATATCAAACCGGTTCAAAAATTCAATTTTAATTAAGGTATGCTCCGGAATAATGTATATCGCAATACAAGTTCAGTTAGAAGCAGCCATAATGCTAAAAGTGCAAGGGGTCTGAATTCATCAATCCTACGTTTATATTCGGTAACATCAATTTTTGTTTTCTCAAGAAGATCTATCTCATTATATACTTCTTCCAGTTTTTCATTACTTGTTGCTCTGAAATATTTACCTTCAGTCATTTTTGATATTTCTTTCAGCATTTCCTCATCAATTTTTACATCAACCATCTGAACTTGTTTTCCAAAAGGTGTTTGTACCGGAAAAGGAGCTCTTCCAATAGTTCCTACTCCAATTGAATATACTCTAATTCCATAAAGCCGCGCCATTTCGGCAGCAGTGAGAGGATCAACCGCACCCATATTGTTTACTCCGTCAGTAAGCAGGATAACTACTTTGCTGACGGCTTTGCTGTTTCTTAAACGATCAACGGCTATTGCAAGCCCGTCTCCTATGGCTGTTCCATCCTGAATAACTCCCTGGCGGACTTCCCTGAACAGATTGGTTAAAACCGGATGATCAGTAGTCAGCGGGCATTGAGTATAGCTTTCGCCTGCGAAAACAACCAGTCCTATTCTGTCGTTAGGACGGTTATGAATAAACTGAATGGCAAGGTCTTTTGCAGCTTCAATCCTGTTAGGTTTGAAATCTTCGGCAAGCATACTGCCCGAGACATCAAAAGCTATCACAATATCAATTCCTTCAACTGTGATGTCTTCACGTCTGAGGCTGGACTGAGGCCTGGCAAGGGCAACAATAATAAGTGCTATAGCAAAAACTCTTAAAACGAATAGCAGGTGAACCAGCCATAAACGCCATGACCTTGGTTTACCAATGAAGGGCTCTGTGGTTGAAACCTGTATGCTTGGATGACTTCTGGAGTACTTATAGATATACCAGGCGATCATTAAAGGTATGATCAACAGGAAATAAAGCAGTTCCGGCCGTGCAAAATCAATATGATCAATATTTTTCAAAAAATAAATCATTGCTCAACTTTATTTTTGTTATCAGCCTGGGTTTCATCGGTCAGTTTTATGTCAGGTATTATAACAGAAGGTATTGTGGAACGAACAAAATCTACCGCAATTGAAAAACTGTCTTCGTGTTCGCCGGGTAAGGGAATACTCTTTGCAAATTTCACCAGGTCAGCCCTTGTGAAAAGTATCAGAAGCTTGTTTCTGCCTTCTGAAGGTATAGTGCTGATATCTGTTGCTTCCATAATTTCGGAAGTTGTCATCTCCAAAGCCATAATATTATATCTGCCTTCCAGATAGGTACGAATGATCCCGGTCAGCTCACTATGATAATCTTTTATACGCCCTGTTTGCCATAATTTTTTCTCCCGCAGTTCGTCTAATTCATTAAGCGCCTGAGTATGCGGAGGTATTTTTGGTTTTGAAGGCTTTGGAATAAGTGATGCTTTCTCCCTCTTCTTTTTCAGGTAATATATGTAAAGCCAGATGCCACCAGCCACCAGCAATAAAATCAGAATCCATGGAAGCATCTCCTTAAAGGTCAGAGGTGCCTTGTAAATTTCTTTTATATCCCGAATTTCAGCCTCGGGGTTTAGATCTACACCGGCAACATACAGCAAAAAAGGATTGGTTTCGACAGGCGTCCATTCTTCATCTCCCGGTGCCTTGAACTGAAAAACCAATGGCGGCACTGCATGGTATCCGGTATCGAATGATGTAATGATGAGTTCTTTTTTTAACTGCATCATTTTATTATCACCATGTTTTAATGTATCAATGCCAGACTGATGGACGATTTCAATTTCATCAGTAATGCGATCAATTAATTCAGGCCATTGCCAGAAATAATCATTTGGCGATGTAATGGTAAGGGTGATCTTTGTTTGCGATCCAAGCTGAATTGATTCCGATTCAATAATTCCTTCAACATTTACTCCGGGATCATCGGCAAAAGACAGCAAACCCGCTAAACTAAAATAAAGGAGTAATATATAACTAATTGATTTTCGCATCTTTATCTGTCTGTTTTATTATCTCCTGCTACCACGTGTTCTGAATAAATTAGTTAAAGGCTTAATATAATCCCTGTCGGTTTGAAGCGTTGCATTATCAACACCACAGCGTGTAAAGGCATTCTGAATATATTTTTCAGTCTCTTTCCACCAGTTCTGATAGTGCTTTCTTGCTGCCTGACCCGAAGTATCAACCCATATTGATCTGCCTTCTTCCTTATTATACATCTGAACCATGCCAAGGCGGGGCAATTGCGATTCGCTGGGATCGAAGATACGCAAAGCAATAAGATCATGCTTGCGTGCAGATATTTTCATTGCATCATAAAAATTACGATCAATGAAGTCGGACAATATAAACGCAACCGAACGCTTTTTTAGAACATTGTTTAAGAATTTCAGAGCTTCGGAAATATCGGTTTTCTGACTTTGAGGCTTAAAATCAATAAGTTCGCGAATGATACGCAAGATATGTGTTGTTCCTTTTTTGGGAGGAATGAATTTTTCGATCCTGTTACTAAAAAATATAACCCCAACTTTATCATTATTTTGAATTGCCGAAAAAGCAAGCACGGCAGCAACCTCAGTCATTAACTCTTCTTTGAACTGCTTTTGTGTGCCAAATTCATTAGAACCGCTTACATCAATCAGAAGCATAACCGTTAGTTCGCGTTCTTCATCAAATATCTTAATGTAAGGATGGTTGAACCGGGCGGTGACATTCCAGTCAATGGAGCGTATATCGTCGCCGTATTGATATTCGCGCACCTCGCTGAAAGTCATACCTTTACCTCTAAAGGCACTATGATACTGACCAGAAAATATCTGATCAGTCAATCCACGGGTCTTGATCTCAATCTGCCTTACTTTTTTAATTATATCAGAGGTTTCGAGCAGCATGTACTGAAATTATCGGTGATTATCTGATTTTAATTTGGTTTGGTTTCAATCACGGAACTTCAACTGTATTCAATATATCATTAATGATCTCAACAGTTGTAATGTTTTCAGCTTCGGCTTCATACGAAAGCCCGATACGATGCCTTAAAACATCATGAGCAACGGCTCTTACATCCTCAGGTATCACATAACCGCGCCTTTTGATGAAAGCATAGGCTTTTGCTGTCAAAGCCATATAGATACTGGCTCTGGGCGAAGCACCGTAGCTGATCATATCCTTATACTTATTGAGTTTGAAATCAGTTGGAAAACGGGTTGCAAAAACAATATCGGTTATGTAGTTTTCAATTTTTTCATCCAGATAGACTTCCCTCACTATTGACCTTGCCTTCAATATGTCCTGAGGTTTGATAATAGCCTGATTTGTGGGTATTTCATTCGTGATCCTCTGACGAAGGATGACTTTTTCTTCCTCTTTCGTGGGATAGGTAATTACCACTTTCAGCATAAAACGGTCAACCTGGGCTTCGGGCAGGGGATAGGTTCCTTCCTGTTCAATGGGGTTTTGGGTTGCAAGTACCAGGAAAGGTTCTTCAATTTTAAATGTGTTATCGCCAATGGTTACCTGCCGCTCCTGCATAGCTTCGAGTAATGCGCTTTGCACTTTTGCCGGCGCACGGTTTATTTCGTCTGCAAGGATGAAATTAGCAAAAACAGGTCCTTTACGAACCTGAAATTCTTCTTTTTTCTGACTATAGATCATGGTTCCAATAAGGTCGGCAGGCAAGAGATCGGGAGTAAACTGAATACGACTGAATTTAGCCTGAATTGTATTGGCAAGTGAAGTGATTGCCAGTGTTTTAGCCAGCCCTGGCACTCCTTCAAGCAGGATATGGCCATCGGCAAGCAATGCAATAAGCAGGCGTTCAATCATATGTTTCTGACCAACTATAACTTTTTGCATTTCAATGTTGATAAGATCAACAAATGAACTTTCCTGTCTGATTTTTTCGTTCAGCTCACTGATATTTATACTTGTCATAAAAATGAATTTTTAGGAGGGCAAAATTAGCCAATTGGCTGTAACTACCACAATATTAAACTGTTAAAAAATGTTAAACAAAGTTACGCAACTAAATAGCCTGTAGGTTTTGTATTTTAACCCTTAACTGACCGGCTCATCTTCAGGTGTTTTAATATCTTTGTAAATGCAAAAGTTATGAGGAAATACGAATTCAATACTTTGTAGTTAAGAGTTTTGTATGTTTTAGAATGAAAAAACTAGGTGCTCTTCAAGAGTAACTATTAAAATTAGGAAT
Source organism: Bacteroidales bacterium (assembly GCA_049654165.1). GTDB lineage: Bacteria > Bacteroidota > Bacteroidia > Bacteroidales > JAAYJT01 > JAAYJT01. The sequence continues at coordinate 10,852 of JBASHR010000091.1, forward strand.
TTAAGCTTAACCTATACTTATTCAGGATTTTAGCTGGAGTATATATTGTAAGAAAGAAATTATATAAATGAATTTTAAAATGGCAGAAAACAAAATAGCGAAACCGTTTTTGAAATGGGCTGGTGGAAAAACTCAGCTCATCCCAGAAATAGAAAAGGCTTTGCCTATAAATATTTTAAAAGCTGAATTTACATACATTGAACCTTTTATTGGGAGTGGCGCCGTACTTTTTTGGATGTTAAATAAGTTTCCAAATATAAAGAAAGCCATCATTAATGATATTAATGAAGATTTAATATACACTTACAAAACTATTGCTTCACGACCCCAAGAATTAATTTCATTTCTAGAAATTTTTCAAAATGAGTTTCATGCTCTGGATAGCAATAACGAGGTTAAGAAATTATATTACTACCAAAAAAGAGATTTATATAATTCAAGAGAATGCCCGCAAAGCGAACAAGCTGCTTTGTTTATTTTCCTCAATCGAACTTGCTTTAATGGTTTATATAGAGTTAACAGAAAGAATGAATATAACGTTCCAATGGGCAGTTATATTAAACCAACTATTAGCGACAAAGAAAATATTTTAGCTGTTAGTGAAGCCTTGCAAAAAGTTGAGATTCTGAGTGGTGATTTTGAACAAACATTGGATTATGCAGACAATAATTCTCTATTTTATTTTGACCCGCCCTATAAACCGTTAAGTGAAACATCAAGTTTTAATTCATATGCAAAATACGAGTTTAATGATAATGAGCAAATTAGGCTACGGGACTTCTGTAAGAAACTTGATGATTTGGACCACAATTGGATTTTAAGTAATTCAGATGTACGAGGCAAAGATAAAAATGATAATTTTTTTGATGATTTATATTCTGATTTTAAAATTAAGAGAATTGAAGCAAAAAGAAATATCAATGCAAATCCTGACAAAAGAGGGAAACTAACCGAATTGTTGATTGTAAATAAAAAGAAGTATTTAAAAGCATTAGACTTCAATAAATATGATTTGTTTGTTAAAAATTATGATAAGCCTTATTGGACACTAATAGAAAAAGTTCCTATTAATAATATAAAAATAGATAAAAGATTATTAAGCTATGCAAATGAGCTTAGTACAAACAAAGTGGATGAGATTATAAAAAACTTTGATTTACTATATTGGATTCCAATTACTGTAAATAAAGATTTTTATCTTTTAGATGGGCAACATAGATTGTCTGCCGCCCGCAGAATGGATTTGAAGTTTATTGATGTTATTGTTCAAGATACAGAGCTATTACAAAAGTGAACCAATAAAACAGAAGTGAAATTATCTAATTATAGAAAACAAAATGGAATTCAGATTTAAAATATTAACATGACAGAAAAATTTAAAAATTTCTTATCACAACTCTCTGTAACAAATGCTACTTTGGGCAGTTTTACTGATTTTGTAAAAGTCAAAAGGAATGTAAATAAAATTGAAATTAAATTAAACCAATTAAATTATTTGATTGGTAAAGAAAATTTAAAGAAAGCCATAAATGAACTTTACGAAGAAAATCCCAAGGTTTTTGACGTCTTAGATATTTTAATTGCAGTTCGTAAAAGCAATAAAGTAAAAATATCGAATCATTACGGTAGAGTTGCTTTATTAGAATCTTATTTTACTTCTCCTGCACTGATTTATGAATATTTCCAAGAAACAGGATTGGCTGAAATATTTAAAAAAAAGGATGTTACAAATCTGGTAGATTATGTTTTTGGAGTTGAAGTTGGATTAGATACTAACGCAAGAAAAAACAGAGGTGGTAAAAATATGGTAAAAGCAGTTTCTATATTCTTTGATAATGCAGGGATTATTTATAAAAAAGAAGTAAGTAGTACTGAATTTACTGAAATAAGTAGTTTGGGAGCAGATGTAAAGCGTTTTGATTTTGTTATTCAAACACAAAAGAAGACCTATTTAATAGAAACAAATTATTACAATGGTGGTGGTTCGAAATTAAATGAAACTGCAAGAGCTTATTCTGATGTTGCGCCCAAGATAAATCAATATGCAAATTATGAATTTGTTTGGATAACAGATGGGCAAGGCTGGTTATCAGCGAAAAACAAATTAGAAGAAGCTTTTAATATTATTCCTAGTTTATATAATCTTGCAACACTTAAAGAATTTATCCAAAGAATCCAGACAGAAAATATAGAAAAAGAATGATAAGAAATATAGAACATAATTTACCTTCTATGAGAAATAGGGGTGTTGACCCAATGCTAATTATTGAAATTAATGACATATATGTTTTAGGCATTTATCAGGGTTCATTTTCAAATAAGGATATTTATAAAATAGTCTCAATAGCAACACATAAAAGAAGATAAACACATGATGGAACCTTATTTCGAGTCCGAAGATAAAAATTTCTACCTCTTACATGGAGATACAATGGAACTTTTGCCCCGGTTTGAGCATAAGTTTGATATGGTTTTTGCTGATCCACCTTATTTTTTATCTAATGATGGCCTTTCAATACAAAGCGGGCAGATTGTAAGCGTAAACAAAGGGAAATGGGATAAGTCAGAAGGATTTGCATTTATTAATAATTTTAATCGACAGTGGCTTACATTGGTTCGCGATAAGATGAAAGAGAATGCTACAATATGGATAAGTGGCACTATGCACAATATTTTTTCAGTAGGACAAATTTTAACAGAATTAGACTTTAAAATCCTCAATATCATTACCTGGGAAAAAACTAATCCTCCTCCAAATTTTTCATGCCGTTATTTTACTTATTCAACCGAACAAATTATTTGGGCTAGAAAAAGTGAAAAAGTTCCTCATTATTTCAACTATGAGTTAATGAAACAACTAAACGGAAATAAACAGATGAAAGATGTTTGGAGGCTGCCGGCAATTGCTCCCTGGGAAAAATCATGCGGAAAACACCCTACACAAAAACCATTATCGCTTTTAACTCGTTTAATATTAGCTTCAACTAAGTCCAATGCCTGGATTTTGGACCCATTTACAGGTAGTTCAACAACTGGAATTGCTGCTAATTTAGCAAATAGACGGTTTTTGGGAATTGATAAAGAAGAGGAGTATTTGAATATAAGCAGAAATAGAAAGATGGAAATAGAAAGTCGAAAAGTAGCCGCTACATATAAACAAAAAATAAGTGGTTTTAACCATAAAAAGGAACTTGAACTTTTTTTATTTGAGGAGCGAGAAGTTGAATATGGAACAGAGCTGACCTTAAAATAAAAATTATGATTTTAGTTAAGCGTATAAGCTGGCTTTCCTACCTGTATGCTTAATTTATAACATCACAACCCATTTTAACCATGTAGAGCAAATTTATCAATTCCTTAATAACCCCGTAGGTTCGTAATAATCGGGCGTCTCAACAAATTCAGTCTCTGATTTTTTTAATAGGTTTAGCACTGGTGCTAATGATCCTGCGAAGATTGCAATTTACATCATCAAAGCCAGCAACTGGGAGAAGATTATCATCAGTACAAGCGCAATAGGATACACAGTAGCATAGCCTACCGAGGCAGCATCACTCTCTATTTTACTGTCAATGGCAGCCAGCCCCGGCGTACTCGTCATTGCACCTGCAATAACTCCTAATAAAGTGATAAAGTTGAGCTTAAACACATACTGACCGATAAAAGCTCCCACAAACATAGGCAACACAGTAATAACAATTCCAATAGCGATCAGTTGTAGTCCGTTGTCGCTCAGCACGCTGCCTAATTCGCTGCCTGCACTTGTGCCTACGCTTGCCATGAATATGAGCAGTCCCAGCCGGCGTAAGAGCTGGTTAGCGCTACCAGTCATTGACCAAAGAATGGGACCTGTTTTACCTATATTGCTGAGTACCAATGCTGCTGCAAGCACACCTCCGGTAAGCCCTAACCTGAAATCAAACAAACCGAAAACCGGAATGCTGATAGAGCCAAGTAATACGCCTATGACGATACCAAGTGCTATTGGGAGGAAATTGGTTTCGGAAAGTTTCTTCTCATCATTACCAAGCAGTCGTCTCACTTCGGGCATTTCCTGATTAGAGCCGGAGATCAGAAGCTTATCGCCAAAACGTAGTTTGCTATGCGGAAAGGGCTTCAGATCAATTCCACTTCGGCGTATACGTGTAATAGTGGCATTAAGGGCTGTGAGATTAAGCTCATGAATGGTTTTATTAATGACCTTACTATTGGTTACAAGCAGCCAGTTTACTGTAAAGCGTTCATCAAAGGTCAGCTCTTCATCTGCCACTTCACCGATAAGCAACGCTGCTTTCTGTAATGCCTCCTCGTCTCCAACCACTTTCACAAAATCGTTAAGATGCAGGATGGTGTTAACTGTAGGAGAAAAAATATTCTCATTGCTTTTAACTCTGGAGATAACAGCTTGCGTCATTTTTCTAAGGTCCAGCTCACGGATAGTCTTTCCATGAACATTTGCATTGGTTACTTTCAGAACTACATTCTGTAATTTGGGATTTCCTTCCTGCATCTGCCTGATATATTCTCTTTCTTCCTTTTGTAAATCTTTTCGTGCCAGTTTTGGATAAAGCTGCACAAACAATATCACGCCAATAACGCCGGCAGGATAAGCAATACCATAGCCTACTGCTGTCAGGGGTGAGCCTGTTGCTTCAAAAGCTGCTGCCAGCCCTGGAGTACTTGTAAGAGCTCCGTTAAAAAGACCTACGCCTACTGGAACTGATATGTCGAATATAATGATTGCAAGATAGGTAATTCCGGCTGCTACTGCGATAAGTATGGTCCCTATAACTGCTAACTGACGGCCATAGCGTAGCGCAGCATCAATAAAGCCGGGTCCGGCCTGAATGCCAATGGTGAAAATAAAGAGAACGATACCCAGAGTCTGGAATTCCGAAGGGATAGAAAAACCAAGATGACCCATTAGCAGAGCGATAAAAATAACAGCGGACGAATCAAGTGAAAACCCTTTAATTCTGAGATTTCCCAATATCAGACCTAAACTGATAATGACAAAAAGTACAAAATATCCCTCGTGCAGTATGCTTTGCATATTTATTGAAATGGTGCGCAAAAATAGAAAAACTATTATGATACTATCCGGGTCAGGATATCTTTGATACGGATTGGAAAAATATAATAGACCAATTTCACCGGTTGGAAAAATGTAATAGCCATATTTATTATACTGATTATTAATGAGTTATGATTGATGTTCTATACGTATTAATGCACGGGAAGGATTTTGTGTTCTTAGGTTTATGAAACCAACAACAAAAGCAGTAGTATCTGGAATCCAGTTTGTTAAGTGTTTGGGCATATGTTTAATACTAAAAAACCGGCAATTGTCTTTAGAGTTCCAACGGACAATTGGTGTTTGAATCAAGCCTTCAATACAAACCAAATCCCTATCTTTGTACCCTGTAATCGTAAGGATTACATACTATTTTAAAGAATAAAATGTTATCGTAGGATCAAATCCAAATTAAAATGAGAAAACTCACTTTGCTTTCACTGCTCGTATTAGCGTTGTCGTTTCGCCCTGAGGTTCAGGCACAGCAATCAAGAACCATTGAAGAAGCCATAGCTTTTTATGTTGACAAGGTAAATGCCGACAGCATTCATAATCATATTCAGGCACTTCAGGATTTTGGAACCCGGTTTTGCCTTGCCGATAATCACAGGGATATTGCCGTATGGCTTAAAAATAAATTTATTTCCTATGGTTATTCCGATACCAAGCTCGATTCCTTTGCATTTAACTACAATTATGGTTCAACTTATTATCAAACCTGGCAATATAATGTAATAGCCACTTACCCGGGATTTGTAAATCCTGATAAAGTGTACATTATGGGTGCTCATTACGATGCTATTGTTCCTAGTTCAAGTAATCCTTTTGTAATAGCTCCCGGTGCCGATGATAATGCAAGCGGAGTTGCAGCAGCCCTTGAAGTTGCGCGGATCATGAAAAAATATGGCTATGTTCCGGAATCAACTATTAAATTTATTGCATTTCCTGCCGAAGAATTTGGTTTGTACGGAAGCTGGGATTATGCCAACAAAGCCTATAGCCAGGGTATGAACATAGAGTTCATGCTCAACAATGATATGATGAGTTATTGCACCCTGCCTCCTGAGCAGTGGAAAGTGGATATAATTAAGTACCCCAACTCGCCCCAGGTAACCAATCTTGCCCGTTATATAGCTGAAAATTTCACTCCGCTAACTGTGGTTGAAACCACGCAATACATGCAGCAATCTGATAGCTGGCCCTTTTATTCAAAGGGATACAAAGCGGTTTTTCTGATGGAAGATCAGTTTACCCCATATTATCATACCGTTAACGATTTGCTCATTCATAGCAATATGGCTTATACTGCCGAAATGGTCAAGATTTCAATGGGTATGCTTGTTCATGAAAACGGAACCGGTATCATTGCCGGTGCTACATGCGGAGATCCGCTGGTTGTAGATCTCCCGTTGAACTATACCGGAAGCACCGAGTTGTATGGTAATCATTACCTTCCTAACTGGATAGTTACAAACCCCACGTATTTGTCAAATTATATAGCCGGCAACGATCTCGTATTTAGTTTTACGCTGGAATCGAACAGCATATTATCCGGTAATATTTCATGTCCTGCCGGAAACAGAGCTGGGGTATTTATTTTAGATGAATGTCCTGATATTTTCAATCCTCCGACAGTCATCCAGTTTGCAGGTGGTAATTCAGGCGGCTCGTTCAGCCAGTTGTTATTGCCGGCAGGAGATTATTATGCAATAGTTGCAAACTGGCCTCAGCCTATGCATACCAGTTTCACATTAAACCTCGATGCTGTTGAGGCTTCACAACAACCTGAACTTGTTGCAAACCCCGCTAATCTTAATTTCGGATCTGTAGTTATTGGTAATCAGTCGGCGGTTCGAACCGTAAAGATCAGAAATCACGGGTCTCAGCCACTGAATATTACTTCATTGACGTTAACCGGCGAAGATCTTGATCAGTTTTCAATCAATAGTCAGCCTGCTCTTCCGCTAACTATTGAGTTTGGTGAAACTACTGATATAGGTGTGGTTTTCAACCCAATACAGCCGGGTTTGTATTCTGCATTTCTGACAATTTCAGGCAATATTCCTGATGTTGTAAATATCCCTCTTAACGGAAGCGGTATGGATAGTGTAATGATATATACTCCATTTGCTCAGGATTTTACATCAGTTGTTCCCGGACAGCTACCTGCCGGATGGTATGCAACTATGGCAAACTGGACAGTTGTAAATTCAAATCATGCAGGAGGTGAGGCACCCGAACTTATGTTCTCAGGAACCTCTGGAGTTAATGGTTCGTACAGGCTTGTCATGAATCCGGTAAATGCTCAGTCGAATAATATACTCACGCTCAAATTCCGCTCAATGCTCAGTGATAATCCCGGAAATCAGAATCCCTTTTCATTGAAATTGCAGTCGTCCTTTAACGGAGGTATGAACTGGTCAGACCAATGGGTGCTGAACCCTTCCTCAAGTTTGCCTGCTCAGCAATACAGCGTTGATCTTGGTTCACTTGCCGGCGAAAAATTCCTGCTGGCATGGGTGTTTGAAGGAGAACCAAATAGCATAAATGCATGGTATATTGACAATATAATCCTGACCGGTGAAGAAAACCCAATTTTAGCAGGAGATTCCAATTGCGATGGTATTGTGAATGTGATAGATGTGATCACCACTATTAATTACGTACTTAATCTGAATCCTACACCTTTCTGTTTCGAAAATGCCGATGTAACGGGGGATAACATAATAAATATCCTTGATGTTATTGGTACTGTGAATATTATAATCGGGGGTGTGAAATCTGATATTGCCGGTATTGAATCAAATGAAGCCTATATAACCCTAAATTCAAATTCGATAGATATTGTAAGCGATGGCACTCTTGCAGGAATACAGTTTGAACTTATAGGCAAAAATCTTGAAAGCACTGATTTTTGGCTGGAGCTGAGCGATTATGAGTTTGCTTACAGAGTACATAAAAACAAACTTACAGGAATTATCTACAGTCTTGATAACCGCCCCTTGCCTTACGGAGAAGTGAGGCTTATCAGGTTTGGAGATCAACGGCATGATATAAAATGGGGACAAGTAATTGCAGGCAATGTGAAAGCCGAAGAAGTTGAAGTGGTGAAATCATCATTGAATAATTTATCTTTCACCAGCGATGATTATAAACTTATGGTATATCCCAATCCTGCTAAAAGTGATTTTATTATTGAGGTTGATTTGCCTGCCTTGTCTGAAACCCTTATACAAATATCTGATATGTATGGCCGCAATGTAATGGTTGTAAACGATGGCTATCTGAGCGAAGGAGTTCATAAATTCACAATAAGCGACAAGGATAAGCTGCGCCCGGGTTTTTATCTGCTTAATATTGAAGCCAGACCTTCAGGTATTGGTAATGTTATAACCAGGAACCTAAAGCTGGTAATACAATAACTTGTGGGCTTCGGTGTAAGTTTGCCTTATGTTTTTAGAATTCTGATTCAGGAATGTTTTTCAGCTCCTGGAGTTATTAGGGCAGATTTGATCTGTTGATTTCTGCGTTTGAAATCATACACAATAGTAAAGCCGGTAGCTTATTGTAAACCCAAGGCTCTTGTGATTATTTGTTCGCTTGCTTTGTTAGGAGCTTCTCTCTGTGTTAGCTTTGTAATTCTTTCAGCTTATTGGATATACATATTGGGATATTATTTCCAGTTCCTTAAGTTTATTGCATAAAAAAAGCCGCTTTTTCGGCGGCTTTTGTGATCCTGTTGGGATTCGAACCCAAGACCCCATCCTTAAAAGGGATGTGCTCTACCTGCTGAGCTACAGAATCAGTTTTTAATTTTGAGGGCGCAAAAGTATATATATTCCCTGAATTAACAAAATAAAAATTACTAATAAATTATAATTTGCTGTATATTAGTGAATTAAATGTTGATATTTCCATGAATTGCCAGCCAAATGCAAGCCGGTTCGCTACTTGTATAGCTTACTTTATGCCTTTTTCGGGCCGGAATAAGTAGATAATCGCCTTTTCTCAGAAAAATATCTTCTTCATGCTCGAAACTCAGTCTTGCTTCGCCTTGTAGTAGAACCACCCATTCGTCAGTATCCTGGTCATACCATTGATCTTCGGGAGTGGTTTGCCCGGTGGAGATAATTCTTTCAACTCTTATGTTTTTTGCATGGAAGAGTGTTTCAAATACCTCATCTTCTGATCTTTGGATTGCTTCAGAAATTTCAAAAATATTATTTGTAATCATTGTAAAAATTGAGTTTGGAAGTATAAAACCTGTTTTTATGATTTTGTTTTCACCGGTTTATCTGACCAAAAACATTATTGTACAAATGCAAAGCCTTCGGTAATGCATCATTATATGTTTTATGTACCAAATTGTCATATTTCATTCTTTATCAGGTAAATTGTATATCCAACATAAATTAACAGTAAAATGGCGGCTTCCCATCTGTCAAGTTGTCTTTTCTTACCGGAAAACATGGCAATAAATAATAAAACTGTTCCCACTCCTAACAAATATAAATCTTTATTGAAATTAGTATTAAAATCAAGAGGTCTGACCAAGGCGCTTACTCCCAGAATAAAGAAGATATTAAAAATATTTGAACCAATAATATTACCAATTGCAATATCATTATTCTTTTTTATAGCAGCAACTACTGAAGTAACAAGTTCCGGAAGCGATGTTCCGGCAGCAACAATAGTCAATCCGATAATTTTTTGGCTAATACCCATAATATCAGCTATTTTTACAGCATTTATAACAACGATCTTTCCTCCGCCAATTAAAAAGGTCAATCCCAGAATTATAAACGACCATATTTTAAAATTGGAAAATACTTTATGATTTATTTCGATAGGTGGTATATTTTCGGATTTCAAATGCCGAAAGACATAATAAAGGAAAAAACAGAAGAATGCCAGCAAAATTATACCATCAATATTTGACAAAACTTTGTTTTCGGAAAAAAAACTGTTTGAAAGAAGAAAAAGTACTAAAACTGCAATGAATGAAAGTGGAATTTCTTTCCATACAGTGCTTGATTGAACAGCCAGCGGAGTAATTAATCCAGCAATACCGAGTATGGCAAGCAAGTTAAAGATATTACTGCCAATTATGTTTCCAAATGCAATGTCAGCATGAGATTGATATGCGGCAAAAGTATTTACAATAAATTCGGGCATTGATGTTCCAAATGCTACTATCGTCAAGCCAATTGCCAATTCTGATACTTTGTATTTTCTGGCTAAAGCCGACGAACCATCTACCAGCCAGTCAGCACCTTTGATTAATATACCAAACCCAATTATTAATAATAAAATTGCAGTTATCATGATATTATTCATTCATCAATTTAAGGAGGCTTAGTAATTCAAAAACCAATCCATAATCAAAATTTTATCTTTCAATCTCATTTCTTTCTTTTTTTCATAAACAGATCAGAATTATTTGATCATTGAGACGAAAATGCTTTGTGTTTGGTTGCTTTAATTATTTGAAACCCAGATATTTAGTCAGGCGAAGATTTAATCTGTGAGATTTTGTCCCACAGTCAGTGATCAGAATATTGATAATCATAATATTACTTGCTAATTCCGGTCGGGTATATGAATAGTGTGGGATAAGAGATAATTCATATTCAGTTTGCCAACATGTTTATCAATATGTAATTCGTTCAATTTTAATACCTTAGTCCATACTATGCATACAACTGTTTTCCAGCCATAATATTTCAACTAAACAGCTTGAAGTCAAACAAATAAACAATATTAATTCATCGGATCGCAATCAAACTTCTCCTTTTCCTTCCCTTATCATCAAAGGCTCGATTCCTGTACAGTCAATAATTGTAGAAGGAACATTGTCGCCGGGTCCGCCATCAATAACAATATCAACTATATCCTTGTATTTTTCATAGATGAGTTCCGGATCGGTAGTGTATTCAACGATTTCGTCATCGTCCCGGATTGATGTTGACATTATGGGGTGTCCTAACTCTTTTACAATTTCCAGAGGTATATTGTTTTCCGGAATTCTGATACCAAGAGTTTTCTTTCTGCTTTGGAATATTTTAGGCACATTACTGCTGGCGTTCAGAATAAAAGTATATGGACCAGGCAAACTATTGCGCATAAGACGGAAAACCTCATTTGAAATGGGTTTGGTATATTCTGAAAGCTGGCTCAGATCGGTAAAAATAAATGTAAAATTGGCCTTATCTTTTCTTACGCCTTTTATATGCGCTATTCGTTCAAAGGCTTTGGGTTTGAGAATATCACATGCAAGCCCGTAAATGGTGTCAGTAGGATAAATGATTACGCCACCATCGTTAAGACATTCGACTACCATTTTAATATGGCGGGCGCTTGGGGTTTCCGGATGAATTTTTAGTAGCATAGCTTTGTTGATTAATTGTACTGAGAACTTAAAAAAAGGGTAAGCCAAAAATATCGCACCGCTACAACTGCCTACCCTTGCTTCCTTCCGGACCTGGGGGAGTTCAGCAGGAGCTGGTCGTATCCGACTTACCCGCTGCAAAGATAGAAATTTTTGGATTATCTTGCGTTTTTAACCTGATATTTAACATTACTTTATAAATTTGCCAATTATAAAAAATTACAATGATGGAAGAGAAATCAATGACTCTTAACAAGAATTCCATGATGACCTCAATTTCGGTTGGCGGCGCAATCGTATTGGTATCAATTGTTTTATACATTTTCGATCTTGATGCACGTGGTTTCTGGGGTTATCTTATTTATGCAATTCTGCTTGCCGGTATTATCTGGGGAACAAAAAAATTCCGCGATCACTATAATAACGGATTATTAACCTATGGGCAGGGTATTAAGTCGGGCTTATTGATAGGATTATATACAGGTATCATCAATGCTGTTTATACCTTTTTGTTTTTTAAGTATTTTGCTCCAGAACAGATAAGTGTAGTGCTTCAAAAATATGAAGAACAAATTCTTGAAAGAACTCCTGATATTACTGATCAACAGCTTGATATGGCACTTTCAATGACTGAAAAATTCATGACACCGGGATTTATGGCTTTTAACTCTTTGATATACACCCTATTATCTGCCCTGCTTTTATCATTGATAGTTGCGATTTTTATGAAACGCAATGTGCAAAAGTCCATTGAATAATCAATTATTATTTCATGAACATAACAGTTGTAGTTCCATTATTTAACGAAGAAGAATCGCTTCCTGAGCTTGTTTCCTGGATTGAAGGCGTAATGAATACCAATGATTTCAGTTATGAAATTATACTTGTTGATGATGGTAGCAGGGATGGTTCATGGAAGGTGATTGAGCAGTTAAGTGCGAGGAATTCTAATGTGAAAGGAGTTAGGTTCAGGCGGAATTATGGCAAATCAGCCGCTTTGAACGAAGGGTTTGCACTGGCATCAGGTGATGTGGTTATCACTATGGATGCCGATTTGCAGGATAGTCCTGAAGAAATACCTGAATTGTACAGAATGATCAAGGATGAGGGTTATGACCTTGTTTCGGGCTGGAAGAAAAAGCGCTATGATTCAAAACTCACTAAAAACCTCCCTTCAAAAATTTATAATGCTGCCACCCGAAGAATGTCGGGACTGAAGTTGCATGATTTTAACTGCGGTTTGAAAGCGTATAAAAATGAAGTTGTAAAAAACATTGAGATTTATGGCGAGATGCACCGCTATATTCCTATGATTGCAAAATGGGCTGGGTTTCAGAAGATTGGTGAAAAAGTTGTTACACATCAGGCAAGGAAATTTGGTACCACAAAATTCGGTGCTGAGCGTTTTATTCATGGTTTCCTCGATTTGCTTTCAATTGCCTTTGTAACCCGTTTTGGCCGCAAGCCCATGCATCTTTTTGGTTTACTCGGAACCCTTATTTTTATAATAGGCTTTTTCATTGCAGGCTATCTGGCGTATGCCAGGATCTTCATGGACGTTTACCGAATGACCGAGCGCCCGCTGTTTTATTTTGGTTTGCTGGCTATGATCCTGGGAACTCAACTGTTTCTGACTGGTTTTCTGGCTGAACTCATTGCCCGTAATAACAGCGACAGGAATAAATATCAGATTGAGAAAAGGATAGGTCTGGAATAAAGGGCTTTTAAGAAACCGAAATCTGAAAAATAGAAGGTGTGAAGTGTTTTATAAACATCAAAACAGATAAAAACTGATTGCCTTAATATGATTTATCAACACAGGGGAATTTTTAATTAATTCTGCCGGAGATGCAAGGAAAAAAAGTAGTAATTATTGGTTCGGCATATCCATTGAGGGGCGGACTTTCAAATTTTAATGAAAGACTGGCAAGGGAATTTATCAATGCCGGTTTTGAAACCACAATTTATACTTTCAGCCTGCAATATCCGTCAATTCTTTTTCCGGGTAAAACTCAACTTTCGTCAGAACCAAAACCTCATGACCTTGATATCAGGGTAGTGATAAACTCGGTAAATCCTGCAAACTGGGTGAAATGGGGGAGGAAGATCAGGAACTTGGAACCTGATCTGGTTATCATGAAATTCTGGATTCCTTTCATGGCGCCCTGTCTGGGAACTCTGGCACGCATTATACGCAGGAATCGTAAAACCAGGGTGATTACAATTATTGATAACCTTGTTCCACACGAAAAACGACCTTTTGACAATCTTTTAGCCGCATATTTTGCCCGTAGTGTTGATGGTTTTCTGGCAATGTCGAGGGCTGTGTATGAACAGGTTGAGTTATTTGTGAAAAAGAAGCCAAAAATATTTTCACCTCATCCGGTTTATGATGTTTTTGGAAAAAAAACTGATAAGGTAAGAGCAAGAAAAAAGCTAAGCATTGATGAAAACGGAAAATATATTTTGTTTTTTGGGTTCATAAGGGATTACAAAGGACTTGATCTGCTGCTTGAAGCTATGGCAAATCCGGAAATAAAGGCTCAGAATATAAAGCTGCTGGTTGCAGGTGAATATTATACTGATCCCAAGCCTTATAACCGTATAATCGAACAAAATGATCTCTCAGATTATGTGGTTTTGCATACCGACTTTATTCCTGATTCTGCAGTGGGGCTATATTTCAGCGCTGCCGATTTGGTGGTTCAGCCTTACAAAACTGCCACTCAGAGCGGAGTTACCCAGATAGCATATCATTTTGAGGTTCCTATGATAATAACTGATGTGGGCGGATTATCTGAATTTGTTCCGCACGAGAAAGTGGGTTATATCGTACAGCCCGACCCGGCTTCGATCGCTGACGGTATTCTGAGATTCTTTAAAACTGCTGATAGATCTCATTTTCTGAACCATTTAAAAGAAGAAAAGAAAAAATATGGCTGGGACTTCTTTCTTGGAAAGATACTTGAATTAAAAGACATTATTGACACAAAGCAAAGAAACTAAGATGATCATAAGAAGCAAAGCACCTTTACGACTTGGATTAGCAGGCGGTGGCTCTGACGTGGCGCCTTATTCTGATTTATATGGAGGAGCAATCCTCAACGCAACAATAAATATGTATGCTTATGCTACCATAATACCCCGGAATGATGGTAAAATTGTACTTAATAGTTACGACAGTAAGCAAAGCATTGAACTTAAAGCTGAGAAAACTCTTGCAATAAACGGAAAACTCGATCTTCACAAAGGGGTTTATAATCGTGTGATCAAAGATTATGTGCACAAGCCACTGGCCTTTGAGCTTACTACTTTTGTGGATGCGCCTCCCGGATCAGGATTAGGCACTTCATCTACCATGGTGGTAAGTATTTTAGGGGCTTTTACCGAGTGGCTGAAACTCCCGCTCGGAGAATATGATATTGCACGCCTGGCATACGAAATTGAACGTATTGACCTTGGTATGGCAGGAGGAAAGCAGGATCAGTATGCTGCTACTTTTGGCGGTGTGAATTTCATGGAGTTTTTTAAGGATAACAAGGTCATTGTGAATCCTTTGCGTATAAGAAGTACATACCTTAACGAACTGTCATACAGTCTGATACTCTTTTATACTGAAACCAGCCGGCTTTCGTCAAAGATCATTGAACAGCAGGTTAAAAATGTGTTGCATAATAAAGTAGAATCTATCGAAGCAATGCATCAGCTTAAAAATCAGGCTATTATGATGAAGGAAGCTTTGCTCAAAGGCGATCTTGACGAAATGGGACATATCCTTGATTTTGGATGGCATTACAAAAAACAGATGGCTGATGACATTACCAACGAACAACTGGATCATATATATGAAACTGCCCGTAAAGCCGGTGCAAGCGGAGGAAAGATCTCGGGCGCCGGAGGAGGCGGATTTATGATATTTTATTGTCCTGAAAACACCCGCGTCAAAGTAATTCAGGAACTTGAAAAGCTGGGCGGAAGGGTCAGACGTTATGAATTTACCACTATGGGGCTTAGTACCTGGACAGTTTGATATGTCTGTAAATATCACTCGTCATTGAGGTTCTTAAAAGTCCGGGATAAGAGAATAATTACAGCTATAGTGATATTTGTTTCAGACCCTGTTGTGAAAATAATTTCAAATCAATCAAAATTTAAAAGTCTATGCAACCATATAGGAATTTCCTTCATTTAGCGCGAAATCGCCACTCTGTCAGGGAGTTTGATACCAGGGTTATAGAAATGGAAAAAATAAATCATGTTCTTGAGGCAGGCAGAATTGCCCCCTCGGCAGCTAACTTACAGCCCTGGAATTTCATTGTTGTAAAGGATGAGCCATATCGTTCCTATGTTTTTGAGGCTTATAACAGGGTGTGGTTCAGGGATGCACCTGTTTATATTGTACTTTGCGCTGATCATAATATCTCATGGAAGCGTTCGGATGGTAAAGACCATGCTGATATTGACCTTGCTATTGCTGCCGACCATATGACTCTGGCTGCTGCTGAGCTGGGACTTGGAACATGCTGGGTTTGTAATTTCAACCCTGTCAGACTAAAAGAGCTTTTAAATATCCCTTCTAACTTTGAACCTGTTATAATCCTTCCTTTGGGATATCCGCTGGATACAGGCGATCCCGACCGTCATGAAACAAAACGCAAACCATTAAACGAAATAATAAAGTGGAATTGTTTTTGAACCGGAATCTTAGTGGCGTAAGCAGCATGAACATAGGCTGTTACATTCAGTATTATTCAAAAATCAACCAAAAGGATTAAAATGTCCTGAAATATTGTTCTTCTATCTTCGTTTAGGCTAAAAACTCAGTATATGCGATTTATCTGGACTTATTTTCTTCTGTTTGTATTCCTTTTAAGTAATCATTCAAATCTTTTTGCACAAAATAAATATCCACAGGGATATTTTCGTATACCACTTGATCTTACTCCTTCATTATCCGGTACTTTTTCTGAAATCAGATCCAATCATTTTCATTCAGGTATAGACCTCAGAACCCAGGGAGTTGAAGGCAAACCTGTTTATGCAGTTGCTGACGGATATGTGGCGAGGATCAGAGTTCAGCCTGTGGGATTCGGAAAGGCCTTATATATTGAACATTCCAATGGATATACCTCTGTGTACGGGCATCTCCGCAATTTTATCCCCGCCATTCAGAAATATGTTGTTGCAGAACAATACAGAAGGGAATCGTTTGATGTGGATTTATACCCTGCAGAAGATAAATTCTACTTCAAGAAGGGTGATCTGATTGCATGGAGCGGAAATTCAGGAAGTTCGGGAGGACCTCATCTGCATTTTGAGATAAGAAATACTGCAAATCAGAACCCGATAAATCCCTTGTTTTTTGGGCTGGACATCCGGGATAATATAGCTCCTGTCATACAGGCTTTCAAGGTTTATCCTGTAAACGAATATTCCACTGTGAATAATTCGCCGGATAATATGCTGTTCACTGTTACGGCAAATAATAACACATACACCATCAACGATAATAAGCCACTTATGATATCGGGCGATGTGGCTTTCGGTGTTCAGTCGTATGACAAGCATAATGCCAGTGAGCTTCGTAACGGCATTGTTTCATTTAAGGTTTTTATTGACGATGAGCAGGTTTTTTCTTACCGCGTGGATGAGGTTAGTTTTGATGAGACCCGATATGTGAACTCAGTTATTGATTATGAGGAACTTATCAGAAGTAAACGAAGGTTTATTCAATCCCGGATACTGCCAAATAATCCGCTTAAAATTTACTCATCAGTAAAAAACAAGGGTGTTTTTACTTTTGATGAAAACAAAGAATACAAAGTTGCTGTTGAGCTTGCTGATGTGGCAGGTAATAAAGCAGTATTAAAATTTCTGGTTGTTGGAAAACCACCTGTGCATATACCTTTAAACCGCAGAGAGCATAAAAATGCGGTTCATTTCAGATGGGATCGTCCTAATAGTTTTGAGTCTGAGACCTTTAACCTTGAAATTCCATCCGGTTCATTGTATGAGAACATCTGGTTCACATATAAGGAAGAACAGCCAAAAAATGGAACCTTTGCAAAGCTTTATCATGTGCATAATTATTATACACCTTTGCATAATAGTTTTACGATCTCGATAAAAACGGAGGATATGCTGCCGGCATTGATCACTAAGGCAGTAGTTGCCCGCCTTGATGAAAAGGGGCAATGGGTTTCGGAAGGTGGCGATTATAAAAATGGCTTTATGACTGCGAAATCAAGAAATTTTGGAGTTTATAGCGTGAAAGTTGACACTCTTGCACCGAAAATCATACCTGTCAACATTCAAAACGGAAAAAATATTAGTCAGCAGAAAACCATCAATCTGAAGATCAGCGATTCATTTGCAGGTATTAAGTCATACAGGGCAACCATGAACGGGAAATGGATTTTGATGGATTACGACAGGAAAAATGATCTGATAACCTATGAAATTGACGACAGAACATTAAAAGGCAATAATTCATTCTTGCTGGTGGTTGAGGATAATGTTGGAAATCGCTCGGAGTACAAGGCTAATCTGGTAAGATAAAGCGATATATTTTAGTCGAAAATTCCTTCTTAAAAATAATTTTAACCTTCGTTATTGTTAATTGCCCTGATTCTTTGCAGCAGGGTAGGGTGGGAGTAATGGAAAAACACATATAAAGGGTGAGGGGTAAGGTTGCCAAGATTTTTCTGGGTAAGCTTTTTCAGGCTGTTTATCAGCTCCTGACCAAATCCATAGTCTTTAGCATACCTGTCAGCCTGATATTCAGCTTTCCGCGACCAAAGGTTTAAAAATATTCCAAGTATAAATGATATGGGGCTGAACAAAATTCCAAAGGCTATCATACCTATATGAAAAGAATGTTCCTCAACACCAAATGCTGTGCTAAGCTCAGGGCTTCCGATAAACACTGAGAACACCAGTAATATTATTCCGGTTTGTAAAATGCCAGTTATCAGGTTTATCCATATGTGTTTTTTCTTGTAATGACCCGTTTCATGAGCTAAGACAGCCACTATTTCAGTTTTCTCCAGGTCGTTGATCAGTGTGTCGTAAAGAACAATGCGTTTTTTAGGACCTATACCAGTAAAATAAGCATTGGCTTTTGTGGATCGTTTCGAACCATCAATAACAAAAATATTTTTCAGCTTAAAGCCGGCTTTATTGACAAACTGCAGGATAGAATCACGCAATTCTCCTGCTTCAAGAGGGGTTTGTTTATTGAATAAAGGTACAATGATACTTGAATATACAAGGGTCATGAATATCGAAAAAATGCTAATGGCTATCCATGCATATATCCAGAACATTTGCGGGGTTTTCATATAAATCCATATGATTAATGAAAGCAGTCCGCCGCCTATTATTGCACCTAGCAGCCAGCCTTTGAGTTTGTCGAGTATAAAAATTAAAGGTGTGGTTTTATTAAAGCCAAAACGTTCTTCGATCACGAAAGTCTGATAAACCGCAAAAGGAGTTGAAAGAATATCGGATACAAGCATTAATGAGCCAAAAAACAATAATGCCATAAGTACTGGATGTGTGGTAATGCTACGGATTATCCCGTCAGCCCATGGAATACCACCAGCCAGAATAAAAACCATCATTACCAGAAACCCGAAAGTACCTGAGATCAGACCAAAACGGGTATTTGCCTTTTTGTATTGCTGTTGTCTGGAGTATTGTTCTTCATCATAAATACCTTTCAACTCATCGGGAATATGAGTGAAATGATGCCGATAGTTAAGAAAGTCAAGCCATAGTTCAAACAAAAAGTCGGCAACAAGGATGGCTATAATGATACTGAAAAGTAATGAGGGGCTCATTGAAAAATGATGATTTAGTAAGGTAATTCCTGTTCTTCATCGGTTTCATCATCCATTTCATTCATTTTACTCTGGTAGGTAACCACATTCTGACCATATGCCTGACCTGTTCCGGGTTCAAACTGAGGTGCAGTTTCAAGTTCGAGGAATTGAGCATTTTTATCAATAAACTGGAATCTCAGATCACTTAACTTTCCGTTTCTATGCTTCGCAATGCTTACTTCAGCAATTCCTCTGGTGGAGTTACCCTGGTCGTCCACTGTAATTTTATAATACTCAGGACGATATAGGAACAGCACCAGGTCGGCATCCTGTTCAATAGCCCCCGATTCACGAAGGTCGGACAGGATGGGTTTTTTTGAACCTCCGCGGGTTTCAACAGCACGGCTTAGCTGAGAAATAGCTATGATTGGAATATTCAATTCTTTGGCAAGGCTTTTTAGTGAACGTGAGATATTACTTATTTCCTGCTCACGGTTTCCTTTTATCTCACCACCACCCGACATTAACTGAAGGTAGTCAATCATTGCAAGCTGTATGTCGTGTTGAGCTTTAAGCCGGCGACATTTAGCCCTTAATTCAAAAATAGTAAGCGCCGGACTGTCGTCAATAAGTAGGGGGGCATCTTCAAGGTTCTTGATTTTTGCATTTAGCTGGTGCCACTCATGATTTTCGAGATTACCCTTTTTAAGTTTTTCGGCAGCTAGCCCGGTTTCTGCTGAAATAAGGCGGGTAACAAGCTGGATTGCAGACATTTCAAGAGAAAATACAGCAATAGGCTTATTATAAACAACTGAAATATTAAGAGCCATTGAAAGCATAAATGCTGTTTTACCCATACCTGGTCTGGCTGCAATAATGATAAGGTCAGAAGGCTGCCAGCCGTTGGTTACGCGGTCTAACGATGAAAATCCCGACGGAACCCCGCTAAGCCCACCTTCTGTATTTTTTGCTTTTTCAATGTTTTCTACAGCTTCCCTGATAAGATCAGGCATATTATAAACGCTGCGCCTGATATTGGTTTCGCTTAACGAAAACAAATTCCTTTCAGCCTTGTCGAGCAAATCAAAAACATCAACAGTATCTTCAAAAGAGTCATGAATTATTTCGGATGAAGTACGAATCAATTCACGCTGTATATATTTCTGCATTAAGATACGTGCGTGGTATTCAATATTGGCTGCCGATGATATCCGGTTTGTAAGTTGGGTGATGTAAAATGGACCGCCTACAATGTCAAGCTTGCCATTGGTTTTGAGTTTGTTTGTAACTGTAAGGATATCAACCGGTTGGGTTTCCTGAAATAATTGCAGTATTGCTTCATAAATATACTGATGTATCTCTTTATAGAAAGTTTCCGGTTTTAATATATCAATCACTGCTGTGAGAGCATCTTTCTCAAGCATGATAGCGCCAAGTACGGCTTCTTCAAGATCCAGCGCCTGTGGCGGCAGTTTTCCATGTTCGCTTATATCGCTGACAGCAACCCGTTTAGCGGTTCTTCTGGTAGTTTTTTCAGCGATAGGTGTTTTAGTTTCTTCCATGACCCAAAAATAAGTAATTACATTATATCCCTGCAGAATTAACTACAAAAAAGTTTTTAACACCGGATAAGACACGCCACAAGCCTAAAAAGAGTCATAAACCTTTATTCCTACAAAATAAAAGCTATCTCTTGCTGAACTATTAAATGCTGATCTATCCTATTAATTCTGCAGATTTTGAACCCCGAAGGGGTGCAATTATTATAACCCCAATGTTTTCACTCCACCATAGAGAACCCCGAAGGGGTGACATAATATTATCCGGCACTTCGCGAGCCTCAGGGTCCATGATAACAGCCTCGTAGAGATGTAATAATCAGGCGCTTCGGGAGCTTCAGCACCCGGAAAATTAGCCTTACCTGCCTTTATCAAATTCGTTAAGGCTTGCAACTCTTAGGAAGGGCATTTTGTAATAAATCGCTCTAATCCTGCCATCTGGAACCCCGAAGGGGTGTTATGATTATAACGTGTGGTGCTCTAAATAACATGCAAACCCCGAAGGGGTGGTATAATATTATCCGACACTTCGAGAACCTCAGTGTCTGTGCTAATAACCTTGTAGGGATGTGATAATCCGGGCGCTTCGATAGCCTAAGCACCCGTGATATGAGGAGATTTTTTGATAGAGATTTCTCCCATAATTTTTATAATCATCATCAATTAATCCAGATTTTTCAGATTTCTGAAATTTACCAGATTCACATCACGAACAACCTGTTCAAAATCACCGTCATATATTAGTAACGGGTTCACTGCCCTGTCAGGAAATGTTTTCTTGAAATACGTAAATTGTTTTAAAAAATCCGGATGAAACGTTGCAGATGACTTTACTTCAACAGGTTGCAATTGATGTCCAAGGCGACGAACTATGTCCACTTCGCTGTGGTTACTGTCACGATAAAAGAACAGATTGCTGTCAAGTCCTTTATTAAAACGCATTTTCATAAATTCAACCACCACCATATTCTCAAAAATTGCTCCCCTTAGCGGGTCACGGTTTAGTTGATTTGTGTTTTCAATTCCCAAAAGATAAGATAGTAAGCCCACATCATAAAAGTAAATTTTAGGTGATTTTATAAATCTTTTACTGACATTATCGGAAAAAGGCTGCAACATAAAAATGATATAGGATGCTTCAAGGATGTTTATCCATGCCTTCACTGTTGCAACTGTGATGCCGGTTTCACCTGCAATAGCTGAAAGATTGACCAGATTTCCGGCACGGCCGGCACATATCCGTACAAAACGCTGGAACTGGCTAAGATCTTTGACTTTGATAAGACTATGCAGGTCGCGTTCAATGTAAGTTTCGTAATAATTGCGGTATGCCTTGTAAGGAGTGAGGTTATGCGCATAAACTCCGGGATAATATCCGCGGAGCATAATACTGTCCGTTGTGCTATTAGCACTATCACCAATTTCAGAAATTGAAAATGGCAACAATTTAATAATTGCTGTTCTTCCTGCCAGGGATTGAGTAACACTATCCAGCAAAGAAAACTGATTGCTTCCAGTGAGAATAAATTTTACGCTATCTCTGTACTCATCAATTACCTCCTGTAGATACGAAAGTAACTGAGGCAGATGCTGTATTTCATCAAGAATTGCACCTTTTTGATTCTGTTTCAAAAACGAGCGCGGGTCTGATTCCACCATAGCTCTGGTATCTGGACTTTCAAAGCTATAATACGGCAGATGTCCGAACAAATGTTTTACAAGCGTTGTCTTACCAGATTGTCTAGGTCCGGTAATAGTGAGTACAGGGTATTGTGCTGCCATTTCCAGTACTTCTGCTTCTATTTCTCTTCTTAAATACATTTTTATGTATATTTATAGTTGAACTGCAAATATACATAATATTAATAAATGATGTATCAGTTTGTTTTTTTATTAAAGGCTTATAATAAGAATAAAGCCCCAAAGGTGGTATTATATTATTTCACGATTCAATAACCTCAGCACCCGAAAAATCAACCTTATATGCCTTTATCAAATTCGTAAAGATTTGCAACCCACGTGATAACATTTTGTAATAAACCGCCTTAACTCTGCCATTTAGAACCCCGAAGGGGTGTTATGATTATAACACCTGTGATGCTCTAAACCACTTTTAAAGCCCGAAGGGGTGACATAATATTATCCGACGCTTCGAGAGCCTCAGTGTCCATGATAACAATCTTGTAGGGATGCAATAATCAGTCGCTTCGGGAGCCTCAGCGCCCGGAAAGTCAGTACTATATGTCTTTAACAATCCCTAAGGTCTGCAACCCCACGTGAAGGCATTTTGTAATAAACCGCCTTAACTCTGTCATCTAAAACCCCGAAGGGGTGTTATGATTATAACACCTGTGATGCTCTAAACAACATGTAAACCCCGAAGGGGTGACATAATATTATCCGACACTTCGAGAGCCTCAGTGTCTGTACTAACTGCTCCGTAGGGATGCAATAATCTGGCGCCTCGGGAGCCTCAGCGCCCAGGGGTTATAATATGATAGAAACAGCGACTCAGTCAGCCTCTATTATATCATGCAGGAAATTATAGAAGTATCTTATAGCTTTTAAATACTGAACCGAGGATTTTTTCATTTTATTCATGAAAGAATCAGCTTCAGGCAGATTTGCTACAGCTTCATTATATTCAAGTATTGCTTCAGCATCAGATAAAACCTTTTCAATAGCGAGTTCACTGTTGTAATGAGCTGCTATAGCTAAAATATCACTTTGTCCGAAAAAAACTGGGTCATAATAATAGTTCAGTGAAAGAACATCTTCAAGATCTATAAATGAAACAGGGTTAATTTCCGGTTCGGATGCGATAAGCTCATCATATATCAATCTGATTTCTTTATCATTAAAAGTAACTATACAATTACACTTAGCAGCAATATCTGAAAGTATTTGTTTGAATTGTATGAGGGGGTTGATATCAGGTTCAGGCAAATAATGATTTATTTCCATTTCTGTATCCTGTTCTCCGGGTATTCCAACACTAATAAAAAACGGAAGTTGTTCGTAGGGCTTTAAGCCGTCAAACAAAGGCAAAGCAGGTTTATGATACCAAACCCTCAAAAAACATACAGGATGATTTCTTTTCCCCAGAAATTCTTTTAAAGACGCTTTGTCAGTTAATATGATATTTTCTTTATGAGCTTTGAGTTTCCTTATTTGCACCGGATTTGTAATGAAATCATCCGGAATATTGTCAGGGAGTAATATTCCTTTGTAATACAGGTCGAATTTCTGAATTTCATCCAGCCATTGCAGCTTAAAAACCGAGTTCTGTGGTACATGTTTCCAGCAGTGCCCTTTAAAATCGCATGGATAAGGGTAATCACAATAAGTACCGATGTCAATTGCGGGTGATTTACTAAGTTTTATCACTGCAAGCTGCTCTTTGATCTCCTGTTCCACAAATGGCTGTAGCTTTAATATATCTTTAGTAACATTTTGCTGTATAAATAACTCGTTGAGTTTTGGTTCGCCATCAAGGACATAATCCTTATTCATATAAATAATGAAGATGCCATCGAGTTTCAGTCCGCTGCCGGTGATCACATAGTATTGCAGAGCGGCATCCATTAAATATGTTTCGCTGATCGCAAGTGAGCTTTTAACTTCATAGCCGTACCATTTACCATCCTGAAACGTCAGGATATCGAGAGCAGCCAGTACATCATGATATATAAATGCTGCTTCATAGATAGTTTCAGTATTTTGAGAAATGAGGCTTTGTGTATATGCCACCGATTTTGAATACTGAAAAGGGGTAGAAGGTGATGCATCCACACCTTCGGGGAACAGGTCTCTGGCAAGTATACCTATATTAGTTCCTCGTTTGAACTTTGCAAGTTGTTCAGGTGTCAGCTTGTCGCGAAGATAATAGCGTTTTTTGTATAAATACAATGCTTTATGGCATTGCCAGCCTCTGATAAAAGCTGATTTGGAAAGAGCATGTTTACTGGCTGTCATGATTTGAAGCCCAAATATGTGGGCAAAGACTTATGCAGGCGGATAAAAAAGACCGGATGTATAGCGGTTTATCCCGCTATACATCCGGAGTTGAATTATTTCATCGAAACTATTTTCTTGATAAACAGTTCATTACCAATGCTGATTCTGCAGAAATAAATTCCGGGCAACATGTCTTCTGACTCAACGGGCAGTTGATAATCGCCGGCTTGTTCATAAGTGTCTTTCAATGATAGTATTATTTTACCCTGAGAATTGAACAATGCAATATTAACCTGTGAATCTACCGGTAATGAATAGGATATCATTGTTGAACCTGAGAAGGGATTAGGATAAACAGCAGGTTCGTAAATTTTGGTCATTAAATTTTCATTATACTGATATTTCATCATCGGCACTTCTATTGCATTAACATTGGCAGCAACTACTTCACCCCAGGCGAGGTCATTGAGTCTGGTTTTGAATTTCATGATGGTTGTTCTTTCAGCAGGCAGGGGCGAATTATCGAAGCTGAAAATAATACAGCGCAGGCTGTTGCCAATTTCAGCACATCTGAATTCATAGCCTCTCATAGCTATTTCTACATCCTTCATTGTTAATCCCTGAATATCAAATTGCAATCCGGCTAGTGTGCCATCATTTGCAAGTTCAATTCCATCATTATTCAGATAAATATACCCTATTTCTGAATTCACTATTTGCGAGCCATTTTTACCTCCACTCATAATTATATTAACTGTGCCAACAATATCCAGCACGTTGATGACATTATCTCCGTTAATGTCAGCATTTTCAAAACAGAACGGAGTAGGATTCTGAAGCAGAACGTAATTGGTAGTTGTAACAACATCGAGTACATTCACAACTCCGTCGCAGTTGGAATCACCCGGCAACGGCAGGCTCATACTTCCAATGAAAATATTGTCAATAAACACATTGTCACCCTCACTACTGATCTTATCATGTATGCGGCAGCTTGATTGAAGTGTTATTGTGAAAGCCGTGCCTTTAAATTCAGAAAGATTGAATATCTTTTTGGAAAACGGATCAGTATTTGAGGTTGGATTAAAATCCATAACACCATCAATATCAGCAACCTGAATAGTATCATTTATAAGAACTCTGAACCATGAGAATTTGGGTCCCAGACTATATGTCTGACGCAAATCAAAAGCCAGATATACCTCGGGCATATTAGTAGCGTCAACATTACATATTTCAGCAAAACCATGAAAATCAACGTTTGAATTCCATGCCTGCTGTGGTGTTGTTCCTGTAGGTGTACCTGACCAGCCTGTGAATAATCCAGCACCGGTGAAATGCAATCCGAATTCACTTTCTTTTGCCGAACGCCTGTCAACTTTTACATATGCCTTTGAGTTTGAGGAAAGAATGAAATTATCTGATTCTCCGCTTTCAAAATCATCTTCAAGAGGGAGGTTTCTTCCGTCAATGGTAAAATGATCATCAAAAACCTTGGTGGTACTGCCATTGGCGTTAACTACGGTAACCTGGACGCTGTAAACACCGGGAGCAGTGAAAATAATTTCGGGATGCTGACTAGCAGAGTTGGTTCCGTTAATGAACATATATGTTGAAGGTGTAAAACTCCATTGCCAGCTGGTAGGATTATAAAGAGTATTATCTTCAATTGTAATTGGGTCATAAATACAACCAGTTGTTAGGCTGGCTTCAAACTGCGGATACGGAGCAGGGTTGTTTGTTACCACAATGAAGCCTTGTTTGGTAAGGGTTTCATTTCCGTATGCATTTTGAACTGTCAGGGTCACATCGTATGTGCCGGAAGCGGAATAGGTAATACCTGTGGGATCTTTAACAGTTGAAGTAGCAGGCATACCTCCATTGAATGTCCAGTTCCAGGAATTGGGAATTCCTTTTGTGAGATCGGTGAAATTAATTGACTGACCGGGTTGAATAATAGTAACGGGAGTACTGAAAGCAGGTTGTGGTGAAAAAGGAACAGCTTTAACAGCTTCGTAGGCATCAATTCTTCCGGCACCCAACTGTCCTGCCCATTGTGGATTCAAAGCGTCAATATTAACGCAAGTAGCTTCCATAACGCTTTTAAGATCAGCATTTGTGAGGTTGGGATTAATTGATTTCATCAATCCGGCAAGTCCTGCTGCCACAGGTGTAGCCATTGAAGTACCAAAATATGAATCGTAGTAACCCATTGACGTGTTTTCAAACACAGTGCTTAAAAGTCCCATAGGACCGGGTGAAGCATAACCTCCCGGAGCACATACTGAAACGTAGGTACCCCAGTTCGAAAAGTCAGTTTTTACGTCATTATCATTAGTTGATGCAACAGCAATAACGTGATTATATCCTGCAGGATATCTTATTGCATTGTCAGACTCGTTTCCTGCAGAAGCTAAAAACGAAATTCCCATTGCTGCTCCCGTATTAATCATATTCTGATATGTCTGGCTGTATCCTGAACCTCCAAATGACATGCTTATAACATCGGCGCCATTGTTAATTGCCCAGTTAACACCCTGCTGAGAGTGAGTAATTGTTACTGCCTGACTGGAAGCTCTTACGCCAATTATACTTGTATTATAGCCAATTGCAGCAATTCCGAGATGATTATTCGTTTCGCCTGCAGCAAGTCCGGCACAGTGAGTTCCATGCGACCAGTCGCCAGGATCACCGGTATTTGGAGGATTTGAATCAGGGGTGTTATTTACCACGTTACGCTGCAAAACAACTTTATTGGTGAGATCGGGATGGTGTGACCATACAGCATTATCAACAATGGCAATTTTAATTTCAGGATCGCCCTTTGTAATTTCCCATGCCTGTTCAGCATTGATAACATCGAGATGCCATTTCCATTTATATGGCCCATTGACCAGATTGTAAAGGCTGTCGTTAGGCTTGAAATCAAGATAATAGCAAGGTACTTTTTCTGCATAATCTATTTCAGGTTTGGATTCAAGTTCTGAAATTATTTTATCGAGTGCTTTATGATCGGCGAAAGTTAAAAGGAAGGTTCTTAATAATTTGATATCATTATTAGCATCAAGAGGACGGCTAATGCTGATAAGTTCATGTTTGCTAAAAATATCGGCAAAATAACCGGCATCTTCCTTTTTCACTGTATAATCAGGTGCTACGGAAATTTGCGGATCATAGTCATCATGGAATTTAACAAAGATTTGTCCGTCAACAAAATCTTTTTCGAAGGTTTGTGCGTTAGCGACATAACCTGTCAGCATAGAAGCAAAGAACAAAATAGTCATTACCTTGCTGATCAATTTGTTAGCATTTTTCATTGTGGAATTGTTTTGATGAATACTACTTTTTTAGGGCTACAAAAGTACAATTTTAACTTAAACCTGACCCTAAAACACCGACTTTCTGTTTCAAAAAGTGATACTTAGGCCTATAAGAACAAAAATTAGTACTTTCGTAGTCAAATTAAAAATTGCAAAATGGCTATACTTATCACAAACATTAAAGAGCTTGTAGGCGTTGATTACGAAAGAAAAGCAAGGTTGTGCGGATCTGAAATGGGAATTCTTAAAACTATTGAAAACGCTTTTTTATTTATTGAAGACGGTCTGATATCATTATTCGGACAGATGGAAGAATTAAATAATTCTGTTGTTAATGATAATGTTCGGGAAATTACAAAAATAGATGCCGGCGGGCGTATGGTTTTTCCTTCTTTCTGTGATTCACACACTCATCTTGTGTACGCCGGAAGCCGTGAGATTGAATATATTGATAAGATCAGAGGTTTATCGTACGAAGAAATTGCAAAGCGTGGGGGAGGAATACTCAATTCAGCCAAAAAACTTCACGATACCTCATTTGAAAGCCTTGTAGAACAGGCAACTGAGCGACTTAATGAAATTATTGGGTTGGGAACCGGCGCTGTTGAAATTAAATCGGGTTATGGTTTGAACACTGAAGATGAGCTGAAAATGCTCAGGGTTATCAAAAAGCTTAAGGAGACTTCGCCGCTGACAATTGTATCAACTTTTCTTGGCGCTCATGCAGTTCCTGCTGAATATAAAGGTCGCCAAAGCGAATACGTTGACCATATAATAAACGAAATGATACCTTTGGTTGCCGCCGAGAAGCTTGCTGATTATATAGATGTGTTTTGCGATAAAGGTTTTTTTACGGTTGAAGAAACAGAGCGCATTCTTATGGCCGGAATCAAACATGGAATGCGACCAAAGATACATGCCAATGAGCTTGATTATTCAGGTGGGATACAGGTGGGAGTCAAATACAATGCCCTGTCAGTTGATCATCTGGAATATACAGGGGAAGAAGAGATCAAATGCCTGCTTGGCTCAGAAACAATGCCTACATTATTGCCCGGAGCATCATTCTTTCTTGGTTTGATATACGCACCTGCCCGCCGTATGATTGATGCAGGTTTGCCGGTTGCTTTGGCAAGCGATTTTAACCCCGGATCGTCGCCTTCAGGAAATATGCAACTGGTTTTATCAATGGGCTGTATAAAATACAAGATGACGCCTGAGGAAGCAATTAACGCTGTTACTCTTAACAGCGCCTATGCCATGGGTTTAAGCGAGGATTTAGGAAGTATTGCCGTAGGTAAAAAAGCTAATGTGTTCATAACCAAACCTGTACCAACATACTCGTTTTTACCTTATGCTTTTGGCAACAATAAAGTGGAAACTGTGATATTAAATGGCAAGATACAGAAATAAAGATGAGGTATTGAGCCACTATTGATTTGTAAATATTTTATTTAATAATAATCAAATAAATCATTAAATTTTTTATGAAACAACTTATTGAATGTGTACCTAATTTTAGTGAAGGTCGTAATATGGCCGTTATTAAGCAGATCACTGATCAAATCGAAACTGTTGAAGGCGTCAAGCTTCTTGATGTGGATCCGGGAGCAGCAACCAATCGCACTGTTGTAACTTTTGTAGGAACTCCTGATGAAGTGGTTGAAGCTGCTTTTCGGGCTGTTAAAAAAGCGTCGGAAGTAATTGATATGCGTCACCATAAGGGAGAGCATCCGCGTTTTGGAGCAACAGATGTTTGTCCGCTGGTTCCGATATCTGGCATTACTATGGAAGAAACAGTGTTTTATGCCCGTAAGCTTGCTGAACGGATTGGAAATGAATTGGGTATTCCTGTTTATTGTTATGAAAATGCTGCATTTACACCTGAACGAAAGAATCTGGCTAACTGTCGCGCGGGAGAATATGAGGGCTTACCTGAGAAACTTGCAAAACCTGAATGGAAACCTGATTTTGGTCCGGCTTCTTTCAACGCTAAGGCAGGTGCCACAGCAGTGGGAGCAAGGGATTTTCTTGTAGCATATAATATTAATCTGAACACCACTTCAACACGAAGGGCTAATGCAGTTGCTTTTGACATAAGAGAGAAAGGACGTCCCATGCGTGAAGGGAATCCTATTACAGGGAAAATTGTAAAGGACGAGAAAGGGAACGATGTTTATATCCCGGGTTCTTTAAAGGAATGTAAGGCAATTGGATGGTTCATTGAAGAATATGGTATAGCCCAGATCTCAATTAATCTTACCAATATCAGTGTTACACCTGTTCATATAGCTTTTGAGGAAACCTGTAAAAAAGCCAATGAGCGTGGACTAAGGGTAACAGGTTCTGAAATTGTAGGTTTGATTCCACTGAAAGCAATGCTTGATGCAGGTAAATATTTTTTACGTAAACAAAAACGTTCGCTTGGAGTATCGGAGGAAGAGATAATAAAAATTGCAGTGAAATCTATGGGGCTTGACGAGCTTAAACCTTTTAATCCTGAAGAAAAAATAATTGAATATATACTTCGTGACAAGACTGAGAAACGCCTAGTAGATCTCACCTGTAAGGAATATGCCAATATTACAGCCAGCGAGTCGCCAACACCCGGTGGCGGATCGGCTTCAGCATATATAGGAGCTTTGGGTGCTGCATTAGGAGCTATGGTTGCAAATTTATCTGCTCATAAGGCAGGCTGGGACGACAGATGGGAAGAGTTTTCTGACTGGGCAGAGAAAGGACAGAAAATCAAGGATGAGCTGTTGTTCCTGGTTGATGAAGATACCAGATCATATAACCTTATTATTGAAGCTTTCAAACTGCCAAAAGGTACTCCTGAGGAAATTGCCGAACGTAAAAAGGCCATTCAGGATGCTACCCGATATGCCATTGAAATCCCGTTCAAGGTAATGCAAAAAGCTTTTGAATCAATGGAAATAATAAAAGCAATGACTGAGCATGGTAATCCAAGTTCGGTATCTGATGCCGGAGTAGGAGCGCTTTGTGCCCGTACTGCCGTTATGGGAGCTTTTATGAATGTCAGGATCAATGCATCAGGGCTTGAAGACAAAGATTTTATAAATGATATAATTGCAAAAGGCGCTGTTATAGAGAAAAAGGCAAAAGATCTTGAAGCTCAGATCCTTGAAATAGTGTTTGAAAAGGTAAAATAACAGAGTGGAAAAACCGACTTTCAATCCAGGCGAGTTCAAATTACATCAGAGCCATTTTGAATCGAAAAGTGCACTGCATGGCATAAAACATACTTACAGGGTAATGTGTCATGTGTTGGTTCTGGGTAACAAAATGAAATGGGAGCGGGAAACCCGCCTTGCTTTTTGTGCTGCCTTTATCCATGATATGTCGCGCATTCATGATGGTTATTGTACAAATCATGGTTTGTGGGCAGCACAGCATAAATTGCCGCTGTTTACTGAGTTTTTTAAAAGTCAGGGGATTAATAATTATGAGATTGAAGAGATAGGAGTGGCTGTTCAGAACCATTCTGAAAGATTTGAGCTGGAAAAAGATCATAAATTCCGGAAAACAACTGCTTTGCTTAAAGATGCCGATGCCCTTGACCGTATAAGACTGGGTGAAAACAATCTTGATCCTTCATATCTGAGGCTTAGTTATACAAAAGGAATGATCCCCTTTGCCAGGGACTTGTATTTTGCTTCTGAAACCAGGGAAATCAATGATTTTAACGATATATTAAAGCTGGCAGAATCAATAATGAACAGGAATGTGTTGAAATAAAATTGGTAGGAAATTCAAACTTCCGGAATGATAATTTGTTATTGGTTTTTGATAAGAAAGTCATAAATTATGCCTTTCAGGGGCTATGCTTTTTTAATTAGTATTAATTTTGCCTCCTATTATTATTCTTACTAAATTTTTTAAACATGAAAACTGTTTTTACTAAATCCGGGAATCTGATGAAAAAACTAAAGATTTCTCTGGTTCTTTTGTTCTTTATGAGCTCGTTTGCTCTTAATGCCGCCTGGTTCGACAGGCTGCCATACACTGTTACCCAACCTGATGGAAGTACAATTGAATGCTTTGTATCGGGTGATGAGTTTTTTAACTGGCTTCACGACGATGCTGGTTATACTATCATTGTGGGTAATGACGGATTTTACTATTATGGTACTGTTGAAGGTGAAATAGTTGTTCCTACTGCCTACAGAGTTAATAGTGTAAATCCTGAAAGCGTTGGTTTGCAGCCATGGGCTAAAATTTCACAAAGGGAATATCAGAATAAAAGGGATGAGTTCTGGAAAGATGCCACCCGTTCAACCCGCTCACCTCATAACGGAACATTGAATAATCTGGTAGTTTACATCAGATTTAACGATCAGCCTGAGTTTACGCTTCCACGTTCAGTTTATGATGGTCGTTTTAATAATCCCAACGGCTCTTCTTTACAATCATATTATACAGAGGTTTCGTATGATAATTTACTGATTGAAAGTTATCACTATCCAATTTGTGACCTTTCGATAAACCTTTCCTATCAGGATCCGCACAATAGAAGTTATTTTGAACCATATCATGCAGTCAACAATCCTGATGGTTATAAAAACTCCTCGCAACGTACTTCAAGAGAGCATACTTTATTAAAAGATGCCATAGCTTTCATTCATGATGAAGTACCGCTTGATCTCGATATTGATGCCGACAACGACGGCTATGTTGATAACATGTGTTTTATAATCCGGGGAAATTCAGGTGCATGGGCTGATCTGTTATGGGCACACCGCTGGGTGCTTTATTCCTATAATGTTTATATTCATGGGAAAAAGGTATATGATTACACTTTCCAGCCTGAAAATCAGAATGATGTTCAGACCATCTGTCATGAAATGTTTCATTCTCTTGGAGCTCCTGATTTGTACCACTATACAGATAATGGTATAGCACCAGTCGGAACTTGGGATTTAATGGAAAGCGGTTTTGGACACATGCTTGGATATATGAAATACAAATATGCAAGCCATACATGGATAACAGAAATACCTGAAATTACAACAGCAGGCACATACACACTCAATCCTTTGACCTCGCCTACAAATAATATTTACAAGATAGCTTCACCTAATTCTACTACACAATATTTTATAGTTGAATACCGGAGAAAGGTTCCTGGCACATTTGATATGAATCTTCCGGGTTCAGGACTTATTGTCTACAGGATTGATGAAGCTGCAGGCGATGGTAATGCTGACGGACCGCCGGATGAAGTATATGTGTACCGTCCTAATGGAACTCCAACAAACAACGGCACTGTAAATCAGGCATATTTTGCTGCAAATGTCAATCGTACTGCTATAAATGACAATACCAACCCGAGCAGCTTTTTGCAGAATGGTAGTCCGGGCGGTTTGAACATTTTCAATATTGGACAGGCAGGCGAAACAATTTCATTTGATGTTTTAATGGGAACCGAGATCATTCCTGATATCATCGCTGATGTTACAACAGTTCCCGCCGGAGGGTCAGTTCACTTTACAGATAACTCTTCAAATAACCCTACTTCGTGGTTATGGAGCTTCCCGGGTGGTAATCCGGCAACATCCACTCAGCCAAATCCGACCATTACCTATGAAACACTGGGTATTTATGATGTAAGCCTTGAAGTTTCAAATAGTTTTGGAAGTGCTCAGATAAATCTGGAAAACTTTATCATTGTTGGCGACCCTGAAATTCAGGTTACACCTGAAGCTTTAAATATTACCCTTGCACCCAATCAGAACGGAATAGCAGATCTGATAATTACAAACACAGGTAACACCTGGCTGCGCTATTCATCTGAAAAAGAATTTATA
Organism: Bacteroidales bacterium; assembly: GCA_049654165.1. Classification (GTDB taxonomy): domain Bacteria; phylum Bacteroidota; class Bacteroidia; order Bacteroidales; family JAAYJT01; genus JAAYJT01. The sequence goes on from JBASHR010000091.1 coordinate 44,801, forward strand.
AGTGCTGCCGGTGAAGTTGGAACCATACTCGGAACATATGGAAATGTATCTTTAAGCCGTAGTGGTATTACCTGGGCTGATGGCTCATTATACATTGTTGGGCTTAATGGAACCTTAAATGTTTATGATACGGTTCAGAAACAAATTGTCAATACCTATGACATTCACGCACAACCATTCAGTATAGCCTATGATGGTGAATATCTCTGGATAGGAAAAAATAATGGAACTGTTTTCGCTTATACTCTCGATGGTGTTGCAACAGGTGCTTCTTTCCAGTTGCCTACAAGTGATATTTATTCTCTGGCATGGGATGGAAATTATTTTATTGTCAACCTTATTGGAGCATCAAATCCTACGTTCTACAGAGTTGATAATCAGGGTGAGATACAGCAGGTGCTAACTACAGCCTTTGAAGATCGTGTTACACAATTAGTCTGGGTTCCTTCTCATGCCGAAGGAAATCTGTGGGCGAGCTCATTGGGCAAAATACTTCATTTTACTGAAACTGACGATGGCAGGTTTGTAGTTATTGAAGAATTTAATGCACCAGCAAGTCTTAGTTATTCTATTGGGCATGATGGCACTGACCTGTGGTGGAGCGGACTGGGCAATCAGCTCTATCGGTTCGAAGACGGAGTTCAGGACTGGTTTTATTATTTAGACGATACTACCCTGATCGAAGCAAATACGAGTGTGGAAATCCCGGTTTATTTTAAAACCAAAAGTCTTGAAATAGGAGTTCATAGCGGAATGATAAGACTGTTTAGCAATGATCCTTCAAACACTATTGTGGAAATACCAGTGCATCTGATTGTTAACTATGATGTTGAATTGCCCGGCGATTCAAATTGCGATGGTGTTGTAAACATTAATGACCTTGTGCATACAGTAAATTATATCCTGGGTATGAACCCTATACCATTCTGTTTTGATAATGCCGATTTTAACGACGATGGTACGGTGGATACAAATGACCTTGTGTTGACAATTAACCTTATTATGGGATTATAAATTCTGCTGATATTATAAATGCCACGAATGCGGGAAATGAAAATTCAGGTTCTGCATTCGTGGTTTTTTAATACCGTTTGTGAGATTGTAAATGAAGTTTATTCCTTTGGGTTTACATTTCATTCCTGAACCCGAATCCAAAATTGAGAATGAGCATTTTGTACGGTTTGAACTCACAAAATAGTCCAGGCTGTTTTGTAAATTATGCCGGTGGTTAAAATCTTCAGAACAATTGAGCGGAACGATAATTGATCTGTTAAATTTTAGAATCAGTATTATTGCTACTTTTTTTACAAAGGAACAGATGTTTTATATTTGTTATTGAAGTACTATTTGTATTTTTGAGCCTGCACTTTATAAGAAAAAAAAGATGCCGGCTATACGTGAACATTATTGGATATCAGGGGTTGTGAAAATCCGGCTTTGCTTTGTCTGTTTTATTTTTATCAGTTTACCGCTGTTTTCCCAAAATCCATTCAATATAACAAACTACAAAAAATCCGATTACCATGCAGCTAATCAAAACTGGGATATTGATCTGGATGAGGCTGGAAATGTGTATTTAGCCAATAGTAAAGGTTTGCTGAAGTTAAGTGGTTCAAAATTTGAACTTTACGAATTACCTGCCAAAACCATAGTACGTTCGGTAGCTATTATTGACTCTCTGGTTTACACCGGTTCCTTTGAAGAATTTGGCTTTTGGGCTCCTGATAATAAAGGAAGTCTTTGTTATCATTCGTTGGCTACTTATTTAACAGATGATACTCTGGAAAATGATGAGATATGGAAAATTGTAAATCATAGAGATAAGATTTATTTTCAGAGTTTTGGGAAATTGCTTTGTTATGATCATCAACGTGTTATTTCAATTCCTATCCCCGGATCAATTCTTTTTCTGCTTAAATGCAATGAGCGTCTTTTTGCTCAGGAGATAGGTGGAGGGCTCTATGAAATTGTTGAGAATGAATTGTTTTTTATAAATGGCAGTCAGATTTTCAGTGATACAGAAGTTAAAACCATATTGCCATTCAAATCAGGGAAGTTCATAATTGGCACCAGCAGTAAAGGGTTATATTTGTTTGATGGCTTATCTTTTACATACTGGCAGAATGAAGCATCGGAACTGCTTATGGATTTAAAAATCAATAATGGTGTAAAATCGGGCAATCTGTTTATTTTTGGAACTATTATCAAAGGATTGATAATACTTGATGAGACCGGCAGGCTGGTCAACCATATTCACACGGGCAATTCTTTACAGAATAATACAGTTCTTGCGTTGTGTCTGGATAATGACAATAATTTATGGGTTGGACTTGACAAGGGGTTTGACTATATAGCTTTCGACAGCCCTTTGATATACTATAATTATGATGTTACGGGATTCGGAGCAGTTTATACTGCTTGTTTGTACAAAGATACTCTCTTTGTCGGAACCAATCATGGAATTTATTATTTTGCATCTGATAAAATAGGATTCTATTCAAATAAAAGCTTTCTTGCCGGTTCGCAAGGTCAGGTTTGGTTTATTAAAAATATTGATGGTAAGTTATATACAGGTTTAAATGATGGTACTTACCTTATTGAAAATCTGAAGTTAAGACCTGTTAGTAGTGTGAACGGAGGTTTTAACCTTGAAAAAACATCGTTCAATAATGCTGATCATCTCATACAAGGCACTTACAACGAGTTAGTTATCTACAACAATGTCAAGGGTATATGGCAACAGCATCACACTATAAAGGGATTTGGCGCTCCTGCACGTTTTCTGGAGGTTGACCATACCGGGAATATATGGCTGGGGCATATAGTATCGGGTATATATATGGTTCAACCCGATATGAATTATCAGGAAGTTGTTAAAATCGTTAATCCGCTTGAAAATACTGAGTTTGATAAAAACCATAACCGCGTTTATAAGATTGATAACCGGATTATCGTTCCAACCGGAAGAACAATGCTTCAATGGGATGCAGTAAAAAACAAACTGGTTCCTTACGATGAATTAGTTAAACAACTTGAAGGATTTGAATCGTCTCTAACCATAATTCCGGCTTTGCCAAACCAATACTGGTTCGTCAATAATAATGAATTGGGTTTATTTGAAATCCGTTTTGAAAAAGCCAGGCTGATAAACAGGATTATACCTGAGATGTATGGTCTTAATCTGGTTGAAGATTATGAGAATATAATAACTCTTAATGACAGCATTTACCTCGTATGTCTTGAAAATGGTATTTCATTACTGAACCTCAATAAACTAAACAGAATGAAAGGGCTTGACAATGCCCCCGTAATCAACGAAGCGGTATTCTGGAAAAATGCTGACAATCAACTGCATATTAACATTGGTTCTGACAGGAATAAAGAAATACGCCATACTCATAATAATTTGAAATTTGCTTTTTCGGCATCAGGGTCGGCAGGTAAGAAAAAATATTTTCAATACAAACTTAATGGACTGGAAACCAATTGGAGTCAATGGACTGTAAATACCGAAGTAACTTATAATCGCTTACCACCTGGTTTATATACTTTTTTACTGCGAACTCTTGATCCACAGGGAAAAATAACAGAAGGTACCGGTGTAGTGATAAAAATTAAGCCTCCATGGTATCTTTCATATTTTGCCATTGCTTTTTATTTGATCATGCTGGTGGGGTTGATCTGGCTTATTCGCTTGAACTATCTGAGGCGTTACTGGAAAAACATGGAAGTGGCACTTAAAAAAGAACAGGAACTTTTATTGCAGGAGAAAGAACGAGCTGAGAAAGAAGTGATAAGGCTTACAAACGAGAATCTACAGGCTGAAATTGCAATGAAAAATGCTCAGCTTGCCAATAATACAATGATCCTGATCAGGAAAAATGAGTTGCTGAGTGAAATTCGTGATGAGCTTGACAGGCAAAGAGAAGAACTTGGCAGCCGGATTCCTAAAAAATATTATCAAAAAATTTCACGACTAATTGATGATAGTATTAAAAGCGATCATGACTGGGAGATGTTTGAAAAATTATTTGATCAGGCACATAAGAACTTCTTTCAGAAACTTAAATCCGACTATCCTGACCTTACTTCCGGCGACTTGCGCTTATGTGCTTATCTAAGGCTTAATCTGTCATCAAAGGAAATTGCGCCTCTTTTGAATATTACAGTTAGAGGAGTTGAAGAGCGGCGCTATCGTTTAAGAAAACGTTTACAGCTTCCTTCTGATGTTAATATTTCTGAGTTTATTCTGTCGTACTGATAAAATGCAAATCTTTTTCCAATACGTTATTGAGCATTGATTTTAGTTTAAAGTCTTAATAAATCTTTAAAATATACTTATTCAATCATTTGATATTCAAAATGTTACCCTACAGTATTCGTCAAATGATGTAGTAAAGAGGTGTTTGCAATATAATGCTTTTTAAGAGTGTGGTATTATTGATGAGAGATTTTTATTGATTTTAGCTTGTAATAATACTAATTTTGCATTCTTATTTCAGATTTTTGTGGTTTAATCAAGTGAGATCTAACTGATATTTTTCCGTAACTAATTATCTAAGAGTTCATTAATTCAGAACCAAATAAAAAATGCTTATGAAATTGAAAACTTTTACAAAACAATTTTTCCGACGAATAGCACCATTGATGCTGTTCCTGCTTCTTCCGGTTATTGGTGTTTTTGCACAAAAGGTTATTACGGGTACAGTTACAGCTTCGGATAGTGGTGAGACTTTACCGGGGGTTAATGTCAGGATCAAAGGTACTACCAGAGGAACTACAACTGATATGGATGGTAATTTCAGACTTGAAGTACAGCCTGAAGATCGTACACTGGTGTTTTCGTTTATCGGATATCAGGATCAGGAAATTCTTATTGGTACACAGCAGACCTTTCGTATAGTAATGCAGTTAAGCAGCACCTCTCTTGAAGAAATTGTGGTCATTGGTTATGGAACTGTGAGGAAAAGCGATCTTACAGGTGCTGTAAGCTCTATCAAATCAGAAGATATTGGAAAGATCACTGCCATACATCCGGAGAAAGCCTTGCAGGGAAAAGTTACCGGAGTGCAGGTTACCACTACATCAGGCGCACCCGGAGCGGGCGCAGCAGTGAGGATCAGAGGGGTTGGTACTTTCAATAATTCCTCACCAATTTTTGTTGTTGATGGAGTTATCCTCGATGATATCTCGTTTTTAAATTCTGCAGACATAGCATCCATGGAAGTATTGAAAGATGCTTCTGCAACAGCTATTTACGGTTCACGGGGTGCTAATGGTGTTATTCTCATTCAAACAAAAACAGGTTCGGTTGGGCAGGAAAAACCGGTTTTTGCTTTTTCAAGTGAATATGGGATTCAAAAGCTTGCTAAAAAGATAGACCTGCTTAATGGACGTGAATTTGCGATTATCTCAAATGAGATTCGTCCCGGTTCATATAATAATGTAGATGCCGTTCCCAATACTGACTGGCAGGACCTTGTTTTCAGAACTGCTCCTGTGCAGAACCATCAGTTATCAATTACCGGTGCCACAAATGTTTCGCAGTATTATGTGGGAATCGGGTTATATCAGCAGGATGGTATAGTCCCGAAATCAAATTATAAACGATTGACATTGAAGTTCAATAACACTTATAATTTGTCGAAATATTTCAGGCTGGGTAATAATATTACCATGGCACCATACGAACAGCGAAATGCACCAAATGTTACCTATTCAGTTTATCGTGCGCAGCCCTTGCTGAAGCCTTATTATGATGATGGAAGCTTTGGCGTTGTTTACAATGTTGGGAACCCTCTGGCCGATCTGGCATATTCCAATAATTTTCGCAGTGGGATCAGGGGTGTGGGAAATATTTTTGCTGAAGCTAACCCACTTGAAGACATTACCCTTAAATCAAGTTTTGGTATTGACGCTTCATTCAATAAATTTAAAGCCTTTACCCCTGCTTATACTGTATTTAATCCTGATGGCACAGCTTCGCAGCAATATAATGAATTCAGTGATATTTCAAAAGGTAATACCGAAAACCTGAGCTGGCTGTGGGAAAACACGGCATCATGGAACAAAAGCATTGATAAACATAATATCAATGCTGTAGCTGGTTTTACCATGCAGAGAACCCGTTCGGAAGAGATCCGTTTTGCCGGACAGAATGTAATACGCGACAATTCTAATTTCTGGTACATTGAGCCACCTTATATCATTGATGAATCGAACAACATTAATATGCTGCAAAGCATTTTTAACGGTGTTGACGCCAATCTCTATTACTCAATGATCTCGTATTTATTCAGGGCTAATTATACTTTCGACAATCGTTACATTGGTACTGTTACTTTTCGTCGTGACGGATCATCAAAATTCAGTAAAGAAAACCGGTTCTCAAACTTTCCTTCTTTTGCTCTGGGATGGAATATTGTGAACGAGAAGTTTATGCAGAAGTTCCAGCTTATTTCGAACCTTAAGCTAAGAGCAAGCTGGGGAATAATAGGCAATGAAAAAATATTGTATTTCGACCGCTTTGCAAGAGTTCAGTCCGATCTTCTTGTGATATTGTCAAATCCGGATGCTTCATTTCCGGCAGCAAGTTATTTCAAAAGCGGAAATCCGGATCTGAGATGGGAAAGCACTACCCAAACTGACATCGGGCTTGAAGCAGGAATTCTGAACAATCGTCTTACCGGAGAATTTGACTATTATCATAGGGTGACTGATGATATTCTTGTAGAGCTGTCAACCCCCGGTCATGTTGGTAACGGGCAGGGGCAGCGGGTGCGTTATAATGCAGCTTCAGTTCTTAACAGTGGTTTTGAATTTAATATCCGCTGGCGCGAAAAAGTCAGAGACTTTAGTTACAGCGTAGGTGTGCTCGGAACCACCATTCATAACGAAATCCTTGAAATAGGAGGCTCAAGTGGAGTTGATTCAGTGTTGATAGGTGGTTATCTTGCTAACGGACAACCGGTTACATTAAGCAGAATTGGATTGCCAATCGGAGCTTTTTACGGCTATGTTACCGATGGGATTTTCCAGAATCAGGATGAACTAAATGTTTATCCACATTCATCACTGGCTGAGGCTGGTGACCTGCGCTTTGTGGATGTTGACGGAGATAAGAGAATTACCGGTCTTGACAGAACATATATAGGCTCACCTATCCCCAAATTTATTTTTGGATTGAACTTCGAGTTTTCTTACAAAGCTTTTGACCTTTCAATGGATATTCATGGTCAAACGGGGAACAAGATTTTTAACGGCAAGGATGTTGTACGACCTGACCCCTATAATTTTGAAAAAAGCGTATGGAACCGATGGACAGGCCCTGGAACAACAAATACAGAGCCCAGAGCTTCGTTCGGAGGATATAATTACACACCTTCTGACAGGTTCATACAAAATGGTTCTTTTATAAGAATGCGTACTATAATGTTAGGATATACGCTTCCGGCAAATGTTTCAAAGAGACTGGCAATGCAGCAGGTTAGGGTTTATCTGAAAGGAACCAATATGTTCACATTTACCAAATATACCGGTTACACACCTGAAATAGGCAGTTATGATGTATTGTCGAACGGTATTGATAATGGTATTTATCCTATTTCGGCGGTTTATTCTTTTGGTTTGAATATCACTTTTTAAAAACTCGCGATTATGAAAAAAATATCCTATATATTAGTCTTTAGCAGTATAGTTTTATTTTCGGCTTGTGAAGATTTTCTTGAAGTCAGCCCTCAGGGTCAGCTTACACAGGAAAGTTTCCCTATTAATGCGGCTGACGCCCTTCTTTCAACAAATGCTGCTTATTCAACATTGAGGAACTGGCATTATCATTCAGGCGGATATCCTATTCTGGATATTATGTCAGACGATTCCCATAAAGGAAGTAATCCCAATGACCAGTTAAACACTTTAGGACCCTATGATAATTTCACCCACGTCCCCACCCAGGATGGGCTTGATCGCTGGTGGGCATCATTGTATCAGGGTATTAAGCGTACTAATGTAGTTATTGAAAAGGTTCCTGATATTGAAATGAACACTACACTTAAGAACCGTTATATCGGAGAAGCCAAATTCTTACGTGGTCTGTATTATTTTGACCTTCTCAGAGCATTCGGTGGTGTGCCAATAGTGGAGACTACTTCGCCACCGCTTAAACTTCCACGTGCTTCGATCAATGAGGTTTACGAGTTGATTGAAAACGATTTGTTGTTTGCCATTGATAACCTTCCGGAGAAAAACGAGTATCCAGCCACTGATCTTGGCAGAGCCACAAAAGGAGCTGCAAAAGCTTTGCTGTCAAAAGTTTATATGTTTCGCCATGATGCAGGTAAGAACGATCTTGTTAATGCCGAAAAATATTTACTCGAAATAATCCTTTCAAATCAGTATGACCTTGAACCTGATTTCGAGGATGCGAATGGCAAAAATGGTGAGCATGGCGTTGAATCAGTCTTTGAGATTGGTGCTATGGAAAGCTCCGGAGCTGTCGGGAATCAGTATGCCAATACTCAGGGTGTTCGTGGAACCCCTAACCGTGGATGGGGTTTTAACCGCCCTTCACTTGATTTGCGTGCAGCTTTTGAAGAAGGTGATCCCCGCCTTAAATTAACAATAATTGATCTTGGCGATGTCATTGACGGGGTATTGATTTTAGGAGATGGTACTACACCTGATAAAACATTTGATGACAACGGAAACCTTATTGAAATGGAATGTTATAACAGAAAAGTCTGGATACCGGGAACTTCCACCAATACTCAGTTTGGTCATAACCGCCGCCTGATCCGTTTTGCAGATGTGTTACTGATGGCTGCTGAGGTTTTGAATGAAAATGGAAAGCCGTCACAGGCTCTGGTGCATCTTAACAGAGTTCGTGCAAGGGCAAGGCATGGCAATAATGCTATATTACCTGACGTTACAACAACTGATAAAAATGAATTACGCGATTTGATACTTCATGAACGTCGTGTGGAACTTGCACTTGAAGGTCATCGTTTCTGGGATCTTGTCAGAACCGGCATGGCTCCTCAGATATTAGGCCCATTAGGCTTTGTTCAGGGTAAACACGAATTACTTCCGGTGCCTCAGAATGAAATAGATATATCACAGGGAACTTTAACTCAGAACCCAAATTGGAGTTTTTAATAATTTTTGTTTAATTAAATTTTGTAATTATGAAACGTAATCATGTTGTTTTGAGCCTTGGGCTCGTAGTATTAGCTCTTACAATAGCTATTAGCTCCTGTAAGAAAGAAGATCCCGATCTTACACTTGCAACTCTTGTTGCCGGTACTATAGATCTGAATGCAGCAACTTCACCGAATGATGTGCCTGTAAATCCTACCATCGTTGCTACTTTTAGCACTGATGTTGATCCTGCTACCGCAGTTGCTGCAAATATTACACTTACCCAGGATTATGATAATACTGACATTCCGCTGAATATATCAGCTTCAGGTAAGACTATTACAATAAAGCCAGAGATGGATTTGAGCACCGGTGCTTTGTACAAACTAAAATTCAAAGACGGTATAAAATCTACTGCAGATAAATATCTTACTGGATTTGAACGTAACTTCACTACTATCGGAACTTTTGCTCCTGCAGGTGTTAAAGCACACTGGAAATTTGAGAATGATGCTAAAGACGAAACCGGAGTCTTTAACTCATCGGCTGCAATAGATATTACCTATGTTGATTCTCGTAATGCAAATGCAGGAAAAGCTGCAAAATTTAATGGTACTACAAGTATCATTGAAATTCCCAATGGCGACCAGCTTGTTAATACACAGAAATTTACTATTTCTTTCTGGGTTAAGGCTGAAGATTCAGGAAAAGGACATTTTGTACTTGGGTTAGGTGCTTTTTATGGTATTCAGTTTGAAATGTTTGGAGGTTTGGATGGTGCAAAATTTGCTATCCAGTACGAACTTGAAAATGGAAATACTGTTGCTGAAGATATGTGGTTCCCAAGCAATGCCACCTATAATCAGAATGGAGGCTGGCAGGGCTGGGATTTTGCAAAATCTATTGAGCCTGATGATATGAAAGCCATGCTGAAAAATAAATGGTTGCACGTCACATATACTTTTGATGGAGTAAGCAAACGTGGAATCTTGTACTATAATGGCGAGAAAATGAAGAGCTTTGACTTTAATCTGTGGCCTGATGGCGATGCAAAACGTACCGTAAAAGGCATGAAATACGGCGGTGTTGCTCCTGATGTTGTAAACGAGCTTGCATTCGGATTTATCCAGTCACGTCAGGGCACAATGTGGGCTAATGAACCATGGGGCGGTTATACTTTCCCGGAAGCTAACCATTTTCAAGGCCAGTTAGATGATGTTCGTATTTATCACAAAGTACTTACACCTAACGAAATTGACCTGATGTATAAATCAGAAAAACCCTAATTTTTGTTTTTGGTTAATAATGGGGAGGAGAGTGGGTTAATTCCCCTCTCCTTTCTTTTTTTATGTGTTTATGAAGTCAGGGATCAGTTATTTAGTTTACCTGTTGAGCTGCATTATTATTGCATTGATGTCGTGTAATGACAAGAATGACACTCCGGCTCAAACATTACAACTAATCAGGGTTAAAGCTGATGATATAATTTTATCGAACACCCAATTGATCTCCGATATTCCTGTTAACAGTTCATTTTTTATTGAATTTACAAACGCTGTTGACACCACTTCCGCGAAAAAAAATATTTTTCTTGTCAGTACTAAGAATAACGATAAGGTTTCTTGTGACTTTGAGTTTTCAAACGAAAATAAAACCATTATTCTAACTCCCTTAAATCCATTAATTAATGAATCAGACTATTCACTTGAGATAACCCGGGAGCTTAAAGGTTCGAAAAAAGAGAGCTTTGCCGGAATAAAATTTGAATTTAAAACTGAACCCGGAATTTTGAAGCTGGTTTCAGCCTCACTTAATGGTACAGCTTTGAGTTCGAATATGCATTTAAGAAATATTTCATACAACAATATTGAGCTTATCATTAACTTTTCTCATAGCCTTGATCCTAACCAATTTAAGAATGCTTTTTCATTTTATCCTCCTTTGAATTTTGATGCAACCCTCTCAGCCGATGGCACAACAGTAACTATAACAAACAATGAAGACCTGGATTATTATTCAAAATACTCTTTTTATATATCACCCGATCTTGTTGCGGAAAATGGCTTCTCATTTAAAGGTTTCCTTACATATTTTTATACCGGTCTAAACCCTTCAGTAAAAATGCCTCAGTTGAGCGATGAAGAATTGTTAACACTGGTTCAGCAGCAAACCTTCAGATACTTTTGGGACTTTGCTCATCCTGTCAGTGGTCTGGCACGTGAACGCAATTCTTCAGGTGAAACAGTCACTACCGGAGGTAGTGGATTTGGAATGATGGCAATTATTACAGGAATTGAAAGGAATTTTATAACACGAAATCAGGGAGTAGAAAGATTACATAAAATCATTAATTTTTTAACTAATGCTGACCGTTTTCATGGTGTCTGGCCCCACTGGTTAAATGGGTCAACCGGAAAAGTAATTCCATTCAGCACTAAAGATAATGGCGGCGACCTTGTTGAAACCTCATTTCTGGCTGCAGGACTTATCACTGTCAGGCAATATCTGAACCCCGCTGATGATTCAGAAGAAGCTCTTATTACCGGAATAAATAATTTGCTGAACACTATTGAGTGGTCGTGGTACACACGTGGCGGACAAGAAGTGCTTTACTGGCACTGGTCGCCAAATTATGGCTGGGAGATGAATATGCAGATCAAAGGCTATAACGAAGCTCTTATAACATATTTTCTGGCTGCCTCTTCTGATGCGTTTCCGGTTGATGCTCAGGTTTACCATAAGGGATGGGCTGGTTCTTCCTATTTTGTCAATGGTAAGTCGTTCTATGGCATTCAGTTGCCACTTGGGTTTGATTATGGAGGACCTCTTTTCTTTGCTCACTATTCTTTTCTTGGTTTAAATCCAGTAAATCTTACCGACCAGTATGCCAGTTACTGGATTCAGAATGTAAGCCATACATTGATCAACATGCAGCATTGTATTGTGAACCAGAAGAATTACACAGGCTACAGTGTCAATTGCTGGGGGCTGACAGCAAGCGATGACCCTGCCGGCTATAAGGTTCACGAACCAACAAGAGACAATGGTACTATCACTCCTTCGGCTGCGATTTCGTCCATGCCTTTCACTCCCGAAGAATCTATTAAGGCATTAAAGCATTTTTATTATGTTTTGGGTGATAAATTATGGGGGCCTTATGGCTTTTACGATGCTTTTAATCCGCATGAAGGCTGGTGGGCTAACTCATATATTGCAATTGATCAGGGACCTGTTATTGTAATGATAGAGAATTATCGAAGTACCTTATGCTGGAACCTCTTTATGTCGGCTCCCGAAGTTCAGCAGGCAATGATAAAACTTGGCTTCTCAAATTGATAGTTTTCTGATTTATGAAATAAATAAAGTGATTTTAATGATTTGTCAGAATAAGAATAAACCATTTCAAAATATTTTTAACAATATGAGGATCAGTACATTATTTCTCTTTTTTCTAACCCTTTTAATATCTTGCGGACAACCGGAAAAACAGATTTACAAATCTCATGGAAAGGTTGATTATCCTTTATCACTCGAAGATGAACTTATGATTGACACTATCCAAAAAAAGACTTTTCAGTTTTTTGTTAACGAGCATCATCCGGAGTGGGGAATTGTAAAAGACCGTGCTTCTGAATGGGCCCCATCAAGTATTGCTTCTACAGGCTTTGCAATTCCGGTTTTTGCTGTGGGAATAGAAAGAAACTGGATAGCACGCGAAGACGCAGCAAAAATTGTGATGAATATTCTGGAATTCTTTTACAATGCACCTCAGAGTGCTGACACTAATGCTGCCGGATATAAAGGATTTTTTTATCATTTTCTTAGAATGAATTCCGGTACCCGGGAATGGAAGTGTGAGCTTTCGTCAATTGACACTGGTATTTTGATGATGGGGATCATTTTCGCACGAAACTATTTCAACATTGATAATATAACAGAAACGCAAATACGCCTGTATGCTGATAAATTGCTTGAAAGGATGGACTGGAGTATTTTCAGCATGCCTGCCGAAAGCCGTCATCCTTACACTATATCAATGGGCTGGTCGCCGGAAGAAGGCAGGACTGACTGGGGTTGGTATGGCTATAATGAGGGGCTTTTTCTTTACACTCTCGCCGCCGGTACTGGAATGGAAGATATAGAAAGAAGTTATAACGCATGGTTAAGCACATACAAATGGCAAACTCCGTACGAAGGTTATTCACATGTGGTTTTCCCGCCTTTGTTTGGTCATCAGTTTTCTCATGCATTTATTGACTATCGTGGTTTGGTTGATTCCTATATGAAAGAAAAAGGTATTGATTATTTTGAAAATTCCAGGCGTGCCACTTATGTACAAAGGTTGTATGCCATGGATAATCCTTATGGATGGAAGGGTTATGACTCACTGTGCTGGGGTATAACAGCCAGTGACGGTCCTACTGAGAAATACAATGCCAATGGAAGAGAATTTCTGGGATATGCAGGAAGAGGAACCAGCGGGCCTGATTTTAATTATTTCGATGACGGCACCATTGCACCCTATGCCTCTTTATCATCTCTTCCTTTTGCGCCTGAAATCGTTTTACCAACCATTAAAACAATAAACGAAAGATATGGTTCCAAAATATGGGGTAAATATGGGTATTATGATGCATTTAACCCCACAGCTAACTGGGTAAACAACGATTTTCTGGGAATTGCCGAGGGACCAATGATAATTATGATCGAGAACTTCAGAACCGGACTGGTTTGGGACTATGTAATGAAGGATAGGATTATTCAGAATGGGTTGAAAAAACTTGGTTATGAGTATATGACACAGAAATAAACTGGAAATACAAAATATTGGTCTTCATGAAAAGATACTACTCAAGGTTTATTGCATTATTCCTGCTCTTGCTGATATCCCGGTTTTTGTTTTCTCAGATCATTATTCTTGATGAATTTGAAAGCACTGAAGGATGGAATTTTATTAAATCTGATGGTGTTGAGCTTAAGCTTGACACTGAGCAGGGATTAACCGGAAAAGCCATCCGTTTTGATTATGATTTTACTAAAGGTACCGGTTATGGAGGGGTTCAGAAATTTTTTCCGATTGATCTTCCTGAGAATTATGAATTTACTTTTTACCTGAAAGCCCAATCGCCTGATAATAATTTTGAAGTCAAGTTTATTGACGAATCCGGAGATAATGTCTGGTGGGTGAATAACCGCAATTATAGATTTCCTAAAGAATGGAAGAAAATCCGTATTAAAGAACGCCATATTGATTTTGCATGGGGTCCTGCAAGCGACAGAAACCTGAAGCGTATTGACCGGATTGAATTTACAATTGCTTCCTTTGTTGGCGGCAAAGGTACTATCTGGCTTGATGACCTGAAGTTTGAACCACTTCCTGCGGAGATAAAGTCATATCCGCTACCATCCGTAAGTACTTCATCGGTTCTGAAAAAGAATACAGCAGATAATATGCTGGACGGGTTAGCAGAGACATATTGGTTTAGCAAAGGTTCGGGTGATCAAACTGTGAATATTGATTTTAAATTGAGTCGTGAATTCGGTGGCTTGCAGATAAGATGGCTGGAAGGTCATTTTGCAAAGGATTTTGATGTATTTCTCACAGGTGATGCAAAGGATTGGGAGAAAGCCTATTCGGTCAGAAACAACCAGACAGATGTTAGTTTTATTCGTTTGCCTGAGGCTCAGGCACGATTTTTACGCCTTGAACTAAAAAATTCATCTTCACCAAAAGGATACGGAATCAGAGAAATTGAATTTCTTGAAGTACAGGAATCCCTTTCTCCCAATGATTTTTTCAGATATGTTGCCAAAAATTCCACGCAAGGGTATTATCCCCGGTATTTTACTGAACAGGCTTCGTACTGGACTATCAGCGGAGTGAATAATGATGTAAGGGAAGCTTTGATAAACGAAGATGGTATGATAGAAGCTGACAAGGCTTCTTTTTCAATTGAACCCATGATCAGGGTAAATAACAGACTTTATAACTGGAATAACGTTCAGGCGTCGCAATCACTTGGTTTTGACGGAAGCTACAAAAACTTTACTTTTCAGCCTACAGTTCAGTGGTTGTGCGAAGGTATAAAGCTCTATGTTTCTGTTGCTTCAATAGGCGAGGCAAATAAGAACTCAATGCTGGATATACGTTATACACTTGAAAATCTGAACACGGAACCAACTGGATTTGATTTGTTTTTGATGATACGCCCTTTTCAGGTCAATCCCTATTACCAGTTTCTGAATTTGCCGGGCGGAGTGGGTAAGATCAGTAGTATCAGCGAATATAACGGAGTAATAACAGTAAATGATAAAGTTATAATCCCACAGCGAAAATATGATGCTTTTGGAGCTGTAAATTTCAATAATGGAAATATCGCTGATCTGCTTTCAAAAGGTATAATGCCGGATAAAACCAGTGTTACAGATGAGCACGGACTTGCCAGCGGAGTGATAAAATATTCTTTTAATCTGAATCCAGGCGGGATTACAGAGTTTTATATGCTTGTGCCATTTTATGAAACAGCTTTTATTGATCAGAATTCAGACCCTGATGCTGTGAGTGTAGAATTTGACAAATCAGCAAATTTCTGGAGGTCAAAAGTTGATAAAATCAGGTTTAATCTTCCGTCTTCGGCTGACAGAATCATAAACACATATAAAGCCAACCTTATCTACATACTTATTAATCGCGATTTAGCTGGCATTCAGCCGGGTTCGCGTTCGTATGAAAGAAGTTGGATACGCGATGGTTCATTAACATCTTCAGCATTGTTGAAATCCGGAATTATTGATGAAGTAAGAGATTTTATTAACTGGTATGCGCCACATCAGTACGAGAACGGAAAGGTGCCCTGTGTGGTTGATTTCCGTGGCCCCGACCCTGTACCGGAAAACGACAGTCATGGTCAACTGATATATCTGATACGCGAATATTTCAATTTTACAAAAGACACTGCTTTTTTGCGTTCGAAAAACAAACATGTGCTAATGGCTGCAGATTACATAGCATCGCTTGTTGCAGAACGTTCAATTGATCATTTTAAATATGGTAACGATAGCGTAAGGGCATATTATGGCCTGGTTCCGGAATCTATCAGTCATGAAGGCTATTCAGAGAAGCCAATGCACTCATACTGGGATAATTTCTTTACAATAAAAGGTTTGAAGGATGCTGCAGAAATTCAAAAGATACTTGGCGAAACCGAAAATTATGAGCGGATAAAAATGCTGAAAGACACTTTTGAAGTGAATCTTTACAACTCAATAAGGGCTGCAATGAAAATAAGGGGCATTGATTATATTCCGGGTTGTGTGGAACTTGGTGATTTTGATGCCACCTCAACAACTGTGGCACTTACCCCATGCAATGAACTGAAAAACCTTCCGAAGCCTCAGATTTACAATACTTTTGATAAATATTACGAATATTTCAGGGATAGGAGGGATAATAAAATAGAATGGAGAGATTATACACCTTATGAAAACCGTTTGATCGGGTCTTTTATCATACTTGATCAGCCCGACAGGGCGCATGAGCTATTGGAATTTCTGCTTGATGATCAGAGGCCTCAGGGATGGTATCACTGGGCTGAGATTGTATGGAAAGATTACCGTGTGCCCCGGTTTATTGGCGATATGCCTCATACCTGGATAGGCAGCGATTTCATTAATGCTTTTCGGACAATGTTTGTTTATGAAAACGAATATGATCAGTCCCTTGTATTAGCTCCGGCACTTTATCAGGATTGGATTGACTCACCTGAAGGTATGTCAGTGGAAGATCTTCCTACTTATTTCGGAGATATATCCTATTCAATCAAAAAAGAATACAATTTCTATCGTTTTTTAGTTACCGGTGACGTTAAATTGCCTGCTAACGGTATCAAGATTAAGAATTTCAACCGTTCAAAACTGCCATCAAGAGTTATTATTAACGGCAAAGAAACCGGGTATTTCACCAATAACGAGATCATTGTCAAAGAAATCCCTGCCGAATTACTGATTTATTACTAAGAAAACAACTTCATTTATGAGTGAATCTAAACTAAAATTGAATAATACCGGGTCGGAAGACCGGATAAGGTTTTCGCAGTTAGCAGCTTATGGTGCCGGTGGTATTATTCCAATTGCACTTTTTAATATTGCCGGCATTCTTGTTGGGTTGATGGGAAATATCAGCCTTGGGCTGAGTGCTTTCTGGCTGGGGGTGATTTTAATAATTCCCCGCCTTTGGGATGCAGTTTCTGACCCTATTATTGGTCATCTTTCTGACAATACCAGAACCCGATGGGGGAGAAGACGTCCTTACCTGCTTATTGGAGGCATCCTGGTAGCCATAACTTTTGTGATATTATGGTGGATACCAAAAGGCGATCTGGTTCGCTCATGGTTCCCTTCTGAAACTCAGTTTCAGGCATTTCAGTTGGTTTACATCCTTGTGGCATTACTGCTTTTTTATACTTCAACAACAATTTTTGAGATACCTCATGGTGCTTTGGGTATGGAAATGACTACCGATTACCATGAGCGCACACGACTGTTCAGCGCTAAGAGTTTTGTCGGAAACCTCTTTGCAATGAGCACTCCATGGCTTTTCTGGCTTGCAAACCGTGAGTTTTTCAGAGGCACCGGAGGTAATGAAGCTGACGGGATGCGTTATGTGTCACTACTTATTGCAGCCTTTTTAATACCATTATCATTCTGGTGGAGTATAAAACTTCGCGAGCCTGAATTTGCAAGGGTTTCAAAGCAGGAAAAATCTCCTTTTTGGAAAGATATGAAGCATGCTGCCTCGAACAGGAATTTCATAATGCTCACCCTTACCATTTTCACTCTTGCCATGGGTTTTAATTTTGTGAACCTTCTGGGATCCTATATCCCTATTTTTTATGTTTTTGGCGGGAATAAAATGGAAGGGGCCTATTTGCTAGGCATTAACGGAACTATTTGGGCTATTACTGGGGTGCTTGCTGTTTTCCCGCTTAACTGGATAAGCCCCAAACTTGGCAAACGCTCAACTCTGATTCTTGCTATTGCATTGATGGTTCTGGCGCAGTTATCTAAAATAGTTTGTTATAATCCTGATTATCCCTATCTGATAATTATACCTACTATCCTGCTGTCGTCAGGGATGTTGTTTTTCTTCACTCTTGGCTCATCAATGGTTGGCGATATATGCGATGAAGATGATCTGAAAACTGGTCAGCGTACCGAAGGTAGTTTTTATTCGATTTTCTGGTGGTTCATAAAAATGGGAACCGCTCTTGCAAGCTTTGTGGCCGGCGCTTTGATTGTTTTAACAATGTTCGATCAAACTCAGGTTACAAAAGTGGATTCGCTTCAGGGCAGCATCAGGGAATTGCGAAGCGAAATTCAGGTCAATAATGAAAATGTAGCTGCGAATTCAACTGTTGACAGCCTTTTGGCAAAATCATTGTTGCGTTGTGAAGAGCTCGAGAGTCATCTGGAAACCAAAGCTGCAAACGTAAAACACAGCCATGATCATTATCAGTTTTTATTGAAATCAGTAGCGGAAGTCAGGGAGGAAATAATCGCCCTTGACCCGGACTTACCTGATGAATTATTTGAAACCGAACTTAATACTATTGAAGAAAAGATAACTGTTTTAACAAAACAATCGCCTTATACATTACTGATGATGAGGATAGTGGAGATTGGACTTCCGTTACTTCTAAGCATATTTTCAGTCTATTTTATTTTGCGTTACACCCTCACTGAGAAACGAAGTCATGAGATAAAGGAATTACTGAAACTTAGAAATATCAGTAACGGGGTCACTGATGAAAATGAGGTGCTCAACCTGAAATATGATGAATAAACAACAAAACGATGACATTCAGCTTTAAGAAAAACAGTTTTTATTTTAACGATCGGAAAATATTCCTTAATTCTGGTGAGATTCATTATTTCAGGATAAAGCAAAGCTTATGGGATAAGCACCTGAAAGCAGCTAGTGAAGCCGGTTTGTTTGCTGTAAGCACCTATATTCCGTGGGCATGGCATGAACCGGAAGAAGGTTTGTTCGATTTTGATGGAGCTACGCATCCTGAACGCAATTTGAAATTGTGGTTACAGAAATGCAAGTCACATGGTTTGTATTGTATTGTAAAACCCGGACCTTTTATTCTTGCTGAATTTCGTGGAGCAGGTCTCCCTGACTGGTTTCTTGAAAAACATGGTGACGATGTTAAAATGCGGAACCGAAAAGGGGAAATTGTCAATAGTGAAGGTGTTAATCTTTTTCATCCGGTTTATCTTGAAAAAGTCAGATTGTGGTACAACCAGATAATGCCGTTGATTAGAAGCCAGGAAGTTGATGCCGGTGGTCCTGTTATCATGATGCAGTTATGCAATGAAATAGGTGTGTTTTCATGGCTCGCCCATCAGGCTGATTATGGCGGAGAGGTGAGAAATCGTTTTATAAAATATCTGCGACAAACATTTAATTCGGTTTCGGAAATAAACAGGCTTTGGAACACTGATTATCAATCGTTTGATAATATTGAACTTCCTCCCGATGGCATGACACCTTACGCTTCAAAAGGTGATAGAAGCAGAGACTATGAATGGCATAAATTCTGGCGCCGCTACTATGGAAAATATTTACGACTGCTAACTACCATGATCAGAGAGAAAAATATCGGATTGATTTTATATCATAATCTGCCTGGCTGGATTTATGGCAGCGGATATGAATTTCCGGTTAATCTAACAATGTACGATGATTTGTTTGGCGATAAGAGCGAGATCATTTTCGGGGTTGATCATATTCCGGAGTTTGTTTCTTACCGTAATATGCACGACGATCGCATTATCAATGATATCACAGTTGCAATGCAGGGGGATAAACCTTTGTTTGCTGCTGAGTTTCAGAGTGGTTCACGCGAATATCACGTTGTTACCAACCCTCGCGAGATGGAACTGTTTTACAAGGCTAGCATTGCCAACGGGCTTAAGGGCTGGAATTACTACATGTTTTCGCAAGGGCTTAATCCGGAACGTAAAGGATATTCGGGAGATACCTTTTATTGGTTCACTCCGCTTAACGCTCATGGTGAACGCAGTTCTGCCTATGACCTTGTGCAGCGTATGAGCAGGCTTGTTAAAGTGTCGGAAGATCTGATAGTTAACGCTGAACGCAAAGCAGATATCTGTGTTTTATTTTATCCTCCTTATTATGCTACCGAACTTGAACGACCTGAGAATGGAGCCTGTGATCTCAGGTTTGTTCCATCAAAAATTAGAAGAGCCGCGTATTTCGATGGTTTGCTGAAAGTGTTGCAGGTTTTGAATATTGACTATGACATGGCTGACCTGAGCGGAGCTTCTGCTGAAAGTCTTGGAAAATATGCTCAGGTATGGGCTTTTTGTACTGATGAAATGGATGCAGAAGACCAGCAGGTTTTAGCCGATTATGCAAACAGTGGCGGACAATTGGTAATATATCCGTATTTGCCTGATCGTACTTTAAGGCAGGAGCCATGTTCTATCCTCAGAGATGCACTGAACTGTCATCCTGAAAAGACAGAAGTTATAAGTTCGCCTCTTATTGATATCCTTGGTTTTAAAGATATTAAATGTTCAAACCCGCAAATTGTTTTTGTTGATAAATCCTTGAATGATGCTGAAATCATTGCACGAACCCTTAATGGTACAGCTTGTGGTTTTATTAAGAAATCCGGCAAAGGAAGTGTTATTTTCCTGGGAACCTGGCTCGGGTTTGATACTGAAGGGCATAAGCCGGTTTATGAGGCTTTGTTACGCAGATCAGAAGCTGTGTTAAGACAGGCGGTTTCCTCTAATGATAATGTTACAGTGAGAGAAAGATTCACTCAGGATAATTCTGCAATTCTGTTTATTGGCAATTATTTCAACGAAGAGCAAAAGACCAGAATATCATACACGAATCCGGCGAATGGTGATATTGCCCATATTCCGTATTCAGGTGAAGAGATTATAATGCCTCCATTGTATAGCATACTTACACCCGTTTGTCTGGCAGTAACTGATGAGATCAGACTTCTGCACAGCACTTCCGATATTCTTGACATTACAGTGAATAAGGATGAAATTGGATTCAGGTTGTATGGCGACAGGGATCTTATGGGTGAAATTGTTTTGGAAGGTGAGGGAGTTAAAAATATCAGCCTGATCCATCTTGATGGTAAACAGATTGAATTTAAATATTCTGATGTTCGCCTTGTAATTAATTACTCTCATAAACATCGGAAGGAGATCTTGCTCACATTAAAAAATAGTTAAATGGAAGTTTTAAATCAGCATGGGTTAATATTTCATTTTCAGGATGATGGCTCAGTAAAAAGTATTGAAGCAGATCCGATTCGAATAAGCATGAAGAATGCTACCCTTTTTGGATATTCAGGAGCAAATATTTTCCTGCGTAAAAGATCAGACACTATTAAATTCAAAGCGCTTACGGGAGCAGGAAGTAATAGTGCTTTTACGATAAAAGATAACAGGTTCATAGCAAAAGGAATTTGGGACGGGATAGAATATGTTTGTGAGTTGCAACTTTCTGAGCAGAGCCATAGCTGGCAATGGAAAATAGAAACCACAAACCGGACAAGTCAGTCAGTTGAATTTGATTTGATCATGGTTCAGGATATAGGTTTGAAACAGATTCAGGATGGATTGGTAAATGAGTATTATGTAAGCCAGTATATTGAAAGGAGAATTCTGGAAGACCCGGTTTATGGCAAGGTAATTTGTTGCCGGCAGAATATGAAGGAAGTTAGCGGGAATCCATGGATGATGATGGCTTGTAAAAATGGTGCTGCTTCAGGTCTGACGGATGGTATGTTGTTTTATGGCAAGTCTTTTCGCGAAAACTTTATTCCGGAAGCTTTGGTTTCAGAAAGTCTCAATGGTGAGTATGCTGGAGAATCATCGGTTGTTGCATTGCAGGAACAGCCTTTCAGGCTTGAATCCGCTGAAAGCCATTGCAGCATTTTTGTTTGTAAGTTTCTTCATGACCATCCTTTGGCGACTTCAAACACTGATCTGAACCTGCTACCTGAATTGATCAATGAATTTGATGAAGAGAGATCAAATTTTAATGCTCAGGAGCTGAAAAAGCCTGTCAGTAGCACATTTACCAGTTCGGGATTACTTCCTGTTGAAGATCTGACTAGCGAAGATCTGGAAAGCTTATTTGGCACGGATTATCGTCATGCTGAGTATAAGGATGGTAAACTGCTTTCGTTTTTTTATGGAGAAAATAATCATGTTGCTTTCCACCTTAAAGAAATTCAGTGCGACCGCCCTCATGGACATATAATGCAGTCAAAAGCCGGTTATGAACCTGACGAAAGCATCGTTTCAACCACTTCATTTGCTTTTGGCGCTTTCAATTCACACCTAACTCAGGGTAACACCAATTTTAACACCCTTCTCTCAGTATGTTCAAGTCAGTATAATCAGGATCCGGAAACGGGACAAAGGATATTTCTTGAACTAAATGGCAAATATTACCTTCTGGGAGTACCTTCTGCTTTTGAAACCGGTTTGAACCATTGTCGCTGGATCTATAAACACAGGGATTCAGTTTTTCAGGTTCGAACCTGGACTTCAAAGACTGCTCCGCAGGTGAATCTGGATTTTAAAGTGCTTAAGGGTGAACCAGTGAAATTATTGATTACTAATCAGTTTGACAGGGTTATTAACTGGTCTGCTTTAAGTGGTGATACTGCACATGAATTTATATGTAAGCCCTCTCAGAATAGTCTGATTTCAGAAAAATTTCCTGATGCTCAATTCAGGATAAGGATCAATGGTTCGGCAGACTACAAAGTAGCAGGCGATGAAACTCTATATAGCGATCATCAGAGTCGTTGTGCTTCATTTTTTGTTCTTAATATTGAGAAAACAAGAGAGTTTTCAATGAGCTTTCTTGGTGAAGTTGAAAAAAGGTCGGAATTTGAAAAGTTTGAGGATTATGATGCACAATTTATCAGGGATAATAATAATGCTTTGGAGATTTGGAAAGATCTCAGTCAGAATCTTTCTGTTCAAAGCCCACATCATGATATTTCGGCAATAAATGAAATCCTGCCCTGGTTTGGAATGAATGCGCTGATACATTACCTGACCCCGTACGGATTGGAACAGTTTAGCGGCGCAGCGTGGGGCACTCGTGATGTTGCTCAGGGACCAATAGATTTGTTACTGAGTATGGGTAAATATTCAGAAACCAGAAAAATACTTTGTATCATCTTTTCAAATCAGAACCCTGATGGAGGTTGGCCTCAGTGGTGGATGTTTGACAGGTATAAAAATATCCGTTCCGATCATGCTCACGGAGATATTATCTACTGGTGTATCATTGCTTTGAGCAGATATATAAGAACTACCGGCGACCTTAATATCCTCGATGAAATTTTGCCTTATTATAATAATAATGGTGAAGATGTTAAAGAACAAACACCGCTGTATGAACATGTTGACAGGTTGATTAACATGATCACGGATTCATTTATTCCGGATACCTGTTTTGTGCCTTTTGGAGGTGGTGATTGGAATGATTCATTACAACCTGTAAGTCAGGAGCTTGCTGACCGTATGATATCTTCCTGGACGGTGGAAATGAATTATCAGGCATTTAATGAATATGCAGAAGTTTGTGATATGGCTGGCAGGAAAAAAGATGCGAGGCGACTGAGAAAAATTTGCAGAAACATAAAATCTGAATTTAACAGGTTCCTGATGAAAGATTCCGTTGTTGCCGGCTATGGTCTTATTGGTAAAAACGGCAGTATCAGCCTATTGCTTCATCCTTCTGACCGGGTTACGGGAATAAAATACAGCATTTTACCAATGAACAGAGGTGTAATAAGCGGACTGTTCACAAAAAAACAAGCTGAATATCATCAGCAGATAATTGAAAAGCATTTAAAAGGGCCTGATGGTGCCCGTTTAATGGATCGCCCTCTAAAATACAGGGGAGGAATACAAAACATTTTTCAAAGAGCCGAGAGCAGTGTGTTTTTTGGTCGTGAAATAGGTCTGATGTATATGCACGAACACGTTCGCTATGCCGAATCGCTTGCTGTTACAGGTAAAGCTGATGAGTTTGTCAGGGCTCTTCGTCAGGTTATACCGATAGAATACAGTGAAGTTGTACCTTGCGGTGATTTACGCCAGTCAAATTGCTATTACAGCAGTTCTGATGTTGCATTCAGTAATCGTTACGAAGCTGACAAATTGTATAAAGAGATTGCTAAATACAGGGTCACACTGAAAGGGGGGTGGAGGGTTTATTCAAGTGGTCCCGGTATTTACACAGGCTTGATAATCCAACGTCTGCTTGGACTAAGAATTGAATCTGAGAAAATTGTTTTTGACCCCGTAATGCCATTGGCAATGGATGGGTTAACGGCATCATTTGATTTGTTGGGTAAAAAGGTCAGAATTGTATACAGAGTTAAAAATAAATGTTATAGCCCGGAAAAAATCATAGTTAACGGGCACGAGCTTCAATTCCTGAGAGAAAAAAATAAGTACAGGGAAGGAGGCTCAGTAATCGGGAGAACTTATCTCTTAGGTTTCCTTGATAAAAATGAAAATATGATAGAAATCAATATATAATCCTATGAGTATGAGATACAGCAGATTAACAGCTTTTATTTTATTTCTTGCATTTCATTTTTCTGTTTCTGCTCAGGAAAACGAACATCATTTTGCTGGTGCAATACGTGAATTCAAAGAAATTGACAAAGCAAATCCTCCTAAACCCGGATCAATTTTGTTTATCGGAAGTTCTTCGTTTACGATATGGACTGATCTGGATAAGTATTTTCCGGGTATTGATATAATCAACCGCGCTTTTGGTGGTTCAACCCTGAACGATCAGATATACTTTGCCGGTGATGTTATTTTCCCGTATCTGCCACGACAAATTGTTATCTACTGTGGTGAAAATGATCTTGCATTTGACGACCAGTTGACTACTGACGAAGTATTTGAAAGATTTCTTACTCTGTACAAGATAATACGCTCTGAATTGCCTGAAGTGCCGGTGTTATACGTTTCAATGAAACCAAGTCCTGACAGATGGCATCTTGCAGAACGGTTTTTTGAAGCTAACAGGAGGATACAGAGATTTATAGATGAAGAGCAAAATCTTATTTATATTGACATCTGGGATTCAATGCTGGATAGCAACGGCAAGCCTGATCCCTCCTTATTTCTTGAAGACATGCTTCATATGAATGAAAAAGGGTATGCTATCTGGAAAAAAGCTCTTGAAGACAAACTGATAAAATAACCCGTCAGATGAGAATATTTCAGCCTCTTATAGCAACACTGTTTTTTGCTGCATTGCTGGTTTCGTGCAATAAATCAGTGAAGCATACTTCCGATAAGGAAATGGATACTTTTATTACGAACCTGATGCAGAAAATGACAATTGAGGAAAAAATAGGGCAACTGAATCTGCTTGCAGGCTACGAAGACATTATCACTGGGCAGGCTACATCATCTGAGATTGGAAAAAATATAAAGGAGGGCAGGGTAGGAGCCTTGCTTAACGTGAAATCGCTTGAAAAAATCCGGGCTTTGCAGGAAGTAGCTGTAAATGAAAGCCGGCTCGGGATTCCTTTGATATTTGGAATGGATGTCATTCATGGGTACAAAACGATTTTCCCTATTCCTTTGGCGCTGGCAAGTAGTTTTGATATGGAACTTATTGAGCAAAGTGCACGTATTGCAGCTATTGAAGCAAGTGCCGATGGCATATGCTGGAATTTCTCACCTATGGTTGATATTACCCGTGACCCGCGATGGGGGCGAATTGCTGAGGGAGGTGGTGAAGATCCCTTTTTGGTTTCCAAAATTGCAGAAGCCTTTGTTCGCGGATATCAGGGAGATGACCTTGCTGATTCTCATACTATCCTGGCTTGTGTAAAACATTTTGCATTGTACGGAGCCGCTGAGGGAGGACGTGATTACAACACCACTGATATGAGCCGTATTCGCATGTTCAATGAGTATTTTCCTCCTTTCCTGGCTGCTATAAAAGCCGGTGCTGGAAGCGTTATGACTTCATTTAACGAGGTTGATGGTATTCCGGCATCTGGAAATAAATGGCTGCTTACGGAAGTGTTGCGCGATAAGTGGGGGTTTAACGGTTTCGTGGTTACTGATTATACAGCCATAAACGAAATGGTCAATCATGGTGTTGGCGATTTGCAGACAGTTTCTGCATTGGCTTTAAATGCGGGGGTTGATATGGATATGATTGGCGAAGGCTATATCTCTACACTGGGAAAATCACTTGAGCTGCAAAAAATCACCAAATCTATGATTGAACGATCCTGCCGCCGAATTCTGGAAGCTAAATATAAGCTTGGCCTTTTTAAAGATCCTTTCCTGTATTGCGATCCCGAAAGAATTGAAAAAGAAATTTTCACAGAAAAGAACAATGAAATAGCCCGCGATATTGCAGCTCAGACTTTTGTATTGCTGAAAAATCAGGATCATTTATTACCATTGCAGAAAAAAGGGAAAATTGCACTTATTGGACCTTTGGCTGACAATCAGTTGAACATGGCAGGTATGTGGAGCGTTTCAGCCGATCATTCGCAATCGGTTACTGTGCTTAAAGGTTTCAGGGATGCTGTTTCAGACCAGGCAGAGATCATTTATGCAAAAGGCTGTAATATTATAGATGACCCTGAATATATCCGGCGTATAGCTGCGCACGGAGGCCTGGATGCCGATACACTGAAAACTCCTGAAGAACTACTTGATGAAGCATTAAAGGCAGC
The DNA here is from genome assembly GCA_049654165.1 of Bacteroidales bacterium. Classification (GTDB taxonomy): domain Bacteria; phylum Bacteroidota; class Bacteroidia; order Bacteroidales; family JAAYJT01; genus JAAYJT01. Next base: position 71,743 of record JBASHR010000091.1, read on the forward strand.
ACGGAATTCGGATGTAGTGGTAGCAGTAATGGGAGAAGCTGCTGAGATGAGTGGAGAAAGCGCTAGTCGTTCCGATATTTCATTGCCCGGAAACCACCAGCAAGTATTGAAAGCATTGTTAAAAACAGGAAAACCTGTGGTTCTTGTCCTTTTCACAGGACGACCTTTAACACTGGCATGGGAAGATGAAAATATTCCAGCTATTCTGAATGTATGGTTTGGAGGTACACAAACCGGAAATGCTGTTGCTGACGTAATTTTTGGCAAGGTGAATCCTTCAGGCAGACTTCCGGTTAGCTTTCCACGAAATGTAGGTCAGATTCCTGTTTATTACAATCATAAAAACACTGGTCGTCCACTACCGGAAGGAGAATGGTACACTAAATACCTGTCAAATTATCTTGATATCCCAAATGAACCCTTATATCCGTTTGGATATGGGCTGAGCTACACTGAATTTGAATATTCCGGTTTGAAATTGGATAAGCAAATACTTACTGAAGGCGACAAGCTAAATGTACAGGTTACGCTGAACAATACCGGGAAATATGATGGTGCTGAAGTTGTTCAGCTCTATATTCGTGATGTTGTGGGAAGTATTACCCGCCCTGTGAAAGAGCTTAAAGGGTTCAAAAAAGTGTTCCTGAAAGCCGGGGAATCGCAAGTTATGTCTTTTACGCTTACAACTGAAGACCTTAAATTCTATAATTATGACCTTAAGTATGATTATGAACCGGGAGAATTTCTGATCATGACAAGTGGTAATTCCAGAGATGTACTCACTGCTTCTTTTTTATTGCAATAATCCGCTTACTATTGTAGAATTATTACTTTTGAACTCTTTAAATTCACATCACTATAACCCGAATTAAATCTTTTAGTATGAATACAGGCAAGACCACAGGTTATCAGACAGGGAATGTTAACCATGTCCGAATTCTGGCATTGACGATTGTTGCAACACTTGGCGGCTTTTTATTTGGTTTCGACAGTGGGGTTATCAACGGCACTGTTCATGCACTACAGGAGGCTTTCAATTCCGATGTTGTTGGTACAGGTTTCAATATTGCATCCATGTTACTGGGATGTGCTGTAGGTGCTTTTTTTGCCGGAAATCTGGCGGAGAAGATAGGTAGAAAAAGGACTTTGCTCATAGCAGCAGTATTTTTTATTGTTAGCGCCTGGGGTTCAGGTATCGCTGCCAGCTCTAACGAGTTTGTTTTTTACAGGATTCTGGGAGGGCTTGCCGTTGGAGCAGCAAGTATAATATCGCCCGCCTACATTGGCGAAATAGCACCTCCTCATATCAGGGGTAGGCTTATATCATTACAGCAGCTTGCAATTGTTCTGGGGTTGTTCATGGCTTTTTATTCCAATTACAATATCGCTCTTGGTGCCGGCGGAGCAGCAAATACTTTCTGGTGGGATTACAAAGCATGGCAATGGATGTTTTGGATGGAAATTTTCCCGGCATCGCTGTTTTTTCTGTTCCTTTTTCTTATTCCTGAATCACCACGCTATCTTGTTGCTATAGGAAAGCATGATAAAGCCCGTAAGATACTGGCAAAGCTTACTGAAACGGAAACGGCAACTCTTCAGGTTGAAGCAATCAGACAAACAGTTATCGGAGAGCGTAAATCACGCCTCTCTGATATTAAAAACCCTGATTCCGGAAGAATTTATCCAATAGTGTGGGTAGGAATGGCATTGGCTGCCTTACAGCAGTTTACGGGTATCAATGTCGTATTTTATTATGGCTCTGTATTATGGCAGGCTGCTGGCTTCACTGAAGCTGATGCTTTGCTTACCAATGTTATAAGTGGATCGGTGAATGTGTTGTTCACTTTCGTTGCAATAGCCCTTGTTGACCGCGTTGGACGCAAACCTTTACTGATTATCGGAGCTTTGGGTCAGGCACTTATGCTCGGCATACTGGCTCTCATATTTGCTTACGGTTCAAAAGACAGTGCTGCAGGCCTCGAATTGACAGGCAAGACCGGCATTATGGCTTTACTGGTTGCCAATGCCTATATTGCATTTTTTGCATTTACATGGGGTCCCGTTATGTGGGTCATGCTTGGCGAAATGTTCCCAAATAAATTCAGGGGTGCTGCCCTCGCTGTAGCAGGATTGGTTCAGTGGGGCTCTAATTTCTTGATAACAATATCGTTCCCTGTATTGTTGTCATCAATCGGTCTGGGAATGTCGTACGGGATTTATGCAGCTTTCGGCCTGATAGCATTCTGGGTCGTTAAAAAATATGTTAGCGAAACCAAAGGCAGAACCCTTGAGCAAATATCAATGGAACATGCAGGGTGAGAATATATGTTAGTGTTCTGAGATTAAAATTTCTGATGTTTAATTTTATGAGTATAAAATTGGTAAAAACAGTTTTCTTGACAGCAATGGCGTCTCTTATCGGTTCACACATTGTTATAGGACAAAATAACAGTCTCTATGAAAAAAGAATATTCATCAGCGGACAGGACAGCCTCCTGTATCGGATCATGTTTCCTGAAGGTTTTGATCCTTCCGTAAAGTATCCTTTGATTTTCTTTCTTCACGGTGCCGGTGAACGGGGCGATGATAATGAAAAACAGCTTGTGCATGGCGGTTCGTTTTTTGCTTCTGAGTTTAACCGTAAAAATTACCCGGCAATTGTTATTTTTCCGCAGTGTAAAACTGAAAATTACTGGGCTAATGTGGTATTCTCGACTAATGATGACGGAAGCCGCAATTTTGATTTCAACCCTGCAGAAGAAGCAAAACCTCCTATGAGCTATCTGCTGGAGCTTATTGATTATTATCTTTCCGAACCCTATACCGATCTGCAACGTGTTTATATAGGAGGTCTTTCAATGGGAGGCATGGGAACTTTTGAATTGCTTTACCGAAAACCTGAAATTTTTGCTGCTGCCTTTCCGATTTGTGGGGGTGGTAATCCGGATTTTATAAATGCCGGTATCAGGAATGTGAAAATCAGGGCATTCCATGGCGAAGAAGATACAGTGGTAAAGCCTGTGTTATCAGTGAGAATGATTGAAGCCTTCAAAGCAGCAGGTGCTGATGCCAGCCTTACAATTTATCCCGGAGTAGGGCATAATGCATGGGATTATGTTTTTAAAGAAGAGGGATTGTTGCCCTGGCTTTTCTCATGCCATAGATAATAGTGTAAGGATTCTGAGAAAACTTATTATTCTGAAATTAAGAAATAGCATGTCTGCCAAATACTATTTCCAAAGTGTATAAAGCACAATAAGATCAATTTTGATCATCCTTAAAAATCACACACTTTTTGGGATACTACCTTATAATCATCATCAAGATGTAAATTTTTTATCTTTGCTATATGTTTAACCAAAAACCATTAATGACATGAAGAAGATGTTTATCCTTTCACTGCTTTTTGGATTGCTTGTTGGTTGCAGTCAGATTACAGGTGACGCAAGCGGAAGCAGTAAAATTAGTATTCAGGCAGCTTCGATTTTGCCGACAGCTTCAGCAGCTCCCACCACTCCTCCCGATAATGATATCTGGCTGGAGAGCCTGATTACCAAAACTCCTCAGGAGGGAAGAGAGTTGGCCATAATGATGGCACGAAAGACCATCGGGGCAATTCAGAAAGATCCGGAAGTTAAGAAAAGGCTGCGCAGCGTATATGCTGAAGATGCAGAGCTACTTATCCTCTCAGCAGAAGTAGTGGCAATTGAATTCCAGACGGTTGCAGCGGCAAATAACTACTGGAGAAAATAATTGCACAGTAATTATTAATTGGAATATAACAGGCAACCCCAATATGCTCAAATGAAAGCCAAATCAGGGATTGCCTGTTTTCCTCTGACGAATAAATTAATTTCGTAAAGAGATTTGAAACTTTATAGACATCAATGAATGGAGAAGGAAAGGCGTTAGGCAAGATTTACATTAAACGATTCTTACGTATTATAAAATATATCTAAAGCGCCCAATTAACGGAAACGAATTATATTCAGCTTGCAAATATTATAACGAAGAACGGGCTGGGATTACTCATCTATCGGTAGCCTCTCGCCAAATAAGGTTTACAGGGGGCTGCATGAGTTATCAATAATTCAGGGAAGTTAATAGTTTCCCCCCAGACTCCCTCTTACTTATAAACAATATCACTTATATTTGTATAAAATATTATCAAAAGGGATTAGACCACCACATTCCTCTTTTGTTATAAACACAGGGATTAACAATTAAATAAAAAGATGCTATGGTAACACAAACACAAAAAGATACGGCTCAGGCAATTGTCAATATTTTTGAAACCAATTCGGTACTGGGCGATTATGGAATGGTAACCCTGCTGGCCGGTGACAGCGGACATCTCACTTTTGGCCGCTCTCAGACGACGCTGGGATCCGGTAACCTTTTTAAGCTTATCAGAGATTATTGCAACAAACCGGATGCACGATTCAGTGTTAAGTTAAATCCTTATCTGAAACGGCTGGAATCACGGGATTTAAGTCTGGATCATGATGATTATTTTAAAAATATATTGCGTGCAACTGCCGATGATCCGGTTATGAGGACAACACAGGACGAGTTTTTTGATACTGAATACTGGAAATCGGCTGAACGAAATGCTAAGAATACCGGAATTCAAACGGCACTCGGTATTGCCGTGGTTTATGACAGCCTTGTGCATGGTTCGTGGCAGTACATCAAAAGCCAGACCAATAATAACAATGGCTTACTGGCATCAATCGGAGAACAAAAGTGGATAGCGGCCTATGTGGAAAATCGCAGAAACTGGCTTGCAAACCATTCCAAAAAAATCCTTAGAAATACGGTTTATAGAATGGATGCATTACAACGCCTGATCGCTCTTGAACAATGGAATCTTGAATTGCCTTTGGTGGTGAGGGGGCAGGAAATTTCAACTGTGACACTCAATGCTACACCCAAAGGATGCTTTGATGGACCTGAGCCCGGAAGCCGCTCACTTCAAGTACAAACACCTCTGCTAAAAGGACGTGATGTGCGCTTGCTTCAACTGGGATTATCCTGCAATGGAATTGATGTTATTGCAGATGGAGTTTTTGGAACTGCTTCTTTGAGCGCAGTAAAGTTATATCAGAGCCAGAATGGATTGAATGTAACCGAAAAAGTGGATGTACAGGTGATCCTGCAGATTATTGATAATGCCTCTCTGATACCTTTGCAAAACAAGCTCTGAAAAATTTTTACCACTTAATTCTTTAACTTTAGCAAGCTCAGTTCATCCTGTCTGCAACAAAGTTCTGTAATTTCAGAACTCCTGACCCCATCTTTGATAATCAGTAGGTTACCTTTCACTTATCGCAGACAATAAATGTCGTAAATTTGCAAAAAAAGATATGCAACAGATACTTCCTATATTCCCCCAAGAC
>JBASHR010000092.1:0-56271 GCA_049654165.1 Bacteroidales bacterium
TGCGCTGCAGCATATTTTATCTTGCTTGGTTGACAAAGCAAAGTTATTGAATTTCAATAATATGGCAAAATAAATATGCTGCTTTTTATCTCATCTTCAATTATTTATCGAACTTGCGAAAGTTAAGATCTTTATTTTGAGTTCTTAAAAATCAGGCGGTGAATCTTAGTTTACCGCCTGATTTTGTTTTGATATTTCTGAAAGTTGCTGTTTGTTTCACAAAAAACCCATGCCTTTAACATCTTCTTTGAAAGTCAAATATTTAACCTGCTAAAACCTTTGAAAATATATATCTGTGAATAAACATTACACTCTTTATAATTGTTAATCGGGATATATAAATCATCCATATGACTTTCAAAATTCTAAAAACTCAAAATCAGGATGGGATTCTTACCATTACCATCAGCCGTCCTGAAGCTTTGAATGCCTTGAACACAGCTTTCTTTGATGAAATGGACCAGTTGCTTGATAATATTTCTAACGACAATTCAGTAAAGATCATCATTATTACCGGAGAGGGCAAAGCGTTTGTGGCCGGTGCCGATATTGTCGAAATGGTAAACAAAAACAGCATTGAAGGAACAGAATTTTCTGAACGCGGACAAAAGGTTTTCCGTAAAATGGAACACCTTGATAAACCCATAATCGCCGCTATAAACGGATTTGCTTTGGGAGGCGGGCTTGAACTTGCACTGGCGTGCGACATTAGACTGGCTTCAGACAAAGCCAGATTCGGACAGCCGGAAGTAAATCTTGGGCTTATTCCGGGATTTGCTGCAACACAGCGTCTTCCTCGTTTGATAGGAACCGGAAATGCTTTATGGCTGTTAATGACTGCCGAGATGATTGATGCTGCCGAAGCTTTGCGTATAGGACTGGTTCAGAAAGTATTTGCATCGGAAGAACTTATTGAATCTGCAAACAAAATGGCACAGCTTATTCTAAGCAAAGGACCAAAAGCTGTTAAAAAAATTAAAAAAGTAGTTCGTGAAGGTATGGAAACTGATTTTGATTCGGGAAGTCAACTGGAAGCTCAGGAATTTGGCACCCTGTTCGGAAATGAGGGAGAAGAAGGGATGAGAGCCTTTTTGGAAAAACGAAAGCCCGAATTCTGATTTAATTTCTTCTTTTTAAATTTTCATTTTCAGATTTTTATTAAAATATGGATGAAAAATTCAGACAAAACAACAAAACCATCCGGATTAAAAACACAACTGATAAACATAATACCATAATCCAAAACAAAGAAAATTAAATGAAATACAATGAGAAACTAAGCAATGTTGCCGTTCTGGGGGCAGCAGGCAAAATGGGCAGTGGTATAGTACTTCTTACAGCCGTTGAAATGGCCAATAATTGTTTTGCTGAGGGTAAAAGCACTGATGAAGTCAGCCTTCATGCAATTGATGTTTCAGCGCCTGCTATTGGTGGGCTGATGAAATATCTGAGAAGCCAGATTTTGAAAAACGCTGAAAAAATGACTGTACAACTGCGGAAGTGGTATGCCTCAAACCCAAAACTTATTGAGAACGAAGATGTTATAAATCAATATGTAAACGATGTTCTGAGTATTGTAAAACCTACAACCAGAATAGAAGCTGCCTATGATGCACAAATTGTTTTTGAAGCTGTAAGTGAGAATCCGGAAGTTAAAGTGAAACTTTTCAGCAACATCAATCAAAACAATCCTTATAAGCCATGGTTTCTAAGTAATACATCTTCTATTCCAATTAATGAACTGGATGAAAAAGCCGGTCTTAATGGTAATATAATAGGATTCCATTTCTATAATCCTCCGGCAGTTCAGAAACTCATGGAAATAATTCCATCAAAAAACACAAATAAGGAATTATTTGATTTCGCAGAAAAACTTGCTAAAAACCTTAAAAAAACCATTGTTTTTTCAAACGATGTGGCAGGATTTATTGGCAATGGCTTTTTTATGCGCGATATTATTCATGCGGTCAGTGAAGTTCAGAAACTTATTAAGGAAATGTCGTTCACTGAAGCATTATATGTGGTAGATAAGGTTAGCAGGGATTTTCTTGTCAGGCCTATGGGAATTTTCCAGTTATCAGATTATGTAGGAATTGATGTCTGTCTTTTTATCATGAAAGTTATGGATGAGCGGCTTCCCGGCGAAACACTTCAAAGTCAGGTTCTGTCCGGATTTATGGAACTTGGCATAAAAGGCGGTCAGTTTGCTGACGGAAGCCAGAAAGATGGAATCTTTAAATATGTCAAAGGTCAGATCACAGAAATCTTTGACCTGGAAGCCAAGCAATATATTGACATTAAGCCTGTTGCAGAGTCCGGTGATAAATTTATCGGTGATATGCCTCCAGGCTGGCAGCCATGGAAAAACATTATTAAGAACCGTTCGCGTGAAGAAACTCTTAAGCAGTATTTCAACGGATTAAAAAATATGGATACAAAAGGAGCCAAATTAGCAGTTTCATATGCACAAAAAGCCGGTGAAATTGGTAAAAAACTGGTAAATGACGGTGTTGCACACAGCACTGATGATGTAAACACTGTTATGACCACAGGTTTCTTTCATGCCTACGGACCAGTGAATAATTATCTTTAAAAGACTGATTATCATGAAAAAATTAAGAAAAAGAATATTTCTGACAGCGGGATATAATACAGTTTCGATAGGAACAGGCCGCAAAGAATTTAATCCTAAGAAACAAATGCCCGGACTTGAGCATTATATGAAAGAAGCAGGGCAGGCAAGCATTGCCGCTGTTGGTGGTGCTCAGTACATTGACGAATGTGTGGTGGGCAATTTTATGTCGGCACGATTTAACAAGCAGGCTCATCTTGGTGCTTTTATGCCTATGATTGATGAAGGATTACGTTACAAACCAGCCATGAGTGTTGAAGGCGCCTGTGCTTCCGGCGGATTGGCTTTACTTGCAGGAGTTCGCTCGGTGCTGGCCGAAACTGCTGATATGGTTTTGGTAATAGGTGTTGAAGTTCAAAATTCAATGAAAGCTATTTACGGTGCTGATGTATTGGCCGGAGCAGGTTGGTTTCAGAAAAGAAAAGAAGGACATGCCTATTTCTTCCCGGGTCAGTTCAGTAATCGTGCAGGAGCTTATTTTGATAAGTATGGTCGTGATTATGCCCGTAAAGGTTTTGCACGCTGGTACCGGAATGCTATTGAAAATGCCCGTCTTTGTCCTACAGCACAGGAATTTGAGAATAAAACTGAAGACCTTGAAAAACTGGCTCTTACAGAACCAAATCCATCTGTATTCACTGATTTTCTGAATGTCTTTGATTGCAGCAAAGTATCTGACGGGGCTTCATCAATAATAGTAGCATCAGAAGAAGGATTAAAAAAAGCAGGAATTCCAATTTCTGAAGCCGTAGAAATAACCGGTTGGGGGCAGGCTGAAGAAGATATTACCAAAGAACCTGATGATTTAACCCGACTGAGCACTATGGCTGAATCAGTAAGGCAGGCATTGCAATCAGCCGGTATCACAATTAACGACCTTGCCACTGTTGAGCTTCACGATTGCTTTACTATAGCCGGTATTCTTGCCATGGAAGCTATAGGTTTTGCAAAACAGGGTGAAGGTGCACGTTTTGTTGCTGAAGGGCATACATCCCGTGATGGTAAAATTCCTGTGAACACTACCGGCGGTCTAATTGGCTGGGGTCATCCTACCGGAGCTACCGGGGTTCATATGGCTGTTACCATCTGGGAACAATTAACCGGTAAAGCAGGAAATGCACAAATTAAAATTTCACCTGAGCGCCCCTATGGACTTAGTGTAAATATGGGAGGAGACGATAAATCACTGGTAGCACTTGTTTACCGAAAAGCAGAATAATGAACCACCACGGATCTGAGAACCTTCAACCTTTGCTTACCGGCTTTCAAATTGGCACTTACCATTTGAAAAATCGTCTTATAATGGCACCGCTTACCCGTAGAAGGGCCGGAGCAGGGAATATCCCTGTTGATATGATGGCAGAATATTACGCACAGCGTTCGTCAGCCGGTTTAATAATTACTGAAGGGGCTCAGATATCTCCGCAAGGGGTTGGTTATTTGAATACACCGGGTATACATTCCGAAGAACAGATAGAAGGATGGAAAAAGATAACTCGTGCAGTACATGATAAGGACGGACTGATATTCCTTCAGTTATGGCATGTGGGGCGGGTTTCACATTCTTCATTACAACCTGATAATAAACTTCCGGTAGCCCCGTCGACTATAAATCCGAGTGGAGAAATAGGAACCCCGCAAGGGAAAAAGCCTACCGAAGTCCCTCATGCTCTCAGCATAAAAGAAATATCGGATATAATTGAAGATTACCGGAAAGCAGCTCTTAACGCCAAAGAAGCCGGCTTCGACGGAGTAGAGATCCATGCTGCGAACTCTTACCTTATTGATCAGTTTCTGCACGACAGTTCAAATATAAGAACCGATCATTACGGAGGTTCTTTTTCAAATCGTGCCCGTTTTCTTTTTGAAGTCCTCGAAGCTGTTATCAGTGTCTGGGGAAATAAGAGGGTTGGTATCCGTCTTGCGCCTTCCGGTACGCGATATGGCATGAACGATGCTGATCCCGTAGGATTATTTGATTTTGTTATCAATAAACTCAATGACTACGATCTCGCATATCTGCATCTCATCGAGCCTTTGCTGCCTCTGGATGATTACCCTCATTATCTCAGGGAAGTAACCAGACATTACCGAAAAATTTATAACGGAACACTGATAGCCTGTGGCAAATTCACACAGGAAAAAGGGAATGAGTATATTCGTGAACAATGGGCTGATTTGGTTGCCTTTGGCAGGCTTTTTATTGCGAACCCCGATCTTCCTGAGCGATTTGAGCACAATCTGGTTTTGAACCAACCCGATAGTGATACGTTTTATACTGGTGGAGAAAAGGGTTATATTGATTATCCTTTCTATAAAGAAAGCTAATACTGTTTAATGTAAAAATCTAATTCATAACCATCCTGTTAATCCAAAACGAAAGAAAAATGAACTTTGAATTTACCGAAGAACAACTAATGATTCGCCAGGCAGCCCGTGATTATGCTCAGCGCGAACTGATCGTTGACGTACTTGAACGCGACGAAAAAATGATTTATCCTGCCAGACACATTAAAAACCTTGCTGAGCTTGGTTTTCTCGGAATGCTTGTTGACCCCAGATATGATGGAGGAGGTATGGACACCATTAGTTATGTATTAGCTATGGAAGAGATATCAAAGGTTGATGCCAGCGTAAGTGTTATCATGTCAGTTAATAATTCGCTTGTATGTTATGGCATCCAGGAATTTGGAACTGAAGAGCAAAAAGAAAAATATCTTAAACCCTTGGCTCGTGGCGAAAAAATAGGAGCTTTTCTGTTGTCAGAACCTGAAGCCGGTTCGGATGCAACAAGCCAAAAGACAACTGCCGAAGACAAAGGTGACTATTATTTGCTGAACGGAACTAAAAACTGGATCACTAACGGAAATACAGCAGGAACATATCTTGTTGTTGCTCAAACCCATCCCGAGCTCAGGCATCGTGGTATCAATGTTTTCATTGTTGATCGTCATTCTCCGGGTATCAGCGTAGGTCCTCATGAAGATAAAATGGGAATGCGAAGCAGCGATACTCATTCAGTGATGTTTAATGATGTGAAAGTTCCAAAAGAAAACCGCATTGGTGAAGATGGTTTTGGGTTTAAATTTGCCATGAAAACCCTTGAAGGCGGACGTATTGGCATTGCTGCCCAGGCTCTCGGTATTGCTGCCGGAGCTTACGAAAGGGCAGTTCAGTATGCAAAAGAACGTAAAGCCTTTGGTACTGAGATCGCAAATCATCAGGCTATAGCTTTCAAACTTGCCGATATGGCTGTTAAAATTGAAAATGCCCGTAATCTTTGCCTTAAAGCTGCATGGCTTAAAGATAATCATAAACCTTTTGGTGTAGCCAGTGCAATGGCAAAACTTTATGCTGCTGACATAGCTATGGAAGTTACTACTGAGGCTGTTCAGATTCATGGCGGATACGGTTATGTAAAAGAATATCATGTTGAACGCCTGATGCGTGAAGCCAAGTTAACTCAGATCTATGAAGGAACATCAGAAATCCAGAAAATTGTTATTTCAAGGGATGTTTTGAAATAAAAGGAAATTGAGTTTTTCATTCGAACATTTAGATTTCTGTTTCCAAAACCAAATTTTTTATCCAAAAACAATAACTATTTACCAATAATCATGAAAATTTTAGTTTGTATAAGCAATGTTCCTGATACAACCACCAAAATAGTGATCGGCGCAGATGGCAAGAACATTAACACGGCTGGGATACAATGGATTATCAATCCATGGGACGAACTTGCCCTGACCCGCGCTCTGGAATTAAAAGATGCCGGTAAAATCAGTGAAGTCGTTGTTGCTAATGTTGGCACAGCTCTTACTGAAGCCACTTTGCGCAAATCACTGGCTACCGGTGCTGACAGAGCTATCAGGGTGAATGCAGAACCCGCCGATGCCTGGACAGTAGCATCAAATCTTGCGGAAGTTATTAAAAGCGAGCCTTTTGATATTATACTTTGTGGTATTGAATCAAGCGATCATAATGGTTCTTCAGTAGGGGGATTACTTGCGGGAATGCTTGATCTTAATTTCATTTCTTCAGTCTCAGGTCTTGATATTGAAAATGAAAAGCTGACTGTGCAACGTGAAATTGACGGAGGGAAAGAAATACTCGAAACCCAGGGACCTGTATTACTGGTGATCCAAAAAGGTTTTGCCATAATACCCCGTATTCCTTCAATGCGTGGTATTATGCAGGCAAGAACCAAACCTCTGCAAATTATTGAAGCCATAAGTTCTGAAAGCATGACGGAAACAGTTCAGATTACCTTACCTCCTGAAAAAGGAAAATGTAAAATGATTGACGCTGAAAATGCAGGTGAAGTTATCAGGTTGCTCAGAGAAGAAGCTAAAGTACTGTAAATAAAGTCTGAGCACAAAAGACGTTAGATTATAATCCCTTATTCAGTGTTCAAAAAAACCAAAAGTTGATTACTCACATTTTTTAAATACCAAAATTCAAAATGAACATTTTAGTATATACAGAAATCCGTGAAGGAAGTTTTAAAAAACAAGGCTTTGAACTGATCTCGTATGCAAAAGCTTTAAGCGGCATGACAGGAGGAGAGGTCATATCACTTGCCACTGGTAAAATTGCCGATGAAGAATTAAAGAAGGCTGCTGATTATGGTGCTTCACGAATAATTGCTCTCGAAGCTGATCAATTGCCGGACAACAGGAATCTTTCGAAACTGTTAATTCATTGGATAGAGCAAGTTAAAGCACAAGTGATATTATTTGCCGACAACAATACTGGAAAAGCAATTGCACCGTTTGTTGCTGCCGGACTGAAAGCAGGCATAGCAACTGGTATTACAGGTTTACCCGAAAAAGCTGATCCGTTTATTGTTGCCAGAAAAATATACTCAGGAAAGGCTTTGGCCAAGGTTCAGGTAAAAAGTCATTATAAAATATTACTAGTTGCTGCTAATACTTTTGGCATCAATAACGACCCTGTTGTTCCCGTGATCGAAAGACATAATATAGAAGCAAAATATTTTGAGTCGCCTAATAAAATCATTAGCACTGAGAAACAAACAGGAAAAATACTGCTAAGCGAAGCAGAAATTGTGGTTTCAGCCGGCAGAGGTATGAAAAGCCCCGATAATTGGGGTGGCATCGAAGAACTGGCTCAGATCCTTGATGCTGCAACAGCATGTTCCCGTCCTGTTTCAGATGAAGGATGGCGGCCGCATGGCGAACATGTGGGGCAAACCGGAAAGGTCATAAACCCTAATATTTATTTTGCTTTTGGTATTTCGGGTGCCATACAGCATGTTGCAGGAATCAGCGGCTCTAAAGTTATTGTAGCGGTGAATAAGGATCATGAAGCGCCAATTTTCAATGTTGCTGATTATGGCATTGTTGGAGATGTTAATGAGGTTCTTCCTAAAATGATAGAAGCAGCCCGAAATATAAAAGCTGAATAGAGTATCCGGTTCTTATAAATCGGGTTTAACCAATAAGCCAGATTAAAATGTTCATCATAACCTGTTAAGTTACTGAATATTACCACGTTATTCGATGAATTGGAAAATATAATTGGTAGTCAATAATTAAAAACAAGCTCCAAAATTCTGAGCTGTCATATATTGCAAAATCTAAAGAGGGTGGAATAAAGCTGTCTCTGTTTTACTTCGGGGCAGCTTTTTTGTTTCCGTAACTTCTGACGTTATAATGTAATTTATGTCAGGTTACAGTTTTTGCGTACTTTTGTCGGCTTCAAAAACTAATATTGTATCCGAACCAGAATATGAAAGTATCTGTAAATAAGCTTAAAGAGTACACAGGCATTGATGCATCTCCCGAAACTATTGCTCAAATACTAACCAATTGCGGACTTGAGGTTGAAGGCACTGAAATTTTTGAAAGTGTAAAAGGCGGGTTGGCCGGAATTGTCATAGGTGAAGTAAAAGAATGCGTAAAACATCCTAATGCTGATAAATTAAGTCTTACAAAGGTTGATGTAGGCGGTGAGCGTTTGCTCGATATTGTTTGTGGTGCTCCCAATGTTGCTGCCGGGCAGAAAGTACTGGTAGCTGTTGAAGGTACTACCCTTACCATGGGTGAAACATCATTTACCATTAAGAAAACCAAAATCCGTGGAGAAACCTCTGAAGGCATGATATGTGCCGAGGATGAGGTAGGATTAGGTGATTCGCATGAAGGGATTATGGTTCTGCCCGATGAAGTAAGCGTTGGAATGCCTGCTTCGTCATATTTTAATGTGAACAGGGACACCATTCTTGAAATAGGACTTACTCCGAACCGCTCTGACGCTGCTTCTCATATTGGTGTTGCCCGCGATCTTGTAGCCGCATGGAACACAATGCATTTTTCAGAACCTGAAAAACATATTGAACTCAAATTACCTGATATATCCGCATTTAAAGTTGATAATCATAATCTGCCAATCAGGGTCAGTATTGAAGATGCAAAAGCTTGTCCGCGGTATTCAGGAATTACAATTAGTGGGGTAAGTGTTAAGGAATCACCGCAATGGCTACAGGATTTTCTGAGATCAGTTGGGGTTCGGCCAATAAATAATATTGTGGATATTACCAATTTCGTACTTTTTGAGTTAGGACAGCCACTTCATGCTTTTGACACAAAATATATCAGCGGAAATCAGGTAATAGTAAGGCATTTGCCAGAAGGAAGCCCTTTCATTACACTTGATGAGGTAGAACGCAGGCTTAAAGCTACTGACCTGATGATATGCAACGATAGTGAAGGAATGTGTATTGCAGGCGTGTTTGGCGGGATAAAATCAGGGATAACTGAAAATTCCAGGGATATTTTCCTTGAGAGTGCATATTTCAATCCGGTAAGTGTTCGTAAAACATCAAAACATCACGGATTAAAGACTGATGCTTCTTTTCGTTTTGAACGCGGTGCCGATCCCAATATAACAGTATATGCACTGAAACGGGCTGCAATGCTGATAAAAGAAATTGCAGGCGGAAGTATTTCTTCGGAAATTGAAGACGTTTATCCTGAAGTGATAACTCCTGCCCAAATCCTGGTAAAATATAAAAATATTGAGCGCCTGATTGGTAAAACCTTTGAGCGTGAGATCATACATAAGATCCTGTACTGGCTCGGCATTAGGATCACTGCTCATGACGATGAGTCAATGTGGGTTGCCATACCTACATATAAAACCGATGTTCAGAGAGAAGCAGACGTTATTGAGGAAATACTTCGCATATATGGTTACAATAATATTGAGTATGATAGTTCGCTACGTTCTTCAATTTCCATTTCTGAAAAACCTGACCGTCACAGAGTAAAAAACACTGTGGCTGATTTTCTGGTATCAAATGGTTTTTCGGAGATCATGTGTAACTCACTGACCAAATCAGCTTACAGCCAGATATTTCCGTTTATTGACGAATCAAAACATGTCATAATTTTAAATCCTATCAGCCGCGATCTGGATGTAATGAGGCAAACCCTTCTTTTTGGAGGGCTAGAAACCATTGTTTTCAACATCCATCATAAAACACTGGACATGAAGCTGTTCGAATTTGGTTCGGAATACAGGCTTCAAACCATTGAAACAAATGCCCGCAATACTCTTGCAAAATATAATGAGCATCAAAAGCTGGCAGTTTTTATAAGTGGAAATAAAAATCCTGAATCATGGTACGTAAAAGAAGAAAAATCTGACTTCTTTCAGCTCAAGGCAATAGTGCATGCGTTGCTACAACGTATTGGAATTGGTTCGGATAATTATGAGATTTCTGAAACTGATAATTCTTTGTTTGACTATGGTTTAAGCCTTATTTCTCACAAACATGAATTTGCCAGATATGGAAGGCTTAAGAACAGTATTTTAGATCATTTTGATATAAGCCAGGAAGTTTTTTATGCAGAAATTGACTGGGAGTTTTGTTTAAAAACAATTGCCGGCATCCCGCCATTACGTTTTACTGAAATACCACGTTTCCCCACAGTCCGCCGCGACATGGCTTTACTTCTCGACAAGGAAGTGAAATACAGCGATATAGAAAAACTTGCCTTAGTAAATGGTGGTCGGCTTTTACAAAACATCAATCTGTTTGATGTTTATGAAGGTGAAAATATTGAAGCCGGTAAAAAATCGTATGCTATAAGCTTTTTCCTGCGCGACGATAGTAAAACATTGAAAGATGAAGAAACTGACAAATTTGTGGAAAAACTAAAGCGGATATTCGAAAAAGAATTGGGAGCCAGATTAAGATAAGATATGAAAATCAGCTTTATTTATTGAAACTTTTTCTTATGGAAAACAAAATTTCTTATTCAGTAAATCCGGCAGGAGAAAAGTTTCCTCTGCCATTGAAAAGCGAGTATGACCAGGAATTCAAACGTTTACAGAAACTGGCTGAAAAAGCCCGTGACGAAGGTAAAGAGATAGTAGTGGTCATGGGTCTTGGCTTTGTTGGAGCTGTTATGGCTGCAATTGTTGCCGACACCACTGATGAAAATGGAAATAACACCAAATTTGTAATAGGATGCCAGAGGCCAAGTACACGCAGCTACTGGAAAATTCCTATGCTCAACAAAGGCATATCTCCTGTTAAAGCCGAAGATCCCGAAGTAGATAAAATAATTCATCGTACTGTAGTTGAAAAACAAACCTTAGTAGCAACCTATAACAGCGATTGCCTGAAACTTGCCGATTACGTAGTTGTTGACGTTCAATGCGATTATGCTAAACAGGAACTCGGGAATATGCGTTCCGGCGAAGCTGATATGGCAGCTTTGGAAGCTACATTGAAAACAATTGGTGAAAAAATTCCCCCGCATTGTCTGGTATTGATAGAGACTACTGTTGCTCCGGGTACTACAGAATTCGTAGCCTGGCCTATCCTGAAAAAGGCTTTCACAAAAAGAAAAATAAATTCTATTCCATTGCTTGCACACAGTTTTGAACGGGTTATGCCCGGTCGTGAATATGTATCGAGTATTCGTGATTTCTGGAGGGTTTGTTCCGGTTGTAATACTGAAGCACGTAATCGGGTTGAAAAATTCCTTCATGAGGTTCTGAACACCAAGGATTATCCTTTAACCGTAATGGACCGCCCAATTGAATCAGAAACCACCAAAATTGTTGAGAATTCATATCGTGCTACAATTCTTGCTTATCTGAACGAGTGGAGTCTTTTTGCCGAACGCAACGGCGTTGACCTTATAAAGGTGATAAATGCAATAAAGATGAGGCCTACCCACAGCAATATGATATTCCCGGGTCCTGGTATTGGTGGCTATTGTCTTCCCAAAGATGGTGGCCTGGGTTATTGGGCTTACCGCCATATCCTTGGATTTGAAGATGGTGATGATGTTTTTAGAATTACACCTACAGCCATTGATATTAACGATACACGTTCATTGCATGTAACACAGCTTGTTCGTGATGCATTACGTAATATGTCTCGCTATATTGCCGGCTCAGAAGTACTGCTTTGTGGAGCCAGTTACAGACAGGATGTTGGAGATACAAGATACAGCGGCAGTGAGCTTATTGTAAGAAGACTTACTGAAATGGGTGCCGATATGAAAGTGCATGATCCTTATGTTGAACATTGGTATGAGCTTGAAAATCAGGATGAATACCCAGCACCCGGGCAGTCATGGGGAAGGTTTTTCAGAAATCAGGAGCACCTTAAAGAAATAACTGTTTTGAAAAACCTGCCTGAAGCACTTAAGGGCGTTGAAGCTATGATCCTTGCAGTACCACACGAAGAATATCTGAACCTCAACCCCGATGACATAGTAAAGTGGGCAGGACAAGCTATCGCTGTGATTGACTGTTTCGGAATATTAAGTGATGATAAGATCAGACGATATTTAGAGTTGGGCTGTGAAGTAAAGGCACTTGGACGCGGTCATATTCAGCGCCTTAAAAAAGAAATAAAAAACAAGGAATAAAATAATTCCTGTATCACAACTATTATTGCTCCAGCGGTTTGCGACAATTATCGCAGTATATTCCTTTGGGACGACCTGAGTTTTCAAGGAATTGGCTCATAAATTCCATTGCCTTGTCAACCATTAATACCGAACCTGTAAAGAACGGAACACGCTGATGTAAACTTTTAGGCTTGATCTCAAGAATACGTTTGAAACCATCGGTAGCCTTGCCTCCGGCTTGCTCGGCAATAAAGCCTACCGGATTACATTCGTAAAGCAGACGCAATTTGCCATCAGGATTCTTCTCGGTACCCGGATATATGTATATTCCGCCGCGGATCATGTTGCGATGAAAATCAGCTACCAACGAACCTATATAACGTGTTGAATAAGGACGGTTTGTACTTTTATCATGTTCCTGACAGTAATTAATATACTTCTTTACTCCTTCAGGAAAATAAATATAGTTAGCCTCATTTATTGAATACATAGCACCATATTCCGGGATTTTCATATCAGGATGCGACAATAGGAAAAGCCCGACTGAAGGGTCGTAGGTAAAACCATTAACACCTTTTCCGGTAGTATAAACCAACATGGTAGAAGAGCCATAGGTAATATAACCTGCTGCATGTTGCTCTATTCCGGGTTGCAACAAATCTTCAATTGTTGCCCTGGTGCCAACGGGTGAAATACGTTGATAAACGGAAAAAATACTTCCCACTGGCACATTGACTTCAATATTACTTGAGCCATCAAGAGGGTCAATTGCAACTACGTATTTACCCTTCATTGAAAATTCATCATCGAAAATAACAGGTTCGTCAAGTTCTTCTGAAACAATTGCACAGCACTGCCCGCCATTTTTCAAGGCTTTGATAAAATGCTGATCGGCAAAAACATCCAGCTTTTTCTGAGCCTCTCCCTGAACGTTGCTTTCACCCGATTCTCCCAGAATATCAGTAAGTCCGGCTTTGGTTAATTCACGGTTTACAATTTTTGCTGCAATAGTTAGGTCATTGATAAGCCGGGTAAATTCACCGGTCGCATTAGGAATTTCACATTGTTTTTGACGTATGAACTCAATAAGTGTCTTCATAGTAATTGATGGATTTAAAGCTGCAAAAATAAACAAACCTGATGATGTAACACCTTTTAAAGTCAGAACCGAAAAAGAATTTGTGATTTACTTTAAAAGGTTAGCAGATTATAATCCGGTAAATTATTCTTCTCTTTTATTAAGGATTTCTGTTTGAATCCTGATTGATTCTTTATGAACCAATTGCAAAAGGTGGAGTAAGAAATCTCTGTTCATTCCATGTTTTCCGGCAGTTTCAAGTCTGCTGTTAATAAGTTCACGCCATCGCTCTATCTGCAGGATAGTAATATTATGATCACGTTTATATTCGCCCATTTCATGAACTATTTTCATCCGTTTGGCCAATATTTCAATCAACTGAGTGTCAATAATATCAATTTTCAATCTGAGCTCCTCAAGAATATTGCTGAATTCAGGGCTGCCCTTCTCAATACGGATAGTGAGATCAATAAGAATCTTTGCCAGAGTTTCCGGAAGTATCTGCTGATTGCTGTCAGTAAGCGCCTTGTCAGGGTTATTATGAGTTTCAATCATTAGCCCGTCCATTTCAAGGTCAAGGGCTTTTTGCGAAACTTCAGCAATCAGATAACGATTTCCGCAAATATGGCTTGGATCGCAGAATATTGGCAAGCCAGGCATCAGACGCATCAGCTCAATGGGGATTTCCCAATGCGGATTATTACGGTATGGTCCTTCATCAAAGCAATGAAATCCTCTGTGCACAGCGGCAAGCTTAGTGATGCCTGCCTGATAAAAGCGTTCCAGCGCACCAAGCCAGAGTTTAAGATCGGGATTAAGCGGATTTTTCACTAATACAGGAATATCAGTACCGGTAAGAACCTCAGCAAGCTCCTGTATCGAAAACGGATTTCCGGTTGTTCGTGCGCCAATCCATAGAATATCCATACCATATTTTAAAGCCTGTTCAATATGGACTGGTTTAGCAACTTCAACTGCAATTTTCAAACCTGTTTCCTTCTGAACCACCTGCATCCACTTTAAACCTTCCTCTCCTACTCCTTCAAATGCAGATGGACGGGTGCGCGGTTTCCAGATACCCGCACGCATAGCTTTTACCTGAGGGATAGCAGCCAATTGCCGCGCTATATCCAATACCTGTTCTCTGGATTCAGCACTGCACGGACCGCTTATTACCGCTGGACGCTCATAATATCCAAGCCATGAATTAAGAGGCTGTATGACATAGGTTTCGCTCATAAGCGGCAAAATTACTCATTTATAATTCCTCTGTTATTAAACAACTTCAATAAAAATTATTCGTAAGTATTGAAGCCATTATTAAACACCTGTTTATTATTGAATTCAAAACAGCAATGAAAAACCATCCTGACCCGGAATAAAACTCATTAATTTGAGATCTGGCAAATGTGCTAGTTCAAGGTTTTGTTCTACAGAATAAGCTCTGCAAAATCCCGAAAATTGGGTTCGGAAAATTCTTTTCAAATCCTGACAAGGCAAATCAGCTTATTCCATAAGCTCAAAACAATACAATTTCATCACTGCTTCACAACATCTCAGAAATCCATATCTTTGCGGCACTAAAAATTTTAAATTATTGAGTTATGGATATTTTCGAACGGCGTTTAAACAATTACGGACCTCTTGGAATGTGGGCTGAAAAAGCTCATGGATATTATATGTTCCCAAAACTTGAAGGGGATATTTCGAACCGTATGGTTTTTCAGGGAAAAGAACGACTGGTCTGGAGTCTGAACAATTATCTGGGACTGGCAAATCATCCTGAAGTAAGAAAAGCTGATGCTGAAGCTGCTGCTAAATTTGGTCTGGCATATCCTATGGGTGCGAGAATGATGTCGGGTCAAACAGAATATCATGAAGAACTTGAAAAGCAACTTGCTGAATTTGTTGAAAAAGAAGATGCATATCTGCTGAATTACGGCTATCAGGGTATGGTTTCTATTATTGACTCCCTTATTGATCGTAAGGATGTGGTGGTTTACGACTCTGAATCACATGCCTGTATTATTGACGGTTTAAGAATGCATCTCGGAAAAAGATTTGTATTTCAGCATAATGATATTGAAAACTTTGAAAAACAATTAAATCATGCCCAAAAAGTAAGTGAACAAACCGGAGGCGGTATTCTGGTAATTACCGAAGGTGTGTTTGGAATGGCCGGCGATATGGGTAAGGTTGACAAAATAGCTGAACTTAAATCGAAATTTCGTTTCAGACTACTTGTTGATGATGCTCACGGCTTTGGAACAATGGGTGACAAAGGAATGGGAACAGGTGAAGCCAAAGGTGTTCAGGATAAGATTGATATTTATTTCGCCACATTCGCCAAATCAATGGCAGGGATAGGGGCTTTTGTTGGAGGCGACAGTGATATTATTAATTATCTGCGTTATAATATGCGTTCACAGATTTTTGCAAAATCACTCCCCATGCCTATTGTTGTGGGTTCTTTAAAAAGGCTTGAACTACTTAAAACCCAGCCACAACTCAGAGAAAAACTTTGGAATATTGCTAATTCACTTCAGAGCAAACTTCGTGAAAATGATTTTAATCTGGGTCGTACTGAATCGCCGGTAACGCCAGTATTTTTGCAGGGAGGCATCCCCGAAGCAGCACAACTGACTTATGAATTGCGTGAAAAATATAATATTTTCTGTTCTATAGTGGTATATCCGGTGGTTCCAAAAGATGTGATAATGCTAAGATTGATACCTACGGCAGCCCATACTCTTGCCGATGTTGATGAAACTATAAACGCATTTATTGAAGTGAGAAATAATCTTCAGTCGGGTAAATACGATAAAAACTATGTTCCTCAAATGAAAATCCATCATTAATCCCAAACATATATGGAAAAAATATTAATAATTGGTTGTTCCGGCCAGATAGGAACAGAGTTAACTCTTGAATTGAGAAAGATCTATGGTGATGCCAATGTTTTTGCTACTGATATAAAGGAAGCTCCTCCTGAAGTCCGAGATTCAGGACCTTTTGAAATCCTTGATGTGCTTGATGAAAAGCGGCTTAATCATTTTGCAATCCGTCACAAAATCACTCAGGTTTACAATCTTGCCGCCGTGCTTTCGGGAAATGCCGAAAAAATCCCAATGCAAGCCTGGAATATCAATATGATCGCATTGCTGAATATTCTGGAATTAGGTCGTTCAATCCGGCTCAACAAGGTATTCTGGCCAAGTTCAATTGCAGTGTTTGGACCCAGCACCCCCAAGATAAACACTCCCCAGCTTACTATCACTGAACCCAATACTGTTTACGGTATCAGCAAGCTCGCAGGCGAGCGCTGGGGTGAGTATTATTACAAACGTTATTGTATTGATTTCCGCAGTATCAGATACCCGGGACTGATTTCATATAAAACCGAACCCGGAGGAGGAACTACTGATTACGCTGTAGAAATTTATTATAAAGCAATTGAAGAAGGTAAATATGAGTGTTTTCTACAAGAAAATACAGGTCTTCCTATGATGTTTATGCCTGATGCAATAAAAGCAACCATCAGCCTTATGGAAGCCGAAGCACACAAGATCACGGTTCGCTCAAGCTACAATATTGGAGGTATGAGCTTTACTCCTCATGATGTGGCTCAATCAATTATTAAGCATATTCCCGATTTTGAAGTTACCTACAAACCCGATTTTCGACAGGCAATTGCAAATTCGTGGCCTACCAGCATTGACGATGAAGTGGCACGTAACGACTGGGGTTTGACTTATGAATACGACCTCGATTCAATGACTGAAGTAATGCTTAGGGAAATAAGGGCTAAGATGAATGGCTGACAGTTGTTGTTTGTTCCGAAACAAAACGCCTGTAAAAATAATGAATAGGGTTTGCATATACTTTCAGGTGCAAACCCTTTAATTTTTTATCTCGGATCAGTTTTGAATTGCGGCTTTATAATGATTGTACCGGCTAAGAATGTCGTTAACAAATCTGTAAGATTCTTCGCCATAACAATAACCATATTGTACTACTTCGTCGCGGTAGTATTCAGGTTTTGATTTATTTCTCAAATAAAAATCCACATTTCCATCCCAGATATTAGGATTTTTATTGTTTTTGGCTGCCAGACGCCTTGCATCGAACACATGGGCAAGTCCTGCATTATAGGCTGCAAGCACAAATTTCTGCCTTTCGGCTGGATCACTTATTTCCGATGGCAATTGTTTATCAAGCCATTTAATATAATGCACACCTGCTGCAATCTGTTCATAAGCTGTTGAGGTGGAGTCAATACCAAGTTCTTCAGCGGTTGAGGGCATCAACTGCATTATGCCAAAAGCGCCCTTATGCGAAACTATCTCATGCTGAAATTTCGATTCCTGATAAATCAGTGAGGCAAGTAAACGCCAATCCCAGTTTATGGCTTTGCTGTATTTTTTAATTACTTCATCATAATTTGAAATACGACCGCCTTTACGGGAATGGAATTCACGCTGATCAGCACGTAAACCAAGCGGGTTGTTAAAATAACGATCGTAAAGCAGGCTTGCATAGCTTGTCTTTGAAAACTCTGCCCACCATGCATTGACAGCATTCATTAAATCCGTATCACCTCTTTTCATTGCCCACCCAATATTCTGAGAGAAACCAAGAGGAGTTTGTGTGTCAATATCGTTATAATACTTTGCATTTACCGAAGCTGTTTGCTCATCGCTGATAGTAAATTCTATTTCGTTTCGGGCAACCATTGTTATCAGGTCTTCGGTACTTAAATCATTAACTGATACCACATTAATTTTAACTCCTGTTTCTTCCTGCAGATTTGCCAGTCGTTCAGCATAAGCCGAATTATTCTGTATATAAACGGTTTTGCCTTCAAGGTCCAGCGGATTGCGTATGAGTTTCTTTTCAACTTCATCCCAGGTTCTCATTTTACGCCAGTTGTCCGGTTTACGTTGCACAAGCATAAGTCGTGTCTGTAACATAGGTTCGGAAAATGCGACCATATCCCTGCGCTGATTTGTAATTACCAGTCTTTTGGCAATTAGATCATAGGTTCCTGCATTGAGTTCCTTTATAGTTTCTTCAGGGTCGGAGTTTACATGAATTTCAAGTTCCACACCAAGATAATCGGCAAACGAATGGAGCAGATCAAACTGATAGCCTCTGGGTTCGCCACGATACACAAAATAACTTGTTGAGTTCAAATCAGTAACTGCAATAAGTTTCCCTCTTTCAAGAATGGTTTCCAGACTTTGTGTTTCGGGAACTATTGGGCTTTGAATATCAGTAGATGTGTTGTTACAGGAAAAAAGTATGACAAAAGTTATTAAAAAGCTCAAAAATGTGGTCTTGTTTAATCTCTTTTTATTTACCATAATTTAATGTTTAGTTCAACAAAATTTACCGCATTTAATTATTTGTTAAAATTTCTTAATAAAATAATGCAACGGTAAACATGAACTTCCCCCTTTATTTCTATATACATTTATATTAATTTGCTAAAATCGGGGTTAGAAAAAACGGCTGCAAAGATACAACTATTGTGTGAAATACAAACTTTTCACTGAAACACCTGTTTATCAATATATTACAAGTGATTTTTTAATTAGTTTATACGTTTTTAGTATAAATAAGCATCAAGAAAAGTCCTTTATTGAGCCGATTTTTCATTTTTTAACTTTAATTTAACTTAAAATCAGGTCTTTTTTAAGTGAAAATAGCCTGATAAAGAGTAAAATATTTATCAGGCTACTTAAAATTCATTCATTATTATATAATACCGGGTAAGGAAAAGGTTACCCAATATTATTTTATAGCTTTCTCATAACGACGGCTTACTTCATCCCAATTGACGATATTCCAGAAATTACTGATATAATCGCCGCGAAGGTTCTGATATTTCAGGTAATAGGCATGTTCCCATACATCTAATCCCAGTATTGGCACACCTTTTTTATCAACAACATCCATCAGAGGATTATCCTGATTAGCGGTTGAAGAAACAAATAATTTACCGCCCTTTTCAACGCTCAGCCATGCCCATCCGCTACCAAACCGTGTACGTGCAGCTTCTTCAAAAAGGTTTTTAAACTCCTGGAATGATCCAAATGATGATTTAATGGCTTCAGCCAGTTTACCTTTAGGCTCACCTCCGCCATAAGGCGACATAACTGCCCAGAAAAGAACATGGTTATAATGTCCTCCGCCGTTGTTACGAAGCGCAACAGGGTATTTGCTCATAGAAGCAAAAAGTTGCTCAAGGGTCAGTCTTTCCATCTCTGTACCTTCAATGGCTTTGCGATAATTATTAAAATAAGCTTTGTGATGACGCTCGTAGTGAATCTCCATTGTCATCTGATCAATATAAGGCTCCAGAGCATTGAAAGCATAAGGCAACGGAGGGAACTCGTCTGCTTTCTGAGCATTGCTTTCTGAAATCATTAAGCCAAAAGCGAAAAATGCTAATAACAAAAATTTGCTGATAGTTTTCATAATTACTCAATTAATTAATTTACAATTAGTTGTTTAAAATATTACTGATTTGAGATAATATATTCCTGTTTATTTTATTTTTCTCTGATCTTGGTTTTTTCTAAAAAAAAGCCGGACCTGTTGGCAGTATCCGGCTTTCCCCATCATTAACCACGAGAAAACAAACAAATTAGGCAGGAGGTTAAATTCTGCCCAATGCTTTTGTATATTTTTCGCTTACTGCCTTCCAGTTAACCACATTCCAGAAATTAGCTATATATTCCGGACGGCGGTTCTGATATTTCAGATAGTAAGCATGTTCCCATACATCTAATCCCATAATTGGAATACCTGAATGATCTGCAACATCCATCAGCGGATTATCCTGATTGGGAGTAGAAAATACGAACAATGATTTATCTTTTTTCACAGTCAGCCATGCCCAACCGCTTCCAAAACGATTTGCAGCAGCGTCACTGAATAATTCCTTGAATTTATCAAACGAACCAAAAGCCTTATTAATTGCATCAGCAAGTTCACCATCAGGTGCTCCGCCTGCATTTGCCGACATTATATTCCAGAAAAGATCGTGATTATAAAAACCTCCTCCGTTATTTCTTACGGCTGCTGGAACTTTTGAAACACTGGCAAAAATTTCTTCAAGAGTTTTTTCTTCTAACTCTGTACCCTTAATTGCTGCCATAAACTTATCGTAATAAGCTTTGTGATGCTTATTATAATGTATGTCCATAGTCATTTTATCAATGTATGGCTCCAAAGCATCATAACTATATGGCAAAGCAGGAAAATTCAATTCTTTTGATTTTGGTTTTAACAACATAAACAAAAACTAATTAATAAAGTTCAACATGAGTGAGCTAATTTATACTCATTCTAAATAACAAGCCTGGTTGTGGTTTGTTCAAAATAAGCATCACAATCAGATAATTTTTTATTAACTTGTGCTTATATCACTGATATACAGCTTAATAGCAGAGTGAAAAAAATTTAAGTTTAAAGGCTTGCATCAAAAAAATTTTTATTTGAAAGCTTTTTCGAGTAATCCATCACCTTTTAAGTTCATTCTATCAAAATAAGAAGGAACTTCTTTTCCGGTAAGCTTATCAACATAAAGTTTTGCAAGATACTGCCCCAGCATAAATCCTTGTCCGCGTAAGCCAATTAACAGACCGGCATCCACGTCGAGCACCATTCTGGGTTCCACATAATAACCTGCCCATATTGCCTGAAAACCAACAGAAGAAAGGCTTGGTATCCAGTTTGTAAACACTTCGGCAATTATTTCAATGAATTCTTTAGAATTGATTTTCAGGTTTTTATCGGTTTCCATTGGTTCAATTGCCGGTGAGGCACAGCCTATTACCTGTCCGGTTTCAGCAAGCTGCTGTCCGTAAACTGCAGTAAAACCTTTGTAATTCCGGCGATCAATAAGCATTGGTAAAGGTGTATTGTTCACACCCATAAATGGAAGGCGGCGGGTTATAAAAGCCTGATGCTTTACAGGATACAAACCGGTTTCATATCCAAGCTTTCTTGCAAAAACATCACCTTCAGGTCCAAGTGCATTTACAAAGTGAGTGGTATGAAATTCTATATATTCTTTTTCATGATTCTGAACCAGAGCTATATATGTTTGGCCATTCTTTGTAATATCTATAAGACGGCAGTCTTCGAGGATCTCACCACCGTTATCTATTCCAATGCGCCGCACAAGATCAATAACGCGCCCTGGTGTAGCCTGCCAGCAATCCTCGGTTACCAGTGCTGCGATATATGTATTAAGTGATGTATTTATATAAGGAGTGATCTCTTTTTTAAACTGCCCCGGCTTAATCATTTTGGCATTTGACCATGCCATTGAAGCTTTAAGAGCGTTATACATTTCTTCGTCGTGAGCAAAAGTAACATAACGGATAGGCAGAAAATCAATATTGCTGATTTTTTGTAGTTCTCTGAATATTTCAAGATTATGTCTTGCAATATCCGAGAGTTCAGGAAGGCTGAAATTTGGCCTGCCACCTGCAATATTACGCCATGAAGCTCCACGCCCGAAATTGATAAGAGTAGGTTTAAGCCCTGCTTCAGCCATATATCTGAATAAGGCGCTACCAGCAATTCCACCGCCGGCTATCAAAGTTTGAACTTTGAGTTTTTTGGGGCTTTTTCCGGTTATATTAGTAATAATTTTATCCTGAACCGTACGGGGATAAAGTTCACCCAATGAAACCTGATTTGATAGAGGGCCTCGCGGCGTTGGTTCGCCAACTATGGAGATACCAGTGCCTGCAAGGGTTTGTTTTAAACGTTTTATACAACGCTTACCCCGGCATGCACCCATTCCAAGGCGGGTTGTATGCTTGACTTCATCCACCGAAATAAATTTACGATCACCTATTACATCAAGTATTTCATCTATTGTAACATCATCGCAATGACATACATAGGTGTCCTCTTCCTTGCGATAGGTGGTTTTCTTCATTTTCAAAGGTTCGGGGTAATCTTTCTTAGCAATAAAACCCCTTACATTATTTAATGATTCACCATGAACATCAAGAGACAAGACACGGGCAATATGAGTTTTATTTGGTTTTTTCAGGATTTTCTCAACAATGCCGTTGCCAAGGATCTTCCCATTATTATCTACCAGATACACCTCAGTTTTTTCATCAACAAAATATTCGATAGGCAGGAAAAGCCAGTTTTTCTTTGGATTATAGCCAAAAATGGCAAGTCCCGGACATTGATAAACACAATCCATGCAACCAATACATTTATCAAAATCAATATAAGGAACCGTACTGGTACTGGTTTTTGTTATAGCACCCTGAGGGCAGGCAAACTCACACGGATTACAGGCAAAGCCATAAAGACAATCAATTAACACATAAGGCTTTCCATTCATTCTTTCCGGTTCAGGACGATAAGGTTCTTTTATTATCCTTAGCGGATGTTGCTGTGAATCAATATATTCCTTTGACACTGCAAGATACGCATCATAATCGAAACGTTCATTCATTTCCTGAAGTATCTCGTAAGCTACCTGCTTGCCACGTAATACCGCCGATGTGCCTTCGCCAATGCGGATGGCATCTCCGGCTCCAAAACATTTTCGTCCAAAAATATCATTGCCTTTAATCAAAAGCTGATCATCAGGTACAAGACCGGTACATATATTAATAGCATCAATCCCCTCTATTATTTTTTCAGTACCGGGAACTGGCCTAAAGTTTTTACATTCTGCAACAACAGCACCGGTTATTCCATCACGATTTTTATTGGGAATGGCTTTTAGCAGAATATGGGAAAGCAGTATAGGAATACCAAGACGCCTTACTCTGTTTGCCTGAACCGGGAAACCACCTTCAAACGGCTGAGCTTCAATAATTGCCTTAACTTTTGCTCCTGCCTGCATCAACTGGTATGAAGTAAGATATCCAATATTTCCGGCTCCAACAGTCAAAATATTTTTTCCAAGTAGTGTAAACTCGTTATTCATCATTTTTTGAACAACAGCAGCAGTATATACACCCGGGAGGTCATCGTTCTCAAAAGTAGGCATAAAAGGCACCGCCCCTGATGCAACTACCAGATAATCAGCATCAACATAATAAATTTCATCGGTTTTG
The DNA here is from genome assembly GCA_049654165.1 of Bacteroidales bacterium. Classification (GTDB taxonomy): domain Bacteria; phylum Bacteroidota; class Bacteroidia; order Bacteroidales; family JAAYJT01; genus JAAYJT01. The sequence continues at coordinate 23,713 of JBASHR010000092.1, forward strand.
ATGTTTTTCACAGCCAGTCGCTTACCTTCAAGAATATCCCAGACTGTAGAATTCAGAAAAATTCCTTCAAGACTTTCGCCTGCAAGAGTTTTCGCAATATCAAATCCACGCATGCCTCCAAATTTTTTCTCTTTCTCAAAAAAGAAAAACTGGTGGGTTTGCATTAAAAACTGACCTCCAATCTTATCATTGTTGTCAATAACTATATTTTCAATGCCATGTTTGTTAAGTTCCTCACGAACGGCAAGACCGGCAGGTCCTGCTCCAATGATAGCCACCTGTGTTTTATAAACCCAAAACGGAATATCTTGTCTGTAAGCAGTTACAGAAGGTGAATAATCTTTTGGAATTTCCTGAACTTTTTTAACTTCATCAACCTTAGTGATGCATATTCTTTTAATTTGCCCGTCAACCAGCATTTCGCAAGCTCCACATTTTCCAATACCACATTCAAGGCTTCGTTCACGATTTTTCAAACTATGGCTATGAACCGGAAAGCCTGCCTGATGTAATGCTGCTGCAATGGTAAAACCTTTTTCGCTTTCAATTATATGATCGTTAAACCTGAAACTATGTTTTTCGTTAGCAGGAATTTCAAGGATCGGGTGTTTTTCAATCTTACGCATATTTTTATGATAGTTGTTTTTAAGAAATTTAAGTCAGACAAAAGTTAGGATAAGACATGCCTGTCAAATGATGGCGCTAAATTAACTGAAATTATTATTTCAAAACATCTTGTTTGAAAATTTGATTTAATATTTTGAATATCAATATTTATGACAAAATTTGGCCTGTAAAGAAAAATTTTTTAATATCTTTGCAAAACCTACAATAAGATATTTTTAGGAAATGGAAAAAGTCAAAGTTCTTTATGTTTCGCACGACATCACTCCTTTTATGCAGGAAAGCCAAATTGGTCTGATCTCAAGGCATCTGCCGCAGGGTGTACAGGAGCGAGGGCGTGAGATCAGAACCTTCATGCCGCGTTTTGGTAATATTAATGAGCGCAGGAATCAGTTGCATGAAGTTATTCGTTTGTCGGGCATGAATTTAATCATCAATGATAATGACCACCCTCTTATCATTAAAGTTGCTTCAATACAATTAGCCCGCATGCAGGTTTATTTTATTGACAATGAAGATTATTTTGACCGGAAATTTGTTTTCAGGGACAAATCAGGCAAATTTTTCAAGGATAATGACGAAAGGGCAATTTTCTTCTCCCGCGGTGTTCTGGAAACAGTTAAAAAACTTGGCTGGCCTCCTGATATAATACATTGTCACGGATGGATGGGCAGTCTGGTGCCTTTGTATGTAAAAACAGCTTTTCGTGACAACCCGGTATATTCTGACGCAAAAGTTATTTTTTCTTTTTATGATGATGACTTTGAAGAAATGCTGAATAAAGATTTTGCAGCAAAAATCAAACTTCCGGGAATAACTCTCAGGCATCTTAAACACTATAAGAAACCTTCGTACGTTAATTTGATGAAAGCTGCTATTGATTTCTCAGATGCACTGATAATGGGAAGCGAGCAAGTACATCCTGAAGTTTATCAATATATGCTTAAATCAGATAAACCTATTCTTCCTTTTCAAACCGGCGATGACTATATTGATGTTTACAATGAATTTTACAACGAGCTCCTTGTTGAGGAAGAAGCGGAAGAAGCCTCTGGTCGCAACAATAAAAAAATCTAAAAATCCTCTTCTTTGAAAAACATGATAAAACAAAGCATACAAGCATTTGTAATGCTAATTGCTATTGCAATATTCAGTGCTGCATGTACTGATAATAACGATTTAATAGGTTTGAACATTCAACCTCCGGGCGAAGAGTTGAAATATTTTGTTACCGATACTTTTTCGGTGTTTGCATATTCTGTCAGAGAAGATTCGGTTAAAACTGATAAACTAGGATTTAGTTTATTGGGAAGCATGTTTGACCCGGTTTTTGGAAAAACTACTGCCAGCATTTATACCGAATTAAGATTAACTTCCTTACAACTGAATTTTGGAGAAGGCGCTGTTATTGACTCCATAATCCTGAAAATGGCTTACGTAGGCGTATATGGCGATTCATTAACAATGCAGACTTTCCGGGTTTACGAAATGACCGAGAACATTAATGTTGACAGCTCATATTACTCAAACAGGATTACTGCCTATGGTTCACAAATCGGATTTGAACAGATAATACCTCCTGTTGACAGCATCCCTGTTGATACCATTAAAATAGCTCCTTATCTTAGGATCCCGCTTAATGACGGAGGAGTTCTGGCAGAAAAATTATTGTCGGGTACCACCGATGATTATTCGTCAAATGAAAAGTTCAGGGAATTTTTCAAAGGTATTTATATTACCGCAGATCCGGTGGATGAAGCAGGAAAGGGCGCCCTGCTTACTTATAACCTGATCAGCGATGCTACAATAATTACAGTTTATTATCATAATTTTGAGAAAGACTCACTAAAGTATAATTTCACTATCAGCAATGCCAGCGGACGTTACGGACATTACAACCACTATGGATATGCTGATGCTGAAGAATCGTTACGCCAGCAAATAATTTCGGGCGATACTACTTTGGGCAGCAATAAAATTTATCTACAACCTCTTGGTGGAGTAAAAACCTATCTGCGCTTTCCAACAATTACCTCATTGGGAACAGATATTTCAATAAACGAGGCTAAATTAATTTTTACAAACAATGACCCTTCTTCCGGATTCACTCAACCGCCAAGGCTATCTATTGGTAAGCTGACAGATGACAAGGGAAAAACCACCATATTAGATGACCAGTTAGAAGGTGAAACTTATTTTGGAGGTTATTATAAAGATTCAGAATACACTTTCCGTCTGAGTCGCTATGTTCAGAATCGTATTTTAAATAAGGATGCGGAAGATTTTGGTCTGGCTTTGTTAGTTCCAACGGCTTCATCAGTTCCTCACAGAGTTGTGTTAAATGGCACTAATACCGATGCCGGAAAAATCAGGCTTGTAATTACCTATACCAAGCTTTGATCACAAAATTTTCATTGCGAACCATCTCTTTTATCAAACTGTTACAAATATTAAGCCCAGGGAAAATGGGTATGCTATTATAATTTCTTAAAGGAATTTAATCCTGAATTATTTATTAATCCTGTAAACCGGTTTGCTGTTGTGTGAAGATAAGAGGCTCAGACTCTGCAGGTAAAAGAATTGTATCAAGTTCTTTAAGTGTCTCCTTAGCTTTTAAATATGCTTTATCGTTTTCAAGATAAATAGGATAAAAACCGGCGTCATCAAAGATGTTTCGGGCTATAAAAGCTTTAAGCATATGTTGGATCCTCTGTTTTGAACCCTGTACAGAAGCATTTGAGCTTTTAACATCCTGTGTTGAGGCAAACATTACAAAGTCGTTGAAAATCTTGTCAGTGATCTTAAAATTCTGAACATAATCATCAATATTTTTAAATTGATTTAATTTATCACGCTGAGCATCAGTGTAATCAAAAGCAAACTGATAAATCAAACCCTGGTTCGAAACCATATTGAAAAAACGCAGGTTCTCATCGTTTTCAATTGTTACATATACGTCGGGCATTATGCCGCCTCCGCCATAAACCGTTCTGCCTCCGGGAGTAACAAATTTCAATGAATCGTCAAATTTTATATTTGCCGGATTATCCAGTTCTCCATTGGCATAGCGTTCATAAAAATCATGAAAATAATCTTCAGCGTTTTTATCATAGGGTTTTTGAATACTTCTCCCTGTAGGAGTATAATATCTTGCCACGGTAAGTCTTATTGCCGAACCATCAGTAAGGTTCAACTGCTCCTGTACCAGTCCCTTACCAAAAGAGCGTCTGCCAACAATCAATCCGCGATCATTGTCCTGAATGGCTCCGGCTATAATTTCGCTTGCAGATGCCGAACCTTCATCAATAATAATTACAATTGGTAGTTCTTTAAATAATCCTTGTCCGCCAGCTTTTGCAACCTGACGTGGGCGGTTATGACCTTCAGTATAAACAATAATCTGATCTTTCTCAAGAAATTCATCGGCGAGCTTAATGGCAGACTGAAGGAAACCTCCTGAATTGCCCCTCAAATCCAATAAAAGCTTTTGCATTCCCTTAAATTTCAGTTGGTTCATAGCATTAAGCATTTCTCGGTGAGTCGTGGCCGAAAACTTGCTCAGCTTTATATATCCGATTGAATTATCAGCCATAAAAGCCACATCAACGCTATAAGTAGGTATTACATCCCGTGTTATTATAAAGTCAAGAACTCCGTCAGCTTTCCTTCGAAAAACACCAATTTTCACTTTTGAACCTTTTTCACCTTTCAGCATACGAACCAGATCGCGGTCTTTTATACCTACACCAGCCACAAGACTATCATTAACCCTGACTATTCGGTCGCCTGCCATTAGTCCGGCTTTTTCAGAAGGACCTCCAACAATGGTATGAATTACAGTACAGGTGTCTTTCTCTAACCTGAATTGAATACCAATACCTTCAAAAGCTCCGAGTAAAGGATCATTGACTTCGGCAAAATCCTCAGCACGTATGAATTGAGAATGAGGATCAAGATTTTTAAGCATTCCTTCGATAGCATCGTTTTGTAACGATTCGCGATCAACCTGATCAACATAATCCTGAAAAATAAAGCGCATTACATCGTTTATCTTATCATATCTGGTAAGCTGGATCAACGATATAGGAGTTTTGCGATCCTGAGAAATACCAACCATTTTAAATCCAAGATAAACACCTGCAATAACAGCCAATGCAATAATAATGGGCAAATAAATAAAATATCGTGATGAGGGTGCTTTCATATTAAAGAATCTGATTTAAGCTAAAATACAGATATAAAACGAGATACTGTAAGGTTTATTTAATAAAACAAAAAAAGCTTTCGATAGTTGAAAGCTTTTTATTTAGTACCCGGAGCCGGAATCGAACCGGCACGGGAATTACCCCATTGGTTTTTGAGACCAACGCGTCTACCTATTCCGCCATCCGGGCTTTTTAAGAACAATTGTTTTTAAGTGGTGCAAAGATATAAAATTCCTGAACTAACAATCAAAAATAAGAAGAATAAGGAAAAAGAATATTAACTTTTAATAAAATATTATTATCTTGAATATCAGCCAATTGAAGCTTCCTTGTTTTTCATTTAACAATTTGTATTAGTAAACAAAATAAAAATTTGTAGCTTTGCCGCATTAATCTGACGGCATTATCTTCCCCAAAACCAATCATTATGTTACCAACAGTTAATATATTTTCCGGAAGGGCTTCGCTGTACCTCGCAAAAAAAATAGCTGACAGTTATGGACAAAAGCTTGGGGAAATAACTGTTACCGAATTCAGCGACAAGGAGTTTCAGCCTTCTTTTGAGGAAAATATACGGGGTCATGAAATCTTTATAGTGCAATCAACTTTTGCACCAACTGATAATCTTTTTGAGTTGCTTATGCTGATTGACGCTGCCAAACGTGCTTCGGCAAAGAATATTGTTGCTGTGATTCCATATTTCGGATATGCCAGGCAGGATCGTAAAGACCAGCCCCGGGTGTCAATTGCAAGCAAATTGGTTGCAAATCTTTTAACAGCAGCCGGAGTACACAGAATCATAACCATTGACCTTCATGCTGATCAGATTCAGGGCTTTTTTGATGTGCCGGTTGATCATCTCTATGCATCGTCAATTTTTGTTCCTTATATCAAAAAATTAAACTTACCTAATCTGGTAATGGCATCGCCTGACACAGGAGGTACCCGCAGAGCAGCAGCCTATGCAAAAATGCTTAATTGCGGTTTCGTAATTTGTTATAAGCAACGAATTAAACCCAACGAAATAGATTATATGGGACTTATAGGAGATGTAAAAGGCAAGGATGTTATTCTGGTTGACGATATTCTTGATACCGGAAATACCATAACCAGAGCTGCAGCTCTAATAATGGAAGAAGGTGCAAATAGTGTAAGAGGTTTTTGTACACATCCGCTTTTTACAAGTGAAGCATACGAAAAAATTGAAAATTCAGCATTTACCGAAGTAGTTGTTACAGATACTATCCCGCTTCGTAAACAAAGTGCCAAAATAAAGGTTCTTACTACAGCCGATTTATTAGCTGAGGTGATTTCAAGAGTACATAATTTTGAATCAATCAGTTCGTTATTTAAATTCTAATTTTCTAATTTTAAATTTTTTATCAAATGAAAACAGTATCATTGAGCGGTTCCCTGAGAGGGAACGTAGGGAAAAAAGATGCTAAAAAAGCCAGAAAAGAGGGCCTGGTACCTTGTGTGCTTTATGGCGGAAAAGAACAAATACGTTTTATTGTTGAAGAAAAAGCGTTCAAACCAATTCTTTTCACTCCTGATGCATACGTTATTAACCTCAATATTAACGAAAAAACACATCAGGCTATATTGCAGGATGTTCAGTATCACCCTGTTACTGACTCATTGCTTCATGCCGATTTTTATGAGATCACTCCCGGAAAACCTGTAAAAGTTTCTATTCCACTCAGGTTTGTTGGAACTTCTGCCGGAGTTTTACGTGGTGGTAAACTGGTGAAAAAGTTTAACAAACTTCTGGTAAAGGGATTGATTGAGAATATTCCGGAATTTATTGAAATTGATATTTCTTCGCTTGATATAGGAAAATCAATAAAAGTTGAAAATCTTAATGTTCCTGATATTGAATTCCTTGAACCCAAGAGATCATTAGTCGTAACCGTACTGGCTTCAAGAGCAATGACTGCTTCAACTGAAGAAGAAGCTGCTGAAGAAGGTTCAAAGGAAGGTGAAGCTGCTGAATAAATAAATTCCTGAAAAATCCTAAAGGATTTAATCTTGTATTTATCTGATTAAGAACATGTTTTGATATGAATATCAAAACATGTTCTTATAAAAAATTATTTAAGTGAAATTTCTTATTACCGGATTAGGAAATATTGGCGATGAATATGCTGAAACACGCCATAATATTGGATTTGTAGTACTCGATGCGCTGGCTTCAAGTCTCGGAGCTACTTTTACATCCGGCAGGTATGCTGCAATAGCCAGAGCTAAATACAAAGGAAGGACACTTGTAATGATAAAACCATCCACTTATATGAATTTAAGTGGGAAGGCTGTCAGATACTGGCTTGAAACTGAAGATATTCCAATTGAAAAATCATTGGTCATAAGTGATGACATTGATCTTGAACCCGGACAACTGCGTATGAAACCCGGAGGAAGTGGTGGTTCACACAACGGACTGAATCATATAATCGAAATTCTTGGAACTACCAGTTTTCCACGTTTACGTTTTGGCATTGGAAGCGATTTTGCAAAAGGATATCAGGTAGAATATGTACTTGGACGCTGGACAAGTTCAGAAGTTGAATTACTTAAGCCCAGAGTGCTTGTGGCAGTGGATATGATAAAGAGTTTTGTAACTATTGGTGTTGACAGGACTATGAGTTCATACAATAATAAGTAAGATTTTATGATCCGAAAAAAAACAGAAATAATGTCGCCGGCAGGTTCTTACGAGAGCCTGATGGCAGCTATTGCTGGTGGAGCCGATGCTGTTTATTTTGGCATTGGAACCCTGAATATGCGGGCACGCTCATCAATGAACTTCAGTTTTGAAGACCTGGTTCAGATCACTGATATTTGCCGTGAAAACAACGTACGAAGCTATCTGACTTTAAATACAGTGATTTACGACGAGGAAATGGAGTACATGCAGAAAATGATAGACGCTGCCGCCGAAAACGGAATCAGCGCCATCATAGCTTCCGATATTGCAGTTATGGAATACGCACGTAGCCGGGGAATGGAAATCCATATATCAACACAATGCAATATCAGCAATTTTGAAGCTGTACGTTTTTATTCCCGCTATGCTGATGCAATGGTACTTGCACGTGAATTAAGCCTCGATCAGGTCAGAAATATCATACAAAAAATAAAAGAAGAAAACATTACTGGGCCGTCAGGAAAAATCGTTGATATTGAACTTTTTATTCATGGCGCAATGTGTATGGCTGTTTCAGGGAAATGCTATCTGAGCCAGGATATGTTCAATAAATCGGCAAACCGTGGTGCATGTTATCAGCCTTGCCGCCGTGAATACAGAATACGTGATTATGACGATGAAGTGGATCTTAATATTGACAATCATTTCATTCTTTCGCCAAAAGATATGAAAACCATTGATTTTCTTGATCAGCTCGTAGGTGCAGGAGTAAGTATTCTGAAAATTGAAGGTCGCGGACGTGCGCCTGAATATGTAAAGACCGTTACCAATTGTTATCGTGAAGCTGTAGATGCAATTGAAGAAGGAACTTTTGGGCCTGAAAAATTGAAAATCTGGAACGAAAGACTTGCTCAGGTTTATAACCGTGGTTATTGGGAAGGCTACTATCTGGGAAAAACCTTGCCTGAATGGACTGATGCATACGGATCGAAAGCTACCAGGCGAAAAACATACGTCGGGAAGGTAACCAATTATTTCTCAAAAGCAGGAGTGGCTGAAATAACTATGGAAAGCGGAGCTCTTAGCGTAGGTGATAAATATCTGATACTTGGGCCTACTACCGGAGTCGCCGAAAGTGTTATTAGTGAAATAAGAGTTGATGAATTACCTGTAAACAAGTCAGTTAAAGGAGAAATTTGTTCAATACCCGTAAATGAAACGGTTCGTCGCTCCGATAAACTCTATATTATTACTGAACGATAATGAAATGGATAAATCACCACACTCACAGTACATTTTGCGATGGTAGCAAGGCTCCCGTTGAATATGTGAAAACTGCCATTGATAAAAATTTCTCCACCCTTGCCTTTTCAAGTCATGCACCCCTGCCATTTAAAAACAGTTTTGCACTTCAGAAAGATAGAGTTGATGAATACTGCAGCACCATTCGTTCGTTAAGTTACGAGTATGCCGGACGTATTGAGATTTACCTTTCAATGGAAATTGATTTTATTCCTGAGTTATCAGATGATTTTGAATTCTGGAAAAAACGTGCAGGATTAGATTTCGTTATTGGCGGCGTTCATCTTCTGCCTTCTCCGTCAGGCAATGGGTTATGGTTTATTGACGGGCCAGTGCGCGATACTTTTGATGAGGGTTTCTTTAATCTGTTTGGCGGTGATGCCAGACTTGCAGTTAGAACCTATTTTGAACAGATAAATTTAATGGCGGAAACTCAGGCACCTGATATCATTGCCCATTTCGATAAAATAAAAATGCATAACCAGGAAAGATTCTTCAGTGTGGAAAATGACTGGTACTTGTCATTGCTTAGGGAATCGCTTGAAGTGATAGCAAAAAAAGGTTGTATCGTTGAAGTTAATACACGCGGAATTTATAAAGCCCGTTGCAATGAATTATTCCCAAATCTTAAAGCCCTGAAAATAATAAAAGAGTTGAACATCCCTGTTACTCTCAGCTCTGATGCCCATGCTCCTGAGGATCTGGATAAGGAATATCCTTTAGCCCTTGATGTGATCAGGGCTGCCGGCATCAAAGAATTAATGGTTTTTAGTTTTGGAAAATGGAAAGCAATGGGTGTTTAACAATCCATTGTTTAGAAACATTTTTGTATCCCGGCTCAGATCAATAAGCCCATTTTAAATAAATGGAACCCCAGGTGAAACCAGCACCGAAACTTGCAAGAATAATATTGTCACCTTTTTTAAGCTGATCTTCCCATTCCCACAGACAAAGCGGAAGAGTGGCAGCAGTAGTATTTCCGTATTTCTGAATATTGATCATCACCTTACTCTTTTCAAGCTTCATACGCTGGGCTGTTGCTTCAATTATACGCATATTAGCCTGATGAGGCACAAGCCATTGAAGGGTTTCAGAAGTAAGTCCGTTTCTTTGCATTATTTCCACTGAAACATCAGCCATTTTGGATACTGCCCATTTAAAAACAGCCTGTCCCTCCTGGTAAATGAAATGCTCACGAGCATCAACGGTTTCATGTGAAGCCGGTTTTTCAGAACCGCCTGCTTTCTGATGCAGATGTATATTTCCAACACCATCGCTTTGAAATATTGAATCAATTATACCCACATCTTCAGTGGTAGGTTCCAGTAAAACAGCACCTGCACCATCACCAAAAATCGGGCATGTGGCACGATCAGTATAATCAACAATTGAAGACATCTTTTCGGCTCCTACAACAACTACTTTTTTGTGTGAACCAGATTCAACAAATTTTGAAGCTGTCGCTAAAGCGTAAAGAAATCCGGAACAACCGGCGTTAAGATCAAAACTGAATGCATTTTTTATCCCGCATTTATCACTGATTATATTGCCTGTAGCCGGAAATTGCCTGTCGGGTGTAACCGTAGCACACACCAGCATATCAACTTCATCAGGAGAAGTATTGGTCTTTTCAAGCAACTGGTTTACAGCCTTGTATCCAACTTCAGAGGCTCCTTTTTGCCCTTTGATAATACGCCGCTCTTTAATTCCGATACGAGTCATTATCCACTCATCAGTAGTATCAACCATACGGCTGAGTTCATCATTTGTCAGAATGTAATCGGGTAAATTGGCACCAACTCCGGTAATTGCAGCTCTGATCTTGTTCATAATTAAACAGATTTAAATTTCGTCAGCTAATTTATTGGTTAATGAATGTTGAATTAATGCTTCTTTAATTTTTTGAGTCAATCCGGCTTCATGAACTTCCTTGGCAAGCAGGATCATATTTTTAATTGCCTTATCATTTGAAATTCCATGGCCTACTATCACAGTACCGTTAACTCCAAGGATTGGGGTTCCGCCATAATTTTCATAATTAAACCTATCAAGGTATTCATCCCTTATCCCACGTTTAACAAGAATGCGGTAAAAAGCTTCTGCCTGTTTTAAAACAATATTGCCCGTGAAACCATCACACACAATAACATCAGCCTTATCTCTGAACAGATGCCGTCCTTCAATATTTCCAACAAAATTGAATTTTTCGGATCCCTTCATCAAATTATAGGCTGACTGAGCTAATAAGTTTCCTTTATTTTCTTCTTCACCTATATTGAGCAAACCAATTTTGGGGTTTTTGATATTATGCACAAACTCAGCATAAAGAGAACCCAAAATAGCAAATTGATACAGTACATCGGGCTTTGCGTCAGGATTTGTTCCTACATCAAGTATTAAATTAAACCCTCCTTCAACTTTAGGAATAATTGCAGTGGTTGTAGGCCTGACAATTCCCTGAATGGTATTCACTGAATAAATTGCACCTACAAGCATAGCTCCGCTACTGCCGGCACTTGCAAAAGCATTTATTTCACCGGTTTTCATTAATTTAAAACCAACGGCAATGCTTGAATCCGGCTTCTGAACCAATGCTCTGGTTGGCGATTCACCCATTTCAATTACTTCACCGGCATGAACGATAATGAAGTCCTCAGGATTACTGTTCATGGCTTCCAACTCATCACAGATAAGCTCCTTGTTGCCAATCAGAACAATATCATCGTCCTTTCCTAAAACTTGTCTTGCCAGTATGGCACCAGAAAGAGTTGCTTTGGGGGCAAAATCGCCTCCCATAACATCAAGCCCAATTTTCATAATTGTTATTTTTACTCACACTTAAATAAAATACAATAAAGCCAGGGCTGTTGCCGGGGCTTTTGTTGGTTTTCTCAGAAAAGGCTTAGGATGGGTTAAGAGGCTACTTCTTTTTCAATAGTAAGCTTGCCCTTATAATAACCGCATTCAGAGCAAACTCTATGATAAAGTACAGGTGCACCGCAATTTGAACAAACTATAAGTGTAGGTTTTACTGCTTTGTAATGTGTACGTCTTTTGTCTCTTCTTGTTGAAGAAGATCTTCGTTTTGGTTGTGGCATTTCAATTAAATATTAATAGTTACTCCTTTAGTTTTTTTAAAATTCCCCAGCGTGGATCAATCTGTTCCTTTGATTTATGTTCTGCTAATTTCTGCAATACTTCCGGATCACAATTACTTGTACCATCTTCATTTTCAGGGTGTATATGGCGCATAGGAACCGAAAGCACAATATATTCGTAAATATAATGTCCGATATCGAAATGTGTTTCACTTTCAGGGATCACAATTACTTCATCACTTTCTTCATGGCTATCGTTGCCAAACTTCACAAAAAGCCGGTAATTTCCACTGATCGCGAGGGGAAAAACATCAAGACAACGATCGCAAACCACATCAATTGTTCCTGAAATGGTGAAAGTGAAAATTAGCATGCGCTGCTGCTTTTCCATTTCTACCACTACATTTATCAATCCATCCTTATACTCCGAATATTCAAACTCATCAAAGAACTTTTTGTCAATTTCAAACTCAAACCTGTGATTTCCAAGCTTTAAACCGCTAAACGATATATGAAATTGACGTCTGTAATACACCTTTAGGGGTTTTAATTTTAAGGGGTGCAAAATTAGAAATAATATTTTGATTAGCAATTTGATGCAAGACGCAATTATCCTAAAAATGAAATTAAAAAGGTCTGGTGATTGATAAATTCTTATCTGCTAACACCATACATCCTGATTATCAACGAGTAAAGCCAGGCAAAAATAATGCGACTTAAATAAGAACTAATTTGTTTTTTAACAGCTAAAAAAGCTGATTTTTTGAAAATTGAGATTTATTTTATTAAATCCTCCCCTGCACGGAACCAGAAATATTAGAAAAAAAGCCTGAATTACTGCCAAGACCAGAAGCCATGCTCATTTAAACAATAAGAAATCAAGATGATGATAAACACTAACTTACAGATCTATAACCCTTTTACATTTGGTTTTCCGGCAACAAAATCCTTCAAATAATAAGGTTCGAAATACGCTACATCTTCAAAACGGGATAAATTAAAGTTTTCTAAAGCAATTTTACCCATATGTGCTGCCGAATTATGAAAATCAGGAATCAGCTTCCAGTTTTGCCGTACCGATAAAACATCCAGGCATTTATCAGCACCCTCACCAAAATAATAAACCGGTTTATTAGCATCAAGGTGATTTAAAAAATCTTTATCAACAATAAGTGCATCAACCTTAACCAGAGGGGTGAGGTGCTTATCGTACACAGCAGTATAAACTTCCATACGCCGTGCATCAATCATAGGGCAAAACAAGGCATTGTCAGGAACATCTTTATGGTTCGAAATAAAACCAGATGCCATACATGCCAGGGTATCAGGCGCGATCAATGGTATGCCAAGGGCGTAACACAAACCCTTTGCAGTTGAAACTCCAATCCTCAGTCCTGTATAGGAACCGGGACCTTTGCTCACGGCTACAGCATCCAGATTGGAATAATTATATCCTGATTCTTTAATCAGCTCGTCAATAAACAGGTTCAAAACTGTGGAATGTGCATTCCTGATGAGCGACTGACGGCTATCCACAATTTCGCCATTGCTGACCAAAGCAACAGAACAGGCTGTTGTTGCAGTTTCAATACAAAGGATAAGAGCCATAAGCTATTTAGCTGTGAAAAGTTCGGTACGTTCCACTTTCTTAACTATATCACCGTTTTTAAGGGTTGTGGAAATAGCGCGATACGGTCCGGTAATGATTTCCTGTCCTTCCTCAATTCCTTCTATGATCTGAATAAACATATTGTCCTGAATACCGGTTTTGACTTCAGTTAGTTTTGCTTTATTATTTTCAAAAACAAATATGTATTCTTTAAAATCATCATTTTTATCGTCTGTCCGAACCGATTCTTTGTCTTCTGATCTTATTTTATTGTTTTGCAAAGTGTCAGAACGGGTTGTCACTGCCTGAATAGGAACCGAGAGAACCCCATATTCAGTTTTAGTCTGAATATCCACAGTTGCCGACATTCCCGGACGAAACGGAGAATAATCGCTCATTTCACCACTTAAAAGGTCGGAATAGCTTTCAGGAAGTATCCTGATCTTTACATCGAAATTTGTAACCTGATCAGCACTAACTCCGGTAAGGTTTGCCGAAGTAGCAATGGAAGTAACAACACCTTTGAATTTGCGGTTCAGATAGGCATCTACTTCTACCGTTGCGGTATCGTTATGTCTTACCCTGACTATATCATTTTCTGCCACGCTTACAATTACTTCCATACTCGAAAGCCTTGCAATACGCATAATTTCAGTACCGGCAAACTGTGATGTACCAACAACTCTCTCTCCTTTCTCAACCGAGAGTTTGGAAATGGTTCCATCAATAGGTGAAAAAATTGATGTTTTAGTGAGATTTTCACGTGCTTCCTTAACCGATGCTTCAGAGCTTTTAACACTGTATTCAGCCGCAATAACACTTTGTTCAGCAGCTTCAACTTCCGACTTTGCAACCTGATACGATGCATTAGCCTGATCGTAGTCAGCCTGAGAAACGGCATTTTGTTCGAGTAATGATTTTGTTCTGTTATAGGTTACCTCAGCATTGATAAATTGCGCTCTGGTTTGTGCCAGGCGTGCTTTGGCATTTGCAAGGTTAGCCCTTTGCATATTGAGTGAAGCAACAATACGATCGTAGTTTGAAATATAAATCTCGGGGTTTATCTTGGCAAGAAGCTGACCCTGCAAAACAAAATCACCTTCTTTAACATTTAATTCCACCACTTCGCCGGAAAGATCGGGCGACAACTTCACCTCCACTTCAGGCTGAATTTTACCACTGGCAGCCACAATCTCAATAATAGTCCGCTTTTCGGCTTTTTCAACAGTAACCCCAATCCCGGGCTTTTCTCCTATGAATCCCTTCTTTTTGGCAACTGCCAGAACAATCACAACAACAGCTATAAGCCCTATAATGATTCTCAGCAAATTTTTCTTGTTTTTCATCTTACTGAAATTTTTGTCAAAAGTATTAAAAACGAATACATAATATTAAATAACAGCGGGGTTTTAATGCTATAATCAGCGTTCAAACCAAATATATAAGCATCTGATTTTTCCTTTTCACCCATTCTTCATCAAAGTGTAATCGGGATGCCCATATAAAAATCAAGTACCTTGGTTTTGAAAATATAATTATATTTAGCTTGCAGCATTTCCGATTGTGCCCGCTGTAATTCATTCTTAGCATTATTATAATCGAGCGAAGTGAGCATGCCAAGATTAAAGCGTTGTTCGGCATATTTAAATGATTCTTCAGTAGCTTCAACTTTTTTTCCTGAAGCAGCATATTTTTTAAGTGATGCCGAAGCATCAGCCCATGCCTGTTGAATAGTTTTATTCAACTGCAGTTTAGCCGTTTCGTGTTCGTAGCTTGCATTCTGAATAGCCAGTTTTGCTTTTTCAATGCTGCTTCGCACATACCACCCGTTGAAAATAGGTATGCTCATCCTGAAATCAATAGTGCGATTATTATTATCGTTAAATTGTTGTTTAAAAGGTTTTATTTCATATTTAGAATATTGCGAATAATCAGTAAAAACAGGCACTTTCACATTATTAAACCACACATAGCCAAATTCAGTAGGAATAGTAACCGGATCGCCACCGATTTTTTGAGCACCGCTGAAACCTGTGCCCCACGATGCATTCATGCTAATTGAAGGACTTTGTGCGCCACGGGCTATGGCAAGGTTCTTTACCGCACTTTCCACTTTAAGTTCAGCGCTTTTTATATTTGGTCTTTTCATAACTGCATATGCAAAAATCTGCTCAGGTGTCATTGTCATGGTCTGAGATTCATACAATTCAATTTCAGGTTTTAGAATCCTGAAATCCTGTACTGATGGCAGATCGAGCATTTGTGCCAGAGTCAGATAGGTTAAATCCAGATTGTTTCGGGCTTCAACCATTTGAAGTTCTTCGGCAGCAGCCTGAGCCTCAATTGTAAGTAAATCGCCTTTTGCCAGAGTACCGGCAGCAACAAGCTTTTCCATACGTACAACCTGTTGGCGGGTAATATTCAGTTGATTGGTTGTATTTTCAAGCATTTCTTCGGCAAATAATATCTGAAGATAAGCAGTAGCTATGTTCAAGGCGAGGTCGTCCATGAAACTATCGGCATCAAGCCGGTTTGCCATAGCATTTAACTGCTCCTGCCTTACTGTATTTATTTTTTGAAACCCACTGAAAACATTGAATGAGGATGAAGCATAAAAATTATTTGATCTTACCCTTTCAGTAGCAAACTGGTTTGTAAACCGGTCAATTGCCTGCCCCCAGTTCCAACCGTGCGAAACGTATCCGTTCAGATTTGGCAGCAGGTTTAACTTGCTCTGTAATAAACTGGTTTCGGCACTTTCAACACCAAGCATATATTGCTTGATCTGAATATTATTTTCAAATGCATGTTGAATACAGTCTTCCAGAGTCCAGACCTTTTGAGCAAAAGACAAGAAAAAGAAAGAAACTGATAAGGTTAATGTTAGAAAAAGCTTTTTCATAAACGACAGTTATAAATTAAGACATGTGTTCTTTAAGATACTTCTCATATCAAGTTATTGATATTCCGGGTTTTACCTTCCCAGGACTAATTGTAACAAGTATAAAACAAAGGCTTTAACAATTATTTGACAAATTTACAACAGTAATGTTACAATTTCATTTGTTTTAAAAAAGGACGATATTTTTGCAAAACTAAAATAAATCAAATGAATTTCCTTGCTCACGCTTTTCTTTCAGGTAACAATGAAAATATTATTCTTGGCAATTTTATTGCCGACCATGTAAAAGGAAAGGCAATTGAGAAATATAATGATGGCATAAGGGTTGGCATAGATTTGCATCGCCGCATAGATTCCTTTACTGATTCACATCCCGTAGTCCGGAAAAGTATTAACAGGCTTAAAGATAGATTTGGCAGGTATTCGGGAGTTATTGTTGATATGTTTTACGATCATTTGCTGGCAAACAACTGGAAAAATTACTCTTCTGTTCCGTTAAAAGAATTCACATTGAATATTTACCGGATTATTTTGAACAGCCTTACTATTCTTCCGCCCAGAACCCGTAAAATGATGCCATATATGATCGAAGCTGACTGGCTTGCAAGTTATGCACAATTACAGGGTTTGCACAAGGCTCTGTCGTTAATGTCGGAACGCACAAAATATACCTCCCGCATGGAATATGCAACTGAGGCGCTGATACAGGATTATCAGGATTATAAAAATGAATTTCTGGTATTTTTTGAAGATGTAAGGAAAGACACAGCAAGCTTTTTTATTGAAAATGAGCTTTAAAAGCCCTTATTAAGAGTATTGGCTTTCAATTAGATTCAAAACCAAATGTTCGAAATCAGTAGGCTCTGACGTTTCTTCCTTCAATATAATTAATAAAAGACCGGTTCACTACTTTATTCCCGCCCGGAGTTGGGTAATTACCCGTAAAATACCAGTCGCCCTTATGGTTTGGACAGGCTTCATGAAGGTTCTCAATAGTATTGAAAACAACACTTACCTTTGCGTTCACAGTAGCAGGACGCACAAGTTCAGATATCTTTTCTGAAATCTGGTCAGCACTGAAAGGACGATAAATTTCTTTTACATGATTGACTATTTCTTTCGCTGGTAAATTTTCCTGCTGTTTGCATTTTCTGTAAACCTCATTTATAATATGCGACTGATGGCTTTCTCTCAATAATGCTATGGCAGCACGAAAAGCAATGAAGTCGCCTAGTTTGGCCATATCAATTCCGTAACAATCAGGATAACGTATTTGTGGCGCCGACGAAGCTATTACAATATGTTTCGGACCGAGACGATCAAGAATATGAATTATACTTTTTCGCAATGTGGTTCCCCGAACTATCGAATCATCAAGAACTACAAGGGTATCAATTCCGGTTCTTACAATTCCGTAGGTAACATCGTAAACATGCGCCACCAGGTCGTCACGCCCTATAT
Organism: Bacteroidales bacterium; assembly: GCA_049654165.1. Lineage (GTDB taxonomy): Bacteria > Bacteroidota > Bacteroidia > Bacteroidales > JAAYJT01 > JAAYJT01. Next base: position 41,558 of record JBASHR010000092.1, read on the forward strand.
CCTGGCTAATGAAAGTACGCAGCTTATGGTCTTTTACTGCCACCTTTTCAACGCGTGGATTGAAAGATAAAATCTCATTTATCAGTTGCTCGTGCAGTTCATTTTTATGTTGTAATAATTTTTCGCATTTTACTTTATTGCAAAATTCGTTAAGAGATTCTACCATACCATAATAAGCAACTGCAGCAGTATTGGGAATATAGGAAAACACAGTGTCAGTCAAATTATAGTCAACAGTTTTAAGAATGGTATGGGTCAACATTCTACCGAGTTTTTTGCGTTCAAGGTAAATTTCAGCATCAGTGCCCCTTGAAAAATATATACGCTCAAACGAACATGGTGATTTCTCAACAGGTTCAATACATTTGCTTTCAACCCAATCCCCATTCTGCTTAACGATAAGCGCATGTCCGGGCTTAATTTCTTTTATTTCACCAAACGGAACATTAAAAGCTGTTTGAATTGCAGGTCGTTCAGATGTGATTACAATAACTTCATCATCAGCATAATAAAATGCAGGACGAATGCCAGCCGGATCGCGTAATACAAAAGCATCACCATGACCAAGCATACCTGCGATTACATAACCCCCATCCCAATTTGAAGAAGCATTTGAAAGTATTTTCTGAAGATCAAGGTTTTCAGCAATATGCGCACTTATCTCTTTTTTCAGAAAACCTTTTTGCTTGAACTTTCGGTATAGTTCTTCATTTTCATAATCAAGAAAATGCCCGATCTTTTCAAGAATTGTAACAGTATCAGATGTTTCGAGTGGATACTGTCCTATCTCAACCAGCATATCAAAAAGTTCGCCTACGTTGGTAAGATTGAAATTTCCTGCAAGAATAAGATTCCGGGTTTTCCAGTTGTTTTGCCTGATAAAGGGGTGCACATTCCTCAAATCATTATCACCGTAAGTTCCATAGCGAAGATGGCCAAGAAATAATTCCCCGGTAAAATCAATATTATTTTTCAGCCATTCCACATCCCTTAATCTGTCGGGATAGCTTTCTCTTATCTTGTTAATGCTTTCAAACACCTGAAAAAAAATATCATTTACAGGCGTATCAGCCACTGAACGCATATGACTTATATATCTCTGACCCGGCTCTGTATCCAGCTTAACGCCGGCAATGCCAGCACCATCATGTCCGCGGTTATGTTGTTTTTCCATCAGCAGATGTAACTTGTTTAAGCCATAAAAGGCTGTACCGTATTTAAACAAGTAATATTCAAGTGGTTTCAACAGCCTTATCAGGGCAATGCCACATTCGTGCTTAATTTGTTCGCTCACAATTATTAAGTTAAAATTTATTTTCTTTTATCAAAAACCTTATTTTTGCAGAGATAAATCAATTTTTTATAAATGCAAAATTAACTTTTATGAAACGAACATTATTACTTTTTATGGTATTTTGTTTCAGCTCATTGGTTTACGGTCAGTATATCACTCCTGGAACCGGTGTTAGCTGGACATTTAATGATCTTGTACAGGAATCGGGTGGAGTTGTCACCGTTGACAATGGAATTTTCACTGTACATCAAAATCTTACTGTTTCGCTTACTGACACTTTACGTGTTGTTGAAAATGAAACAATTAAGTTTGACCCAACAATCCTTTTGACAGTAAAGGGAGTATTTATTGCTGATGCACCTGATCAGTCATTGTTTACAGTAAGTACCGCGGATCAGTTTTTCAAAGGATTCCGGTTTGAAAGCTCACATGCATCTGTAATACGCAATTGCGTGATTGAATATGCCGGAGGAATTCAGATAATCGGTTCGCAAATGTTGCTTGAAGGCAATACTATCAGGTTTTTTAACCGTTCGAACACAACAGGTGCAATACAGGTTTCAAATGGAAGGACCTGGATTAAAAACAATGAAATACATCAAAATCATGGTCCCGCAATTGCTTCAGCATCAAACGGTGCAGCAGCACCACAAATTTTTAACAATAATATCTGGAGCAATAACACAGGAAATACCAATGCTCCGCAAATCAATCTTGGCAGTGCTGCAGGCGATACCATAAGGATCATAGGAAATACAATTATAGGACAATATCCTATGGCAGGCGGTATTGCGGTTTCTACTCTTATTGGTGGGGGATGTGTTTCAATTGTTGAAGATAATTATATCGAAAACAACCGCTATGGTTATGCAGCCATTGGAAGCAATATTTATTCAATTGTTCGTAATAATCAGATTTTTGATAATAACATACAAAATGACCCCAACCTTGGCGGTAGCGGACTGAATTTCAACGGTGGCACAACAAATACTGGTATTGTCAGCTTCAATGAAGTAAGCGGAAATCTCTGGGGGATTACATTGCAGGGATCGGCTACTCCTAATCTTGGAGATATGAGCAATCCTGAGGTTCATCCGGGAGGAAACAAATTCTATGATAACGGCAATAATGGCCAGATCTTCGCAATGTACAACAATACAGCCCAAAACCAGATAGCTCAGAACAACTATTGGGGCTATAACGATGTTGATTCAGTGGAAATGGTAATTGTACATCAGCCAGACGATCCTGCACTTGGATTTGTGGACTATCTGCCAATAATGGTCTTAAATCCGGTATTAACCGGCGATGCCAATTGTGACGGAGAAGTTGACGTGCTTGATATTATTTGCATTTCAAATTATATCCTTGGACATGACCCTGAGCCATTCTGTTTTGAAAATGCTGATATAAACGGAGATGGCATAATTGACCTACTGGATATTATTCGTACTGCAAATATAGTCCTGCGTCTGGATTAACTTTCACCTGAGCCGGATCCATACTTCTAAAAATTCCTGCAAAACAATATCCTGACAAGGTAGTTGTTAATTAATGGAATTGCATAATCATCAGTCAGAAAATTCTTTCGGTTTCTGACAACTGTGGCTTTTACTATACGAAATAACTGTAAAAGTCTGTTTTTATGTAATCAGATCCGACAGGTTTTACATTTTTATGAATTCCGGGCAATTATAAAAAACACCAATCGTACTATCCCAGAATCAGAAATGAAAAAAACTAAAACTAAACAAACTACTTTAAACTCTTTATCAAATACACTATAAATGAGGCCAATGACCTTTCTGTTATTTTTTGCAATAGTTTTCGCTGTTTATGCTTCCATTAATTATTATCTGTTTTCCAGATTAAACATGGTTTTCCCGGGCACTTCCGGAATCGCTCTGTATGTAAAAGTTATTTTCTGGTTTTTGGTTGTTTCTTATTTTGCCGGGCGGTTTCTGGAAAGAATATGGCTTTCGAAAATCTCAATGGGCATCACAATTATAGGTTCATACTGGCTGGCGGCAATGTTGTATCTACTAATTGCCGTTTTACTGATTGATCTGATTCGCCTTGCAGGGTATATTATTCCGTTTTTATCATCCGGTATTTCGAACCACTTGCATGATGTGAAGAAATATTTGTTTTGGGGTGTAATTGTAGCCACCGGAATACTGATGACCTATGGTTATTTCAATGCCCGCAGACCATTGATAAGAGAGCTTGACATAAGTATACCGAAACAAGCCGGCAACAGAAAAGAGCTTAACATTGTAATGGGTTCCGATATTCATCTGGGCACTATGATCACTAAAAAGCGCCTTCAGCAAATTGTAAATCAGATCAATAGCTTAGAACCCGATATTATATTACTGGTAGGAGATATAATTGATGAAGACCTGAAACCTGTTATTCGTAAAGATTTAGGTTCAGAATTAAAAATGCTGAAAGCTAAGTCAGGAGTTTTTGCAGTTACCGGAAATCATGAATATATTGGTGGAGTGAATCCGGCGGTTTCATATCTTGAAAGTCATGGTATACAATTGTTACGCGACACTGCAGTATTGATTGAAAACAGCTTTTACCTTATCGGACGCGAAGATCGCAGTCATCGGGGATTTCTGGGCAAACAGCGTAAAGCTCTGTCTGATATAATGAAGGGGTTAAATAAGGATCTGCCCCTAATTCTCATGGATCACCAGCCATTTAAGCTTGAAGAATCGGCGGAAAACGGGATTGACATTCATCTGGCTGGTCATACCCACAACGGACAAATATGGCCTCTGAATTATATTATTGATGCTGTTTATGAAGTGGGGTGGGGTTATAAAAATAAATCAGGTACTCATGTTTATGTTTCTTCCGGTATAGGAACATGGGGACCACCGTTAAGAATAGGGACCAGACCTGAGATAATTAAATTGAAACTGCATTTTAATAGCGAATAATTATTTCATTATCTTTGAACACATGTCTATTTCATTATAAATCATATTTTTATGACCGATTGTGTGGTGCGTAAAGCAAATGCAGATGAATCTGATCTGATTGCTCAGTTTCAGATTGCTATGGCAAAGGAAACTGAAAATGTTACTCTTTCTGAACCAATTGTTTCCGAGGGAGTTAAAGCTGTTTTTAAGGACCCCGGAAAAGGACAGTATTATGTTGCTGAAATCAATAACGAAGTGATTGCCTGCATGTTAATAACTACTGAATGGAGTGACTGGAGAAACGGAACTTTTTTATGGTTTCAGTCAATATATGTAAAACCAGAGTTCAGAGGCAAAAGCGTTTTCAAACAAATGTATAATCATATTAAGTCATTGGTTGAAGCTGATAAAAATTTGAAAGGACTCAGATTATATGTATTTCACACCAACAAGAAAGCTCAGGCTGTTTATAAATCAGTAGGAATGGATGATGAGTTTTACCGACTTTTTGAATGGGTAAAGTAGTGAATATAAGCATATTACCATTAATAAACCGGTTTACATTTTAAGACTCTATAAACCTGTATCAGACTGAATAATCAGATTTGTTACAGCTATTACATCAAGCAGATTAATGATGCCGTCACCATTCAAATCTGCATTCTCAAAACAAAACGGTTCCGGTTCAAATCCGAGTACTTTGTTCACAATTATTATTACATCGAGAATATTGATCAAGCCATCGCAATTGGCATCACCCGGTAATACCTGAGAGGGAAAACTTACTTTTACTGCTCCCCATCCACGGAAAGCCGGAGCCCACCATTGCTGAACTACCTGTCCCTGCTGATCAAATTTATATATTTTCCCCAATTGATTTTCAACAGATTCCGCTGTCCAGAAATATTCCCCATCATACCATAGCCCCCGACAATCAGCACTGGGAGGGAAAAACTGATTTCCGGGAACCTCTACCAGATTAGGCCATCCCGAGAAATCATAGCATCTCACAAGGTTTTCATTACCTATCATCCAATAATATCCATCCTTAAAAGTAGCTCCATAAACTGAGTGAGCAAAATACACAGAACCATAACTATTGCCACTGATATCATAACGATTCATTGACCACTCTTTCACATAGAAATACGTGCCGTCCCAGGCAAGACCATAGAAATAATACAACGAGAAATCATGCATAACCAGAGTCAGGTCGCCGGTGAAAATATCCACCTTATAAATTCCGGGCATAAATGCTTCAGCAACATAAACTTCGTTATTAATTACGGTCATATCAGTCCAGCGATAATTCATATATTCATGATAAGCATGTACTGAACCATCCATATTAAGTACATAAATCCGTGAAAGAAAATCCTGTGAAGCTGTAAATACAATGTATTCCTGCTTTTGAGCAAACATATTACCCCAAAGGACCATTACGATACAAGCAAAAAGTAAAAATCTCTTTTTCATAACAGTTGTTTATTTTAAAATTCAATCTCAATATTTTCAAAAAAATGTCATACAAAATTATAATTCTGATCTGATAAAATCATCTCTCAAATATTATTCTATCTCTTTTATATAGAGAAGCAGACATCAGGCTCAGAATTCTATTAAAAAACTAACTTTGCACACTCTTAACAAATTATATCATAAATGTCGCTAAAACCTTCAATTCCAAAAGGCACCCGTGATTTTCTGCCTCTCGAAACAATCAGGCGCAATTATATTTTTGAAACCATACGTAATGTTTTCAGCCTGTTTGGTTATCAACCCATTGAAACACCGGCAATGGAAAACCTTACTACTTTGCTGGGGAAATATGGAGAAGAGGGCGATAAATTGTTATTTCGCATTTTAAATTCCGGTGATTACCTGTCTGGCATCAGCGATGAGTTGCTGGCTGAACGCAATATTGCCACACTAAGTTCCAGGATATGTGAAAAAGGACTGCGTTATGATCTTACTGTACCATTTGCACGTTTTGTTGTTCAGCACCGTAACGATATAACATTTCCGTTCAAACGATATCAGATACAGCCTGTATGGCGTGCCGACCGCCCTCAGAAAGGACGTTATCGTGAATTCTTTCAGTGTGATGCCGACGTTATTGGCAGTGATTCCTTATTGAACGAAGTTGAGTTGATACAAATAATTGATCAGGTTTTCACAAAATTGGGGTTGAAAGTAGAAATACAGGTGAACAACCGTAAAATACTGGCAGGCATTGCACAGGTATTAGGTATTGGCGATAAGCTTATTCCGTTTACGGTAGCAATTGATAAACTTGATAAGATCGGTACTGAGGGTGTGCTTGAAGAATTAAAAAGTCTGGGAATAGATTCTGATGCACTGAAAATGATCTTATCAGTACTGAAAATGAAAGGCGAAACCACAGCTATGTTAAGTTCGCTAAAACAAATAGTAAGCACTTCAGCCCAGGGATTAAACGGAATCGAAGAACTGGAAACGATTTTCACACATCTTAAAAACCTTGATTTAAATTCTGAGGTTATAGTTGGTCCTTCACTTGCACGTGGTTTGAATTATTACACCGGAGCTATCATTGAAGTTAAAGCTGTTGATATAAAAATTGGAAGCGTATGCGGTGGAGGGCGTTACGACGACCTGACCGGCATTTTCGGTTTGCCGGGAATTTCAGGAGTTGGAATATCTTTTGGGGCTGAACGTATTTATGACGTGCTTGATGAACTGAATTTATTTCCTGACAACCTTGCCGGTTCGGCAAAAATCATGTTTGTGAACTTCGGAGGAAAAAGTATTGAAGAAAGTATTAGATATTCAGATGAACTCAGAAAAAAGGGAGTGGCATCAATATTATACCCTGACGAGGCAAAGCTTAAAAAACAATTTGCTTATGCCGATTCACTGAACATTCCTTATGTTGCAATTATTGGAGATGAAGAAATAGAAAAAAAAGTGATTAATATCAAAAATATGAAGACCGGAGAACAGGCAACTTTTAAAAACATTGATTTGTTTTTGCAAAACCCGGTATAAAAAAGCCAAATATCTAATCTCAAATATTAAATAATTGAAAATGAACAATATACACTACATCAATAACGACCTATTGGATTTTGAAAGGATTGAAGAAATTTTAAAAAACAACTTTCATCTCGCTTTGACTCCATCGGCTGAAAACAATATTGTAAAATGCCGGGAGTATCTTGATAACAAGATGGAAAAATCTGATGATCCTATTTATGGTGTAAACACCGGATTTGGTGCATTATATAATGTTAAGATATCCAATGAAGATCTTTCAAAGCTTCAGGAAAATCTGGTAAAATCTCATGCTTGCGGAACCGGGAATGAAATACCCCGTGAAATTGCCAGATTAATGCTTCTGCTTAAAGTACAGTCACTCTCATACGGTCATAGTGCTGTACAATTGGCAACAGTAAAACGTTTGATTGATTTTTTCAACAATGATGTAATTCCTGTAGTTTATGAGTTCGGCTCTTTGGGAGCTTCCGGCGATCTTGCCCCACTGGCGCATCTTTCACTTCCATTGCTGGGATTGGGAGAAGTATGGCATGAAGGCAGCAGACAACCGGCAGGGAACATCATGAAAAAATTTGGGTGGGAACCTATAAATCTAAAATCAAAAGAAGGCTTGGCTTTATTGAATGGTACCCAATTCATGAGCGCTTACGGTGTACATTGTTGTTTGATGATCTTCCGGCTTTCTCGTCTGGCAGATATTATAGCCGCCATTTCACTCGATGCTTTTGATGGCAGAATTGAACCTTTTCATGAACTGATACAGCAAATACGCCCTCATAAAGGTCAGATAAAAACAGCCCGCCGCATTCGTTCGCTCCTTGAAGGTAGTGAAATGATTTCACGTCATAAAGTTCATATTCAGGATCCATATTCATTTCGCTGTATCCCTCAGGTGCATGGTGCAAGCAAGGATTCAATAAATTATGTTTCCTATGTGTTCAGAAAAGAAATTAATTCAGTAACTGATAATCCTACTGTTTTCCCTGATGAAGACCTGATTATCTCAGCCGGTAATTTTCATGGACAGCCATTGGCTCTGGCTCTGGATAATTTAAGTATTGCCGCTGCCGAGCTGGGAAGTATCGCCGAGCGCCGTACCTATCAGTTGCTGGCAGGCAAACGTGGGCTTCCTCATTTTCTGGTAGTAAATCCGGGTCTTAATTCCGGATTTATGATCCCCCAGTATACTGCAGCCTCTCTTGTCAGCAGGAATAAACAGCTTTGTACGCCGGCTTCAGTTGATACGATTGAATCATCGCAAGGACAGGAAGATCATGTAAGCATGGGTGCCAATGCAGCTACAAAAACCTTTATGGTACTCGAGAATCTGAAACGAATTCTTGCAATTGAATTATATAATGCTGCTCAGGCTATGGACTTCCGAAGACCATTAAAAACTTCTCCGGTATTAGAAAAATTCCTTGCTGAATATAGAACCCGGGTAAATTTTGTACAGGACGATATCATTATGCATAACGATATCAAAAACACAATTGAATTTCTTGATGAAGTGAATATTGAATTACCGGGTGAGGATGTAGAAAAATATCAATTGTAGCTAAACCAAAACTATACTTCATTTATTTTCTGAAGATACTCACTTGGTGTCATTCCTGTAAGCTCTTTAAAATGAGAGTTAAATGAGGATTTTGAATTATATCCTACTATCTTGCTTATACCCTCAATTGAATATAATTCAGTATTTTTTTCCTCTATTAATTTCTTAGCCTCATTTATTCTAAGTTCTCTGATATATTGCGAAAAGGTCTTGCCTGTACTAACATTTACTACTTCTGAAACATATTTAGAGTTAGAATTCATGCTTTTTGCCAGACTCGACAGATTAAAATCCACATTCAAATAAACTTTTTCTTCAATTAGCTGATTGAATCTGGCAAGTAATTCTTCTCTTCTTTCAGGTGTTAATTGCGACTTTGCCCTTGTTCCATTTTCATCATTACTTTTCTTAACATGTATATGAACATTGGCAGTTTCTGAATTGGTATAAACTATTTCACCAGAATCATCATAAACAACAGTAACACCATCGGGCAGTTCCTGATATTTAAATGCAAAAAGTCCGATTACTATCGTAATAGTTATAAAAGCAATTATATAAAGTATTATATCATCTGTTTCTTTCTTATAAACCATGCTATCAAAAATCATAAAAGCCATGATAATGGAATAAACCCCAAAAGCTCCAAAAAGAAGCAATTGCCATTTTGCCCGTGCCGCCAATGAAACTGATATTTTTCTGAATGACAAATAACCTGTTTTCCAAAGGTATTTTACAACCTGAATGGTATAAAACAAAAACTGTCCCCACAATACTACCTGTAATATTATTATTACTGCCATTGAATTATGAGGAATATTCATCAGACTAATTGTTGGTGAATGCCTTGTGAATATAAGAATGAAATTAACGATCAGCAAAATAGCTGCAGGTATGAAGTGAAACAAGATCCAGACCCAGGAATCATATTTTTTATTTGCCAGAGACCTGAGATAAAAATAAGCAAATGGCATAATTAGAAAAAATCCACCCGGGAGGAGGAAATTAAGTTTTCCCGCCATTTGAATTCTTCCGGTATGCTGAAAAAGAAAAGCAAGAAAAATAATACCCGAAATAAGAAAAAACTGGGAAAGGATAAGCTTGGGGCGGCTGGAAGCCCATTTACCATAATAAAACATTATGATAAATAGAAGAAAGTTCTGGTAAACCAGAATTGCAAAAAACCATTTTGAATGAAACTCCAGAAATACCATCAAGTCCTTTAACATACGATCCTTTGTTTCAATTATGATTTCAACACAATATTTTCAAAAATACAAAATTAATCAAAATAAACCGAATAAGAGTTCTCTTTTTTTATTTTTCCATAAAGAATTCTTAAAAATTCAAATATATAAATACAATGGTGCAAGTTTGATCAATTCATAAAAAATAAACAAATTTTTCCTTTTTCAGGTATAGCTCTGTAAATTGCTCTGGCATCTTTTTCTGATACAATTAATTGAATAACAGGGCTATAATCGGGAAGCCTGAATTTCAAAATGCTTTTTGTATCCTTAATAGCTCTTCGTACCGCCAGGCCAAGGTTAAATTTAAAACGGTCAATCTTCCTTAATTCTTCTTGCTGAATAATCAATATTCTGAAATCATTTTCTAAAGTTAATTCAAAATATACAGGTTCATGATTATTAATCTCCCGGGTTTTATCTGGCAAACTTGATTCAGTGGTATCTTTTTGTGCTACTTTATCTATTATGGGCTCCTTTTCAATTGAAGCAACTGAATTAGTTATCCGTAAAGGTTCTGAAAGCATTATTGCCAATGCCCTATGATCAATTGCATATAAACTGCGACTGAATTTACTGTTGATTATTTTTGCAACACTTACATCTACTCCACTGATGTCGAGAGCCATAGTGCTATCCGGAATATTGATTATCAAGCCAATAGAATCAGTTTTAGCCATTGATAATTGTGCTTTGATGAAAGCAATCTCATTTTGTAAAGCAATATATTTCTGATTATTGATCAGTTGAGGGTCATATCTTTCATGTACCAGTTCAGAATATCCGGAATTCACATCTTTCACCCATCTGCTGGTAGAAAATGCCGACATTGCTATGTAAAAAACAAGAAATGCCAGAAGAAAAACCAGTAATGAAACGGTTATTTTAAAAAATATGTTTAGCCTGAAATTACGGGATTTGGTCTCTTTACTGGTATCCATGATCTCTGTTAATAAATATATACATGTGAACCTGTATTCAATGATTTGAAAATAAATTCAAGATCTTCATCATTCATTCTGATACAACCATGAGTTACCGGCATTCCTAAAAACCTTTTATAAAGTGTGCCATGTATCAGATAACCATCACCAAGACTTAATGCATAGTCGCCAAGAACACCGGCTTCATATCTGCTTGGATGATTTGCCGAAGGAACCGGTAAGCCTTCTTCAACAAATGCCCAGTCAGGTTTCCTCCAAACAGGGTTTGTCATTTTCCCTTTAACAATTCTTTTACCTTTAGGGGTTTTAAACAGCCACTCCCTATTATCTTCCGACCGCAAACGAATATAACTCCCCGTGCTCACAAATCCCTCCCTGATCAGTTCCCGGTTTTTATACAGAAAGAAATGATTGTCGGTTGTGTTTATTACCAAATAGGGTTGTTTAGGTGTAAGAGAAATATATCTGGTTTTCAGGACATTAAGTTCTTTCTCCAATATTGTTAGTTGTTTTGTTACGGAATCATTTTGTATCTGTTTATTAACAGTTGCTTTTTTTACAAACACCTCACCAATTGCAGGCGCATAAAAAACATACAGATAGATAACTGTGATAAATGCAACCAATAATGCTACAACCAGCGCATTTATTTTAAGCAGCCGGATTGATCTTTCTTTTTTAAATCCATTTGAGAAACATTTAAGGAATAAAAAATTCCTTTTCTCTTTTTCCCCACCTTCCTGACCGGTTGATTTCAATGTATTTTGCATGATTAACAGTCAGTTTTTGAAAATCTCATCAAACGAAGATATAGAACCGATAATAGTAACTGGTGTTCCAACACTAACCAACCTGAAGATCTTATCCATATCGCTGTTAACCAGTGCCACACAACCTTCTGTCCAGTCTGCTCCTTTACCTCCATGGCCGTGAATTTCAATAAGGCCTCCAATATGAGAATTGCGCGGAAGTGTTCCATCGGCGATTGCCGCCTGAAAACGCTGTTTATCCTCATTATTAGGGTAATCAATAAGTAATGCCTTATAATACTTTGTAGCGCTTCCTTCTTTCTTTTTAATTATCCGGTATCTGCCTTCAGGAGTGGTATTATCACCCTTATGGCGCTTATCACCCATCCATTTCTTACCAAGCTCCGCATCAAATTCATTTACCCTTTTACCATTTTTATAAATAAAGCATTTACCCGCATATTTGTCAACTATCACAGCAGTAGTCTTTTTATTACGTGATTCAGCTATAGTTTGCTCCATCCATTGCGACCACTGATTATAACTCTTGAAATAATTATTTATGAGGTCGAAAGCCTTATTATGAGCGCTTTTTAAAATACTTTCTGTTTGACTCAGCATTTTATCAGCTTCAGTGTATTGTTTATTACTATAAGCAATCTTTGCTTCTGAAAACAACAACTTACCCCGTGCAATTTCTGAACTAATTTCTTCAGGCAAAGGAAATCTATTTAACGAACCATTCATTTCTTTCAACAGCTCATTGAGTTTATTTAATTTGTTAGTTGTTGTTTTCTCAAGATCGGCTGATGAAATAATAGTTTGTTTTAAAGCTTCTTCAGATTTTTCAATTGAAAGAGATGCAAAACCTGTTACCTGTGAATAATCTCTAAGTAAAATGAAGCGTTCATTTTCCTTACGCCATACTTTCATTGCTGAATCATAATATTGATTTGCCTCATCATAAAGATCAGCAGCATACATCTCAGCCTGATTATCACGTGCTTTGGCGATAGCCATCCCGGCCATCTCCACCTCAGTTAACGGAGGTTCGGGCAAAATTTTAAAAAAAACAACTGGCAAAGCAATAATTATCACTATTGCCAATATCCAGAATATTAATCTCTTCCTGTTCTTCCTTCTTGCCATAAAACCTATCTCATATCAATTTAAAAAGAGACTGCCTTTTTAATAATTGCTTAAGACAGTCTCTCTTTAACGACTTCAACAGGATTTATATTACTTTCTTTTTGTTTTAGCAATAGCTTCCTGCAGTTCTGTATTGATACTCTGAACGCCTTCAATAGCGGCTTTAACTTTATCGCTGGCAGCTTTATACTTACCATTTTCAAACATACTCTGTGCTTCAGCCACTGAAGTCTCAATAATTGCGATTTCATTACGCATTTCTTCCAAAACAGCAGCACCTTCTTTACCTTTGGGTGCTTTAGCCATCAAATCCTTATTTTCAGCCAACACGGTTTTAACCTGCTCAAACAATCCTTCGGTTTCTCCACGAACAACTTCTTTAGCTTCGTTAGCATTTTCCATAATCCCGCCGGTTGAAGCAACAATGTTTTCGAGCTGAACAATCTGTTCCTTGAAGTTTTTAAACGTTTTTGAATTTTCAGCTTCGATACTTGCCATAATTGTTTTCATCTGGTTTTCCAGATTAGCAAATTCTTCCGGAACATAAACGTCAGCTTCAGCAGTACGTAACGTCTCAATAGCAGCTTTTGCAGCATCAATCTTATCCTGCGGAACTTTTCCACAACCAGCTAAAAACAATAGCATCATCAATGATACAAGACCCATTAAACTTTTTCTTTTCATTTTCTTCTTTGTTTAATTGTGTTAATACTATGAATTACTATTACTTTGAAGTCATGTAATCAGTACACTTAATATACATGACTAAAGATTTAGACGCATATAATTAAAAAAGTAACATTTTCTTCAGTCAATATCTTTTGGGTTATTACATGGCTATTAGTTTAAACTCATGAAATCCGCTAAATATAAGCAAAAAATATGATATTCAGGACATTGATCTTGCTGCCAGGCTATTTTGAGACCCAAAAGCAAATATGTCAATGGTTTTTAAATAAGGAAAATTAGCTACAGTAATTAATTTAGAAATAAAAAGGTGAACGTATATTAGCTGTTTCCAATTGATAAATAGTGTTAATTTGCAGAAGAATTATTTCAATCTCTAAAAACCATATTATGACAATACAAAAGCGATGGGTTATAGCTATAATGGGGAGCTTTGCACATTTAAGCATTGGTACTGTTTATGCCTGGAGTTTCTTTCAGAACCCAATTTCCCAAAGCTATAACTGGAGCAACTCTATGACAGCATGGGCTTTTAGCCTTGCCATTTTTGTACTGGGCGTTACCGCTGCCTGGGGCGGGAAAAACCTAAATCGTTTTGGACCAAGGAAAATGGCTGTAACTGGCTCATTTTTATACGCTTTGGGCTACATTATTTCGTATTTTGCGTTTAAAACCCAAAGCCTTGCCTTGTTGTATCTGGGATTTGGAATTATTGGAGGTATGGGTTTGGGACTGGTTTATGTTACGCCTGTAGCTACTGTGTCTGCATGGTTCCCTGATAAACAGGGTTTGGTAACCGGAATGGTAGTAATGGGCTTCGGACTGGGTGCATTTGTTATGTCAAAACTAATTGCGCCTCAATTTATGCAACTGTTTAACAATGATCTGGCTAAAACTTTTCTTTCAATAGGGATTTTGCTTCTGATCATTTTGCCTTTTTTCAGTTCTTTTCTCGAACCTAAAGAAAAACCGGGAAGTATAGATAAAAAGCAAGAAAGCGTCATCCCCTATATCAAACGTATTGATTATATTCTGATATGGTTCATGTTTTTGTTTAATATAATTGCAGGAATGATCTTTCTTTCATTTCAATCACCCCTGCTTCAGGATTTACTTC
>JBASHR010000093.1:0-30671 GCA_049654165.1 Bacteroidales bacterium
TATGATTAGCCGTAAATATACCTAATTTATTATCTTTGTACAAAATTTTCAAAAAATGAATTTTATAGATTTTGTCAAACAACATCCTGATGAGGAAAGCTGCATCCAGCATTTCAGGTTAGTAAAAGAGAAAAATGGAATTGTTTGTCCACGATGCGGGAATACTGCCCACTACTGGAATAAAACCCATATTTCTCACGACTGCAAAGCGTGCGGCTACAGGATTACTTTGCGGAGTGGTACTGTAATGGAATCTTCAAAGTTACCTTTTCATTATTGGTTGTATACGATCTACCTAATGTCTATGACAAAGAAGAGTGTATCAGCCAAAGAGGTGCAGCGCCAGTTAGGGCATAGCCGCTATGAACCAATTTGGGCTATGATGCATAAAATTAGAGCTATAATGGGACTAAGAGATGACCTGTACGATTTAGATGGGGTGGTAGAACTAGATGATGCATTTTTTAAAACACATCGAGACGAACCCATAGATAAGCCTACTAAGCGTGGTCGTGGCAGCCAGGGGCATAGTAAAGTGCTTGTGATGGCCAAAGTTGATCCCAAAAAGGGGAGGCCTAGAAAGCATAAAAAGCCATCTGCCTTTCGATACGTCCGAATGGTGGTCATTCCCAACTCCTCTGCCAATACCATGAATAACACTATCTCGACTTATACAACCTCAGATATTACTGTTAAAAGCGATGGTTGGCGGGGGTTTAATCGAATAAAGGAGATTAGTGCCAAGCATATCAAAAAGATAGTCCCTCCAAACGAGGCTTCCAAGGCATTGCCATGGGTTCATACTATGATAAGTAATGCTAAACGAACCCTTTTAGGTATAAACCATCAAATAAAAGATGATTATTTACAAAATTATTTGGATGAATTTTGCTATAAAACAAATAGACGATACTTCGGAGTGAATCTGTTTGATAGACTAATAGTTGCGGCAGTTGAAGATACTTGGTATGGAAAATTCAGGTATAAATACGGATAATCATAATAAATTAATTTGCATTTTTTTGCCAGATTTGCGGTTTTCTCACTTTTTTGTATTATCTTAGCACCCAAATTTTAACTTATGTTACGCAGTTACGCAGTTACGCAGTTACGCAGTTACGCAGTAGCTTCCTCTATATATTTAGCGTTCATACAAGTAAAACCATTTTGTATGAGAAACTGTTTCCTCCATAGTGTAATTAGCCTTTACCGAAAGAATGAAAATGTTTTAATTTAATTTTAATTAAACTCATACAAACATGAAAAAAATAAATCTATATACGATATTGTGTCTTATACTACTACCTATTTCATTGTCTTCGTTTGCTCAAACCTGGCCTAAATTTTATGGACATCGTAATATATCGGATCACCTCAGTGATGTAATAGAAACTTATGATAAAGGTTATTTAATTTGTGGAACCTACTATCCTAATTATAATTATAATGAAAAATGGGGGTGGCTGATTAAAACAAATATAAATGGTGAAGTTTTATGGGATAGGCTACTCTCGCTTGGTTACATGGGTTATGTTACACCATTATCTATTGAACAATCACGTGATGGGGGTATTTTAGTTTGTGGAGCAACAGTGCGAAATGAAAATTATGCAGGATTTGTAATGAAATTAAATGCTTGTGGAGAAAATGAATGGTGTAAAAGTTTTGTAAAACAAAATGAAATACATATGCCTTTTTCTGTGGCCATAAAAGAGATTGATAACGGTGAAATAGTAGTTCTTGCTCAAAACTTGGAGCAAACGCAATATGAAACCATACATCTTATTAAGCTCAATGCAAATGGCGAAATACTATGGATAAAACCTTTTGTTAACATACATGACTATCCGGAATCAGCTGAGAACAATCCAACAAATTTGATTATTACTTCTGATAATAAATACTTAATCAGCGGATATGGCTACTGGAAACATCCATGGGAGCCAGATGGCGTTTATTGGTTAAGACCTTTTTTTGCTTTATCAGATAGTGATGGAAACGAAGAATGGGTACTTCCTTATGGTATTAATGATACAATTATTGGAGAAGCAAGACAAGGCATGATAGAAGACTTAGATGGTAACTTCTGGTGTCCCGGTTATAAATATTCTTTAACTGAAACAGGAATGTATGGGATATTGATGAAATTCAATGCTGAAGGAAATGAATTGGGGTATATTAAATTTGATTACAAAAATATAAATGAACAATATAATGCAGGATGGTTCCACAATATGGCTTCAGTAGATTCTATGATAGTAATAATGTCGATCTTTGGTAATACATCATGGTCTCTTTTAGATCTTATTAAAGCCGAATTATTGTTTGATGGTTTTGAAATTAATAAAGATTTGAATTTAATTGATTATTACGTTGTTCAACAATTAGCCCCGTTCAATTTGCGAATAATTAAACCATTGACTTCAGGAAAGTATCTTAGAAGTTTTACTTATAAAAAATCTAACATAGATTATGATATTTATCTGGCAAGATGCAATCTCAACCTGGAGTACGACACAGCATATACCGGTAATTTCACCTACGACAGTCTTTGCGCTACTGGTCCCCAGCAGAGTGGGTTTATTTATCTTAATGATTGTGATATTGTATTAGGTACCGAAAATCTCTCAGAATCAAAACCAAATGATCAAAATCTTATTATTACTATTTATCCTTCTCCAGCAAAAGATCATCTTAATTTTACATTTAAATACACTCAGCAATATCAAAATTTAGAATTAAAATGTTTCAATATGCTTGGTTTGCAACAATCTGAGACTATTTCATTAAAAGGTCGGCATCAAATATCTAAAAATATAATGAACTGGCAACCAGGCATATATATTGCAGTATTATTTAGTGAAGGCAAGCCTGTTGGAAAAGAAAAATTTATTGTATATTAATATGTAGTTTAATTATATATAAATTAACATGTATAAACAAATCTAATAAATTCAATTATGAGAATACTTACAATAATGATTTTAGTTTTATCCATCAATGGTTTTGCTCAGCAAAACAAAAACTGGATCACACCTTTTGCAACAGTAGAATTCAAAGAAAATAAAATTTTTTATTATCATGCTGATGGCAATATGATACCACTGCTTACTCCTATGTTTAAGCCTGAGTATTTGATGATAATCAATAATTTTGACGTTATGGTTGAACCTGATGAATTTCAATATTGGAAAGAAATAATAAGCAATATTACATCTGACATTAAATACCCTGTTGAAAGCATTGAGGACAATACATATTTCATTAAGGCTTTCACACTTCAAACTATATGGAGTATAAACAATAAAGATGCTCTGCCTTCTCAGCAGGCTTCTGAAGTGATACTTTCTCTTTTAGAAAGCCAAAATAAAACAATGGCTAACAGTGCAGTGCTTGCTAACGATTTATTTGAATTAGTTCAAAATTATTATAAATCTAAAAACTAAAAGTCATGAAAAAAATATTACCTTTTCGCCTAAAACTAACGCTTGTTGGTTGCTTTATCCTTTTTATGTTTAATGTAAAAGCACAGGAACAGAGTTCCGTCATAATAGATAATGCTATTGGTTTTACAGATTCAACAATGGTAATTGATATACATATTCAAAGTGAAATTCAGTATTTTTCATTCCAATTTGATATTTCAATACCTGTCGGCTTTTCATATGTGAATAATTCAATTAGTACAAATGCACCCGGTCTTGATTTGCTCGCCCGTATTTTACACAACAGTACAATTTTGAGAGTAACAGGTTTCGCACTTGGCCCTCCAGTTCCTTTTTTGGTTAATATTTCTTACATATTAAACACTCCTTCACAAGCCGGAATTTATCAATTAAATCTTTCAAATGTAATTTTATCTACAATTGATGGCACTGCCCTTCCTTTGAATATTTCAAATGGCGTTATAACTTTATTGGATGAACCAGTGTTTTTACCTGGCGATGCAAACTGTGATGGTGAAGTAAACATTCAGGATGTAGTAAGTATGTTAAGCTATATTCTTGGAAACATTCCTCATCCATTCTGCTTTATAAACGCTGATATAAATGAAGACGGAATTATTGATATTACAGATGGAGTTAGTACGGTAAATATTATTATAAACAGGAGATAGAAAGGCTGCTTATAATCATCTTTTCCAATCTTTACAACTTGTCTGCATTATGGTGGTGTAATAACTATTGAAAAAATATAATAGGGCACTTTTACCGGTTGGACTATTTTGTAAATACAAATGGTATCAGCTGGCATAAGCAATATCAATCATCAGGCATGTTTTAGAAACTGGCGGAGTACGTAATGAAGTATCCCGCCATTTTTATAATATTCTGTTTCTATTTCAGAATCCAGCCTGCAGATTACGTCAAACTGTAAACTATTACCTGAATCATTCTCTGCAATAATCTGCAAAGTTTTCATCGGATGTAACCCGTCAGAAATCCCGGTAATGCTGAATTTCTCATTTCCTTTAATGCCAAGGCTATCAGCGTTTTGACCATCCAGATATTGCAAAGGCAATATACCCAGCCCAACAAGGTTGCTTCGGTGTATTCGTTCATAGCTTTCAGCAATTACCGCTTTGATGCCAAGCAGGTTAGCACCCTTTGCAGCCCAGTCGCGCGACGAACCGCTGCCATATTCCTTGCCTGCCAGTACTATCAGGGGCGTGTTCTCAGCTTTATAAAGAGTTGACGCTTCAAATACTGACAT
The DNA here is from genome assembly GCA_049654165.1 of Bacteroidales bacterium. Classification (GTDB taxonomy): domain Bacteria; phylum Bacteroidota; class Bacteroidia; order Bacteroidales; family JAAYJT01; genus JAAYJT01. Next base: position 4,714 of record JBASHR010000093.1, read on the forward strand.
TTGTTTGCCGGATGGAATATGTTTTGTAAATCCGCCTTCGATATCTGCCAACTGATTATTAATACGCACATTGGCAAATGTACCGCGCACCATTACCTCATCGTTTCCACGTCTCGAACCGTACGAATTGAAATCACTCTTTGCAATTCCTCTCTCTAAAAGATATTTACCGGCAGGAGAATTTTCTGAGAATGATCCGGCAGGCGAAATATGATCGGTTGTAATGGAGTCACCAAGTTTCAATAACACTCTCGCACCGGTGATATCAACAGGTTCAGTAACTTCTTCCTTTATCCCTTTAAAAAATGGTGCCTCACGTATATATGTGGATTTTTCGTCCCAATGATATATCTTGCCCTGAGGGACCTCAAGTTTCTGCCATTGCTCGTCGCCATCAAAAATTTCATCATAACTCTTTGCAAAATCAACCGGCGATAAAACCTTTTTCATAATATCGCTGATCTCTTCACTGGATGGCCATATATCTTTCAGATATACAGGGTTTTGATCCGGATCATAGCCCAAAGGTTCTGAGAAAAGATTAATATCAATCTTACCGGCTATAGCATACGCTACTACCAGCATTGGCGACATTAAAAAATTTATTTTTACCTGAGAATGAATACGGGCTTCAAAATTCCTGTTCCCTGAAAGTACTGACGCTACAATTAGCTTGTTCTGATCAATCTCGCGGGCAATGTCATCAGGTAATGGTCCTGAATTTCCAATACAGGTTGTACATCCATAACCAACCACATTAAACTTCAGCGCTTCGAGTTCGCTAAGTAAACCGGCTTTCATCAGATAATCGGTAACAACTTTTGAACCGGGTGCCAGCGATGTTTTTACCCAGGGTTTCACATTAAGACCATGTTCCCGGGCTTTTTTTGCAACCAAACCTGCGCCAAGCATGACACTCGGGTTTGATGTATTAGTACAGGAAGTAATAGCCGCTATAACTACCGACCCGTCTCTGACTTTATTTTCTGCATTTCCTTTCGATACTTGTTTGATATCTTCATCTGTTGCGCCGGCATATTTGGGGAATGTTCTCAATAAACTGCCAAATTTATCCGAGAGTTCCCTTACGGTTATTTTATCCTGCGGTCTTCTCGGCCCTGATAAAGTCGGTTCAACAGAGTTCATATCCAATTCCACAACACTGCTGTAAACAATATCCGCCTCATTGGTTCGCCACAGCATGTTTGCCTTCGTATATGCTTCAACCTGCTGTATAAGCTGTTCGGGGCGGTTTGTCTTACGCATATAATCAAGGGTGTGGTCATCAATTGGGAAATAGGTTACCGTACATCCAAATTCGGGTGACATATTCGAGATTGTAGCTCTGTCAGGAACTGTAAGTGTGTCAAGCCCCGGACCAAAGACCTCAACAAACTTACCAACTACCTTATGTTTACGCAATAGCTCGGTAATAGTAAGAACCAGATCAGTTGCAGTGGTTCCTGCCTGCAATTTTCCGGTAAGTTTCAAACCTACCACTTCGGGCATGATGAAGTAAATTGGCTGTCCAAGAAGTGCAGCTTCAGCTTCAATACCACCAACACCCCAGGCAATAACTCCAATGCCATTTACCATAGGTGTGTGCGAATCGGTTCCAACAAGAGTATCAGGGAAAAGTGTACCATCTTTTTCAATAACCCCGCTGGCAAGATATTCAAGGTTTACCTGATGGCATATACCCATTCCCGGCGGCACCACCGAAAAATTATTGAAAGCCTTTTGAGCCCATTTCAGAAATCTGTACCTTTCTGCATTTCGTTTGTATTCAAGGTCAACATTTTTTTTGTAAGAATCCGAAGTTCCAAAATAATCAACCTGAACGGAGTGATCTATAACAAGATCAACAGGTATAAGCGGATTTATCTTATCGGGATCTTTACCTTTACGGGCAACTTCAGCGCGAAGTGATGCAATATCCACTACTGCCGGAACTCCGGTGAAATCCTGCATTAATACACGAGCAGGCTTGAAAGGTATATCCTTGTCAGAAGCTTCGGGGCTCCAGGAAAGAATGGTTTCAATATTTTCTTTTGTGATTGCAAAATCATCAAAATTCCTTAAAACATTTTCAAGTAAAATACGAATGGAAAAAGGCAGTTTATTGATAGCATAGCCTTGTTCCTGCAACGCTGCAAGACTCCAGTAGGTAAATTCCTTATTACCAGCTTTTAAGGTTCTTTTTAAATTATTAGGGTTCAATGACATGGGTTAAAAACTTTATTATTATACCAGGATTAATTTCTTTTTATAAAAACCGGTTTAAAATGCAATTTCCATAAATAATCTAATGCTTCTTAGAACGACAAAAGAAAATGGCATTTCAAATATACATAAATTCAAAAGCCTCCAAAAAAAGGGTTGCTTTTCAGGCTTCAAAAATACCAAACTAAATAATACGTGAAAATGTTTAATTGCTTATCATTTTTCTAAAAAATTACCGAGTGTTTATTATTCACAACTAAAACCCTGACAGCAAACCAATACGGCAGTCAAAATTACTTACTTTTGCATATTGCTATATTTCATCATTATTATAACTACTATGGAAATCATATTTATCACTGGAGCAGCAATTATTGGCTTTCTCATTGCTTACATTGTTCTGGGTTCAAACTATAGAAAAAAATTAATGAGCCATCAAAACACTTTGCAGGTTCTTGAAAAAGAAAAGCTGACTTCTTCACTCGAGCTGGAAAACAGGGTTGGGATATTCGAAGAAAGAATCTCAAATTTAAATAATGAAAAAGAGAAGGCTGATGCAGAAACAATTATGCTTCGGGAGCAATTAAATGAAAAAAACTCGGATATTGCCCGCATGCAGACAATGCAGGAACAATTACAGGAACGTCTTGAAAAACAAAAAGATGAACTGACAGAATTGCAGCAGAAATTTACAACTGAATTTGAAAACCTTGCCAATAGGATTTTCAAACAACATAGTCAGGAATTTGTACAAACAAGTGGTAAAAACCTAAATGAGCTAATAAATCCATTAAAGGAGAGATTGCAGACTTTTGAAAAAAAGGTTCAGGATGTCTATGATGTGGAGAGGCATGATAAAATAAGTCTGAAACAGGAGGTAAAAAATCTTTTTGAGCTGAACCGTAAATTAAGTGAAGATGCTGAAAACCTCACCAGGGCATTGAAAGGAGATACAAAAAAGCAGGGTAACTGGGGTGAAATAGTGCTGGAGCGTGTACTGGAACGATCAGGTTTAACTAAAGGTGTTGAATACGAAACCCAGGTAAGCACACGCGACGAAGAAGGGCAGATCCTGCGCCCGGATGTTGTGATCCATTTACCTGAAAACAAGCATTTGATAATTGATTCAAAAGTATCGTTACTGGCGTACGAAAGTTTTGTCAGTAGTGAGAACCAGGAAGAAAAAGAGAAATATATCAATCAGCATGTTGCATCGGTACGCAATCATATTAAAGGACTGAGTGATAAAAACTATCAGGCAGCTCACAATTTTGACACTCCCGATTTTGTATTACTCTTCCTGCCTGTTGAGCCTGCTTTCAGTGCAGCTCTGCAACGCGATCCCGATTTGTTTTCATTTGCATGGGAACGCAAAATTGTTTTGGTGAGTCCCACTACCCTGCTAGCTACACTTAAGACTGTTTCATCCATCTGGAAACAGGAGAAACAAACACAAAATGCACTTGAAATAGCCAGACAGGGAGGGGCGCTGTACGATAAATTCGTAAACTTCATTGAAGACATGCAAAAAATTGGCAACCAGCTAAATACCTTATCAAAAACTTATGATGAGGCTAATAAAAAGTTATCAACAGGAAGCGGAAATCTTGTCAGAAGGGCTGAGAAATTGAAAAAACTTGGAGTTAAGTCTTCAAAAAGTTTGCCTTCGCAGTATTTATTAAATGAAGATGATGATGAAAAAGAATAGCGGTGTCAGAAAATCAGAAAACATAATTTATGGGGTTCACCCGGTTACTGAAGCAATTCAGGCAGGTAAAGAACTCGAAAAGGTTATCGTACAGCAAAATATTCATGGTGAATGGCTTCCGGAAATAAGGAAAATACTGGGTCAACTAAAAGTTCCGGTACAATATCTGCCGATAAATGCTATGAACCGCATAAGTAAAGGTAATCATCAGGGTATAATCGCTTTCCTCTCTCCTATTCAATACCAGTCAATTGAAGCCATTATTCCGGCAGTTTATGAATCTGGAGAATCGCCTCTAATATTGGTACTTGATCGCATTACTGATGTCAGAAATTTGGGTGCAATTGCACGTACTGCCGAATTTCTGGGAGTTCATGCCCTGGTATTGCCGGCAAGAGGCTCGGCTCAGATAAATGCCGATACCATTAAAACCTCGTCGGGGGCATTGATGAATATTCCGGTAGTAAGGAGCATGAACCTGAAATCAACATTGGTCTTTTTGAAAGATAGCGGGTTAAAGATTATTGCGGCCAGTGAAAAAGCCGAAAAATCAATCTGGCAGCTAAACCTTACTGATCCCCTTTCATTGATACTTGGTTCAGAAGATAGTGGAATTTCCCCAGAATATCTCCGTTTTTGTGATGAAAAAGCAATGATACCCATGCAGGGTCAGGTAGCCTCATTAAATGTTTCAGTAGCTGCTGGAATGTTTTTATATGAAGTTACTAGACAAAGAAAACAATGATTTCAATGATTCAAAATTTACATAAGCTCTTCTGAGTAAATTCGAATTCCATTTAATCATGCAACAACACCTTGATTATCAGCATTGTAGTTAATATTAACATAATTTCTGATCCCCGTTAAAAAATTATTTTCATATAATGCTTTGACATAACCGAAAATATTATAACTTTGCATTGTTAATTTTTTCACATTGTTACTTAATTCACATTATACTCTAATTAAAATTAATTTATCATGGATCTGAAAAAAATCATGGCCAACCTGGAGATGAAACATCCCGGTGAAAAAGAGTACCTGCAGGCAGTCCACGAGGTATTGGAATCAATTGAAGAAATTTATAATCAAAACCCACAGTTTGAAACTGCTAGCATAATTGAGCGTCTTGTTGAACCTGACAGAGTTTTAACCTTTAAAGTTTCCTGGGTTGACGATAACGGAAAAGCTCAGGTAAACATTGGTTACAGAGTTCAGTATAATAATGCCATAGGACCCTACAAGGGAGGCATTCGTTTCCATCCCAGTGTTAACCTTAGCATTCTGAAGTTTTTAGGCTTCGAACAAATTTTCAAAAACAGTCTGACTTCACTTCCAATGGGAGGTGCAAAAGGTGGTTCAGATTTTGATCCCAAAGGTAAATCACCCAATGAAATCATGCGTTTCTGCCAGGCATACATGCTTGAACTCTGGAGAATCATAGGGCCGGACATTGATATACCTGCTGGTGACATTGGTGTTGGTGGCAGAGAGATTGGTTATATGTACGGCATGTATAAAAAGCTTACCCTTGAACATCATGGTGTTCTTACCGGAAAAGGACGTAACTGGGGTGGTAGTCTGATCCGTCCTGAAGCTACAGGCTTTGGTAATGCCTATTTCTGCCAGGAAATGCTGAAAACCAAAGGTGATACATTTAAAGGCAAGATAGTAGCTGTTTCTGGTTTTGGTAATGTTTCATGGGGTACTGTTACAAAAGTTACACAGCTTGGTGGTAAAGTTGTAACAATTTCAGGTCCTGATGGATACATCTACGATCCCGATGGTATTTCAGGAGAAAAAATTGACTATATGCTCGAGCTTCGTGCTTCGAACCAGGATATTTGCTCACCATATGCTAAAAAATTCCCTAATGCTCAATTCCATGCCGGCAAACGTCCGTGGGAAGTTAAATGCGACATTGCTATGCCTTGCGCAACCCAGAACGAACTGAACGGCACAGATGCTCAGAATCTTGTTAATAACGGTGTTATGGCTGTTTCAGAAGGTGCAAATATGCCAAGCACTCCTGAAGCTGTTGAAATATTCCTGAAAAATAAAATTCTTTATGCTCCCGGAAAAGCTGCCAATGCTGGTGGTGTTTCTACTTCTGGTCTTGAACAAAGCCAGAATGCTCTTAAACTGAGCTGGACAGCAGAAGAAGTTGAAAAACGCTTACATGAGATCATGATCAATATCCATGCATCCTGCGTTAAGTATGGTACTGAGCCTGACGGCTTTATCAATTACGTAAAAGGTGCTAATATTGCTGGTTTCATGAAAGTAGCAAGCGCCATGTTAGATCAGGGCGTTGTTTAAGATACCTTGTTTTCATAAGGTTGGTTAATAATGTGGTTAAAGAGCCGCTCATAATGAGCGGCTCTTTTTTTGTGTCTAAAATTGGATATTTTTTTAATAAAATGAAAGCCAGGTATTGACTTAAGGCTCCAAAATAACTAATTTTGTAGTTTAATTTTCAACCTAACCCATCACTACCTCAACTCTCTTTATCTCTTTTATTTATATTTATTAACCAAAAAAGGAGAGTTTATGAAATTAATGTTTTTTATTTTAACCACTTTATTGATTCCTTATAAGTTTCTATTTTCTCAGGAAATCGGTGATTTCCGCACAAAACAAAATGGAAACTGGAACCAAACAACCACATGGCAACGATTTAATGGCGTGTCATGGGAAAATGCTACAACTATACCAACTTATTCTGATGGTATAATCACCGTTCAAAGCGGGCATACGGTTACTGTAACTGCTGATGTTCAGATTGATCAGACAATTGTTTATGGTACTATCATTATCAATGAATCAAAAGAATTGAGGATTAGAGACGGTAACGGAACTGATTTACAGGTTTACGGAATCATATTTAATTCCGGCAAACTCAGGCATCATACAGCAGGATCTCCCACACTAAATTATAATTCGGGAGCGAAATATATTCATGCAGTAAATGGCGATCGGGTAGAATATGCAACATGGAACGCAAATGCAACCTGTGAAATTGTTGGAGTTACAAACAGCAAACCCTCACGGCTGGATCAAAATTTTGGAAATGTTGTCTGGAATTGTACCCAACAAACCAAAGATTTTACACTTCTTGATGACCTTACTCAGATACAGGGTAATTTTTCATTATTATCTACAAATAATATGGATATTGAATTATCTAATACTTCATCAAGAGTAATGAACATAGCAGGTAATTTTTTAATTGACAACACAGCAAAATTTACATTGTCTGATAAATCTGCTGATAATGTGATGAATGTAGGTGGTAGTTTCACAATTAAAAACGGAAGCTATTTTTATATGTCAAAAGGAAATGGTTATACCACCCTAAATGTCAAAGGGGATTTCATAATGACAGGTGGTATTCTAAGTCAAAATTCATCATATAACAGAGCTACAATCAATTTTAATGGAACCGCACCTCAAACATATACGAAGTCAGGAGGTATTATGTATTACGGAATAAACTTTTATATAAAGTCAGGTGCATCTGTTGATTTTGGAACCAGTGTTTTAGGTAATTATACTTATACCAACGGTTCTTTTACCCTAGAAAGCGGTGCTACGCTTAAGACCGCACACAATGAAGGTATTTCAACAAATGGGGGTCAAGGTTGCATACAGGTACAGGGAACAAGATATTACCATACACATGCGAATTACACCTTTTATCGAAATGGGGCACAAGCGAGTGGTGATGGTTTAAAAACCGAGATTCATGGAATACTGACCATAGGTTCAACCAATTCAGCTACACAACTTTCACTTCCTACTGAACAACGAACTATACACAACAAACTTATACTGGTAAGCAGTGGTTTATCAAACAGCAGTATTGTCACAGGGTCAATTGCTTATAGTTCAAATGGTGTTTTGGAATACCAGGGATACTCAACGCAAACCACAGCAAATACAGAATTCCCTGAAATCAATGGACCACGAATAGTAACCATAAATAATCAGTACGGTGTTTTACTACATGCTTCCCGAAACATTACTACCGCCCTTAATCTTCAACAGGGACAGTTTTCAATCGGTAACAATACTCTAACACTTAAAGGTGTGGTAAACCAAATTTCAGGAAACTGGAGTGGTGGTATGAATTCTAACCTTGTAATAGACGATTCAGAAATAAGCACCATTTTACCATCAATAACACTAAATAATCTTACTGTTAACCGTTATGTAGGTATTGGGCTGGGAGGAAATATAAATGTACATGGTGCTACAATTATGACCAATGGTAATATAACCTCAAACGGCTACTTTATTAATTACGGCGAAAATGGTACTTTACTGTATAACTCATCAATTAATCAAACGTGTAGCGATACTGAATTTCCTGGAATTAACGGTCCTAAAAACCTGACAATACAAAATCCAACCATCGTATTACTTCATGCTTCCCGAACAATTGACGGGACTCTGACACTAAATTCAGGCATGTTTGCTATTGGATCAAATATCCTTACAATTAATGGAATAATTAATCGCACAACAGGAGATATTTTAGGAGGTACTACTTCTGATATTATTTTTGGAGAAAACGAAAATCTTACTTATTTGCCACCGGTTGTCTTAAATAATCTTACAGTGAGCAGGAGCTGCGTAATATTAATGGAAGGTTCTGTAACTGTAAATAACGTCAATTTGAACAAAGGAAATTTATTAATAGGCTCAAACCATTTAACAATAAATGGATTAATTACTAAAATCTCTGGTACACTTGAAGGTGGCAATTTTTCTTCATTAACTATTGGAGGAACCGGTATTCCTACCGATTTACATGAAATCACTTTGAATAATCTGACCATAAACAGACCACAAGGAGTTTCTCTTTCAGGAAATCTTACAATTAAAGGTCTGTTTCATCTGCTGAATGGAATATTTCAAATTGGTTCGAATACAATTTTCATGGAAGGTTATTTTCAACAAACTGAAGGCATACTCAATGGTGGAGCAAATTCAAATATTGAAATTCGACCTGATATGAAGGGATTCAATCCGGTTTATCTTCCAGGTGTTGAACTATGCAATTTATTTATAAATAGGAATGCTGGTGTAATTATCAATGGTGATGTAACAGTGCATCAGAGTCTTGTGATTAATACCGGAAGTCTATTCATAGGATCAAACACACTGATCCTAAATGGTGAACTGATTGAAGCAGGAGGATTTCTGCAAGCATCTGAAAATTCCAGTCTCATTATTGGAGGTGAAGGAACGGCAATGAATATTGGGGTGAGTTCTTTAAAATTGTTTCAGTTAAACCGAGAAACTGGTATACAGCTTTATAATAACCTCCAAATATTTGATCAGATGATTCTAATAAACGGAAGCATCAATCTTAATGATTTTATGCTGACCTATCAGCCCGGTGCATCATTGCAATATGCAGGAAATACAGCAAGAATATGCAGTAATGCAGAATTTCCTGAAACAAACGGACCAACTAATATTGAAATCAACAATATTTCTGGTATAACACTACATGAAAATCGCACCATTCAAGGCAATCTTGTAATTTTAAACGGTAACTTTTATATTTCAAACAACAAGCTGACTCTCAACGGAGATTTGCTAGCTGGTTTTTCAGAATTTTTCGGAAGACTAATTGGAAGTGAACAGTCTGAACTGATTATTGGGGGAGATGCCAACGTGTTGCATCTACATGATATTATGCTTCATAATCTTACTGTCAACCGACCAATGGGAGTTTTTATGATTGGTAATCTGAATTTATTCGGGGTTCTTATGCTAAACGATGGTCAATTAAGAATAATGAACAACCTACTTACCTTACGGAACCCTGTGTTAGAAAACCCTGATTTTTTAATATTCTCTCCTGAATCTTCACTTGAGATTGCTGGTGAAGCTGAAGGAATGAATATAGGTATGGATAATAATTTAAGAATTAGTGATATTAAAAACCTAACAATTAGTAACACTCATGAATCCGGAATTATGCTTAACGGGAACCTTAACATCTGGTCGAACCTCATAGTTAAACCTAACGCATTATTTATTATAGGCGAAAATAAAATTCTGACTATATATGCATTGCCTTAATAATTTAAATACGAAACATTAATTCTGTCAAATAAAAATTAAAACAAAACAAAGAATATGAAAACACAAATGATGATAATCATAATACTACTTGTCATTACAGGTAGAATGTCTGCTCAGGGGGTGTTTGTGAGCGGCAATGTCAGAGTGGAATCAAATGCCATTCTCAGTGTAATGGGCAATATTGATATTGTTAATGGAACTCTAACAATTGATCCTGAAGGTAAGCTCTTAATGGGAAATCTTAAAAGCCTTACAGTGGATGATGGTGGCACGATCCGGGTTATCGGAGATGATGTAAATAAAGCCATCATTTCTTCGCCTGGATTTTTTCATTTCAACATTCTAAACGGAGGAACTATTGCTGCCGAAAACGCACTGATTGAGAGAACGGAAGGAAATGGACTTCAAATTCATGAAGGAGCACAAATTGATACTGAGCACCCTTTGCAAAAATGTATTTTTCAGGATGGTAGCCCGGAAAGTACTCTGCTAACCATAAATAACAATCAGGTGCTCACAATCAACGGTGTAGAATTCAATCATACGCCCGGTGTCGAACTGTATAATGTGATGAAAAACAATGATGAAGGGAAAATAACTTTCACCAATTTTACAGGCAATTTTGGAGGTGAAGAAAATGAATTGGATCCTAATTCAAGAATTTATTGGATTGCATTTATACAGTTCGATCTTGATCTTCAAAATATTAGTATAGGAAGTGGAAAAGACACCTGTATTAATGCTTTGCAAATGATAAGTGTTGCAGGTGGCGGAACCACTTTTATTGTAGAAAGCGAGGCACAGGCAGAATTAATTGCCGGTGAGAAAATTTTACTTTTATATGGAACACTGATAAAAAAAGGTAGTCAGTTTCATGCCTGGATCACTGAAGATGCATCGTTTTGTCAAAACGAAAAGAGCCTTGTTACCGTTGCCCAGGAAGCAAGTTCGGACACACCTAAGGTCAACCTACCTATTCCCAAAGAAGCATCTTTTAGGGTTTATCCTAATCCTGTTTCAACTTTGCTAACAATAGAAAATCTGAAACCAGAGAACAAAGTAAATGGTGAAATCGAAATTTATGATTTCATAGGAAAGCAACTGGAAAGTAAAACATTGACAGCAAATACTTACCAACAGATTGATTTCACGGGCTTTCCCATGGGGATTTATATGATTAGGTTAAAAAAAGGTAGTGAAACAGTGCTTTTAAAAATCATCAAACAATAATTCAAACAACATATTTATTAATCAATTAAAAACAATAGACAATGAAAGCTTTTAAATTAACCGTTATTGCATTCATTTTAATGATTGCTTATTTTCAGGGTCAGGGGCAAACTGTAATAGTAAGCGATGATCCGGAATATACCACAGGCGTTAACTCAGCAGTGTTGGATATTAAGAGTACAGAACGTGGATTAATTATTCCACGAATGACTATGATTCAACGTAATGCAATCGTTTCACCAGCTACAGGGCTGTTGATATTTCAAACTGATGAAATATCAGGTTTTTATTATAATGCTGGAACAATTGAACAACCAAACTGGAAGCTAATAAGAATTATAGAAAGTGAAGATATAGCCAAATGGAATACAGCTTTCAATTGGGGAGATCATGCGGAAGAAGGTTATCTGAAAAATGAATCTGACCCTGTTTTTGAAGATTCACCTGCGTATGATATTACTTCTGATGATATAGAAAACTGGAATGCTGCCCACAATTGGGGAGATCATGCTGAAGAAGGTTATCTAAAAAATGAATCTGACCCTGTTTTTGAAGATTCACCAGCATCTGATATTACTTCTGATGATATAGAAAACTGGAATGCTGCCCACAATTGGGGAGATCATGCGGAAGAAGGTTATATAAAAAATGAATCTGACCCTGTTTTTGAAGATTCACCTGCGTATGATATTACTTCTGATGATATAGAAAACTGGAATGCTGCCTACAATTGGGGAGATCATGCTGAAGCCGGCTATTCTAAAATTGGCCATACACACGAATTATTAACAAGAGGTTCAGGGTTAACTGGAAATAATTATGACGGAGGAAGCTCAACTACATGGTCAATAGATTTCAGCGGATCGGGAACTGCAAATACAGTTTCACGAAGCGACCATAGTCATTCCGGTATGGTCACCGGTTCAGGAGCAGAAGGCAAACTAACATTCTGGAATGGAACATCGTCAGTTGGTTCAAATAATAATTTACACTGGAATAATTCAAATGGATTTCTAGGTATTGGAACCAATTCTCCGACCGATCAATTACATACTACAGGTACAGTACGTTTTGCTAATTATCCTGATGGTTTCCTTAAAACAGATATCAACGGAAAACTAAGTACAGTGAGTTCTTCTGGTTTGTTTAATGCCGGTAATGGTTTGAGCTGGTCTGGTTCAACCCTGTCGAGTGTATGGACAACAAACGGTAATAATATTTACAACAACAATTCCGGCAATGTTGGCATAGGAGTTACCAATCCGCAAACAAAACTTCATGTATCAGGAACTGTAGATATGTTTGGTCCCTGGGAAGTGAAGACACAAGGGACTACTTACAGGGCTGAAACAGATGGTTTTGTGGTTGCCGGAGCAGTTGTTGCCCCCGCATCAAGTGATGTAAATGCATTATTGACAGGTTATACCGATTCAAGCGGTAATCCGACAACAGCCAGAGGCTTGGCTTCGGTAAGAAGATTTGGCGAAGGAACACAAAGCCAACAACAAAGTTTTATGATGCCGGTTCGTAAAGGCGATTACTGGAAAGTAGATTGGATCGTTTATTCAGGTAACGCTAACTTTATGATATATTGGATTCCATTAGGTGTGGGTAATAACTGATTTACAGTTGATCAACCCAAAACACATTATTTAAAATATATCAATTTTAGTTGCAAATAATAAAGGAAGATCAAATTCCTCATTAGATTATTTGTAAAATTGTACTTTTGCCCGGCTAATACCTATTATGATAAAAGGTAAAATTAACTTGACCAAATTGATTCAGAAATCTATGATCAGCAGTTAACTTCAGGATCAAAAAACATTTCTGTTTAATTCATCGTAAAGTGCAACTTAAAAACTAAAGAAAGAGAAATGAAAAGAATGCTTATAGTAACCGGAGGGGGTGATTGCCCGGGACTTAACGCTGTTATCAGAGCTATTGTAAAAAGAGCTTCGCAGGAAAAAGACTGGGAAATCCTTGGAAGCATTGAAGCTTTTAACGGAATATTGCGCGAACCAACTGAAATAGTTGTATTGGACGAAAAAGCTGTAGCCGGGATCCATTATCAGGGAGGAACTATTATTCAAACAACTAATAGCGGAGGACCATTTGCCTGGCCAGTAAAACAACATGACGGGAGCTGGACAACAGTGGATCGAAGCGATGAAATGATAAGAAAAATCCAATATCTGGGAATTGATGTAGTAGTTAATATCGGTGGCGACGGTTCGCAAAGAATATCACAGGCACTTTACGAGAAGGGACTGAATATAATTGGAGTTCCTAAAACTATTGACAACGACTTAGCGGCCACTGATTTCACATTCGGATTTCAAACAGCAGTTCAGATAGCAACCGAAGCGGTTGATAAATTAGTAACTACTGCTGCCAGTCATAATCGAGTATTTATAATGGAAGTTATGGGGCGCGATTCCGGATGGATAGCCCTTAATGCAGCAATAGCCGGTGGTGCTGAAATATGCCTTATTCCTGAGATCCCGTACGACATTCAAAAAATTATTGACAGGATAAATTCCCGTTTTGTAAAAGGAAGAGGTTTTGTAAATATTGTAATAGCCGAAGGCGCCCATCCTATTGGTGGCGAACTTGTAGGCATGAAATCTGAGGACATTGGCTACAGGAACTTCCGGCTGGGAGGTGTGGCATTCAAACTTCTTGAAGATCTTAAACTAGCTGGCTGTACTCATGAAATGAGAGCCACGGTACTGGGACATCTTCAGAGGGGTGGTGTTCCTCTGGCTTACGACCGCGTTCTCGCAGCCCAATATGGGGTCAAAGCTTTCGAACTGGCCTTGAATGAAGAGTACGGAAAAATGGTATCATACCGGCACCCCGAAATAATAAGCGTAACCCTGAAAGAGGCCATTCAAAAGCCCAATCTGGTTACGCAGGATCATGCCTTAATGAAAACAGCCCGCGGAATCGGAATTTGTTTTGGTGATTAATCACAATTCCGCGAGCCTATAAGGTAACAAATTATTGTTTCAGACCTCTTTGTCTTAACAGTGGATCAATTGAGGGTTCTTTACCACGGAACTTAACATATTGTTCCATGCCTTCGCCCAGCGAGTTCTCAGCAAGAATATGCTTTCTGAATAAAGAAGCAAGTTCAGGATTGAACACATCGCCACTTTCTTTGAATGCCTCAAAAGCATCGGCATCGAGTACTCCTGCCCATAAATAAACATAGTAACCGGCAGCATAGCCTCCGCTGAAAATATGGCTAAAATATGTTGTTCTGTATCTCGGAATAATTTCATCAATCAAACCAAGCTTTTTCATGGAGGCATTCTCAAGAGCCCTTATATCAAGGTCTCCGCTTACATCCATCGTATGGTAATCCATGTCAAGTATTGCTGCAGCAATATATTCCGAAGTAGCAAATCCCTGATTAAAATGTGAGCTTTTATTCAACTTGTTGATTAATTCATCAGGAATTGGTTCGCCGGTTTCATAATGTAAGGCATAAGTTTTTAATATTTCAGGTTCTCCAGCCCAGTTTTCAAGTACCTGCGAGGGCAATTCAACAAAATCGCGGGGCACATCGCGGCTGGTACGGCGATAATGTCCGTCAGCAAACAGATTATGAAGTCCGTGACCAAATTCATGGAAATAAGTAGTCACTTCATCCCATGTCCACATTGCAGGTTTATCACCAACCGGACGGGCAAAATTGGTAACAATGGTTACTATGGGATACACTTTTTTTCCATTCTCATAACTACCATTGCGGAAAGTTCCACACCATGCTCCGGCACGCTTCCCTGGTCTTGGGTGATTGTCCATATAAAGCAAACCGAGATGCGAACCATCTTTATCAAAAATCTCATATACCTCAACTTCTTCATGGTAAACCGGAATATCATGATGCTGCTTAAAAGTAAGGCCATACAGTCTTTCACAAAGATTGAAGACCCCGTTTCTTACATTGTCTTTTGTAAAATAGGGTTTTAATTCATCGTCATTGAGGTCGAATTTTTCTTTCCTTACTTTTTCGGCATAATACCACCAATCCCATGAAGCCAGTTTAAAATTACCACCCTCACGATCAATGATTTTTTGCATTTCATCACGTTCCTGTTTTGCAATCTTCAAAGCAGGACCCCATACTTTATGCAGAAAATCATAAACATTTTCCGGAGTCCTCGCCATATTATCACTTATCGAAAAAGCTGCATAATTTTCAAAACCCAGCATTTTAGATCTTTCATCACGAAGTTTTAATAGTTCAGCAAATAATGCCTTGTTATCGTTTTCATTATCGTTGTCGCCGCGCATAAAATAGCCACGGTATAATTTTTCACGCAGCTCTCTGCGTTCAGAATATTGCAGAAAAGGTATCCAGCTTGGTTTTTGAAGTGTGAACACCCATTTTCCTTCCATGTTATTACGCTTAGCTTCGTCGGCGGCTGCTGAAATAACTTCCTCAGGCAAACCGGCAAGATCATCGGTATTGTCAATAACTAATTTAAAATTATTGGTCTCAGCAAGCAAATTTTCGCCAAGCTGTAATGAAACCAGCGACAAACGTTCATTTATCTGTTTTAATTTATCACGCTGTTCAGGTGGCAAAGCAGCGCCATTACGTGCAAAATCATCATAAATCTTTTCAACCAGTCGCATTTGCTCTACATCGAGGTTCAAATCATGGCGTTTATCGTAAACGGCTTTGATCTTCTCAAATAACTGCTCATTCAATCTTATCGAATTACTATGAGCTGATAATAATGGTGTAAGTTCTCGTGCAATAGCCTGCAGATTAGGATTAGTATTAGCACCTGTGATACGGTAAAATACACCGCTGACTTTACGCATCAACTCTCCGGAATTATCGAAAGCAACAATGGTATTATTAAAATCAGGTGACTCCTGATTGTTCAGAATTGCATCAATATCAGCCTTTTCCTGTAGCATTGCTTCTTTAAATGCAGGCAGATAATGATCTTCCTGAATCAGGTGAAAGGGCGGAACATTGAATGGAGTGTTGTAGTCAGCCAAAAAAGGATTTTTCATTTCAGTTTTTTGATTACATCCGGCCAGAAATATTCCAGCCAACAGTGATACAATGATAAGTTTTCTCATAATATTACAAATTAGATTAATAAAAGTTCTGTATTATTCATAAAATCAAGAATCCTGTATTATCAGTGCGATTTCTTATTTAGCCTGTATTATACTCAAACTCTTCTTACAACCTATAAACCAAAAGCTAAAAACAAGTAAGCGAACCAGAAACATACTCAGATTTATCAATTAATAAAAGCTGTTTTGAACCAATACAATTATTTTCATATAGAGTTTACAAATATATTGATTTCTATTACAATTATGCTCTTTTTAGCAAAAAAGGGTATTAAAACCTTTACATATATGAAAAATCCAATTCTCAATTTCTTCTAAATCATGCATTTGGTGAATGTTTCATATATTTTGGAATAAAAAGCGTAATCTTTCAATTCATTGGTTTAAAATACCAGCATTCCTTTAAAACTCATCTTGTTACTTGTATCTCAAACCCTACGACCAAAATAAATACATTTGCACCAATTTTAAATCTAAGCATATCATAGTATTTTCGTAAAAACATAATTGTAAAAACATGATACCCAGCAAATTATTAGAAATATTAGAGCACGAAGGCGTTGTAGCCATTGCCACTCAGGGCGAATCCGGCATACACATGGTAAATTCATGGAACAGCTACCTGAAAATTACCGAAGATGGAAGAATAACGGGTCCTGTGGGAGGAATGCGCATTACCGAAGCAAATATTTCAAGAAACAACAAAATTGTTATGACCCTGGGAAGCAGGGAGGTACAGGGATTTCATTCTAAAGGGACGGGATTTCTGATACACGGTACAATGGTGTTTGTTACTGAAGGAAGTGAATTTGATGAATTGAAACAAAGGTTTTCGTGGGCAAGAGCCATGTTTGAGATCAGACCCGAATCAATAACCCAGACTTTGTAGAAACTGTACAACAGCTATATTCCCATAAGGGGTATAGCGCTGAGTATCAACATACTATCATTCGTATACAACATTAGTAAGGCTGGCAAATACCAGCCTTACGTGATAATTTCAAAATTATTCTGTTATAAAACCGAAACACAAAATCTATTGTATTCCAGTTTTTTATGGAAATTAGATTTATAGTATCTGCATAGAGAGTGCTCTTACAACTTCCTGCCCTCTTCCATAAAACAGTTAACTCCTTTTATAACAGGACGCATTGAGAATGACAATTTAACCGGATCTGATTTTAAATGATACTTTTCCATTGGTCCTGGGCCACAACTTCCGCCACCAAGACCTAAATGTTCAGCATCAATGGTAATAATTGTTTCTTTACGTGTTACAAGTTCAAATGGATGATTGGCCTTATCGAGATCAATTGGCAGATGATGAAGGGTGCTAAAATTCATTTTTCCGTCGCCAACAAACTCAATACCAGTGCCTTTGCGATCGGTTACAGCAAACCACCTTACATCACATCTGTTGCCCATATCCTGAGGACGATTATAATCTTCGGTCATCTCACTTACCGGTTTTTCATATAATCCAATCATCGCTGATGTTTTACGGTCGCGGTAATTTTCATGAGGGCCTGCTCCCAGCCAGGTTACCTGTTCATAACCTTCAGGCATTTCCATAATAATGCCAAGCTTGGGCAACAGCCAGTCAACATGTTGTGGGTTTATATCAACCTCTACATCTACCCTTCCGTTATCAAAAATCACATAATTATAGCGTGAATCCACTGTGAAACCTTTTGGCGCTCTTGAGGAAATATTAATTGTAACTTTCACCTTATATGGTGATTCCTGATTTACATCAAAAGATTTAACCACATGATCCAAAGCATGTAATTGCTGATTCTGCCAGATTGGGCCGGGGCCTCCTCCAAAAACATAATCATTGTCAACCGGAGCTCTGAAAACATTGGTACGAGGGCCTGATACCCTTGCAGTTGTTAATGTGTCCCATGAAACCAGGCGGGTTTCGGGTTTAATTCCATAAATGGCAGCATTTTCAGTTTTAATAAGAGCCTGATTATTATAGTACCAGTTAACAATAGTACCGGCTTTGCGGTTGAAAGCCACTCTGAAATCCTTGCCTTTTATACAAACGTTGTCGTCATGTTCATCAATAGTGAGTTCAAACTGGTTTAACAACAGATCGGCTTTAGGCTCCGGAACATCATAAGGTAATGGCAACTGACCATATGCAACCACATGTCCGCGCTCTGCCCATTTTTCATCTTTTGCCAATTCCAGATACAGATTAAGGAAATACTCCCTACCGGGTTTTAGTGTAGGTTTCTCAAAATTCAACTTCAGTTTTCCTGTTTCTCCCGGTTTAACATCAGCAATAAAATCACCCGATTGTAATGCTATACCGTCTTCAGTGAGTTCCCATATACCTTTATACTTGTTCAGATTTATAAAGTTATTGCGATTAAGTACAAAAACTTCTCCCTGAAGAATATTCCCTCCAGTAAACTCCGCATTCTGATAAATATGTTTTACTTCCTGCATTTTTGCAGTTATTTTTCTGTCAGCAGTGGTGATGCCGTTAACGCAGAAATTCCAGTCGGTTGGACGGTCGCCAAAATCGCCGCCATAAGCCAGGAAGTATTCACCCGGTTTTCCGGGGATCTCTTTATACAAAGCCTGATCAGCCCAATCCCAGATACAGCCGCCAATCAACCTTGGGTATGCATAAATGGCATCCCAGTATTCTTTAAGATTTCCTACAGCATTTCCCATTGCATGAGCATATTCACACATAAAGAATGGCTTGGGCTCATCTTTTTTACCTTCGTTGTTCACCCATACCACGTCAGGATACATCACTGAAACAATATCAGCAACATCGTTATACCTTTCGTAGTGGATAGGACGGCTAGGGTCGCGCTTTTTAAGTGTGGCAGAAGCAGCTTCAAAATTGATTCCAGGACCGGCTTCATTACCTAAAGACCACATAATTATTGACGCATGGTTTTTATCTCTTTCCATCATATTCATTGTCCTGTCAATATGAGCCTGCTGCCAGCTTTTCACATGACCAAGGGAATGTTCGCCATAACCCATTCCATGTGATTCAACATTGGCTTCATCAATCACATACAAACCATAACGATCGCAAAGGGTATAGAAAAAAGGATCGTTGGGATAGTGTGCCGTTCTCACTGTGTTAATATTAAACTGCTTAAACATTTCAACATCCCTGATCATTGATTCACGGGAAATAGTGCGGCCATCGTATGGATCAATATCATGACGGTTTATACCTTTGATTTTAATACTTTTGCCGTTAACCCAAAACTGCTTGTCTTTTACTTCAACTTTTTTGAAACCAAAATCAGTACGTTGTACAAGTAACTGATTACCACCGGCATCACGTGTAACAACGAGTACTTTATAAAGATTGGGTTCTTCAGCCGACCACAACGCAGGTTTTTCAACAGTGGTTTTCCATATCTGGGTGGCTTTGTCAGCTTTGCCTGCAAGCACTTCCGAACTGAACACAGGCTTTTGTCCTTCAAATTTTTCATTAAAAGGGAACATGTAAACATCTACAAAATACTTCCCTTTAGCTTTATGATTTACAAAATTCGATTCCAAAGTAAGAACGGCACTGGTAAAATCCTCATTAAAATCAGATTTCAGCCAGAAGTCTCTCAGATAAAAATCAGGAACCGACATTAAATAAACATCCCGATAAATTCCACTCATGCGCCAGTAGTCCTGATCTTCAAGATAACTGCCATCACTCCATTGGTATACTTCAACTGCAAGGGTGTTTTTTCCTGGTTTTACATAATTACTAATGTCAAATTCAGCCGGAAGGCGGCTGTCTTCGCTGTAACCGACTTTTATTCCGTTCACCCACACATACATAGCGCTCTCAACACCGGCAAAATGCAATAGTGTCCGTCTGCCCTTAAATTCCTCAGGAAGTGTGAATTCTTTAATATATGACCCAACCGGGTTCGGAAATTTATACTTTGTGTACTCAACAGGTACCGGCTCCATGATATAAGGCGGTTTGGCTGCATGAGGGAATGTAACATTGGTATAGATAGGAAAACCATAACCTTTCAATTGCCAGCATGAAGGCACCTCGATATTATCCCACCATGTAACATCATAATCAGGTTTGTAAAATTCCTTAGGTCTCAGATCAGGATGCCTGACCCAGTTAAATTTCCAGATACCATTGAGGTTCAGATAATAAGGCGAGCGGCTCCAGACCTCAGCCAATGCCTGATCGGTAGTAGCATAAGACATCCAGGTGTTGCGCGCTTTTTCGCGGTTAATGTAATTAATGGTTTCGTTTTCCCACTCGGGACGCTGCGAAAACAACATAACCGGCATGAAAATAAACACGATTACTAGTAAACTCAATCTGTTCATAAAGTAATAATTAAAATTTTTGCAAAGCTATTGATTGTTTTAATAAGGTAATGCTTTCTGCAATATAAAAACAAAATGATAGCTTGGAAATCAAGCTTCAACTACTTATAAATCAAACACAAAATCATTATTTCTAACAAAAATAGAAGGTTTGCATAAATGGCACTTTGAAAACAAGTTGTAAAAAGCATTATCATCGTTATTTGAACACAAAACTGTAGTATTATGTTGATATAACTGAAAACACAAAATAATAATATTTTCAGGTACAAACCGTTAATGCTTTATTGATTTCAGGATACTATTAATACAGCTTTGTGAAAAAAACACTATCTCTTTCGCTTATATTTTTATTGTTGATTTTTTCAGCAGCCGGTTATGCGCAAATTGGCGGCAAATCAACTTATAAATTTTTAAGCCTGCCATCTTCACCGCGCATTGTTTCAATGGGAGGAGATTTTTTAAGTATAAAAGATGCTGATATCAATCTGGCACTTTCAAATCCTTCGTTGATTGTACCTGAGTTAAACAACCAGCTCACTCTGAATTTCGTTGATTATTTTTCTGACATTAACTACGGTTTTATATCCTATGGCCGCTGTTTCGAGAAACTTGGAAACTTTGTAGGTTCGGTACAGTATATTGATTACGGAAGATTTACCTATGCTAACGACGCTGGCGAGACGGCAGGTAATTTCAAAGCCGGAGAAACAGCACTTATCATTGGCTGGGGAAGGCAACTGGATTCAACGTTTAGTATTGGAGCTAATTTCAAGACAATTTTTTCTGCTTTTGAATCCTATAATTCTTTTGGGCTTGCTGTAGATGTTGCAGGAACCTATCAGAACGAACATGGATTTGCAGCATCGCTGCTGGTTCGGAATATCGGAACTCAAATCATTACTTACGATAACGGAAGTCGTGAACCTCTGCCATTTGATCTCCAGATTGGCATGTCAAAAAAATTAAAACACATACCGTTAAGATATTCCATTTTATTGACAAACCTTCATAAATGGGATCTCACCTATGACGACCCAACCAAGCTTAAAACCGACCCTTTCACAGGAGAAAAAATCAAGGAGGACAGGTTCATGGATTTCCTTGACAAAACCATCAGGCATGTAATAGTTGGAGTTGAGTTCATACCTACCAGAAACTTCAGTGTAAGGCTGGGTTATGATTACAGGCAGAGACAGGAACTAAAGGTGGATTCAAAATTATCTACTGTAGGATTATCCTGGGGATTTGGGTTCAGAATATCAAAATTTCAGTTTAATTATGCCCGTAAAGCCTACCATTTGGCAGGATCACCAAATTTTATAAGCATTAGTACAAACCTTTCTGAATTTTTATAAAAGCTCTAATACGAGAACTCAAAAACAAAAAGGCTGCAATTAAAATACTGATTTTCAAAAGTATAATTATTTATGATTAAAATTGTTATTGACGACACTGCCGGTTATTGTTTTGGAGTCAGAAACGCTATAAAACAGTCTGAAGCCATACTCGAGGAAGACGAGTATTTACACAGCCTCGGGCATATTGTTCATAATGAGACTGAAGTGAACCGCCTGAAAACAAAAGGTTTAAAAGTTATTGACCATGAGCAGCTAAAAACTCTGAAAAACTCAAAAGTACTGATCCGCGCTCATGGCGAGCCTCCTTCAACATACGAAACAGCTTATAAAAACAATATTGTTCTTATTGATGCCACCTGCCCCATTGTTAAACATTTGCAGAAAAATATAAGCGAACGCACAGCTTTGAATGACGAAACCAATAGTCAGGTTGTTATTTATGGAAAAAAAGATCATCCTGAAGTTATCGGACTGGTGGGGCATGCAGAAGGAAATGCTTTAGTGATCGTCACTAGCGATGATATTAAAAATATTAACCCCGGAAAAGATGTACACCTTTATGCGCAGACTACCATGAATCCGGAAGGTTTTACAAGAATAGCAGAGGAAATCAGAACTTATTTAAAGGAATATGATCCTGTGAACAGCAGGCATGTATTTGAACATAATACAATCTGCAGGCAGGTTTCAAACCGGGTTGAAGGATTGAAGAGATTTGCCTCATCACATGATTTATTGCTATTTGTGAGCGGAAGGCAAAGCTCAAACGGAAAATTCTTATTCAGTATATGCAGAGAGGTCAACCCAAACTCATATCATATTGAGAACAAAGATGATATTAACAAAAGCTGGTTTAAAAACATAAAATCAGTTGGAATTTCAGGAGCTACTTCAACTCCAACCCGGCAACTTAATGAAGTAGCTGATTTTCTTAAGGATTTTCTGCTCATGAATGAGACCTGATAATCCAGCAAGAAGATTTTGAGGTTTTGTACACTATGAAATTTCCTGCCAATTGTTTCTAAAAGGAAAATGGCTCATTTCATAACAAGGATTCACGGGAATATATTTTCAAAATACAATAAGCCGCTTGCTTAAAGCACCTTCAGCAGTTATTATTTGTATCATATAAGTTCCGGAAATATAATTACTTACATCAAGTATGAACTTGTCATTAGCTATTTCAGGTTTTGGATATTTCGCGATTTGCCTGCCCTGAATATCAAAGATCCCTATAGCCTCAACAGTGACATTAGAATTTTCAAAAGATATTGTAGCCATATCACCGGCAGGATTAGGATAAATGCTGAAAACCGGATCAGAATACTCTACAAAACTGATATTATCAGTTAAATCGAATACTGCAAATAAGGAACGGTCATTAAGAGCTGTGAATACCAATAATGTATCGGTTGAAACCACTGCTCCATCCTCTTTCCATTCAATAAACCTGTAACCTGAATAAGCAATGGCTTCCAAAGTTACAAGCTGTCCGTGTTCATAAATTCCTGAACCTGTTACAATTCCCCAATCATTATTATTTACATCCACACTGATGGTGTAGGTATTAATTTCAAATATAGCATGTATGCTATGATTGCTTGTAACATTAACAAATTCGTATTCAGAAACCGGGCCTATACTCACATCATCAATCAAAACATCTGCAATATGAAAACCTTCGTTAGCCTGAATCAGGAATGACTGACTTCCTCCATAAACCACACTAATAATTCCGAAAGGTTCAATAAACCCGTTTTCACCAGCACTTGCCATAATGTTAAACATTTTCTTATGCAATACAATATGGAATATTTCATTCTGGCTAACAGCAACCATACCACTTGCATTCTGATATCCCGGAGCAGTTATCTCATAATTATACATTCCGGGGGCTACATTCTCAAATGTATAGTCACCCGGTTCATTACTCATATTCCCAAGAGTGATTATTGCATCAATAACCGGATTATTGCTTTCATCCTTGATTTCAAAAGTTACAGTATAGGTTATTAGCTGAAAATTAGCGATCAGAGTCAGATTACAATCCGGCATAGCAAAAGTAGCGTCAGGATTAGTTGAAATTACACTGCCATTCAGATTTGTCCAATTCTCAAAATTATAACCTGTATTAGGGATGGCATTAATGATAACAATTTCTCCCTGGTTATAATTGCCACCTCCGCTAACAGTACCACCTTCTGTAGGGTTAGCAATCAGGGTCAGAGTATAGGCGACCGGTTCAAAATTTGCTATCAGGGTAAGATTGTTCGGAGGCATGGAAATAGTAGCAGTAGGATCAGTAGAAATTACATTACCCTGAAGATTTGTCCAATTCACAAAAGTATATCCTGCATTAGGGACAGCGATAATATTTATAATGCTGCCATAACTATAATTTCCGGCTCCTGTAACAGTTCCACCTGCCGAAGGATTAGCAATAAGAGTAAGATTATAAGTATTTGGCTGAAAGTTTGCTATCAGCGTCAGATTATTTGAAGGCATTAAAATAGTGGCAGATGGATCAGTGGAAATAATATTACCGTTAAGATTAGTCCAGTTGACAAATGAATATCCTGCATTAGGAACAGCGTTAATATTCACAATGCTGCCATAATTATAATTTCCGGCTCCGGTAACGATTCCGCCGGCTGAAGGATTTGCAATCAGGGTGAGAGTGTAGTCAATCAATTCAAAGTTTGCAAAAAGGGTAAGATTGCCGGCAGGCATGATAATTACCGTGGCAGGGTTAGTAGAGATAATATTTCCATTAATATCAGTCCAGCTTGCAAAAGTGTACCCGGTGTTAGGAAATGAATAGATATTCACCTCGTCGCCGAAATTATATATTCCGGCTCCTAATACTATCCCTCCGGCTTCAGGGTTCGCAACAAGCGTCAAAGTATATTCAGTAATTTCAAAATTAGCAATCAAAGTAAGATCTTCGGCAGGCATTAGAAAGCTATGTTCAGGCTGATTGGAAATCAGATTACCTTCAGAATCTGTCCAGTTAATGAATTCCCAGCCTGTATTCGGAATTGCGCTTATATTGACTGTATCCCCGACATTATAAATACCTGAACCAACGACTGTTCCACCTTCCTCAGGATTGACAACAAGGGTCAAAACATAGCCTGTCATTTCAAAATTAGCAGTCAAAATAAGATCTTCAGCAGGCATCAGAAAGCTGTGTTCGGGTTGATTGGAAATCAGATTACCTTCAACATCAGTCCAGTTAATAAATTCCCAGCCCAGATTTGGGATAGCAATTATATTGACTGTATCTCCGACATTATAAATACCTGAGCCTAAGACTGTTCCACCTTCTTCAGGGTTGGCAACAAGGGTCAAAATATAGCCTGTCATTTCAAAATTAGCTACCAAGGTAAGATCTTCGGCAGGCATTAGAAAACTGTGTTCCGGCTGATTGGATATGAGATTACCTTCAGAATCTGTCCAGCTAACAAAATCCCAGCCTGTATTCGGAATTGCACTTATGTTGACTGTATCTCCTGCATTATAAATACCTGAACCAACAACTGTTCCACCTTCCTCAGGATTGACAATTAGCGTCAGAGTATAATCTACTATCTCAAAATTAGCTATCAAAGTAAGATCTTCGGCAGACATTACAAAACTATGTTCCGGCTGATTGGATATGAGATTGCCTTCAGAATCTGTCCAGTTTATGAATTCCCAACCCAGATTTGGGATAGCACTTATATTGACTGTATCTCCGGCATTATAAATACCTGAACCAACGACTATTCCGCCTTCTTCAGGGTTGGCAATTAGTGTCAGAGTGTAATCTGTCATTTCAAAATTGGCTATCAAAGTAAGATCCTCAGCAGGCATCAGAAAGCTGTGTTCGGATTGATTGGAGATCTGAT
>JBASHR010000094.1:0-1769 GCA_049654165.1 Bacteroidales bacterium
TATTAATACCATGAATATACTTTTCAATGTTTTCCTTAACCTCTGAATAGACAGATAAATTATAAAAATTGAGTTTATCTTTCCATTGCTTAAATAAATAAGAAAATCTAGGAAGAAATTTTTTCAAAGTTTCTTCTTTGTTTCTTACAAATAATCCAACCTCTTCAGTTTGATCACTTACTTGTTCATTTAAAAACGTCTCTGATATCGATAACATAATTAATCACCTCAATTTTTTAATTTTCTGAAAATCATTATTTTAAATTTATTATTTCAATTCTCCCTGGATTTAATCAATATCCAGGTATCAACTTTCTCATGCTTCTTGGGTTTGAAACGAATTAAAGAAAATTTTCCAGAAACAACAGGACCTTCAATTCTGAATGTTATGTATTTATCACTCCATCCCAAGATTTCGGCTTCACCCTTTTGAACAATACGGACTTTCCCCTTCCCATATCCATCTTCTATCTCTCCCTCAAAATATAACCATAGACGGCTATGAGGATTTGTCCTGACCGCTAATAGTTTTTCACCATATGCTTGCGGAAATGTGGCTTTTGGTAAAGCCCATGATTCCAATAGTCCCCCCTTCAATCTTTTTATTCTTAAATCATAATGAACACCAGCTCTCTCAGCAATATGCTCATGTATAACATAAGAAGTTTTTCTAACAAATGGTTTCTTTATTTCTGATTGTGTCTCCATTTTATTTTATCCTTTTAAAAGTTAAAAATAATAGATCACTTTGAATTTTCTCTTTGAAACAATCCGCATCAATTTTCAGAAGATCATCAAATAATCCAATGTTAATCTCTTGATCCAACTTCCAGATAATTCTTATATGAAAATTAAAATGTGTTTCCAAGAAATTACCAAAGTAAGAATTAGTTAAAAGTAATACAGGTTTGTAATCCTCTTTAACTATTAAGATTGGTATCTTATTACAATTCTTACATTCGTTATTTAACTTTATCCACCATTCATATAACAAAGTTTTCTTATCTTGATCCTTAAAGAAATCCCAAATGTTAATTTTTTTATATGACTTCAATTCAAATATAAAATAATTTACAAGAAACTCACCTTCAGGATGTGCATTTGTTATATCTCCAGCTTGATTATATGTATCCAATCCCACTTTCTTACGAACTGTATAACGCCCCCCACTGGAATTGGTTCTCCAAAAAATATCATCGCGTTTATTTTTGCTTACCCATAAGGACAATTTTTTACAAATAGTTCTCTCAAAAGAGGATCCTTTTAATTTACCAAGAACCACTTTCTTGATCATCTCCTTCTTCTTAATGTAAGCTGGTATTATTTATACTTATCTCGAATTCATCATCAAAATTTTTAAATAGCTCATATTCAACATTTTGAAAACGGACTTCTATGCTTTCGCCTCTATCCATTTTCTTATGCAATGCAGCAAGAAAAATCTGATTCTCTATAGCAAGTTCAGTAAATTGACATTGTATTTCATTGATAATATTATCTAAATTTGGATTTGCATGTTCCATCTATCCAATATCAATTACCACAGGAGGTAAAGAATGTTCTTCCAGCTTTTCGAGTATCTCACGTTTTAAATCATCGCCTTCTTGCTTCAGCATATCACCATTTAAATTAATCTCACCAAAGGGAGTACTTATTTGTCCTTGGCCATACATATTCCTGATTGATCCAATAATCACTTTTATCTCAGCTAATGCCAAATCCATAAATTCGCTTTTTAGAGCATTGGGTATCCTTCGTAAATCATGAGG
>JBASHR010000095.1:0-30197 GCA_049654165.1 Bacteroidales bacterium
TTTATGTCTTGGGGGAATATAGGAAGTATCTGTTGCATATCTTTTTTTGCAAATTTACGACATTTATTGTCTGCGATAAGTGAAAGGTAACCTACTGATTATCAAAGATGGGGTCAGGAGTTCTGAACTATTGATACTGATTGGGAAAATATAACAGACCAATTATTCCCCCGTTCAATTGTTCTGAATATTTTAACCACCGGCATAATTTACAAAACAGCCTGGACTATTTTGTAAATACAAATCGTATTGAATCCCGGCAGAAATAGCTGCCATATCTTAACATCCTGAAACAAACCAGGAGCTTTTAAAAACGGGACAGGCATGAAAAAAGGTCTTTCCCTTTTGGAGAAAGACCTCAGCATATATTTAAAAGTTAATTATAAGCTTTTAATTTCAGCCACTAATTTCTGTAAGGTAGCTTTTGCATCGCCGAACAACATGCGGTTCTTTGGATGATAGAACAAATTATTGGGAATTGCTGCATAACCAGTTGCCATACTGCGTTTCATCACAATAATATTTTTGGCATCCAGTACCTTAATAATAGGCATACCATAAATGGGGCTGCCGGGATCGTCTTCAGCAGCAGGGTTTACCACATCATTAGCGCCTACAACAATAACCACATCTGTATTAGGCATTTCTTCGTTAGCATCATCCATCTCCATAAGTTTTTCATAAGGCACATCAGCTTCGGCAAGTAAAACGTTCATATGACCGGGCATACGACCTGCCACCGGATGTATGGCATATTTAACTTCAACACCTTTATTGGCAAGTAATACGTCCAGTTCATGACAAAGATGCTGAGCCTGAGCAACTGCCAGGCCATACCCCGGAACTATATAAACCTTCTGAGAATAGCTAAGCAATACTGCTGCATCGCTTAATAAAATTTCTCTTACCGTTTTGTCAACGCCTGCCGCTCCATCACCTGAACTACCACCGAATGAGCCAACAATAACATTCAGCAATGACCTGTTCATTGCATTACACATCAATATTGTAAGTATCATTCCTGCAGCACCTACAAGAATACCACCCAGTATCATTGCCTGATTGTTATAGATAAAGCCCGCCATTGCTGCTGCCACACCTGTTAAAGCATTCAATAACGAAATAACAACCGGCATATCAGCTCCTCCGATAGGCATTACAAACATAATTCCATAAATCAGGGCTAAAGCAGTAAGAATGTATAACAACCAAACCAACTCAGTTGGCGGACGTGATGATGCTATTAAATAAGCACTGAGAGCTATTGTAATTATCAGTAGAAACAGGTTTAGGTAGGTCATAAACGGTTTCATAATATCACCGACCTTACCATCGAGTTTTCCATATGCAATGACACTGCCGCTAAAGGCAATTGCGCCAATTACGAGTCCAAGTATGGTAACCAGTATTGATGCCACATCTCCGGCAACGGCATTTGGATATTCAAGTAAAGCAACCAGCATTGATGCAGCCCCGCCTGAAGCATTGTATAATGAAACCAACTGGGGCATTGCTGTCATTTTCACTTTTCGGGCTACGACCCAGCCAATTACCGAACCTAATCCAACAAACAATATAATTACCCATACATTCATCAGGGCTATACCTTCGCCATTACTGTTTTTATGGAGAAGCAATGTTGTAACCATTGCCAGTCCCATACCGGCTGCAGCCCAAAGATTACCACGACGGGCTGTAACAGGATGTGAAAGCAGTTTTAAACCATAAACAAACAAAAGTGCGGCAATCAGATAGCTTAACTCCAGAATTGTTAATCCTATCGTAAATTCTATTCCATTGAGTGTTCCAAGTACTTTATCCATAGCTGTTTACTTTTTTTTCTTCTTAAACATTTCAAGCATTCTGTCAGTAACTACAAATCCACCTACCACGTTCAAGGTTCCAAAAACAAGAGCCAGGATTCCCAGCACCAGTTCAAATGAAAATTTAGAAAGATCAGAATGACCAACCAGAATAATTCCGCCTATGATAATCACACCGCTAATAGCGTTTGCACCAGACATAAGCGGAGTGTGCAAAACAGAAGGAACGTGGGATATTACTTCAATCCCAAGAAAAACAGATAATGCAATAATGAAAATTGCCTCTTTGTGTTCGAAAAATAATTTTAATGCTTGTTCCATATCTTTACTCCTTAATTTATAAGTGCTTTAACTCTTTCGTTATATACCTGACCATCATGTGTTATACATGTTCCCTTTACGATTTCATCATCAAAATTGAGGTTTAACCCTCCTTCTTTATCAATTATGAGCTTCATAAAGTTAAACACATTTTTCCCAAACATCCTGCTGGCATCAACAGGCTTTTGTGCAGGATAATTTGATTGCCCAATAATTGTAATCCCATTATGAACAATTGTTTCATTGTCTTTGGTAAGTTCACAGTTTCCACCGGTTGAAGCAGCCAGATCTATAATCACCGATCCGGGCATCATAGCTTCAACTGCTTTTGCCGGCAGCAAGAGAGGTGCCTTTTTCCCCGGTATCTGCGCTGTGCAAATTACCACATTGGCTTTTGCGGCATGTTCATTGATTGCCTGCTGCTGTTTCTTTTTGAATTCTTCAGTTTGTTCAACAGCATATCCACCCGCAGCAGCATCTTCAGTAGCACCTTCTACTTCAACAAATTTCCCTCCCAAACTCTTAACCTCTTCTTTAACAGCAGAGCGTACATCAAAAACCTGAACCTGGGCACCCAGCTTACGCGAAGTTGCAATTGCCTGTAAACCAGCAACTCCCGCACCCAGAATTAAAACATTTGCAGGTTTAATAGTTCCAGCAGCAGTCATAAACATAGGGAAAAAAGTAGGTAGCTTAGCTGCTGCTTCCAGAACAGCCATATAGCCTGATACAGTGGCCATTGATGAAAGAATATCCATAGCCTGTGCACGTGTGATACGAGGTATCATATCAAGGCTGAAACTCGTGAGCTTACGGTTTAAAAATAATTTCACAAGATCAGTATCCCAAAGCGGATTATAAGCACTAATCCATATTTGAGATTCCTTCATTTTGTTGACATCCTCTTTTTGAGGAGGTTGAATCATAAGCAATACATCAGCCTGTTCAAAAATCTTAGCGCGCTCAACAATTTTAGCTCCAACAGCCTGATAATCGCCATCTCTGGCAAAAGCACTTTCTCCAGCTCCTTTTTCAACAAACACTTCAACCTTAAGAGCTACAAAATCTTTGACGATTTCAGGAAGCAAGGCTACTCTTGTTTCAGGAGCACTTTCTTTTAATAATCCTATAATCATAAAAATCAGATTGATTTATTAGTAATTTTTGGCGTGCAAAGCTATTCAAAAAATCTAATCTACAAGCTATTGCATGCTTATAGGATTGATTTTAATATATTATTCCGGAATTTTTGAATAATTCTAATTGTCTTGCAACCCGTGAAAAGAGTTCTATATAATAAGATGACATATCTTATTCAAAAAGAAATCCAATGCTGATGGCTACCCTGTTGTAATTTGAATGAATCAGGTTTTTTTCGCCCGGGCTCCAGCTATCTGATTCACGGGATAATTTCTGAAAACGATAATGAATGCCAGCAATAAATGCTGTTTTTTGTGCGATACCGGCTCTGATCCCACCTCCCAAACTCCACATAATACCTCCAAATGTTTTGTTATAGCTTCTATCCCAGTAATAAGAAGGTAGATTCTCAAGTGATACAGAATATCCGAACTGCCCAATTAAAAGCGGAGAAAATCCTTTGTTGCTGAAATAATATCTTACATCAGCAAATACAGGTAAAACGCTCCAGACAAAATACTCATATCCAATGCCAATGCCACTACTGAATTTCGAACTCAGTTTTATGCCATTAATCATTGTAACCGAAGCCACAGGAGTTGCATCAATTCCAAACAACAAGCCTATACTGCTCAGATTGAAATATCCTTTATTTTTTGCAATGTAATATTTTCCACCCGGAAAAAAGCCAATACTGTCATACTCAGAGTGCTTAAAAAACCAGATCCCGCAATCATTGGCAATTTTCAATCCTTTTATACTATCATTCTGAATAATGGTACCTGTAATGACTGAGCCGTTTTTCAGATAAACCGCATCGCCGTATAATTTTTGGGCTGCTGCCATTTTAACTGACAGCAGCCCGGTAATAAATATAATTATAAACCCAAAAAGAAAGCGCTGCTTAATCACAGGAAACATGTTTAATTGTCTGTTACCACGGGAATTGTACTTAAAAGCACCATATTATCCAGGTCAGAATAATCGTACTGATACAAGCCATCAGCTCCTATCATCATCAATATGCCGTTAACCGGAATTACATCAAAAGCCCTGAGATCCTGGAAATGAGCCAGTTGATTAGCTTTAATGCTCATAGGGTCAGTGGCATCATAAACCTTTAAACCATCACTGCCATCGCAAATAAATAGCACATTATTGTCAATTCCCAATCCATGAGGATTAAATAACTGATAAGTCTTTTTAAGTACAGGCTTTGTGATTGAAGAAATATCAACTACATCCAACTGGTTAGTAAAACCCTGGCATTTTGTTCCTGAACGCAATGTCACATAAGCGAGATCTCCTTGTACCACTACCGGATCACAGGAGTTAATATGTTCAAAAGCAGAAATAAATTCAGGTTTTGCCGGGTTTGTCAAACCATAAACGAGCATACCAGTGGTAGTGCCAAGAAATAGTTTGTTGTTATATGGAAAAATAGTTTCAGCCATTCTGAATAGCTGTATATCATTCTCAGTACTCATCCCGGGTACTTTTCCAATGTTAAAAATTTTCAGAACGCTATTATGAACTGCATACAGATATGAATTTGAAATTGTAAAGCGTGCCATTGAACCACTGATACCGGTATTCATCGAAGTCAGGTTCACTTCTTTTGATGCAAACTCCGCAACTCCCATACCATCATAAGTTATCCATTGTTTATTGAGTCTGCTTCCTCTTTCAACCGTTTCAGTATGTTCTTTTACATCCCAGCCAATAATAACACCTTTGGTAAAATCAATACCGGCAATAGGAAGTTCATTTTCAATAGGAGGCAGCACATTCGGAAAAGCATTTTTAAGCCGGTCAAGTTCTACAGGTTTCATAGGATTTGAAATATCAAGGGCTACCAGATCAATATAGCTGTCAGCAAAAAGTATATTTCCACGAACTGCAAGGTCGAAATTTCCGGGAATATTAATAAAGGCAATAATATTAGGAGAAGCAGGGTCTGCATTATCAACAATATGAATACCCCTATTCTGTTCATTAATGTAGAAGAGGTTATTTTTGAAATAAATTTTTCCTGGATTGATGAGCTGGCGTGGAGAAGTAGTCTTAACAGAATTTCGGAATTCCTTAAAGCCCATATAAACAGGAACATTGGCAGTATAAGTTACCTCCTCATAAATTTTATCCCGGCATCCGCCAATAAACATAGTGGCAATAATAATTGCAAATAATGCCGGCATAGATTTAATGTTTTTCATGATTATATTCTTTTGATTTTTAATATTTTGGTTTAATTATCATTTTTGTGTTCACCCAGAAAACCACCAAACTAATAAATGCCCCCTCTGAACTACAACTGAAACTTCATGCCTACATGCATTGAAGGCCATATTGCATTTGAACTTCTTATATTGAATGGCTGAGTTTTATTCATAAAAAATATCTGTAATCCCGGTTGGGCATAAACACCAAAGGTTTCAGTAATATGGTATTCAACCCCCAAAGCCGTAAGTGAAGAAATCTGGACCCCTTCAACCATATTTGATTTATGCTCACTATCTTTCAGAACCTCAGCTACATAATGCTGCATATGATATCGTATCCTTACACCCTTTTCGAGTACTGCACCCTGAGATAAATACATTCCAAAACGGCGTGAATGGAGCATATTCAAGCGAACTGAAAACGGAAGCCCTAAATAATACAACTCATTTCCGTATTCGGTAAACTCATTGTTAGCGATTCCGGTTCTACTCACAGATTTAAGCCTTGTAAACAACAATCCGGACTCAATACCCCAAACATCTGAAAATGACCTGTTTATTATTAAACCTACTGTAAGAGGATGTGAATGGGTTGTATTTTCTATAACAGAACTATGGCATGATTCCAGAATAAACTTGGAAGAAAACGGATCGTTCGTAAAATCTGCTTTTGAGTTATTGAACACATTAGTAAAGTCGTTTGCATTGCTCCCCTGGATCATGCCATAAGCCATAGCAAGCTGCCAATTACCGGATTTTTCTTTTGTTTCAGTAATGTCAGGATCCGGACTCAGATACTCAAGTTGTTTAGTATCTGTTATCTGCCCCTGAACAATGGCTGGCTCATGAATTTCTATAGTATCAGTGCGATCCGGAAGTTTATCATCAATTACATCAGAAACCGGTAACTCAGAGATCTCATCTTCAGCCTGGATATTGTATCCGGATTCATCTGTTGTCAGTGGCTTATCAATGTGTTGCTGCACAGCAATTTGTGATGTGTTTGGATCATCGAAACCTATGTCAATAATTTTATCATCTTTTTTAACAGGCTTTATTTCAGATGATTCAGGCATTTTTTTCTCAAATCCTTCAGCAGAAGATTTCACAGCTTGTTCTTTAATCAAATCATTCTCAACCTCATCCGGAGCTTCAGATTTCTCTGATGTATCAGGTAATTGGGCAGTTTCATGTTTTGTTGCTAACTGTTGTTCTGATTGGGTTCTGAAATTATTAAAAAACCACCAGCCACCGATACTTAGCAGTAATAAAAAAGATGCTGCAATTGCCGTACGGTAAAAGATTACAATATTTTTCCGCCGGTTCAGATTTTTTTCCACCCTTGACCATACAGCCGGATCCGGATGCATTGAGAAATCTGAGAAAGCCTCTTCCATTCTCTTTTCAAAACCTGTATGTTCGTTTTTTCCAGTCATTACAAATTAAATTCTTCTATTCGTTTCTGCAGCCATATCTTTGCTCTTGCATATTGCGATTTCGATGTGCCTTCGCTTATATTGAGCAGCTCTGCAATTTCGCGGTGAGTATAGCCTTCAATAGCAAAAAGGTTAAAAACTGTGCGAAAACCAATCGGCAATGCCTGAATATGTTTGAGCAGTTCAGAAGTTGTAAGGCGTTGAAAAGCATCAGGATTTACATCACCAACCGCTTTAGCAGCTTCAATATCAACACTATATTTTAATACATCGTTTTTTCTTAATATTTCAAGTGCGGTATTTACCATTATTCTTCTTACCCAGCCTTCAACTGCACCCTCCGAACGATAATTCTTAAGGTTTGTAAAAACCTTGATAAATCCTTCCTGCAAAAAATCTTCAGCCATTTCAATATCATCGGCATACCTCATGCAAACTCCCATCATTCTGGGTGCAAGATGCTCATAAAGCTGTTTCTGAGCTTTCCTGTTGCCATCAAGGCATCCCCTGATAATTTCATTCATTTCCATTCAGAGGATATTTTTACCCTGGGATTCAACAACGGATAAATGATGCAATGAAGTCATAAAAAGTTGCATTAAAAGCCGGCAATCATAAATTTAAGTCTGTTCTGAGGCATGAATCAGTAAAATATATAACGCATCAAAATGAATATTAGCTTATTCTTTGAACAACTATGTTCTACAAATCAAATGAGCTTAACATTTATAATTCAAGTTCTCAACAAAGATATTTCATAAAATCCAAAATGCTGATAAAAAAAACCGGGCTATAAAATACTTATCATGTTTGTTGGAAATTATCTACTTTTATACCTCAAATTTATCACATCATAAGGTATGAGGATCATATTATCAATTTTATTATCAACTATTGCGATGTTACCTATTCATTCACAGGACCGAATTACAGGCAAAAGCTTTGCTACCCGTTCTGAAATTATTGCTTCGAATGGAATGGCAGCCACGAGCCATCCCTTAGCTACACAAATAGCTCTGGATATTCTGAAAAAAGGAGGAAATGCCGTTGATGCTGCAATAGCTGCAAATGCAGCACTTGGACTTATGGAACCCACCGGATGTGGAATCGGCGGCGATCTGTTTGCAATAATATGGGATTCAGAAACAAAAAAGCTATATGGATTAAATGCTTCGGGAAGATCACCCAAAACACTTACCCTTGAATATTTTCGTAAGAACGGTTTAGAGAAAATACCAGCTTACGGACCTTTACCTGTATCAGTGCCTGGCTGTGTGGATGGCTGGTTTGAACTAAACAAAAAGTTCGGTTCCCTGGAAATGAAAGAATTATTAGAACCGGCTATTTACTATGCTGAACATGGTTTTCCGGTAACTGAACTAATAGCTCATTACTGGCAAAGGGGTGTCGCTTTACATGGGGCGAAATATCCTAATGTTTACGAAACCTTTACTATTGACGGGAAAAATACGCCCGGAAAAGGCGATATATTTAAAAATCCATATCTGGCTGAAACCTATAAAAGAATTGCTGAAAATGGCAGAGATGAGTTTTATAAGGGTCAGACCGCAAAAGTGATTGTTTCATTTATGGAATCTCAGGGTGGATTTTTATCACTTGATGATCTTGCCTCTCATCATTCGGACTGGATAGAGCCTGTTTCAACGAATTACCGCGGATATGATGTTTGGGAATTGCCACCCAAT
The DNA here is from genome assembly GCA_049654165.1 of Bacteroidales bacterium. Lineage (GTDB taxonomy): Bacteria > Bacteroidota > Bacteroidia > Bacteroidales > JAAYJT01 > JAAYJT01. The sequence continues at coordinate 8,649 of JBASHR010000095.1, forward strand.
GGGCATGGCATTGCAGCACTTCAGATGTTAAATATTCTTGAAGCCTATGATTTTTCAGAAACATACTTTGGAAGTGCCCGGCACATCCATCTTTTTGTTGAAGCTAAAAAACTTGTGTTCGAAGACAGAGCGAAATACTATGCTGACATTGATTTTGCCAATGTACCAGTAGATTGGCTTATCTCAAAAGAATACGCCAGCGAACGCCGAAAACTGATCAATGAAAAACGGGCAGGCGTTTTTGAGGCTGGCAAAGAAATGGAAGGTGGTACAATTTATCTTACCACTGCTGACAAAAATGGCAATATGGTTTCATTGATCCAAAGCAATTTCAGGGGTTTGGGTTCAGGAATGGTGCCGCCTGAAATGGGTTTTATGTTGCAAAACCGCGGTGAGCTATTCAGTTTGAGTGATGGTCATGCGAATATTTATGCACCCGGCAAAAGACCCTTTCACACCATTATCCCGGCATTTGTCACTAAAGATGGAGAGCCTTTTTTAAGTTTTGGCGTTATGGGCGGCGATTTTCAGCCTTTGGGACATGTTCAGATCCTGATGAATATTATTGATTTTGGCATGAACCTTCAGGAAGCCGGAGATGCACCACGCATTAGTCATAGCGGCTCATCCGACCCAACAGGTTTAGCAGGCAAAGGTGTGGGAGAAACTGAACTTGAAAGTGGTTTTGATTATGAAGTTTTAAGAGAACTGATGCAAATGGGACATAAAGTTGTGTTCAAAAATGACGGCTTTGGTGGTTATCAGGCAATTATGTATGATAAAAACAGAAAAATTTATATGGGTGCTTCAGAGTCAAGAAAAGACGGACAAGCAGCAGGATATTGAAAAGCAACGGTCTGAGAAGACACTTCTGCCCGAAAATTCAACATTCAACGTAATTAAGTGTTTATTCAAAAAACTCCTGTCATGAACACAATCCAACCTTACAAGCCTAAAAACCATATCCGTATAGTTACAGCTGCATCATTATTTGACGGTCACGACGCTGCCATAAACGTGATGCGGCGTATTATTCAATCCACAGGTGTTGAAGTTATCCATCTTGGTCACGACCGTTCGGTTCAGGAAGTTGTAGATTGCGCCATTCAGGAAGATGTCCAGGGCATTGCGCTTTCATCATACCAGGGCGGACATATTGAATATTTCAGGTATATGCTCGATTTATTGCGGGAGCGTGGCAGCAGCCATATCAAAGTTTTTGGTGGTGGAGGAGGAGTGATATTACCGGATGAAATAAATGAACTTCATGCTTATGGAGTTGAACGTATTTATTCACCAGATGATGGCAGGGCTATGGGTTTGCAGGGCATGATCAATGATTTGGTTGAGCGTGTGGATTTTCCATTAGGTAATGATATTGTTATAAAACCCGAAAACATCCACTTCAGTAAGCCAAAAGAAATAGCCCGGTTGATCACTGCTGCCGAGAATTATCCTGAAACAACCAGAGCCTTGCTTGATAATCTTGCAAAAGATTGCAGTCGCATACAATCTCCGGTAATTGGCATTACAGGTACCGGTGGCGCCGGTAAATCCTCGGTTACTGACGAAATAATCCGTCGTTTGTTGATTGATTTTCCTGAAAAGCATTTTGCGATTATTTCTGTTGATCCCACACGTAAACGTTCAGGAGGGGCTTTACTTGGCGATCGCATACGTATGAATTCAATAAATCATCCAAATGTATATATGCGCTCGTTGGCAACACGTCAGGCAAATCTTGCCCTTTCGAAACATATTAAAGATGTGTTGTGTGTGATAAAAAATGCAGGATTTGATCTGGTTTTGCTCGAAACTTCCGGAATCGGACAGAGTGATTCGCAAATTGTAGAATACAGCGACATATCCATGTATGTGATGACACCTGAATTTGGTGCTCCCACACAGCTCGAAAAAATTGACATGCTCGATTTTGCTGATATGATAGTGCTTAACAAGGGTGATCGTCCCGGTGCTGCTGATGCACTTAATCACGTGAGAAAACAATACATGCGAAACCGCTTGCTTTTTGGTTCCGATCCCGAATCTCTGCCTGTTTATCAAACTATTGCATCACGGTTTAATGATCCCGGTATAAACCGAATGTACGCAGCTCTGGTGAAAATGATTGATGAACACACGATGCAGAATTTCTCAGTTTCTCATGAAAAAGAAGAAGAGCCCGGAAATTTCAATCCCATTATACCAGCTTCACGGATAAGATACCTTTCAGAAATTGCCGAAACGGTCAGGAATTATAATAAGCTAAGCGAAGAACAAGCGACAGCAGCTCAGGAATATTATGCATTACAATTAAACATTGATAGCCTTGAGCGCGATAAAGATACTGATCAGGAGGTAATAAATTCGTTGAAGCAACGTGCCAATCAGGTAAAAATGCAACTGCAGCCTGATAATCTTCGTTTGCTGGAGAATTGGGATAAAATGGCTGAGCAGTATAGCAATAAGATATATGAATATACGGTTCGGGGAAAAACCATAAGCGTTGAAACTCATTATGAGACTCTTGCACACTCTCAGATTCCAAAAATCTCATTACCGGCATATAAAGGCTGGGGCGACAGACTTAAATGGCTGTTAAAGGAAAATGTCCCAGGTGAATTTCCTTATGCCGCAGGTGTTTTCCCTTTCAAACGTGAGGCAGAAGACCCTATTCGTATGTTTGCCGGAGAAGGAGCGCCGGAACGCACAAACAAGCGTTTTCATTATTTAAGCAAAGGTATGCCTGCCCGCAGACTTTCCACAGCTTTTGACTCGGTAACACTTTATGGACGTAATCCGGATGAAAGGCCTGATATTTATGGAAAGATAGGAAATTCAGGCGTATCTGTTTCCTGCCTCGATGATGCTAAAAAACTTTATTCAGGATTTAATCTTGCTGATCCCGCTACTTCGGTTTCAATGACAATTAATGGTCCGGCACCTGCTATGGTTGGGTATTTTATGAATACAGCTATTGACCAGCAATGCGAGATCTATATTAAAAATCATGGATTAACTGAGCAAATTGAGAAAAAGATCGAAAAAATATTTAAAGAACGGGGTACTAAGAGACCTGTATATCATGGCGCATTACCTGAAGGCAATGATGGTCTTGGTTTAATGTTGCTGGGTGTTACCGGCGATCAGGTTTTGCCTCCCGAAGTCTACGAAAAAATTAAAGCTGAAACGCTTTCCGTTGTGAGAGGCACCGTTCAGGCTGATATTCTGAAAGAAGACCAGGCACAAAACACCTGTATTTTTTCTACTGAGTTTGCATTGCGTTTAATGGGCGACATACAGGAATATTTTATTCGCAATAAAGTTCGCAATTTTTATTCAGTTTCAATATCGGGTTATCATATTGCAGAAGCAGGCGCCAATCCTGTTACACAACTGGCTTTTACACTTGCCAACGGATTCACTTACCTTGAATATTACCGTTCGCGGGGAATGAAAGTTGATGAATTCGTACCAAATTTCTCATTTTTCTTTTCTAACGGGCTTGATCCTGAATACACCGTAATAGGAAGAGTAGCCAGATTAATCTGGGCAAAGGCACTTAAATATCTGTATAAAGCTTCAGAGCGTTCACAAAAACTGAAATATCATATCCAAACTTCCGGCAGGTCTTTACATGCACAGGAAATAGAATTCAACGACATACGTACTACCCTGCAGGCGTTGGGGGCAATTTATGATAACTGTAACTCACTGCATACAAATGCTTATGATGAAGCAATTACCACGCCAACCGAAGAATCAGTACGCAGAGCTGTGGCAATTCAGATGATTATCAATCATGAATTGGGGCTGGCAAAAAATCAGAACCCATTGCAAGGTTCTTTTATAATCGAACAGCTTACTGATCTGGTTGAAGAAGCTGTGCTACAGGAATTTGAACGCATAACCGAACGAGGCGGTGTGCTTGGGGCTATGGAAACAATGTATCAGCGAAATAAAATCCAGGAAGAATCCCTGCATTACGAATATCTTAAACATAGTGGGAAACTACCCATAATGGGAGTTAACACTTTTCTTTCTTCCAGCGGTTCGCCAACTACCATTCCCGGTGAAGTGATCAGAGCCACTGAAGAAGAAAAACAAAATCAGGTGAATAACCTGCAGCAGATCTTAACAAGAAATGAAAAAGAAGCAGCTCTGTCTCTTGATAAGCTTAAAAAATCCGCACTTCGCAACGAAAACACTTTTGATACGATCATGGAAGCCACAAAACATTGTTCGCTTGGGCAAATAACTCAGGCTTTGTTTGAAGTTGGAGGTCAATACAGAAGGAATATGTAAAGCCAATCAGTTTTTATACTTTTGCACCACTAAAAACGTTCAGAAAACATAAAATAAAAGTGTGTGCGATGAATAAAGAAATAATTATTCAGGAAACTGATCAGATCATTGAAGCCATTAATGAACAATGGGAAATTATCAGAAGCTACAAGGGCAAGATTCCATTCATTGAATTGGATATATACATTGACAATCTCAAAAAACTTTATGAAAAGGCTATTTTCATTGAAAAACTTAATAAAGAAAAGATAGCTGAATATATTGGCACAGAGGAAATTACACAAAGTGAACCAGAGCCTATCGTAACTCCTGAAACAAAACCGATTCCTGAAATTATTAATACTGATACTTCCGGTCAGGAACCTATACAAGAAAACGTAATTACAGAAACAGCCCGCGAAAATATTCCGGAAATCATCCCCGAAGAAAAGCCTGTAAAGGGTGAAATAGTATTTGAAATTGCTGAAGAAAAACCTGTGAAGCCCGAACCTGTTGAAACTCAAATACCAAAGAAACACACACATTTACCCCCCTATCCTGATCTGTTCAGTTCAAGCGGCACAACTCTTGCTGATAAGTTTCAAACAGAAAGAAAAACCATTAAAGACCAGCTTTCAGAAACAAATAACGATAATAGCATTGGTGATAAAATACAGCAAAGCCAGATACCGGATTTGAAATCAGCCATTGGAATTAATGATAAGTTTTTGTTTATCAATGAATTATTTAAGGGTGACTTAGCCGGTTATAACAAAACAATCGAAAGTTTAGATAAATGTGCTTCGAGGCAGGAAGCACTCAATATGCTTGAAAAGTTTCGTCATCAGTTTAACTGGGCTGAAAATTCATCTTCGCTTAGCCGGCTTTTCAACTTTCTAAAAAGACGATACCCGGAATAAATATTAGCCTAATCATCTGATTTTATGAGAACTCTTCTGAAACTACTTGCTTTTTTACTACTTCTACCAACATTCATTACTGCTGAAGCCCAGGATATAAATTACGCCAAAGCTTTGATTGACACACTGGCTTCGCCTTCAATGTATGGCAGAGGGTATGTTAACAAAGGTGATAGTCTGGCGGCGTCATACCTTGCATTACAATTCGGACACTGGGAATTAAAATCTTTTGGAGATGATTATTATCAGCCTTTCAGCTTTAATGTGAACAGCTTTCCTTACGAAGTAAATGTCAGCCTTAATGGCAATGAATTAAGTCCCGGTGATGAATTTGTTGTAAATGCTGATTCTTATTCTGATAATGGTAAATATCCGGTTAAAACCATAAAGCAAAAAACTTTTTTCAAATCACAGAAGCTTAAAAGGGCTGAAAAACAAGATCATTCAGGTTATTATATTTATTTTGACCTGAAACCCGATGATGATAAAATAAAACTTATGATGCCCTTTGTTAAATCCTTTATTGATGAGAATCCTACAGGTGCCCGTGGTTTTATCCTTCCGGTTAAATCAGTATGGTGGCATGTATGGGCAAAAGAAATGAAGCAAAAGCCATCTACAGCAGTAAAAGTCAGGAGTAATGCTGTGCCGGGTAATTTAAAAACCATCAGCATTAATGTGAAAGCTGAATATCTTGAAAATCATATCGCGCGTAATGTTATTGCATGGATTCCCGGTAAAACACAGCCGGATTCATTTCTTGTGGTAACTGCTCACTACGATCATATTGGTATGATGGGACCCGAAGCCCTGTTTCCGGGTGCTAACGACAATGCAAGCGGAACAGCAATGCTGACCGATTTGGCGCGCCACTACAGCCTTCCTGAAAACCATCATGATTATTCAATTGCTTTTATGGCTTTTGCAGGAGAAGAAGCCGGGTTGCTGGGTTCGAAATATTACACTGAAAACCCGCTTTTCCCACTTGAAAAAATAAAGTTTCTGCTAAACCTCGATATGGTAGGAACCGGTGGTGACGGTTTAATGGTTTTTAACGGAACCTGTGATAACCTCAGATATGATATCTTAAAAAACATCAATGATAAAAATCAATATCTTAAGGAGTTGCGTATAAGAAGCGGATCAGCAAACAGCGATCATTATTATTTTCATGAAAAAGGAGTTCCGGCATTTTTTCTGCTTACCTTTGGTAGCGAACACAGGTTCTATCACGATATTTATGATACTCGTGAAGCTCTGCCACTTACAAAATACAATGAGGTTTTCAGGCTTATTACCGAATTTTTCAATTCAATCTGATAGTTGATTATGTCAGGCAAACTCTATATTGTCCCTACCCCTATTGGCAACCTCGAAGATATTACTCTGAGGGCTTTACGAGTATTAAAGGAAGTAGATCTTATTCTTGCCGAAGATACCCGCACTTCAGGTATACTGCTCAAACATTATGATATTAACAAACCGCTGCAATCGCATCATGCTCATAACGAGCATATTATGATCCGAAGTATTGTTCAGCGTATAAGCAATGGCTTAATTGCAGCACTTATCAGCGATGCCGGCACTCCATCAATCAGTGATCCGGGTTTCTTACTTGTAAGAGCCTGTATTGAAGGAGAACTGGAAGTAGAATGTTTGCCTGGTCCGGTATCATTTATTCCTGCTTTGGTAGTTTCGGGCTTACCAACTGAACGCTTTCATTTTGAAGGGTTTTTACCATTAAAAAAAGGCAGAAAGAAAAGATTGGAGCAATTGGCTGCATTGGAATATACTGTAGTGTTCTTTGAATCGCCATACAGAATTGCAAAAACCCTGAAGGAATTGGTAAATATTTTAGGCAGCGAACGCAAGATCAGCATTTCACGTGAATTAACCAAACTTTATGAAGAAACCCTGCGGGGAAAAATTGGAGAAATAGCTGAAATTATAGAACAAAAAAAACTGAAAGGTGAATTTGTTGTGGTTATTGAAGGGGCATCAAAGAAATGAAATAGCCCCGTTTGACTAAAGTGGCACAATTTTTTCAGCAAAAGATACATTAACAAATAAAATAAAATCATGAAACCTGTTTTAATCATTACCGTTGCTATGATGATGTTTGCAGGCTGTAAAAGCAGCGAACCAAAAGCAAATGCGCAGAAAATAAGTTTTACCCCAGAGCAGGCTCAGAATATAACTGCAAGTAATCAGTTTGGGTTAGCACTGTTTAAAGAAATAAACAGTCATAGTAAATCTGATGAAAACATCTTTATTTCTCCTCTCAGTATCCACACCGCACTTGGTATGGCATGGAACGGCGCCGGTACTTCTACCAAAAGCCAAATGGCATCGGTTATGTATTTACCGGATGTCTCCGAACAACAAATAAATGAGAGTTTTTCCAAGATATCGGAACAAATACTTGCCTCTGATCCCAAAGTAAAAATGGATATTGCCAATTCAATATGGTACAGAAAGGGTTATAAGGTTAAAAAAGAGTTTTTGAGCCTGAATAAAAATTATTTCAAAGCCGATATTAATGAAATGGTTTTTACCGATCCCAATTCCAAAACAATAATGAATAACTGGGTAGCTCAAAAGACCAATAATAAGATCACTCAGATTGTTGATGAAATCACATCCGATCATGTTATGTTTTTAATCAACGCAGTGTATTTCAAAGGTATATGGACAAATGAGTTTAAACCCGAAAACACACATAAACGACCGTTTTTTATGACCGACGGCTCAAAAAAAGATATTATGACCATGCAAATGACCCACAGATTTCCTTATTCTGAGCGCAGAGGATATAAGGTTGCTGAACTTCTGTACGGAGATGGCAATTTCAGCATGGTGATATTACTTCCTGATCAGGAAATGGGTATTGACGTTCTAATACAAATACTTACTTCTGAAGAATGGAATGAAATTAATACTGATCTTGCCTACACCCCTGAAATAAATATGCATTTGCCACGATTTAAATTTGCATATGATATTGAATTAAAATCGCCTTTGATAAATCTTGGTATGAACAATCCTTTTATTCCCGGTTTGGCAGATTTCTCAGGCATTAGTGATGCAGGTATTTATATTTCAAGAGTGAAACATAAATCGTTTGTGGAAGTGAATGAAGAAGGAACCGAAGCCGCTGCAGTTACATCCATTGAAACCAGAGAAACAGCAATCCGTCCCGATCCGTTAACCTTTCATGTTAACAGACCATTTGTTTTTGCCCTAAAGGAAAAAACCACCAATACCATTCTTTTCATCGGTAAAGTAATGGATCCTGAAAAAGAATAGAAAGTAAGGGTCCTAAGAATGTTATTGTCTTACTTTGAATCACCTACAAAATAATCATCTTTTTCAGCGAAAAGTGTATTGAATGTAGTGAGGCTACCGTAAATTCTGGTTATATACTGCTGCAGGTTTACCTTCTCTTCATCAGTAAGTGCCGAGCTGTTTATTCGTTGTTCCATAACACGCAGACGATCACGAACCATAACAATTTTGTGAAAAAAAGTTTCAAGAGGTATTTCTTTGCTCTGAAGATTGGTGTCACCGGGTTGCAATATCATTTTACCACCCTGCCAGCGATTTCCAAGCGGAACCACTTCCTGAATATCAGTAATTCTTCGCAAAAGTTTTGCAAAAACACGTTCAACTTTTTCAAAACTGATATAATCTATATCACCACCGGCAAAATCAATAACCTCCAGTCCTTTAAAAGACTTCAGAATAGTTTTTGTACCATAATCAATGAAAGTAATTTCGTAAGAATCGGTATAAGCCTGAACAACAACTCCTTTTCCAAATTCAGGGTGATTAACTCTTGAACCTATACCCAATGAAATGTTTTCCATAATAAAGATAAATTAATAGTTCGAGGGCAAAATTAAGCATTTACTGCAGTAGGGTTCCCTGATAATAGAATATTTTGGATTTCCTGAATCTTTATCATGATGGTTTTTAAAGTCAGAAATAAAACACAGATGCTTCTTATACAATAAGGCTTCAGCAAATATGATTTATAGCTCTCAAAATATAAGCAACAGAGTATTTCTTTAAAACCGTTGATCCACAAACTAATACCGTCAAAACGCAAGGAATATAAAACACTGTTTTTAAGCAGACCCAATAATTCATGATAAGGTTTTATAAAAATTGGCAGTATCTTTGCAGAGTGAAGTAGCAGTTTTTTCTATCGCTGTCATTTTATCATGGCAGAGGAAAGTCGGGACAGCACAGAGCACCATACTTCCTAACGGGAAGGTTCTGCCCTGGTGGAGCAGAAACAGCAAGTGCCACAGAAAATTACCGTCCTGCACTGCAGGATAAGGGTGAAAACGTGAGGTAAGAGCTCACGCTGTATTATGGCGACATAATGCAGGGGTAAACCTTATGGGCTGAAAGACCAAATATATCAGGGATCCTGTTTCGGCAGGTTGAGGGCTGCTCGTCCGATCCTGAGGGGTAGGTCGTTAGAGCTTGCCGGCAACGGCAAGCCCAGATAAATGATAGAAATTGCTGCCGGGTTTTACCCTGAGGCAATACAGAATCCCGCTTATAAAACTGCTTTCCACCAAAAAACAACCCCGCACTTTAAGGAGCGGGGTTGTTTTTTATTGTTCATTAGAGTTCTACGGTTTTTTTCTATTGTGTTCCAAGAATGATGTTTACAACTCCAATAACGTCAGAAATATTGATAATTCCATCTCCATTGATATCAGCATTTTCAAAGCAGAAAGGTTGCGGATTCTGACCCATAATATAACTGGTTGTAATAATGACATCAAGAGTATTAACTGATCCGTCACAATTGGCATCTCCGGGTAAAATTGGCGTACCCGAACAAGTTATCTGGGCTTCCCATCCCGATTTCGTAACTGAATAGTCAGATGTAAATCTGAATGTTATTGCTCCGGATGAATTACTGGCTTCAATAAAGCCAGGGCTATTACCACCATGAAAAGGACTTCCCGGAAACTGAGGTGCACTGGTGTTTGTGCCGTTATAAATGTATAAAAAGTCGTAGTTTGCTTCGGTAGCGAATGAAACAAAATTAGCCTGAATATTTGAACCCGCCTGAGATGGCAAAAATGTCATGGTTAAATTCTCGTTACTCCCATAATTACCATTTGGACCACCAGTATCATAAAACATTGCGAAACATGTAGTTACAGTGGAGTTACTTATGGTGTATGATGTAATTGCCGTGATATACTGGGATTTGGTAATTGTATCTGATATTCCGTTTGCAGTTGCAATAAGTTTTACATCATAAATTCCTGCAACAGGATATTGAACAATAGGATTTGGCGAAGTTGAGGTGGAAGGAAAACCACCATCGAAAATCCACTGCCATGAATCAATAGGTACGCATTGCTGACTTGTGAAAGTAACATAATTCCCGGGACTGATTATATTGGCAGATGCTGAAAAATCAGCCATTGCAGGTTCTAACGCAACATTTACCCAGGTTGTATGACGATTGGCTATACTTACGCCATTAATAACTTTGGTTTTAAAACAAGGTGCTTCTATAGTAAGATTATAGGTTCCTGTATAAATATAACGATGGAACCCACCATCCTGAGCATTTGAGAAAACAAAGGAGCTATCAATATCATGGCCTTGTATGTTTATCATGGCATGTACAGGCTCACCGGTAACTGAGTTTGTGATAACGCCACGGATACCATAAAGAGATTGCTCCATATAATTCAAAAAGGAACGGTAATTATAGTTCCAGAATGTAGGCATCTGCGTTGGAGAAGGCATTTTGGTATTGCTGATTTCAAGGCAGAATTCGCGGCATTGCTGGAAATAATTCATATAATCCTGCCTTCCTCCTGTAATTGAATACCAATCATAACCACGAACAATACCATTATCAAAACCCCGAAAATATGGCGAGGGACTATTTACTATAATTGTATCGGCAAATTCACGCATAGTATAAACCCACCAGTTATTGTCAGCGGTAAGGTGGGCCCATGTATCCCATGGATAATTGCAAACCTCAGCGCCACCATGCAAATTACATGACATATTAAATTTCTGTATTTCAGCAAGGTTCATAAAATGTACCGTTTCGGGTTGCCAAGGATAACCGTCAGGATGCGGTCCGGCAGCCGGGTCAGGATAATTACGGTTAAGGTCAACATTATTGGCATTTCGCCTGCGGGCTCCGTTTACTGTGTGATTTCCCCCGTAATAAGTACCATCGGGGTTAGCAAGTGGATTAATCCAGATATCAATACTGTCAACAAGACGGGTGATACGGGGATCTGTGCCGTAATTAATAAGTAAATGATCTATTAATCTCATTGTCAGGATGTAACCTGTAAGCTCATCACCATGCATAGAAGATGTATACAAAAACTTTGGCTTTGCCGAAGTACCAATCACATTTGAAGTTATTCTTGCTGCAAGTAATTGTCTTCCGCTTGGCAATGTGCCAATATTATGTATCTGGCATAAATCAGGATGGTCAGCAGCAAAACCATTCATCAGAGCTACATAGGCATCGTAGGTAGGATAAAAATCCCACTGTCTAACATCTTTTATATTACTTAATTCAACTGCATCAAAGTCAATTAAATCAGAAGGATGAGGAAGAAATTCATATGGAATGTTCAATTCCAGGAATTTTTTGAATTCATCGAGGCTGGCATTCGCAATGATTTCTTTACCATCAATATGGTCAATAGAAACCATATCTGATATTTTACTTAATTCGGATTCTGAACTCAGGGTAAATCGAAAATAACGTTCTCCCTTGTCTTTAAAAAACTCCTCAAGCTCCTGTGCTGAAAGAGAAAATACCATAAATAGAAAAACCACTGATAAAACACTTTTCAGTATTGATAATCTGTTCATAGGATTTGGATTATTAAAATGAAACAAAGCAATTAAAAATGAGCTATTTAGAATGATTATTCAGTAATCAGGCTCATAATCAATATAATGAAATTGATAGTTGTGGCAAAAGTAGCTATTTTAAAAAAGTCAGGGTGTGATAAGGACATTTATTTTTGTATTAAAACAAAACGACCCCGGCATAAATACACCGAGGTCGCACTATTGGGTCATTACAGAAATTTCCAGTTTTTTATCTGAACGGACAGTTTCCATAAAACCCCCTACCCCTTCCCATTGGAATATTTTCTTGTTGTGGTCCACCTTTCCTTCCCCAATTTCCACGCTCATTAAAAAGGATTTTTTGTTCTTCAGTAAGAACACCCTTTATTTTAAGGTGGGTTTCCATACGTCCTTTTTCCATTTGAGCTCTTATACCTGCTATTTCATCAATTGTTTTATTTATTTTATCAGTATCGGGCTTATCAGAACCTAAAAGAGTTCTCAAATGTGCTTTTTTCTCAAACATTTCATTTCTGAGCTGTTGAATATTCTTCATATTCTCCAACCTGAATTTCTCAATCTGTTCTTTCTGTTCCGGAGTTATGCCGGGCAAATCCATGCAGCGTGCATTTTCCTGCGGAGGTCTGTTCTGGAACCTCCCTTCTGTACGTGCATCACGGTTTAAAGCTCTTTTTCGCTGAGCCATAACAGGGGAATCAATCATTATAAATGCCATAATCAGCATTAAGGAAATCGCTTTTAAAAAATTTTGTGGTTTCATTTCAATTACTTTATTGATTAATACTAATTTTATTTACCAGGGTTCTTAACTATATTTTTCATCTGAACTCCCGATTACGTCTGTGTCCTCCATGTATACCTGGTCGTAAATGCATAGGCGACATCCAGTGACCAATCATCTCACTCATTTTTTCATATTGCTCAGGAGTGGTGATTGCTTTTACTGAAAGCAAATGCCTTGCCGACTCTTTTCTAAGCTGTGCATGCAGATAACCCAATTCGTCAGCCAGACTGTCAAGCAATTGTAAATCAGGAGTCTGATTGTTAATTTCTTCAAAAAGCGCATCTTGATTTTCGTTTAACTTTTGTAAAATAGGCTGAGAAATCTTAAAAAAATCATTAAGCCCTGCTTCCAGTTTTTCCCATTGCTCTGCAGTTAAGTCCATTTCTTCTCTCCATTGCTGAGAACCCATTGGAATATGTTTTCTTTCAGGCATCATCCTGTGAGTACGCGGAGATGAAGGAAAATTGGGCTTTTTATGCTGATGCCATAAAATAGAACCAGTAACAGCCATATTTACTACAAGAAGTGCGGCGAGCACCCATATCCAGATTTGTATGTTTGAGAATAATTTCATGGCTTACTCATTTTCATTATTCAACAAATACGCTTCAAAAGAAATCTGGTAAAGATTATCTGTTATCAGATTATCATAGATATATTGAGGATATTCTGCTACCTCATTTACTGCAGCCTTATCTGATAATTCTGAGCCGATAATTATTCCGAGGCCCAAAGCAATAATCAAAGAAGCAGCTACAGGTACCATTTTAAGATAGTTTACTCTCTTGTTGTACCAGATCTTAAGTTTACTCTTTTCGTTCTGTAAACTTAAATACTCCTGTTCCACTCTATCAGTAAACCATGGATCAACCTTAACCGGTTCTACTGAGCCAGCTATATCCAAAATTTCCTGAATCTCCCTGAAAGCATGGCTACATTGTTTGCAGTGCTCAAGATGATCTCTCACCTCGCCGGCTAGTTCTGCATCAAGGCTGCCATCAGCAAGAAAAATCAGATATTGCTTTATGCGCTTGCAGTTCATAATTAGTTGATTTTGATATTTGACAATATAAATTAATTAAACTTGCGTTTTAGTTTATTCGCTTTTCAATCCTTTGAACCAAATATTTCTGAATGTTTTTTTTCGCCCTGTGTATAAGCGACTCCACTGAAGATAAAGAAATCTCCATTACTTCTGATACTTCTTTGTAAGATAACTTATTAAGTTTATGTAATGTAAATGCAATATTTTGATTTGAAGGCAGGGAATCAATTGCCTCATAGAGCAATTTCACCCTTTCGCTGTATTCAGCTTCCTTTTCAGATTGTTTAGTAAATTCAGGTTCTATAAGGTTCTCATCTTTAAGCCCTGGCGAAACTGACCTTTCAAGTGAAAATGATTGTTTTCGGTATTTATTTTTCTTTATCTGATTTAACGATTTATTAACTGCTATCCTGTACAACCATGTAGAAATGGCAGAATCCTGCCTGAAACGATGAATTGATTTATAAACCTCAATAAAAACTTCCTGAGCTATATCATAAGCATCATCAATATTTTGTAAAAACTGAAAACAAACAGAAACAACCATCTCCTGGTACCGCTCAACCAGAAGCCGGAAAGCTGCCTGCTGATTTTGCTTTAATCCTTCAATAAGTTCCTGATCGTTCATAAAATGTATTAATCTGCCTGGTTCAAACGGGTTTATTTCAAAAATATCAAATCCTTAATAACAGTAGTCTGAACAAGACTTCAAAATTACAGGATAATTCTTCCTGACAACAACTCAAATAATAAAACAGGCAGTTTTTAGTTATCAGTATCACAACCAGACAAGTTACAAAAATACTGCCAGTAATAATTTTTATTCAATAAATTCTAAAACCAGCATTTCTAAAAAAAGAGTTTTATGAGCACTAACTTTCTTTTTATTCTGCTCCAAGATAATTTACCGGTCAATGATCCAAGAACTGCCCTTGGATTAATGGAAACACCCAGCGAGATTAAACTTTCGGTTCTGGATTTAGCTTTCAAAGGGGGTTGGGTTATGTTACCCATTGTTTTGCTATCAATACTCGCTGTATACATTTTTATCGAGCGTTTTATTGTGATCCGTAAGGCTTCAAAAGAAGAAAATAACTTTATGAACAATATTCGTGATTTTATGCACGAAGGTCGTATTGAATCAGCATTAACCCTTGCCCGTAATAACAATTCACCTATAGCTCGAATGATTGAAAAGGGCGTTTTACGCCTTGGCAAACCATTAAACGATATAAATGCGGCTATTGAAAACGTTGGAAAACTTGAGATTGCAAAGCTTGAAAAAAATATAGCGGCTATTGCCACAGTGGCTGCTGTTGCACCTATGCTTGGTTTTCTGGGAACAGTAATGGGAATGGTAAGAGCATTCTACGATATGTCAATGGCTGGTAACAACATTGATATTTCATTGCTTTCAAGCGGTATCTATCAGGCTATGGTAACTACGGTAGCAGGGCTGATAGTTGGTATTATAGCGCTTGTGTTTTATAATATACTGGTTGCACGGATCGAAAAAATAGTGTACATGCTCGAAGCAAGAGCAACTGAATTCATTGATTTATTGCACGAACCAGCTAATTAACCCAGTATATTTTTAAAAAGAATTAAAAGAATAATCAAAGCGTTAAACTGAAAACGTAAACCAGATATTACCTCATGGCAATACAAATGAGAAATAAAAGAAGCACTTCGTTCAGCATGGCATCCATGTCGGACCTTGTGTTCTTACTCCTGATATTTTTTATGCTTACATCCACCCTTGTAGCTCCCAATGCCATTAAGCTGCTGCTTCCCGAAAGCCAGAGTAAAACCATGGCTAAACAAACGATTACGGTTTATATAAACGAAAACTATGAGTACTTTCTGGAAGACAGACCTATTAGTGAGAAAGAGCTTATTGAAGAAATGATCGTAGCTTTACTGCCCGAAGCAGAAGCCACTGTTGTACTCAGAGCCGACCATTCAGTTCCGGTTCAGTATATTGTATCGGTTATTGATGCAATAAATATTGTAAACGAGCGCAATAACACCAAACATAAAGTAATTTTAGCCACCAGACCTAAACGATGAGTGAAGAAAAGAAAAATAAAGTTCTGGCAACCGCGGGTACAATCTTGTTTCATGCGCTGCTATTACTTTTATTATTGTTTCTGGCTTTACGAACACCATTACCTTTGCCGGGCGAAGAAGGTGTAGAGGTGAATTTAGGATATAGCGATGAAGGTTCTGGGTTAACTCAGCAATCTGCTGACCAGTCGCAAGTGTTTCGGCGCCCTGAGCCGATACAAAACAAAGAAGAGTTTGTATCACAAAGCACAGAAGAAACACCTGCAATTCCATCACAAAAAGAAAATATTACAAAACCCACAACTCAGCCGGTAAAAACTGAACCCAAACAACCGCCACAGCCACAGCCTGATCCGGAACCAGAACCACCAAAAATTGATCCACGTGCTATTTACCGAGGCACAACCCAGCAAAATCAAAGCGGGCAAGGGGAAGGTATAACAGGACAACCAGGAGATCAAGGGAAACCAACCGGAACTCCTGACAGCCAATCTTACGAAGGAAGTGGAGGAGCAGGAGATGGGATTTCCTATAACTTATCAGGAAGGTCTGCTACACATCTTCCAAAACCAGATTACCCATCACGTGAACAAGGTAAAGTAGTTGTAACGATTTGGGTTAACAAAGAAGGAAAGGTAGTACGGGCATTATCAGGAGCTCAGGGTACAACTACCTCCGACCCTTCGTTACGCAGGGCTGCTGAGCAAGCTGCTTTAAAAACCCGCTTTAGCCCAAGTCCGGATTCACCTGACGAACAAAAAGGCGTAATCACTTATATCTTTTTACGTCAGAACTGATACTAAACGACTGTGCTGCAAACAATCCAGACAAACCGGAGAGAAAATCATCATGAACAGCTTTTTTCCAGACATCTGATGAATTGATCACAGCTATAAAAACCAGGTTTTCATTAAAACATAAAATTAAACTTCTATCCTATGAATTACCGGCAAACCATGGATTATCTGTATGAGCAATTGCCTGTTTTTCATCGTATCGGGGCTGCTGCTTATAAGCCCGATATGGGTAATATAACAGAATTATGTGAACTTATGGGCCAACCTCATAAGCAATTTAAATCCATACATATTGCCGGAACCAACGGCAAAGGCTCGGTTTCCCACATGCTTGCCTCTATTCTTCAAAGTGCCGGGCACAAAACAGGCTTACACACTTCACCGCATTTGAAGGATTACCGTGAACGGTTCAGAATAAATGGCAAAATGATGCTGAAATCTGAAGTGATCCACTTTATACATAAATGGAAAAACGAATTTTTAAGGATAAAGCCATCTTTTTTTGAGATTAGTGTTGCACTGGCATTCGATCATTTTGCAAAAAACAAGGTTGATATAGCTGTTATAGAGACCGGAATGGGCGGGCGACTTGATTCCACTAACATAATTACTCCGGAAGTTTCGGTAATAACAAATATTGGCTGGGATCACATGGTCTTTCTTGGAAACACACTTGCAGCCATAGCCGGAGAGAAAGCAGGGATCATAAAACAAGGGGTTCCGGTAGTAATAGGGGAAAGTCATCCGGAAACAAGAAATGTTTTTCTTGAAAAAGCACAATTGATGTCAGCACCGATTTCATTTGCCGATCAGGATATAAAGATTGAAAGAACGGGTCAAAGTGAAAAATCAGGAGCGTATTATAAAATATCAGTTCAGGAAAATGTTTTGTTTCATAATCTGTTTTGTCCGCTTGGTGGCGATTATCAACAAAGGAATATTCCAACAGTTATCAAAACAGTTGAGTTTCTAAATAATTCAGGGTTTTCTATTTCAAAAGAACATATAGCTGAAGGAATTTCGAAAGTTATACAACAAACCGGGATTAAAGGGCGCTGGCAGGTTATGAGGCAAAAACCTTTGGTTATTGCTGATGTTGGGCATAATAAAAACGGGCTGGATTTTACATTGTCTCAGATAATGAAAATGCCGCATGAGAACCTGCATTTTGTACTTGGGATGGTAAACGACAAAGATGTTGACAGCATTATAAATCTGTTTCCTACTGATGCTTTTTACTATTTCTGTAAACCGGATGTACCACGTGGACTTGATGAAGCAGAACTGGAAGCTAAAGGAAAACTTGCCGGGCTTAGGGGTAGCTCTTATCCCTCAGTATTACAAGCTTACAAAGCTGCAATTGAAAATGCAAAGGAAACCGATTTAGTTTATATAGGTGGCAGTACTTTTGTTGTAGCCGAGATTATATAAGGAGGTATCACCCACCGGTGATCAAATGAAGAACAATAACATCATCACCATCTTTTACAGTAGCTGTGTCGTATTCATGCTTTCGGATGATTTTACCGTTAATTCTTACAACCAGCATCTTAAAAGTAAAATTTTTAATCTTCAGCAGTTCATTTATAGTTAATACTTCGGCATCAAACTCTTCCTGTTGATGATTGAGTGTAATTTTCATTCCAAATATAATTAATTATTACTCCGATCTCTTATAAGGCATCTTCCCAAGCAGGATCTCAAGCACCTGATTAGCCTGCATATTAGCAACAATACCAACACGTGGTGCAAGTGGAGGCAAAGTCTCCGAGGTTTCTATTTCACCATCGCCACAAACTATCAGTTTATCCATATTGATAGTTTTCAACATATTATTCTCCCCCCATCCGGCAAGCCCAATACCAGAAACAATATATTTTTCAGGCATAAATGTAAGAACTGTTTCAATAATCATTTGTTTCATTTTTGCCAGATCAAATGCTTCAACTATTACGTCGCACTCATTGAAAATTTCAATAATATCATTGGAACACAAGCGTATATCCAATGCATTAACCTTGAGCTCTGGATTTATCCGCAATAAATTTTCTTTTAAAGCATATACTTTAAGCTTGCCAATTTGATCATAAAAGAAATATTGTCTTTTTAAATTATCATCGCTGATAATATCAAAATCGGCAATTATCAGACGACCTATTCCAACCCTTGCCAAAGCCATAGCGCAATTGGATCCCAGACCACCACAGCCGGCAATTCCTACGGTTTTTGTTTTAAGAGTATCATAAATCCACTGCATATGTGTTTGTTTTTGTATCTTTAAATGACTTAAATGAAAACCCGGATGATAAAGCCAATAAATCAGTCAAGCCATTAATATAATATTTTGTAAAATTATAATATTTTTAAACCTTTTACAAATATTTTATATCCCTGGTTCTGAAAATTCTTCAGAAGTAATGAATTTTGCACCTGCTTCAGTCATTAATTCAATTGCTTTTTGTCCATCTTCAGGCTGAACATTCACTGCTCTGATGGCGTCAGTAAAGACAAATGTATTAAATCCTGCTTTCAAAGCATCAAGAACTGAGTTTTTAACGCAATAATCAGTTGCCAGCCCAGCAACATATAAATTCTCAATCCCTTTTTCTTTCAGATACTTTTCCAGATCATAATTTGTAGCTTCAAAAGCTGAATATCCGTCATCAGCACTCTCGGTACCCTTTAAAAAGATTTTCTCAATATAGTCTGCATTCAAATCCGGATGTAAATTAGCTCCAGGAGTTTGCCTTACACAATGAGGAGGCCATTTCTCAAAATGTATGCTCCCGGCAGGATGCCAGTCCATTGAAGCAACAACCGTTGGGAATAACGGGATAAGATTATTAATTACCGGCACTACAAGCTCTCCCTCTTTTACCTCAAGAGCACCCCCGGTACAAAAATCATTCTGTACATCTACAATTAATAATGCGTTCATTTTTATTGATGTTTATATGAATACGAATTTTAAAAAATAATTACTCAATGTCCGAAAACTCCCTGTAATCCAGTGTTTTATCGTTCAGACATGTTTGCTATCAACATATGTTTAAAAATTTTTTCTAAAATTAAACATATTTTTGATTTGCAAGATTATTTTTTGAATTATAACATTTTCGACCTGATGTTGTTTATCAGCGAGGTACGCATATCGAGCACTTTCTGGCTTATACCTACTTTATAAATGTGAGGAAATTCAAAACGTTTATGCTCAGGATTCAATTTTGACATAACTTCCTTAACATAACCGGCAGCCTCATAAGGCGAAGGTAGTTTTTTAAGAAGTTTTCCATTTTCCATTACCTTTTCTAACAACACGACACTTTTAAGGTTTTCAACCGATGAATGTTTATAGGTTTGGTACGGATGATAAATGATTTTCAGATCAGTTTCTCCTTCCAGAGAAACCCCGTCAGCATACATCATGCCATCCTCACCATAAAAACGATGCACGTTTTTAATTCCGGGAAGTATCATTTTCTCAAGGTTCTCAGAAATTTTTATTCTGGGTTTTCCATCGCTTTCAGTTAATTTATAAACACCATCAAGTGCAGCATCTTCCTGTCCTGTTATCAATCGTGTTCCAACTCCAAAAAAGTCAATAGGGGCACCTTGTTCAAGCAAACTTCGGATTACAAATTCGTCTAACTGGTTCGAACAACTAATTTTAACATAATGCAAACCGGCATCATCCAGCATTTTACGCGCCCTTTTACTCAGATATGCAAGGTCGCCGCTATCAAGACGAATTCCCTGTAATTTGTGACCTTTTGTTTCAAGTTCATGACCAATAGTAATTGCATTGGGAATGCCCGTTCGTAAAGTATCATAAGTATCTACCAGCAAATAACACTTGTCAGGATAAATATCAGCAAAAGCCCTGAAAGCACTAAGTTCATCATCAAAGCTCTGAATCCATGAGTGAGCCTGCGTTCCAGATGATTCCAACCCAAAAGCATAAGCACCAAACACATTTGAAGTACTGTTAAATCCACCAATTATAGCTGCTTTGGAAGCGAGTATACTGCCGTGTGCCTGAGCCCGACGCAAACCAAAATCAGTTAAAAGACGATCCCCGGCAACCATACGTATCCTGTGAGCTTTGGTGGCAATAAGCGAAGAAAAATTCACATAATTCAATAAAGCTGTTTCAATAAGCTGAGTTTCAACAAGGTTTCCTTCAACTCTAATTATTGGCTCTACAGGAAATACTACTTCACCTTCGCGGGGTGCATAAATATTGCCCTTAAATGTAAATGATTTAAGATACTCGGTAAACTTTCTGTCAAATCCGATAGATTCAAGATATTCACAATCTTCTTTACTAAACCCGAGATTTTCGAGGTAATCTACAATTTCACCAAGACCTGCAAAAATCACATAAGCTCCTTTAAACGGGTTTTTCCGAAAAAAATAATCAAAAGTCGCTTTCACACGCTGTTTACCATTAAGCAAATAACCCTGAGCCATTGAAAGCTGATAATGATCAGTATATAAACCTGAATGTTCCTTTAATAAATTCATATAAAAATTTTTAAGGGCACAAAGGTAAGGTATTTAGTAAGGATAGAAGTTAATAAAGTGCCTGAACTTCAATTATTCATAAGCATCGTAATATAATAATGAAGATTTAATCAGGAGCAACAGGATTCGAACCTGTGACCCTCCCGATGTAAAATCGGGATAATCTGAAAAAGATTTACATTCCAGTGATTAGCTTATTTATCATGGATTTGCTTTTCCAGCCCTTGATACCGATTGGAA
>JBASHR010000096.1:0-49470 GCA_049654165.1 Bacteroidales bacterium
TCAAATCTGGTGAGTTTTTGCAAAATTCATTTGTTTAATTATATTCATCTACTAAATTTTCTCGAAAATCCAGATAGAGACTGGCAAAAGACAATTGAATTAGCGAGACAGCCTACTCTTTTTGATGTGGCTTACTTTTGAAAATGATAAAAAATAGCAAACATTATTATTGACTATCAGTTAATTGTGAAAGTAAAAAACAATTTTATACTTTTACCGGACAATAGTGATTATATTAATACATATCTTTGGACTTTTAATCTATCAGCCGTAACCACTAAATATAATATTCATCCTATGTTTTCCAGACGGGTAATATCACTTGGAAAAACTACGTTTTCCCTGATCTCATTATTAGTAATACCGTTTTTTATATTTTTCACCGGTTATACTCTCAGGGCAATAAATCAGGAATACTCCTTATTTGCCTTTGATCCTGAATTCAGTTATCTTCTTAGTGGTATATTGCTGGGCAAAGGGAGCTTTAACCTTTTTATTGACCATCCAGGAACTCCATTGATAGTTTTTGCTGCAATTGTTACACGAATTGTTTATATATTCCGATCTGCCTCTTCCTATACTGATGATGTTCTCCAGAATCCTGATCAATATCTTAGCGCTCTGAATATCAGCATGATAATTTTAATAAGCGTTGTAGTTTTTCTTGTAAGTTTATGGATTTACCGTAAAACCGGAAATCTGCCTGCTGCTATTTTCATACAGTTTTCTCCTTTTGTAGCAGAATATGTTTTTTCTGTAATTGAGCGCTATATGCCTGAGCCATGGTTTATTGCACTTGTTGTTATTCTGTGTGGAACCACTTTACTTGACATGTATGGGGCGTTTGACCATGGCAAAGCTAAAAACAAGCGTCCGCTGATATATGGAATTATCATTGGCGCAGGGATTTCACTGAAATTTACCTTTTTCCCTTTTATAATTGCTCCGCTGTTCATAATCAGGGGTATGAAGAAAAAACTTTTCTATCTGGCATCAGCAATGATTTCTTTTCTGGTTTTCACATTCCCTTTGATCAAAAGGGGTAAGGTGTTTTTTAACTGGATAAATTCAATAGTATTACATACCGGAAAACATGGAAGCGGAAAGGCATCAGTTATTGATCCACAGCAATTTATTTTAAATCTTAAAACTATAATCCAATCAGAAAAACATTTGGTATATGCGGCATTAATTGCCATTTTCATTCTTCTTTGTTCATTATTGCCATTTATCAGAAAAAGGATTGCCAATAAAAGATACATAAATGCACTTGCCGGATTTTTAATGGCAATGATAGTTGGGGTTCTTGCTATTTCCAAACATTATGAAGCCTATTATCTGATCCCTTATTCATTGATAACAGTATTTTTATTTTACCTTTCGGTTAATGTTATATTTGAGATCCTTCAGTTCAGGAAGCGTTGGGCTGAAGCCATTATATATGGCATAATTGCTTTGGTTATGCTGTTAAATCCCAAAAGCCTCAAACAGCATGAGGAATACCTTGAAATACGAAAACAAATAAGAAGTCATAATAAATCTGTTGCTGAACAAGTGAGCACACTACCCAAAGCTGATGCCCTTGTCATAACTGCTGACTACTGGCATATAAGAAAAGAGAGTGGGCTTATGTTTGGTATGCTGATGACACCGGCAGGAGGTAAAAAATTTGGAAAACAACTCAACTCGATTTATCCTGATACTTATTTGTTCAAAGAATGGGAAGAAAGCTTTACCAGTTGGTTTGATAAACCCTATACTGCTGCTGAATTGATTAATACTTATCCTGTTATACAGGCAATGGTAAAACATTATGACCAGAATAGTTCTGAAGCATTTAAAAATGTTTTTATTTCAACAGGTTTGGCTGACGTAAACCTGATTTATTCCGATTTGCGCAGCGGAATACATGTTTATGAAATTAGCAGGTTGGATTTGGGAAAACCTGATAGCGCAACTGAAATACTACAATAAAGAGGTTTCTGATTTGGTTCGAACACTAAGAACAATGAAAATCTTTATTGAAAGCTAATGAAGATTTTATTAATTATTCCTGATAATAAACCCTTTTCACTCTTTGTGAAATTCCTGTAAGCACTTCGTAAGGAATGGTTTGCATAGCCTGAGCTAATTGATTAATGGGGTATGAAGGTGAAAAAATGATCACTTCATCACCTTCTTCAGCCTTGATATCGGTAATATCAACCATACACATATCCATGCAGATATTTCCTGTTATAGGTGCGGGTTTTCCATTTACAAGCAAACTATACTTCCCATTGCTGAGACTTCGTTTAAGCCCATCGGCGTAGCCTACAGGTACAATTGCAATACGCATGTTTTTTTCGGCTTTGAATTCACGATTATAGCCAATTGTAGAACCTGCCGGAATATTTTTAATCTGTGAGATCTTGCTCTTCAGGGTACTGACATGTTGCAGAAAAGGCTGTTCATCAGCAAGATTACTGATCCCGTAAAGCCCAATTCCAAGCCTAACCATATCATATTGTGCTTCAGGAAAACGACTTATTCCTGCTGTGTTCAGGATGTGTTTCAGAAGGCCATAGCCCAGCTTTTGTTCCAGCTCCTCAGTCATTCTGCTGAAAGCATTTATCTGCTCATACGTAAATTTATCATGGTTTGGATCTTCGCTGGCGGCAAGATGCGAGAATACCGAAGCGATTTTAAAGTGCGATCCCTTTAATCGTGTAAGCAATGCAGGCAGGTCGTTTTCATCAAAACCAAGCCGGTTCATACCCGTATCAAGCTTAATATGAATTTTCAGAACCTCCTGATTATGACCGGAATATTGTTTTGCAGCTTGTTCCAGTAAACTTAGTGTGCGCAAATTGTAAATTTCGGGTTCAAGATCAAATTTAAAAATCCCCTCATAACCCTGTTCTTCAGGATTCATCACCATAATTGGGAGCCTGATACCTGCTTTTCGTAGTTCAACTCCTTCGTCGGCATAAGCAACTGCCAGATAATCAACACGATGAAACTGTAACACATTGGCAATTTCAAAACTTCCGCTACCATACGAAAAAGCTTTTACCATAGCCATAAGCTTAACACCGGGCTTAATTTTACTTCGGTAGAAGTTCAGATTATGTACCAGCGCATCAAGATTGACTTCTAAAACGGTTTCATGATTTTTCTGCTGCAGGAACGCAATTATTTTTTCGAATCCGAAAACACGCGCTCCTTTCACAAGAATACTCTCGTTGTTTAAATTAAGCGATGGCAATGCTTTTATAAGGTCATCAGTTGACAGATAGAACACTGAATCTTTAGGGAAATTGACTTTCTGGCGTTGCATTGCAGCTCCAACTCCAATAAAACGATCAATATCCTTGTTTTTGATTAGATTTCCTATTTCCCGGTATAGATCCTCTTCGTTGCGACCACTTTGCAATATGTCAGACAGGATTATGGTTTTGTGGCGGTGCTGATTCTGCTGTTGTAAAAAGTCGAGTGCTATTGCAAGTGATGAAAGGTCGGAACTGTAACTATCATCAATCAATGAGCAGTTATTAATTCCCTCCTTCAGTGTAAGTCGCATAGCCACAGTATGCAGTGTAAGCATACGTTCAGCGATAAGTTCATTATTATATCCCAGATGAAGCAGGGTTAACCAGCAATGAACGATATTTTCAAGTGAAGCCTCGTCAGTGAAAGGTACCTGAATACTGATATTTTTCTTCTTATAAACTGCTTTTATAATGGTATGTTCCGGATGTTTTTCGCATTTCGTGATCTTAAGATCAGCTTTTGAATGCCGCCCCCAAGAAATTAATTTTGGTTTTTCTGTCCATTCAAGCTGATTGTAAACATTTATGATCTCACTGTGGTCAGCGCAACAGATCAGTTCTTTACAATTTTTGAACAGCTTTATTTTTTCCCTTGCTTTTTGTGTTGAATCCTCAAAGTTTTCATCATGAGCTGCACCAAGGTTCGCAAAAATACCCAGCGTTGGCTTAATGATATTCTCGAGGTTTTCCATTTCACCGGGCATTGATATTCCGGCTTCAAATATTCCCAGATCATGAATGGATTCAATTTTCCAGACAGATAGTGGTACACCGATCTGTGAATTATAACTTTTTGGGCTTCGAACCACATGTTTGTCCGAACCAATAAGCTGCGACAGCCATTCTTTGATTATGGTTTTACCATTACTGCCGGTAATTCCTATGACAGGAATATCGAATTGCCGCCTGTGCCATGCAGCAAGTTGCCTGAGTGCCTCAAGAGTATCATCAACAATAATGAATGACGAATTACTTTTTGACCATGCCGGGTCATAATTACTGATCACAAAGTTTTGTAACCCCTTGTCAATAAGCTCCTTAATGTAACGATGTCCATCATTGCGCCGGGTTATGAGTGCAAAAAACAAATCGTTCTGAATTGAAACAGGTTTACGGCTGTCAACTATCAAATGATAAATTCCGGCATCGGGATTACTTCCTTCAATGAGTTTAGCATTTAATATTTTTGCAATTGACCGGGCTGTATATCGTTGATCCAACATTCAGTGACACAATGTGTTATCGAATAATTCCTTTTGGTATTTATGCTGTTGATATTTCAAACCCTAAGATCAGGTTTCAGGTGTTTCGTTTGAATCTTCAGTTACTAACGGAATCAAAGGGTTACTTGTCAATTCTTCGTATATCATTCGGTTTCTGAAGATATCGCAGGCAAGGTAAATGGCTTCTCTGAACGAATCGGGTGATGCCTGATTTTTTCCTGCTATTTCATATGCTGTTCCATGAGCGGGCGAGGTTCTTACAATTGGCAGACCTGCAGTATAATTCACACCGGTATCAAATGACAGGCTCTTGAATGGAAGCATTCCCTGGTCATGATACATGGCAAGAACAGCATCAAAATCCTTATAGGCGGATGAACCAAAAAATCCATCGGCAGGAAACGGACCGAAGATCAACATTCCCTGATTGCTTAATTCTTTGATTACCGGAATTATCATGGTTTGTTCTTCTTCTCCTATCAGTCCGCCTTCTCCTGAGTGTGGATTAAGCCCTAATACTGCAATTTTGGGTTTACAGATATTAAAATCACGAACCAGTGAATCATGAAGAGTTTTGGTTTTAGCCATTACCAGTTGTTTTGTCAGTTTTTCAGCTACCTGACGCAATGGAATATGTCCGGTAACAATTCCCACACGCATATTCTTACTCACCATGAGCATAAGGTAATCTTCACTTTCAAAATGAGTTGCCAGATATTCGGTATGTCCGGGGAAATTAAACCCTGCCTGTTTTATAGCATATTTATTGATTGGAGCAGTTACCAAAATATTGATCTGATTGCGCTTAAGGTCTTCAACTGCTGCTTCAAGCGATTTAAACGCCAACGCACCGGATTGAGGTGTAGCAATACCAAGCTCTATTTTTATTTCTTCATCATGGATGTTGACCAAATTGGGCTTTTTTGAATTTGCCTGATCAGCTTTGCGGATAATATTAAAATTAAAATCGTTGATATTAACCGTTTTGCGATGATAAGAAGCTGCTTTTGAAGAACCGTAAACTATAGGAGTGAACAACTCATTCACACGGTTGTCCGACAGGGTTTTAATAATTATTTCATAACCTATTCCATTGAGATCGCCACAGGTAATACCCGCTTTTATTCTGAAATCTTCATCGAGAACTTTATTCATAATACCTTAAAGATAAAAATATTAACACATTATTAATTTGCAAAGATAGCGCCCACTAAACGATTTAACCCAATCTTTGATGATTAAAATCAAATTTTGTTGTAAGAAAAATATATTTCCCGGATTTGTTAATTTCAACACGGGACTTCTTTAAACCGGCTTCAGGATAAATAAAGTTTTTAATTATGGCTTGCCCCGTTTTTTTGAAAAATTGCAATCCTGCAATTGAAACGTGATTTTTAACTATATAGTTTAACGTACTCGTAAGTATTGCCTGTATATGAAAGAAATTTTATGAAATCGCTGTATTTTATTACAATAGAAGCTGTGTTTATACATGGATGGAAACTGATAGTTGAAGAATTCTTAAGGTTCTCGTCAAGAAATAAATGAACATGGCGCTCAGTATCGTTTATCAGTCCGAATGGAGTAACAGAACCCGGTGTAACACCCAGATATTTCATTAAACGTTTTGGCGAGGCAAATGTCAGCTTTCCTTGTTTCAGGCTTAATTCCAGATCACGTATGGCAAGTGAATTTGAATATTCAAGAATGACCAGATAATGTCTGTTACCTTTATGATTACGAAAAAAAAGGTTCTTACAATGTGTTGCTTTGAGATCTTTCCAGTAAATAGCTGCTATTTCAACCGTAGGAGCAGGAGGATGCTCATAGTAATCAAATTCAATGTTTAATTCCTTAAGAATACGGTACAGATTTGGATCTCCATTCATTTTTCTGAAATTTATTGATGACAGAGTCTTACCAGGGATTTAGGCTATAGAATCTTAAACTTTTCCCAATCTAAACCATAGTTTACCTTGTTTCTGAAATTAATAAGCTTTTCAGCAGAAAGTGTAAGAGTTTCAACTAATTCCTTATGCGGCTCAAGCTGTTTTAATGGTTTTCCAAGCGGGTCAACAACCATTGAATCGCCGCTGTGTGGTATTCCGTTTCCGTCAGAACCAATACGGTTCACGCCAACAACGTAAGATTGGTTTTCAATAGCCCTTGCAATGAGCAAAGCCTGCCAAATGTAATTACGTACTTCAGGCCAGCTTGCAACATTAATCATACAGTCATAAGCAAATTCACCATTGTTATAGGTATTGCGGCTCCAAACCGGGAATCGCAGATCGTAACATATGAAAGCACTTATTTTCCAGCCTTTTACATTGAATATCAGATGATTGCTGCCTGGTGTGAAGTATTTGTTCTCTTCTGCCATTCTGAAAAGATGTCTTTTGTCGTAGTGATAATTACTTCCGTCAGGATACATTACAACCAGACGATTTAAAAACCTTCCATTATCTTCTACAATATAACTTCCGGCAACAACACTGTTTTTCTTCACCGCCATTTCCAGCATCCATTCAGGAGTTCTGCCATTAAGCTTTTCAGCTACATCGTGTGGGTGCATGGTAAAGCCCGTTGTGAACATTTCGGGTAAAACGATCAGATCAGTGGATTCATTGATCCTGTCAATCAAATGTTCAAAATGAGTTAGGTTCTTTTCAGGATTGTGCCAGGCCAGATCGGACTGAATGAGAGTAACTTTTAAATCTTGCATATTATTTTAGCAGCTTTTTCAAGAGTTTCATCGGTTTTTGCAAAACAAAAACGCAGGAGATTATTATTGTTGTTTTTATTATAGAAAGCAGAAAAAGGAATAGATGCTATTTTATGCTCACGTGTAAGTCTTACAGCAAAATCCATTTCATTTTCATCAGAAATATCGCTGTAATCAAGTGTCAGGAAATAAGTTCCGCTGCATTTCAGAGGTTTGAACCTTGATTTTTTTATAAGTTTCAGAAAAGTATCCCGCTTTTTCTGATAAAATTCCGGCAGATGTATGTAATTAGCCTCATCTTCAAGAAATTCAGCAAAAGCATATTGAATTGGTGTATTTGCAGAAAATATAAGAAACTGATGGATTTTTCTGAGTTCGGCGGTAAGGTTAGCCGGAGCAAGTACAAAACCTGTTTTCCAGCCGGTAGCATGAAATGTTTTACCAAATGAACCTACAACAAAGCTTTTTGAAGCCAGTTCAGGATAGCGACACAAACTTTCATGCTTCAGCCCGTCAAAAATAAGGTGTTCGTAAACTTCATCACTTAAAATAAGGATATCACGGTTTCGCGTAATCCTAATCAACTGATTTATATCGTTATGACTCAGCACTGTACCGGATGGATTATGAGGCGAGTTGATAATTATCATTCGTGTGCGGCTTGAAATCAGAGCCGGAAATTTTTCCCAGTCAATACTGAAATCCGGCAGTTTCAAAGTGGCATATTTCACCAGACCACCGTTTACTTTTACCGCAGGTGCATAAGAATCGTAAGCAGGTTCAAAAATTATTACTTCATCATCAGGCCTTACAATTGCCGAAATAATAGTATAGATAGCCTGTGTTGCACCGGCAGTAATTGTTATTTCAGTAACCGGATCGTAATGTGCTGAGTAAGTTTTATTAACTATTTCAGAAATAACTTCACGCAGTTTTAATACACCAGGCATAGGCGAATATTGGTTATACCCCATATTCATGTATTTGTTAACCAGCGAAATAAGCTTTTCGGAAATTGGAAAATCAGGAAATCCCTGCGATAGATTTATAGCATTGTTTTCATTTGCCAATTGCGTCATTACCGCAAAGATTGAATTCCCGACATTAGGTAATTTCGATAGTAATTGCCACTGATGACTATCCATGATTTTGAAATTTTCAGGGCGCAAAGGTATAGTTTTATAGTATGATGACAATAAGAAACTAAAATATAGTTATGACTTCAGTTCGTTAACTCACTAAGAACCAATATTAAGCATAATGAAAATATCGGAACATCCGGACTGTAAAATGATTGAATATTACCCGGCAGCTGTGAATATGGCTAATTACAAAGATTATTTTTAAATCTTTTACCAGTTATATAGGGGAAATATTTAGAAATACTATAAAAATATTGTAGTTAACTTTTATAGATATCCTGCAAATATTAAGATAAAAAAATAATGAAATATATCATTCATAAACTTTGTAAATTGAAGAAATGAAGGTTATTCACAAAATTGAACGATTATGACTGCTTGAATTGAAAATCAATGTTTTAAGCCAATTTTACATTATATTTCAGCTTTCTAATGTAATATTTCCAGGGCTCAAATTAATGCGTTTCGTAAAATGGAATTATTTCTTCAACAGAACAATCAGAAAAATATAAAAGCCGGGTGCGGATATTCAGTTAACAGGGTTTGAGTATTGTAATAGGGAGTGAATCTACATTTTTAAAAACACCGTTTGTTTTTCACTACTTCATAGAGAAAAATTAAATAAACCACTGAATACGAGCCACTCATGGGACTCGAACCCACGACCCGCGCATTACGAATGCGCTGCTCTACCAACTGAGCTAAAGTGGCTGGAGAAAGTCGGGGTGGCGAGACTCGAACTCGCGACCTCTACGTCCCGAACGTAGCGCGCTAGCCAACTGCGCCACACCCCGAACCTGCTTAAGATAGTGTCTCCCCGGAAGGACTCGAACCTTCGACCCGATGATTAAGAGTCATCTGCTCTACCACCTGAGCTACGGAGAGCCATCGTTTTATTTCAAAGATTTCACTGCCTGATAATCCGTGGCAGAGATTCCAAAAAAATGGAGTGCAAAAGTATAAAAAGTTTAATTCCTAAAGATGAACTTTAACGTCATCTTATTTGAAGAAATCCAAAAAATAATTAAAACAACGATTAACTATCTGTTAATCAATGATATATGAATAGAAATAAAATTGTTTGTCTTATAGCCTCTTGAACAATAAATATCAGTTCAGGCCGAAATTTATTATTTTTGTTGTTTACATTAAGCTATCAACATTACATAAGCGATTGTCAGATGCGTAAAATATTTTTGATTTTTCTATCGGTTTTATATTTTTCTTCGCTTTCGGCTCAGGTTTTCAGTACTATGACTGATAATCGTGACGGGAAAACCTATAAAACTGTGAAAATCGGGAAACATGAATGGATGGCTCAAAATTTAAATTACAATAACACTGCTTCATGGTGTTATAATAACGACCCCGATAAATGTGAAAAATACGGACGACTTTATTCTTATGTCGGCGCAGCACAGGCTTGTCCTTCAGGCTGGTACCTTCCATCGGCAAAAGATTGGGATCGTCTTATTGATGAAATTGGTCAGGAAGATGCAGCGGCACTATTAAAAGAGGGCGGAAGTACCGGATTTAATGCTTTAATGGCCGGAATGCGATACGAACACGGAGATTTTAATTATCTGAACCAGAATGCCTATTTCTGGAGCAAGATATACGCTGATAATGAACCTGCCTGGGTCTATCTGATTGGGAATACCATGTTTAACGTTACCCGTATCAAAAGCTTCAGCGGCAATGGATTTTCGGTGCGCTGTGTTAAAAGATAAATTTAATACAAGAAGTTATCGTAAGGATATCTCTTTGAGTGTATGGCTTTTACATTATAGTAAAGAATATCCCTTAGTTCATCGAGATTGGATTTTTGGGTTGCAGAAATAAATATAGCCGGAGGATTATTTTTTGCTATCCATAGCTTTTTTAAAGCTTCGATGTTTTGTTCCTCCTGTGCTTCATTATTATCCACTAGATCAGCAGATTTGCCATAAGCATCTATCTTATTGAAAACCATAATAATAGGCTTATCATTAGCTTTTATCTCTGCCAGAGTCTGGTTTACCACTTCAATTTGTTCTTCAAATCCGGGATGAGAAATATCAACAACATGCAGGAGAATATCAGATTCACGCACTTCATCCAGAGTTGATTTGAATGATTCTATCAGTAAATGTGGAAGTTTTCGTATGAACCCAACGGTATCGGAAAGCAGAAAAGGCAGGTTTCCTATTACTATTTTCCGAACAGTCGTATCAAGCGTGGCAAATAGTTTATCTTCAGCAAACACGTCCGACTTGCTTATGACATTCATAAGGGTGGATTTACCTACGTTTGTATAGCCTATTAATGCAACTCTTACCAATGAGCTACGGTTTCCGCGCTGGGTAGCCATTTGTTTATCAATGGTTTTAAGTTGTTTTTTCAGCAGTGCGATTTTATCGCGGATTATACGGCGGTCGGTTTCAATTTCTTTTTCACCGGGTCCTCGCATTCCAATACCACCTCTTTGCTTTTCAAGGTGAGTCCACATTCTTGTAAGACGCGGGAGCAGATATTCGTATTGAGCCAGTTCAACCTGAGTGCGTGCATGTGCTGTACGTGCACGGCTTGCAAAAATGTCGAGTATAAGGTTATTGCGATCCAGTATTTTACATTCCAGTTCGTTTTCAATATTTCTGATCTGCGAAGGGCTAAGCTCATCGTCGAATACTACAACATCAATATTATTTTCTTTAACGAACTCGCTTATCTCCAGTAGTTTGCCACTTCCTACAAAAGTTCTTGGGTCGGGCTTGTCAATTCTTTGAACAAAACGTTTAACAGATATTCCACCGGCGGTTTCAGCTAAAAAAGCAAGTTCATCAAGGTATTCGTCAATATGTATCTCATCATTTCGGTTTGTTATCAAACCAACCAAAACCACCTTTTCAGGTTCTTTGGTTAAATCGCTCATTTCCTGCATATAGCCTGATTTGTATAAATACCTTGTTTCAGAATCGGATAAAAACCTTTTTTGGTTTTTTTATGATACAACCGATAAATATAATAATTATTCGCTGAAGATAAGTACATTGGTCTCACCTGTTGATTTAACGTAACCTCTGTACATTGACGAGGTATTGCACTGCATTGTAATATTCCCGTCTTTATCCACTGCGATGATTCCTCCGTTTCCTTTTTGTTTTGCTAGTTTTTCCATTACCACAGAATGAGCGGCGTCTTCCAGGCTCATATTTTTATAAAGCATAAGTGCCGAAATATCGTAACTCACTACATTTCTTATAAAATACTCACCATGTCCGGTTGCTGAAACAGCACATGTTTCATTATTTGCATAAGTTCCAGCGCCAATTACCGGAACATCGCCCACACGCCCATATTGTTTCATCACCATTCCTCCGGTGGAGGTTCCGGCTGCGAGATTGCCGTGTTTATCGAGTGCAACGGCGCCAACAGTACCTTTTCGCCCGTCTTTTTCCTGAGTTTCTTTTATCCTTAAATATTCATTCCAGCTTCCCCCAGTAAAAAAATACGAAGGATCAACTATTTCAATACCCTGTTCTTTTGCAAATTTCTCAGCACCTTCACCAATAAGCAAAACATGGGGTGAAGCTTCCATCACCTTACGGGCAGCGGTTATTGGATTCTTAATTGTGTGAACACCTGCAATGGCACCTGCCATAATATTGCTGCCATCCATTATTGAAGCATCAAGTTCTATATTACCATCAGCATTAATTACAGCACCTTTGCCTGCATTGAACGCCGGATCATCTTCCAGCACTCTGATACTGGCTTCTACAGCATCCAAAGCTGAACCACCGGCTCTTAAAACAGCTTCACCGGCATTGAGCGAACGCTGAAGTCCGTTTTTTACAATAGTTAATTCATTTTCTGAAGTGTTCTCAGGCAAAAGAAATCCTGCTCCACCATGAATGACCAGTGCATATTCAGGTTTTTGAGCTGAAATAACCCGTGGAAGACTAATAATAGCCACCAGGAGAACCAGTAATTTTACAAAACTGAACTTTTTCATAAGAATACGTATTAAATATGTAACCAATCTTTTAAGTTTATTAAGCCAAATAAATCGGCTGCTGTTATTACAATAAATACAACGATAACCCACCTAACAAATTCTGCACCTTTTTTTACTGCAAGGCGCGAACCCACCAGGGCTCCAATAACATTACCAATAGCGTGAATAAGTCCGTAAGACCAGATCACCTGTTTGTTGATAATAAAAATAACAAGTGCAAACGCAGTAAATAAAAGCATTATCCATCCTTTTATTGCATTGGCTTTAACAAGATTATATCCAGCGCCCAAAACAATTCCGGCAATTAAAAAATATCCTACTCCAACCTGAATAAATCCACCATAAAAACCGATACCAAAAAATACAAGCATCTGAACCCATCCGGGTTTTTTAACCGCTAGTTCTTCATTACCCTTAATCCATTGAGCTGGTTTTATAAACATCAAAACCATAATGAATAAAAGCAAAAAGGCTATAACGTAGTTAAAAACCTCCTTGTTAATATCTACAGCCAGTTGCGCTCCGATAATTGAACCAATTACGGCAGGTATGGCAAGTCTGGTTCCTTCGCTGAGATT
Source organism: Bacteroidales bacterium (assembly GCA_049654165.1). Classification (GTDB taxonomy): domain Bacteria; phylum Bacteroidota; class Bacteroidia; order Bacteroidales; family JAAYJT01; genus JAAYJT01. The sequence continues at coordinate 12,977 of JBASHR010000096.1, forward strand.
GAATACCTTATAATGCCGGAATGAGCCGGAAGCAAAAAGAGTCTGAAACAAAATACCTATCCGGTTTGTACCATTGGCAATCTGAGGAGGAAGGCCAAGCATCATAAATACCGATAAAGAAATAACCGAGCCTCCTCCCGCAAGCGTATTGATAAAGCCGGTTAATATCCCGGAAATAATAAGTAAAACAATCAAATACCAGGTCATAGCTTGTTCAATTATTGAATTTTACTCACTTTTCGACCAAACAACAGTATAATCCCATATAATAATGCGAGGGCAAGGGGGTAGCTAATAAACCACGGAAGTCCGTAAGCTGTGGGTATTGTGCCAACTAATATGCCAACAATAGCAACTATAAGAGCATAAGGCATTTGCGTTCGCACATGCTCTATATGATTACATGAACTTGCCAGTGAACTCATAATAGTGGTATCAGAAATGGGTGAAACATGATCGCCAAGTACGCTGCCTGCCAGTACGCACGAAACAACGTTGTGAAATATACTGAGGGTTGCATTGTAATCCATCATATTTGCTTCGCAAATCATCCATGACGCTGGTAATATCAGAGGATATAAAATAGCCATCGTTCCCCATGATGTTCCTGTTGAAAATGAAACTCCGGCAGCAAACAAAAAGGTTATTGCCGGGATCATAAAGGGGCTAACCCTTAAACTCATCAGAATATGTGAAATATAATCGGCAGTATGAAGATGCTGGGTAATAAGAGCTATTCCCCATGCCATTGTAAGGATCAGAATTGCAGGGAGCATGGTTTTAAAGCCTTCTATTATACTTTCCACAGAATCCTTGAGCGAAAGCAACTTTTGCACCAGAGTAAGGATAACGGCAGTAAGTGTTGCTGCCAGCGAAGACCATAATAAAGCACGGTAAGCATCAGCCTCGCCAATAATATTTGATAGATTCCTTGAGAAACCAAGATTTTTATCCCAATCAACAACTTCAAGTCCGGTAATAATTAAACCCGTTATTGTTCCAAATACTACTATTAAAACCGGTATGGCAGCATTATACCATCGGGCTTTAGCCTCACTTTCGGAAATGATAGAATCAGGTTCAATATTGCTCAAAGGTTGTTTACGTGCTCTTACCTCGGCATGAAACATAGGACCAAAATCACGCTGGCTGTAAATAAGAATTCCTACAAAAGCCAAAGTAAGAAAAGGATAAAAAGCGTATTGAAGCGAATAAAGGAAAACCTGATATGGAGCTTCATCGAGATTAAGAGTTCGGATACCATCCGAAATATAACTAAGCTGAGCCCCTATCCACGTGGTTACGAAAGCAACGGCTGCAACAGGTGCAGCAGTGCTGTCAACAATATATGCAAGTTTTTCCCGGGATATCCTCAAACGATCAGTTATAGGCTGCATAGTTTTACCTACTACAAGTGTATTGGCATAATCATCAAAAAAGATGGCTATCCCAAGCAGCCATGTAGCTATCTGACCTGATCGGGGAGTAGAGGCATAGCGCGACAGAATATCTACGATCCCTTTCATTCCGCCGTTACTAGTTACCAGGCTTACCATTCCGCCGATAAGCATTGAAAAAACAATAATGGAAATATGCCCCCTGTCCATCAGTGCTTCAGGAATATAGGTGTCAATGATCATGAACAAACCATTGAATATTGCTTCAAAAACACCAACACCTCTGTATAACCATATAATTAATGTTCCGGCAAATAACCCCAGAAACAAAGCAGAAATTACTTCCCGAAACGTTAAGGCAATAATAATAGCAAGTAATGGTGGCAGCACCGACATCCATAAAGGTATGGGACGAACAGGGAGTTCAGATCTGATATTTCCGGTTTCGACAACCAAAACCGTTGGTTCTTTGAAAGTATAGGGAATTGAAGCTTTTCCCGAACGGAAAATCAAATCATAAGTTTCATTGTTTATTGTAACAGAAAGGGATTGATCTTCAGGATGGGAAATCAGTTCTGAAACTATTTCAAGCTCTACGCTTGTTTCAACATTGCTGACAATAATGTCCGGAACATGTATGTTAATAGATACGTTGTCAGGTAATTCTGAGGAGGATCCTTCTGTAATTGTCGCCAGTGCTTCAGAGCTAAACCATAGGAATGCCAGTAAAATAAGACTACTAAAGGATAAAGCTCTCGACATATTTACAGCTTGGGATTTTAGAATGGCAAAAATAAAGGAAAAACTTAATGTCAACTATTCCTTCAGATTGAAATCAATACCTTTGCATCGTATGGATATTTTAAATTCTGTTACAATAATAATTGTTTGATAATGAGCAAATCGCATAATAGAACAGAACTATCTGAATTGGGTGAGTTTGGTTTGATAGATCATCTTACCGGAAATTTAAAAACTAAGAATCCTGCTGTTATTAAAGGAGTTGGTGACGATACTGCCGTGATTGATATCGGCGAAAGTTATTTATTAGCTACAAAGGACCTGTTAATTGAGGGTATTCATTTCGATTTGACATACACTCCTTTAAAGCATCTTGGATACAAAGCTGTAGTAATGAACCTTAGCGATATAGCTGCAATGAACGGCTCTCCAGAGCAAATTCTCATAGGTTTGGCAGTTTCGAACCGTTATTCGGTGGAAGCTCTTTCCGAACTTTACGAAGGAATATATTATGCCTGCGAACGCTATAACGTTGATATGGTGGGAGGTGATACTACCTCAAGCCCGTCGGGTATGTTCTTATCCATTACTGCTTTGGGCAGGGTTGACAAGGATAAGGTTGTTTATCGCAGCACCTCAAAAGTGAATGATCTGGTTTGTGTGAGCGGTGATCTGGGTGGTGCTTATATGGGATTGTTAGTACTTGAAAGAGAAAAATCAGTGTTCAAAAACGATCCTACAATGCAACCCGATCTTAGAGGGCATGATTATATACTTGAGCGCCAGCTAAAACCGGAGCCAAGGTTTGATATACTTGCCGAATTGAAGAAAGCAGATATTAAACCTACAGCAATGATTGATATAAGCGATGGTCTTGCTTCTGAAATACTGCATATTTGTAAGAACTCAAAAACCGGTTGTAATATTTATGAAGATAAGATCCCAATTGATACAGCTACTGCTATGATGGCTGAGGAGTTTAATATTCAGCCGGTTACTGCGGCAATGAATGGTGGTGAAGATTATGAACTTTTGTTTACCATTTCACTTTCCGATCATGATAAAATTAAAAATATAAAGGGAGTAACCGTAATAGGTCATATTACCGATGAAAACTCAGGAGTAAATCTTATTACCCGCAATGGAACAGCAGTTCAGATACAAGCTCAGGGCTGGGAACATTTACGACAGAAAAATTGAATAAATTTAAAAACAAAAAATTCCAAAATAAGCCACACAAGCAATAAACCACGGGGTTAAATCATTAAATCTTTGATTGATCATGTTTTCAACTGAAACTTCTTTTATTGACCCCATACTCCGAACCCTTCCCGAGAATCCGGGTATATATCAGTTTCTTGATAAAGAAGGGGAGATCATTTATGTAGGGAAAGCAAAAAACCTGAAAAAACGGGTTTCTTCATATTTTACCCGCGATAGCAGCCTTACGGGAAAAGTAAGGGTAATGGTAAAAAAGATTGCTGATATCCGACATATTGTTGTTGATACTGAGTTGGATGCTTTATTGCTGGAAAATAATCTGATAAAAACTTATAAACCAAGGTACAATATTCTGCTGAAAGACGATAAATCCTTTCCGTGGATTTGTATTAAAAATGACCCCTTCCCCCGCGTTTTCCCAACCCGTAATCTTGTAAATGACGGTTCAGAATATTATGGACCCTATGCCTCAGGTAAAATAATGCATACCCTTCTCGACCTGATTCGCCAGTTGTATCCAATACGTACGTGCAACCTTAAGTTGACACAGGAAAATATCAGAAAGGGGAAATTTAAAGTTTGTTTGCAATATCATATCGGGAATTGCCTGGGACCCTGTGAAAATCTTCAGAGCAAAGAGGATTACATGAAAAATATATCTTCGGTACGGGATATTATCAAGGGCAATCTGCATACAGTAAAACTCAGGCTTCAGGAGCTAATGAACGAACATGCAAAAAACCTTGAATTTGAGAAAGCACAGATCATAAAGGAGAAGCTTGAGACTCTTGAGCGTTATCGTAGTAAATCAACGGTTGTCAATCCCAATATAAGTAATGTTGATGTGTTTTCTCTTGTGAAATCAGGGGCTCTGATGTATGTAAACTTCATTAAAGTCGTTGACGGGGCTATAATTCAGTCACATACCATTGAGATTCAAACCAGACTCGATGAAACCGAGAATGATGTACTTGAGGTGGCAATAACTGAATTCAGGCAAAGATATGCCAGTGATGCTATGGAGATAATTGTTCCCATGCGTCCTGATTTTGAAATACCCGGAGTGAAATTCACTGTACCAAAACGCGGAGATAAAAAACAACTTCTTGAACTGTCAGAACGCAATGCTACTTTTTTCCGTCTTGAACGGCAGAAGCAACGCGATCTGGTTGATCCTGAAAGACGCACTAAACGTATTCTGAATCAGATACAGAAAGATCTGAACCTTAAGGAGTTACCTGAAAGGATTGAATGTTTTGATAATTCAAATACTCAGGGAACTAATCCGGTAGCGGCTGTAGTTGTATTTTCAAATGCAAAACCTGACAAAAAGGAATACCGGCATTTTAACATCCGTACAGTTGAGGGTCCTGATGATTTTGCTTCAATGTATGAAATAGTAACCCGGCGTTACAAAAGAATACTTGATGAAGAAAAACCATTGCCTCAGCTCGTGATCATTGACGGAGGAAAAGGACAGCTTAATGCAGCCTATAAAAGTTTAACCGATCTTGGCATTCATCACAGAATGGAAATAATTGGTATTGCAAAACGTCTTGAAGAAATTTACAAACCCGGAGATCCCCTTCCATTATATCTTGATAAAAAATCAGAAACATTAAAAGTTATTCAGCATCTTCGCGATGAAGCCCATCGTTTTGCAATTACCCACCATCGTAAAAAACGTGAAAAAAGTACCATAAAAACTGAGCTTACTGAAATTGATGGTATTGGAAATGTGCTGGCAGATAAATTACTAAGCAGGTTTCAATCGGTTAAAAACATTAAAAATGCCAGCCTTGAAGAATTGCAGCAATGTGTTGGGAAAAGTAAGGGAGAGATTGTTTTCCAGTATTTCAATGCGTCGGAACAATAAAAAGCCAATAAATTGTGCAAAGGATATCAGCACTGAAAATTATAGATTAAACTCTTGGATATCAAGATCTGCAACCTGTTGAATATCAGGTTTAATTATAAGAATTTTCCATTATGTTCTTTGAGGTTCTGACCAAAACGAATATCATTCAGGATATTGGTCAGAAGTTTATCAAGATCACTGTTATCGCGGTAATCAGCCGGTGCTACGTATCTGGCACGCCCCTGTCTGAGCAATTCCAGACTAACATCTTTTGCAAGGCGCCCTTCGCGGTTTACCGATTTTTGTGAATCAAAAACAGCTATTGTATATCCACCCTGATAATTTACCATTTTCATTGCCGGAACATCAGTTTCGCCATCGCCAATATAAATGAACCTTTCAAAAGGGAAAGGCTTCAGATTTTCAGGCATATATTTATTGATGATTGAGCTGTCCCAAAAATTAAAAATACCTTTGTTAACCCTGAACAGAAACTGGGTTTTACCTGTATAATCAATACCAACTGAGGGCCATTCAGCAATACCGTCTTCGTTGTAATAATATCCTGATGCAAAAATGAAAGAAAAATTATGTGCTATTTTAGTACCCTCTACCATTTCCCTTAATCCCGAAGAGATTATAAAATGATTTATATCAAGTCCCAGGGTTTTCCCATAATTATTAATTCGTTCAAACCATCCCTCAACTCCCGGATAAAGCGGAATATTTTTGCCATGATTAACAAAATCAACCTTTCTGATCGGAAGATTCTTTTGTCTTGATTTTTCAAGGAGCAGCCACATGTACGCCAAAATTTCGTTCATATCGTTTTGTTTGGCAAACTGGTTAGCCTGATCCCAAAAATCGGTATTTGCAATTCCAAGATTTGGAATATATGAATGTTCCTGCATGTTGCCGGGAGCAAGAGTTCCGTCGAAATCGTAACAGATGGCAACAGTTGTGTTTGAATAATTCATGTTTTCTATAAAGTATTGACGTGCAAAATTAGTGTAATTGTCAAAATATCAGATGGTTTTTGATATAAATCAGTGAATTGTGAATTTTTGAAATCGTTAGAAAAACTTCACTGATATTTATTTAATCCTTGAGAGCTTAAATCTTATGTTCACTTGGTTAGGCTCTCTTTCGTCAAATTTTTCTACTTTTAGCGCCTTTTACAGAAGTTACAAACTGAACAAGCACTATGAAAAAAATAGCATTTCATTGGCAGATACTAATTGCACTTGTTGTTGCTGTTATTTTTGGTATTTATTTTCCGGCTCAGGTTAAATATATTTCCTGGATGGGAGATGTTTTTCTCCGCTTGCTGAAGATGCTTATTATCCCATTGGTTCTGAGTTCTCTTATTTCAGGAGTTACCAATATTGGCGGTTCCAAAAACCTGGGCAGACTCGGTTTAAAAACCATGACATATTATATTGTAACAAGCATTTTTGCAATTCTAACAGGCTTATTGCTTATGAACTTTTTCAAGCCGGGTGTTGGAGCTGAATTAAATTTTACTCAAACTGTTGATTCCGGACTTGCTAAAGACAGCCTTGGGGATATTTTGATAAAAGTGATTCCTGAAAATATATTTTTGGCTTTTACAGATAATGCTCAGTTGCTTTCCGTCATACTTTTTTCATTGCTGTTCGGATTTTTTATCACTCAGGTTGAAAATTCCCATAGTCAGCGATTGAAAGATTTTTTCAATTCAATGTTTGAAGTAATGATGAAACTAACGCTTTTCATCATTCGTTTTACACCTCTTGGAATTCTTGGCCTGGTAGCCACTAAAGTTTCACAACAAAGTGATTTGATAGCTCTTATTCAAAGTATGGGAATGTATATGTTGGTGGTTATTCTTGGGTTGCTCATTCATGCAGGAATTACTTTGCCGTTGCTGTTAAAGCTGGTAGGAAAGGTCAATCCGCTGAAGCATTTAAAAGCTTTACAAGTGCCATTGATCACTGCTTTTTCCACTGCATCATCAAATGCTACTCTGCCATTAACAATGGAAGCCACTGAAAAGAATGCCGGTGTTTCGAATAAAATAACTAGTTTCACATTACCGCTTGGTGCTACTGTAAATATGGACGGGACAGCACTTTATGAATGTGCAGCGGTAATTTTTATTTCTCAGGTTTATGGTGTAGAGCTTACCTTTGCTCAGCAACTGGTAGTTGTAATAACCGCTTTGCTGGCATCCATAGGTGCTGCCGGAATTCCAATGGCAGGTCTGGTCATGATCACTATAGTACTTACCGCTGTTGGCTTGCCTCTTGAGGGTGTAGGTTTGATACTTGCCGTTGATCCATTGCTTGATATGTTTCGCACGGCTGTAAATGTGTGGAGCGATACCTGTGGCGCAGTTATAATTGCAAAAACCGAGGGCGAAGTATTAAAGGTATGACAATGGTATATCTTATTTTGTTGTTTGAGAACCATTTAAAATCAGGCAACAACGGAATAAAAATTGAAATTTTGGAAATAGCGACAGGATTAAGTAAAAAAATATTGATATTTGCACGGATATTCCCCGGTCAGTAGCTTATAACTTGTTCATTACCTGAGCGCATAGTGATTTAATAATCCTTAAAAATAAAGACTAATGTCAGACAGCCTTGTAATTATTCCTACCTATAATGAGAAAGAAAACATTGAAAAGATCATTAGAAAGGTGTTTTCGTTTCCTAAAGGTTTTCATATTTTAATAATTGAAGATAATTCTCCTGATGGCACGGCTGGCATTGTGAAATCTCTTATATCTGAATTTCCTGAAAGGCTTTTTATTGAAGAAAGAAAAGGGAAGCTGGGTCTGGGCACGGCTTATATTCATGGTTTTCGCTGGGCATTAGAACGTGATTACCAGTATGTTTTTGAGATGGATGCCGATTTTTCACATAATCCCAATGATCTTATTCGTCTTTATGAGGCATGTGCTGTAAATGGAGCGGATCTTTCAATAGGGTCGCGCTATATTAAAGGCATTAATGTAGTGAATTGGCCTATGAGCCGGATTCTGATCTCGTATTTTGCTTCATGGTATGTGCGTTTGATTACAAGGATGAAAATTAAAGATCCAACAGCAGGATTTAAGTGTTATACACGCAAAGTATTGGAAACCATTGACCTTGATAGTATCCGTTTTGTTGGTTATGCATTTCAGATTGAAATGAAATTTAATGCCTGGAAACATGGTTTTAAAATAGTGGAGGTGCCAATTATTTTTACCGACAGGGCTGAAGGACAGTCAAAAATGTCGAAAGGTATCATTAAAGAGGCAGTGTTTGGGGTAGTGACAATGAAATGGAAAAGCCTTTTTAAAAAGTACGATACTTAGACAAATGAAATCATCCGGAATTATTAAAGAAGCACAACATATTATTTCCGGTTTATTGAAAAAATTTAGTTTGACAGAGTTTTCTTATTCTTATTGGCTAGCCTTTTCTGAAGATATATCAGTGAAAGTTATATGAGTAAACATATATTTGGTATTAATGGGCTTTAACTACACATAACAGGTTTGTGATTAATCAGAAATAAAAGTTTTGAATTATGAAAAAGCCATTACTCATCAGAAATGCTCAGATCGTCAATGAGGGGCAGTCATTTAATGGTTCAGTTCTCATTTCTGATGGTTTAATCACAGAAATATTCAGAGGTGCACCCTCAGATGAACAGATCCCTGAAAACATTGAGATCCTTAATGCTGATGACAAACTACTTATTCCAGGAGTAATTGACGATCAGGTTCATTTCAGGGAGCCGGGTCTTACACATAAGGCAGATATAGGATCAGAAAGTCGTGCCGCAGTTGCCGGAGGTGTTACATCATTTATGGAAATGCCAAATACTCTGCCTCCAACCCTTACACAGGAACTGCTTGAAGAAAAATATCAGATTGCTGCAAAGACTTCGGTAGCCAATTATTCATTTTACATGGGTGTTTCCAATTATAATGTTGATGAAGTATTAAAAACTGATCCTGCAACAGTTTGTGGAGTAAAAATTTTTCTTGGTGCTTCCACCGGCAATCTTCTGGTTGATGATCCACAAACTCTTGAACGATTATTTTCTGAATGTAAACTGTTGATAGCCACCCATTGTGAAGATGAAATCATAATAAAACAAAATTCAGCAGCTTTTTTACAAAAATATGGCGAGAAAGTTCCCATTAACATGCATTCCACTATCCGTAGCAGTGAAGCCTGTTACCGTTCGAGTGAGTATGCCGTAAATATGGCAAAAAAATATGGCACCCGCCTACATGTTCTTCATCTTTCTACAGCTCAGGAAATGCAATTGTTTGACAATAGTATTCCGCTGAAAGACAAACAAATAACTGCAGAGGTATGTGTGCATCATCTTTGGTTTTCTGACGAGGATTATCAGAAACTGGGTACAAAGATTAAATGGAATCCTGCAGTTAAAACCGCAAATGATCGTCAGGAATTAATGGAAGCGCTGTTAAATGATAAACTTGATGTGGTTGCCACCGACCATGCTCCACATACCATAGAAGAAAAGAACAATACGTATTTTAAAGCTCCGTCAGGCGGTCCTCTTGTTCAACATTCATTGCAGGTAATGCTTGAATTTTGGCATCAGAAAATAATAAGCCTTGAGAAAATAGTTGAGAAAATGTGCCACGCACCAGCTATTTGTTTTAGAATAAAGAACAGAGGTTTTATCCGTAAGGGCTATTATGCTGATCTTGTTTTAATTGAGCCCAACAGGCTTTTTACCGTAAACAAAGAAAACATACTTTATAAATGCGGGTGGTCGCCATTTGAAGGTCATACTTTTCACTCAACAATTACTCACACTTTTGTTAACGGTAATCTTGTTTTTGAGAACGGTATAATTAATGATTCATATAAAGGGATGAGGTTATTATTTAACAGGTGATTTTTATTTTTGCATATCCACATGAACTCATAAATCCTTAGGTCATGAAAAAAATAATTCTTTTAGGTTTCGTGCTGAGCTTACTTTATGCTTGTACTTCCAATATTGAGCGTGTTGTGGTACAAACCTACCCGGATGGAAGTGTTGAACTTGAAAAGTATTTCATTATTAAAAACAATGATTCCATTCTGGTTAAAGAAACAGGATATTATCAGAATGGCAAAAAACGCATTGAAGGAAGTTATAAAGATGGCCAGCGCGATGGTAAATGGAATTATTGGTTTGAGAACGGCAATCTATGGAGCGAAGGATATTTCTCCAAAGGTCAGAGAAATGGAAAAAGTATTGTTTGGCATGAAAACGGAAAAAAATATTTTGAAGGAACCTATAAAATGGATGAGCGTGTTGGGATCTGGCGATTTTGGGATGAAGACGGAGGGCTTGAAAAAGAAATTAATTATGATAAATGATTTTAGAGGCTTTTAGGCTTCACATTTTGTTAAAATCATTGCTCAGAACCAGTTTTTAGCTCTCTTGTTATTAAATTTTGCCACTTTTTTAAATAAAAGAAGCTTTTTCTATTAATTTCCAATTAGTTTATAACAAACGCAAAATCAGTATATTGCCTAATAAAATTCTTTTAAAGAGCAGTTTTTAAGAAGATTTTTTAAAAAATAGTGTGGCAAGTGATTTTGGTATTAAAAACTATTTCTATCTTTGCACCCGCAAAAAATGGGGCCGGACTAGGGTAAAAAATCCCTGACTGACAAGCTTTAAAGCTTAGTAAGATTAACAGGAAACCTGAGAAGAGCAGACAAATATAGGTTTCAACGGTATCATATCAAAGATAAAAGCCCCTGACACTGAGATAATTATGATACCCGTGGTGTCTGGAACGCTATTCTTCTCTCAATTCCTGTCTTACATTGTAAAAAGCAAATCAGTTTCCGGAATCAGGAAATCCTGAGCTTTTTTGCCTTAGTTTATTGAATTAATTAAAATGATTTTAAGATCCGAATAGTTTTGAGGATCATGTAAAACAAAAATGATTATATGCCTACAATACAGCAATTGGTAAGAAAAGGACGTAAGGTACTGGTTGATAAAAGTAAATCTCCTGCATTGGATTCATGCCCTCAAAGGCGTGGTGTTTGCGTGAGGGTTTACACAACAACTCCGAAAAAACCTAACTCAGCCATGCGTAAAGTGGCCAGAGTAAGGCTCACTAATAATAAGGAGGTGAATGCTTATATTCCCGGAGAAGGACATAATCTGCAGGAACACTCCATAGTTATGATACGTGGCGGCAGGGTAAAAGACCTTCCTGGTGTAAGATATCATATTATTCGCGGAGCTCTTGATACAGCCGGAGTTGATGGCCGCACACAGCGCAGATCAAAATATGGTACCAAAAGGCCAAAGGCAAAGAAATAAACTAACGACAGTTATAATAATATAAGGTAGTTTCAATAATGAGGAAATCGAAACCAAAAAAAAGAGTTATTCTGCCCGATCCAAAATACAACGATCCTATGGTCACAAAATTTGTGAACAATATCATGCTTAATGGTAAAAAAAGTATAGCATTTGATATTTTCTACGAAGCCATTGATCTTGTTTCTGAGAAAACACAGGATAATGGGCTGGAAGTATTCAAAACAGCTCTTGCCAATGTTACACCTTCCGTTGAGGTTCGCAGTCGTCGTGTTGGAGGTGCTACTTTTCAGATACCATCTGAAATCCGTCCTTCACGTAAGCAATCAATCGGAATGAAAAACCTCATTGGATTTGCCCGTAAGCGTCATGAAAAGTCAATGGGTCAAAAATTAGCCGCTGAAATCATGGCTGCTGCAAAAGAAGAAGGCGGTGCATTTAAGAAAAAAGAAGATACTCACCGTATGGCTGAAGCTAATAAGGCTTTTAGCCATTTCAGATTCTAATATACACATAATATTAAGGAATAAAACCGGATACACAATATAACAATGTCAGACAAGCTGAAATATACACGCAATATTGGCATTATGGCTCACATAGATGCGGGTAAAACCACAACTACTGAGCGTATATTGTATTATACCGGAGTGAATTACCGTATGGGTGAAGTTCATGATGGCGCTGCTACCATGGATTTCATGGTTCAGGAACAGGAACGCGGAATTACTATTTCATCGGCTGCTACAACAGTTTTCTGGGATTATCATAACCAGAAATATAAGATCAACATTATTGACACTCCCGGCCATGTTGATTTTACTGTTGAAGTAGAACGTTCACTAAGAGTGCTTGATGGTGCTGTTGCATTGTTTTGTGCTGTTGGCGGTGTTGAACCACAATCAGAAACTGTGTGGAAACAAGCCAATAAATATAAAGTGCCGCGTATTAGCTATATTAATAAAATGGACAGGTCGGGAGCTGATTTTTTTAACGTAGTAAATCAAATCAGAGAACGCCTTGGTGCCAACCCTGTTCCCCTGCAACTTCCCATAGGTAGTGAAGAGGATTTTATTGGCGTTGTTGACCTCATCACCAACAAAGCTTATGTATGGGACGATGAAAGTTTAGGAGCTAATTATGAAGAAGGACCCATACCGGAAGATATGCTTGAGCTGGCAGCAGAATATCGTGCTAAACTGATAGAAGGAGTTGCCGAAGAAAGTGAAGAGCTTTTTGAAAAATTTCTTGCTGATAGCAACAGTATTACCAAAGAGGAAATGATTGCGGCAATCCGTAAGGCTACACTTGAATTGAGAATAACTCCCGTTGTGTGTGGAGCTTCATTTAAAAATAAGGGTGTTCAGCATTTACTCGATGCTATTGTGAATTTTCTTCCTAACCCTTATGATGTAGAAGCTGTAAAAGGTACGAATCCGTATTCAGAAAAAGAAGAATTACGCAAACCAGATATTAATGACCCGTTTTGCGCTCTGGCTTTCAAAATAACAACAGATCCTTTTGTGGGACGTGTAGCCTTTTTTAGGGTTTATAGTGGAGAACTTAAATCTGGAGCTTTGGTTCTGAACACCAATACAGGTAAAAAAGAACGTATTTCCCGTATTTTCCAGATGCACGCCAACAAACAAAACCCCATTGATGTTGTTGAAGCCGGGGATATTTGCGCTGCTGTTGGATTTAAGGAAATTCGCACTGGCGACACCCTTTGTGACGAAAAGCACCCTATTGTACTTGAAACAATCAGTTTTCCTGATCCGGTTATCAGCATGGCAATAGAACCTAAAACCCAGGACGATATTGATAAGCTTGACATTGCATTACAAAAGCTTACCAAGGAAGATCCGACTTTTATCGTTAAGGTTGATCCTGAAACAGGCCAGACTATTATAAGCGGAATGGGTGAGTTGCATCTTGATGTTATTACTGACAGATTAAAAAGAGAATATCGAATTGAGGTAAGCAAAGGCGCACCTCAGGTTGCTTATAAAGAAGCTTTTGTTTCAACTATTGAGCATCACGAAATATATAAAAAGCAAACAGGCGGACGTGGAAAGTTTGCTGATATTGTTTTTGAGATGGGTCCGGCTGATCAGAATATTCGTGGATTGCAGTTTATCAATAAAGTTACGGGCGGAAATATTCCAAAAGAATTCATCCCCTCAGTTGAAAACGGTTTCAGGCAGGCAATGCAAAACGGTATTCTTGCTGGATTTCCTGTTGACAACCTAAAAGTAACACTTCTTGATGGTTCATATCACTCAGTTGACAGTGATCAGTTATCATTTGAAATTGCTGCTCGTGTGGCATTTAAGGAAGCTGCCCGTAAGGCACATGCTGTTTTGCTGGAACCCATTATGAACCTTGAAGTAGTTTGTCCAGAAGAATATATAGGTGAAGTTACAGGTGATTTAAATCGTCGTCGTGCAAACCTTGAACGCATTGAAGCAAAAGGGAATATGCAGGCGGTGAAAGCTACGGTTCCGCTTTCTGAAATGTTTGGTTATGTAACAACTTTACGTAGTCTGACGTCAGGGCGTGGCACTTCAACAATGGAGTTTTCACATTACAGCGAAACTCCTGCTAATTTGACCGATGATATAATTTATAAAACCAAAGGATATTTAATAAAAGCATAATTAATCAGAACTCAAATAAATAAAAATACAAACGTGAGCCAAAAGATCAGAATAAAATTAAAATCTTATGATTACAATCTGGTAGATAAATCAGCCGAAAAGATTGTAAAAACTGTTAAATCAACAGGAGCTGTTGTTAATGGTCCTATACCTTTGCCAACCAATAAAAAGATTTTTACGGTTAACAGGGCTACTTTCGTTAATAAAAAATCAAGAGAGCAGTTTCAATTATGCACCTATAAGCGTTTATTGGATATTTACAGTACAACTTCAAAAACCATTGATGCGCTTATGAAGCTTGAATTGCCAAGTGGTGTGGAAGTTGAAATTAAAGTTTGATAAGTGTTAAGGCTTCGCTAATCTAAATAAAAGAAGAGATGTCAGGAATTATTGGAAAAAAAATAGGGATGACAAGCATTTTTGATGCTTCCGGTAAAAATGTGCCATGCACTGTTATTGAAGCCGGTCCTTGTGTGGTTACCCAGATAAAGGTCAAGGAAACTGATGGCTATGCCGCTGTTCAGTTAGCTTTTGACGAAAAAAAGGAAAAGCACACTACAAAAGCATTGATGGGTCATTTCAAGAAAGCAGGAACAACACCCAAAAAGAAGGTTGCAGAATTTACTCGTTTTGAGGTTGGCAACAGAAAAGGTTTTGGTGAGACCGTTGGTGTTGATATTTTTGTTGAAGGCGAATATATTGACGTTGTTGGTATTTCAAAAGGAAAAGGGTTTCAGGGTGTGGTAAGACGTCATAATTATTCAGGTGTTGGTCCTACTTCTCATGGTCAACACGACCGTGTAAGAGCACCCGGCTCAATAGGAGCTTCTTCTCACCCATCAAGGGTATTCAAAGGAAAACGTATGGCTGGCCAAATGGGCAGTAAACGTACTAAAATGATTAACCTTCAAATTTTAAAAATTTATCCGGAAAAGAATCTGATACTTGTAAAAGGAGCAGTTCCCGGACCTAAAGGATCATATGTAATTGTTGAAAGATGGAGCTAGAAGTATATAAAATAACCGGAGAAAAGACCGGAAGGACTGTAGCATTGAATGATGAAATTTTCAATGTTGCTCCCAACGATCACGCACTGTATCTTGATGCCAAACAGTATTTGGCAAATCAAAGACAAGGCACTCATAGTACTTTGGAAAAGTCAATGATGACTTACAGTACACGTAAAATTAAACGTCAGAAAGGAACAGGTACGGCAAGAGCTGGAAGTATAAAATCACCTTTGTTTCGTGGAGGTGCAAGAACATTTGGGCCTCAGCCACGTGATTATCACTTCAAGTTGAACAAGAAACTGAAGAAAGTTGCCCGTAAGAGCGCATTAACCTATAAAGCACAAGGGAATAATATCATTGTTATTGAGGATTTTACCTTTGAAAAACCCAAAACAAAGAACGTTATTGAGCTTTTAAGCAAGTTTAAGGATTTGGGAAGAAAGGTATTATTTGTAGTTCCTGACTCAAACCCGGGATTAACACTTTCAGCAAGAAATCTTCCTGATACCAGGGTGGCATTGGCTGAAAGCCTTAATACCTATGAGATTCTCAATGCAAACAGTATGGTTTTTTTAGAAAGTTCACTGGGCAAGTTAGAACAGGTTCTGGCTTAATTTAAGATTTTTTAAAACTCATTAATATATATTGCGATGAGCATTATAGTAAAACCGATAGTAACAGAAAAGATGACAGAGCTTGGCGAGAAATTGCAGAGATATGCTTTTGTTGTGCAAAAAAATTCCAACAAAATCCAGATCAAGAAAGCCGTCGAGGATCTGTATGATGTCGAAGTCAGGGAAGTGAACACTATGAATTATAGCGGGAAAAACAAATCCCGTTTTACAAAGCGTGGGTTCGTTACCGGACGTACAGCGGCATATAAGAAGGCTATAGTAACATTAGCCGAAGGACAGTCAATAGATTTTTACAGCAATATTTAGAAACCAGGATAAATGGCTTTAAAGAAATTCAAACCGACAACACCAGGTCAGCGCTTTAAGGTCATCAGCGCGTTTGATGACATTACGACCATGACACCCGAAAAGAGTTTAGTGATTCCCCGTAAGAAATCAGGAGGTAGAAATAATCAGGGAAGAATGACAATGCGTTATATAGGAGGGGGGCATAAACAGAAAATTAGGGTTATTGATTTTAAGCGCGACAAGGATGGAATTCCGGCAGTAGTTAAAACAATTGAATACGATCCGATGCGTACTGCCCGCATTGCACTGCTTGTTTACGCCGATGGTGAAAAACGCTATATCGTTGCGCCGCATGGCCTTAAGGTAGGACAAACAGTATCCTCAGGCAACGGTGTTAGCCCCGATATTGGTAACGCTTTGTATCTGAGCGAGATACCCTTTGGAACAATAATTCATAATATTGAGTTACGTCCTGGTCAGGGTGCAAAAATGGCTCGCAGTGCCGGATCATCTGCGCAATTAATGTCCCGTGACGGAAAGTTTGCTATAATAAAACTTCCTTCAGGTGAAAGCAGAATGATACTTCAAACCTGTAAAGCAACCGTAGGAATGGCATCAAATGTTGATAATATTCTTGAAAAATCAGGTAAAGCAGGAAGAAGTCGTTGGCTTGGACGCAGACCACGTACTCGCGGAGTTGCTATGAACCCAGTTGATCACCCTATGGGTGGTGGCGAAGGTAAGGCATCGGGCGGACACCCCAGATCACGTAAAGGATTGCCTGCAAAAGGTTATAAAACCCGTCCAAATAAAAAGGCATCAAATAAATATATAATAGAAAGAAGGAAAAAATAATTCATTGAATATTGCTCAATAATATTAAATACAGTTTCAAATGAGCCGATCGTTAAAAAAGGGCCCCTATGTAAATTATAAACTCGAGAAAAAAGTATTGGGCTTACTCGAAAGTAAAAAGAAAACTGTGATCAAAACATGGTCAAGAAGTTCAGTTATTATTCCTGACTTTGTCGGGCAAACAATAGCTGTTCATAACGGGAATAAATTTATCCCTGTTTATATTACAGAAAATATGATTGGCCACAGGCTGGGAGAATTTGCTCCTACCCGTATATTCAGAGGCCATGCTGGAAGTAAGGATAAAGGCAAAAAATAAAGAATTAAAATAATGGGATCAAGAAAACATAACAGCGCTGAGCGCAGGAAGGAAGAAAAAAAATCAATTGCTTTTGCACGATTAGGCAATGTACCTACCTCGCCAAGGAAAATGCGGTTGGTAGCCGATCTTATTCGTGGTGAAGATGTGGATAAAGCATTATACATTCTTAAAACCTGCCCTAAGGAACCTGCTATCAGGCTTCGTAAACTGCTCATGTCGGCAATGTCGAACTGGCAACTTAAGAACGAAGGAACAAGAATTGAAGATAGCCAGTTGTACGTTAAAACCATTCAGGTTGACGGCGGACGTGTTCTTAAAAGAATCAGTCCTGCTCCTCAGGGTCGTGCGCATCGTATTCGTAAGCGTTCAAATCATGTTACTCTTGTTTTGGGTAGCAGAAATGAAAATATAAATTTAGAAGAAGAAAATCAGGAAACTAAAGAATAAAAATTTAATTGCTAAAAAGCAGAATAAATAAAACCAATATTGAATGGGACAAAAAACTAATCCGATAGGTCTTAGATTAGGAATCATCAAAGGATGGGATTCCAATTGGTATGGTGGAAAGAGCTTTGAAGGAAAGCTGGTTGAAGATGATAAAATCCGCAAATATCTGAATGTTCGATTGTCAAAAGCAGGTGTTTCAAGGATTATCATTGAACGTACATTAAAACTTGTTACAGTTACCATAAATACCGCACGTCCCGGTATAATCATTGGTAAAGGCGGACAAGAAGTTGATAAGCTCAGGGAAGAATTAAAGAAGCTCACAGGAAAAGAAATACAGATCAATATTTCAGAAATTAAACGTCCGGAAATTGATGCTCTTATTGTTGCACAAACCATTGCACGTCAGATTGAAGGAAGGGTGTCACACCGTCGTGCCATAAAAACTGCAATAGCTTCGGCTATGCGTATTGGAGCAGAGGGAGTTAAGGTGTTGATTGGGGGACGTTTAGGTGGAGCTGAAATGGCACGCCGTGAAATTTATATGGAAGGTCGTGTTCCTTTGCATACCCTGAGAGCTGATATTGATTATGCAACAGCAGAAGCCCATACAACTTTTGGTCGCATTGGACTTAAGGTATGGATATGTAAAGGCGAAATTTACGGTAAGCCCGATTTATCGCCCGCCGTTGAAGGTGCTCAGAAACCTAAGGCAGCTGCTGCAAGACCTAAAGGAGGCGGTCGTCCTGCAGGTGAAAGAGGTGGCGGACGTCGTAGGAACAGATAATATAAAATTGTACACAACTTTAACTTTTTACAATAATGTTACAGCCTAAAAAGACTAAATACAGAAAAAAGCAGAAAGGCAAGATGAAGGGCAATGCCATGCGTGGTAATCAACTGGCTTTTGGTTCTTTTGGAATAAAAACACTGGAAGAAGCCTGGATCACTGGACGGCAGATTGAAGCTGCACGTCAGGCAGTGACACGTTATATGAAACGTGAAGGACAAATATGGATCAGGATATTTCCGGATAAGCCGGTATCAAAGAAACCTGCTGAAGTGCGTATGGGTAAAGGTAAAGGTGCTCCTGAATATTTTGTTGCACCGGTTACTCCCGGACGTATTATTTTTGAAGCAGAAGGAGTTCCTCTGGAAGTTGCCAAAGAAGCTTTAAGGCTTGCAGCACAAAAACTGCCGGTAACTACCAAATTTGTTGTCAGACGCGACTATGTTGAAGAAACTTAATTAACCTTTGCGGGAATTAAAGATATAAAATTATGAAACAATCAGTAGTTAGAGAGCTTTCCACCCCTGATATTATTGAAAGGCTGGAAGAAGAACGTAAACAACTTGTGAAGCTCAAATTAAATCATGCGGTTTCCCCGCTTGAGAATCCTAATAAAATTAAGGATTATAGAAGAACTATTGCAAGGCTTGAAACCGAATTAAGAAAAAGACAACTTGCCCAGCAGGGATAATCATAAATGTTTAATTATTAAACAATGGAAAAAAGGAAATTAAGAAAAGAAAAGATAGGTCTGGTGGTCAGTAATAAAATGGAAAAGACCATTGTTGTGCTCGTCGAGCGCAGGCTTAATCATCCTAAATATGGTAAATATGTTAAAAAGTCCTCGCGTTTTAAAACTCATGACGAAAATAACGAATGCCAGATTGGCGATACAGTTCGTATAATGGAAACACGTCCTCTGAGTAAGGATAAATGCTGGAGATTAGTTGAAATCATTGAAAGAGCGAAATAGTTATGATACAGCAGGAAACAAGATTGAATGTTGCTGATAACAGCGGCGCAAAAGAAGTATTGTGCATTAAGGTTTTAGGCGGTACAGGAAGACGTTATGCCACAATAGGGGATAAAATTATTGTTACCGTTAAACATGCTTTGCCATCAGGCAATATTAAAAAAGGAACTGTAGCCAAAGCAGTTGTGGTTCGTACTAAAAAGGAAATCCGCCGTAGCGACGGTTCATATATACGTTTTGACGATAACGCAGTAGTTATCCTTAACAATGCAGGCGAAATGACCGGTACACGTATTTTTGGACCTGTAGCCCGTGAACTTCGTGAAAAACAATATATGAAAATTATATCATTAGCACCAGAAGTGCTGTAATTTTTTTGAGCAAATTATGACAAAGAAAAAGCTTCATATTAAAAAAGGTGATACCGTAATGGTTATTGCGGGCGACGATAAAGGGAGCCAGGGCAAGGTTCTTAACGTAGATAATGCCAAATACAAGGCAATAGTGGAAGGAATTGCCCTGGTATCAAAACATACACGACCCGATGCTAATAATCCTAAGGGTGGTATTATTAAAAAAGAATCATTTATTAACATTTCAAACCTGATGGTAATTGATGGTTCGGGGAAAGCTACACGTATTGCCCGTAAAAAAGATGAAAAAACAGGTAAATCAGTCAGAATTTCAAAAAAATCCGGGGAGGTGATTAAGTAATGAGCTATACCGCACGATTAAAAAAGAAATATCATGATGAAATTATTCCTGTTATGCAGGAACAATTCAATTATAAAAGCCCGATGGAAGTTCCACGATTGGTGAAAATTTGTTTGAACCAGGGACTTGGAGCAGCTATTGCTGATAAAAAACTTATTGATAGCGGAATAAGTGAAATGACAATGATAGCCGGGCAAAAAGCTGTTCCTACCAGGTCAAAGAAAGACATTTCTAACTTCAAACTTAGGCGTAATAACCCTATTGGTGTACGTGTTACACTGCGCAGAGACAGAATGTATGAGTTTCTTGACAGGCTTATTTCGGTTTCAATTCCCCGTATCCGCGACTTTCGTGGAATTAACGATAAAGGATTTGATGGCAGAGGTAATTACACTTTTGGTGTTCCTGAGCAGATTATTTTTCCTGAAATCAATATTGATAAGGTAAATAAGATCAATGGTATGGATATTACTTTTGTAACTACTGCCAAAACCGATAGTGAATGTATGGCTTTATTAAAAGAATTTGGCTTACCCTTTAAAAATCAAAAATAAAATATGGCAAAAGAATCAATAAAAGCTAGAGAATTAAAAAGGCGCCGAATGGTTGATAAGTACGCCGAAAAGCGTGCCGCACTGAAAGCTTCGGGCGATTATATTGGTTTGCAGAAACTACCCCGTAATGCTTCACCGGTTCGTTTACACAATCGTTGTAAAATTACCGGCAGACCTAAAGGTTATATGCGCCAGTTTGGAATTTCCCGTATTAATTTCAGAGAAATGGCACTCAATGGATTAATTCCGGGAGTAAGAAAGGCTAGTTGGTAAAATATCATAAAAATAAAAAATAATTAAAATCTCATGATTACCGATCCTATTGCAGATTATTTAACCCGAATAAGGAACGCTATAATGGCCAATCACAGGATTGTTGAAGTTCCTGCATCGAATATTAAGAAGGAGATAACTAAAATCCTTTATGAGAAAGGGTATATTTTAAATTATAAATTTGAAGATGACGATCGTCAGGGCATTATAAAAATTGCTTTGAAATATGATCCGGTTACTAAAATACCTGCCATCAAAAAGTTAGAAAGAATAAGCACCCCAGGTTTGCGTGTATATTCCGATTCACATACTCTTCCCAGAGTTATGAACGGATTGGGTGTAGCTATTCTCACTACATCCCAGGGTGTTATGACTGATAAGGAAGCCAGAGTGAAAAAGATTGGTGGCGAAGTATTGTGTTATGTAAGTTAATGGAAGGAGATCTGAATATGTCAAGAATTGGAAAATTGCCTATCGCAATACCAGCAGGTGTAGAAATTGATATTTCGAGTAATAATATTGTTACAGTAAAAGGTAAACTCGGCACCCTGAAACAAGCCGTTGATCCCGCTATCACAGTTGCGGTTGAAGACGGACATATTGTTGTAAAAAGACACACTGAACAAAAAAGGCATAAATCATTGCACGGACTTTATCGTGCGCTTATTGCCAATATGGTAAAAGGTGTTTCAGAAGGATTTAAGGTTACTCAGGAACTTGTGGGTGTGGGCTATAAAGTATCAAATACCGGTAATTTACTGGAATTTTCATTGGGTTATTCACATAATGTTTTACTTGAATTACCTGAAGAAATTAAGGTTCAGACCATTACTGAAAGAGGTAAGAACCCCACCATTATTATGGAATGTGCTGACAAGCAGTTGATAGGTCAGGTTGCGGCTAAAATCCGTTCATTAAGAAAACCTGAGCCATATAAGGGTAAGGGAATACTCTTTGCCGGTGAAGAAATACGTAAAAAAGCTGGGAAAACAGCAGCCAAATAAATAAGTTAACGGAATCGTGATAAAATCCGATCAATAAATGAAGAATTAGAAATGGCTATAAAAAATTTCAAAGAGTTCAGAAGAAAGCGAATTAAAATGAGAATTCGTAAGGTTGTAAAAGGTACGCCTGAACAACCACGGCTTACTGTTTTTCGCAGTAACAAAGAAATTTATGCTCAGATTATTGATGATACCGTGGGCAATACACTTGTGGCAGCATCTTCAAGGGCTATTGCTGAGTCTGATAAGAAAGTTACAAAGTCAGAACAGGCCGGAATGGTAGGGAAGCTTGTTGCAGAAAAAGCTATTGAAGCCGGTATTAATAATGTAGTGTTCGACAGAAATGGTTATTTATATCATGGACGGGTCAAATCGCTGGCTGAAGCTGCCAGACAAGCAGGCCTTAAATTTTAAAAAATTATGACCAACTTGAATATACAAAGAGTAAAATCCAGCGAAATTGAATTAAAGGATCGCCTGGTTGCAATACGAAGAGTTACCAAAGTTACCAAAGGAGGAAGAACTTTTAGTTTTTCGGCCATAGTAGTTGTAGGTAACGAAAACGGAGTAGTAGGCTACGGCCTTGGTAAAGCTAAAGAAGTAACTGCTGCTATCTCAAAAGGAATTGATGATGCTAAAAAGAACCTTATCAGAGTTCCGGTGATAAAAAACACCGTACCTCACGAGCAGATTGGAAAATATTCTGGTGCCAGAGTATTTCTGAAACCTGCTGCACCCGGTACAGGAGTTATTGCAGGTGGAGCAATGCGTGCAGTACTTGAAAGTGTGGGTGTAACTGATGTTTTGGCTAAGTCAAAAGGTTCGCCAAACCCCCACTCGGTTGTAAAAGCCACCATCAATGCGCTTCTTGAAATGAGAGATCCCTACACCGTTGCTAAACAACGTGGAATAAGCATGAGCAGGGTTTTTAATGGCTGATGAAAAAAGTAAAACATTTCAGAAAATGAAAAAATTGAAAATAACACAGATAAAAAGCGGTATAGGTTACCCTCAGCGTCAGAAACGTACTCTGGAAGCACTGGGTATTCGCCGTATGCATCAAACCATTGAAGTGGAAGCAACTCCACAGATAGTGGGTATGGTCAATAAAGTAAGCCATTTGTTAAAAGTGGAAGAAATATAACGCTATCAAAAAACAACGAAAAAACTGAATGATGATAGATTTAAGCAATCTCAAACCAGCAAAAGGTTCGGTAAAAAAAAGAAAAAGAATAGGTCGTGGCGAAGGTAGTGGCAGCGGCGATACAGCTGGTCGCGGACATAAAGGTCAGCAGTCGCGCAGCGGTTACAGCAGGAGATTAGGTCACGAAGGAGGGCAGATGCCTATTTACAGGCGCTTGCCTAAATTTGGCTTTAAAAACCATAACAGAGTTGAGTACAGAGGTATCAATCTTGATACTTTGCAGAAATTAGCCGAAAAGAATAATATAGATGAGATAACTCCCGAAATATTAATAGCAAATGGTATTGTAGGGAAATCAGATCTTTATAAGATACTTGGTCGCGGCGAACTCAAAACTAAACTCAATGTTACAGCACATGGTTTTTCAGCCTCTGCAATAAAAGCTATTGAATCACTGGGTGGTACAGCCACCAAAATCTAAATCTGGATGAAAAGGTTTATTGAAACAATACGCAACATTTATAAAATAGAAGAACTTCGTCAGCGAATTCTCTACACTCTCGGGATAGTATTAATATACAGACTGGGTAGTTTTGTGGTGTTGCCCGGTGTTGACCCGAACCACCTGGCAAATCTCAGACACCAAACCGAAAGTGGATTACTTGGATTACTTGACATGTTCTCAGGTGGTGCTTTTTCAAAAGCATCAATTTTTGCACTGGGTATCATGCCTTATATTTCCGCATCCATTGTAATTCAGCTACTTGGAATGGCGGTTCCGTATTTCCAGAAACTTCAAAAAGAAGGTGAAAGCGGACGACGTAAAATAAATCAGATAACACGATATCTTACTGTAATAATTACAGGATTTCAGGCTCCGGCATACATTGGCAATATGATTTCTCAGTTGCCCCCTGAAGCCATAACCCCTTTTAGTCCTGCCGTTACCACTCCTTCTACATTTTTTTGGGTTTCAACAATAGTAATCCTTATTTCAGGAACCCTTTTCATAATGTGGCTGGGTGAAAAAATCACGGATAAAGGGCTTGGAAACGGTATATCGTTGATAATCATGATTGGAATTATTGCCCGTTTGCCTTTTGCACTTGCATCTGAGTTTTTCTCACGTATGGAGCAGCAGGGAGGCGGTCTGGTAATGTTCTTAATAGAAATTGTGATTCTTATCATTGTAATTCTGTTATGTATCATGCTGGTTCAGGGTACACGCAGAGTTCCGGTTCAGTATGCAAAGCGTATTGTTGGAAACAAACAGTATGGTGGAGTTCGCCAGTATATTCCTCTTAAAGTAAATGCTGCAGGTGTAATGCCTATAATTTTTGCTCAGGCACTTATGTTTTTGCCTATTACGATTGCAGGATTTGCTCAGTCGGAGTCACTCAGCGGATTTCTTGCAGCATTCTCAAACATGAACGGATTCTGGTATAACTTTGTATTTGCCCTCATGATCATAGCTTTTACATATTTTTATACTGCTATTACCATTAATCCAAACCAGATGGCAGAAGATATGAAAAAGAATGGCGGCTTTATTCCTGGCGTTAAACCAGGTAAGAAAACAGCAGAGTTCCTGGATACCATAATGTCAAGAATTACTTTGCCGGGATCAATATTTCTGGCTTTTGTAGCTATCATGCCTTCCCTTGTTGGATTAATGGGCGTAAGCAGACAATTTGCACAGTTTTACGGAGGTACTTCATTGCTGATCTTAGTTGGTGTTGTACTCGATACATTGCAGCAAATTGAAAGTCATCTGCTTATGCGCCACTATGATGGATTGACCAAATCAGGACGTATTAAGGGGAGATCATCGTTTAGTGTAAGTGGATAATGAATAAATAAATAATGATATATCTCAAAACAGAGGAAGAGATACAGCTTATTCGACATAGTTCTTTGCTTGTTGGTAAAACAATAGCCGAAGTAGCCAGGCATATAAAACCGGGAATAACCACAATAAAGTTGGATCAGATTGCTGAGGAGTTTATCCGCGATCATGGTGCAAAACCGGGTTTTAAAGGGTATAGGGGATTTCCTGCGACACTTTGTGTTTCAGTTAACGAAAATGTTGTTCATGGAATTCCTGATAAATATGAGCTCAGAGAAGGAGATATTGTTTCAATTGATTGCGGGGTTCTGAAAAATGGGTATTATGGCGATTCGGCTTATACATTTGCTGTGGGAAACGTAAAACCTGAAATACTTGCCCTCATGAAAGCTACTAAAGAGGCACTGTATAAAGGAATTGAGCAGGCGGTTGCAGGTAAACGTATTGGAGATATTGGAAATGCGATACAACAGTATGTAAGCCCCATGGGTTATGGAATAGTTAGGGAACTTATAGGACATGGAGTAGGTAAACACCTTCACGAATCGCCTGATGTACCTAACTATGGAAAGAAGGGACATGGAGTATTGCTTTCGGAGGGGATGGTGATTGCCATTGAACCGATGATAAATCTGGGGAAAAGGCATATTGTTCAGGAAGATGATGGCTGGACAATTCGCACCCTTGATCGTAAACCTTCAGCACATTACGAACATACAATAGCAGTAAGAAAAGATAAAGCTGATATCTTATCAAGTTTTGAGGAAATCGAAAAAGTAATTAATAATTAAATAAAAAGGAACCTGAGTTAATATGGCAAAACAACAGGCAATTGAACAGGATGGTGTAGTACTGGAATCTCTGGGAAATGCTATGTTTCGTGTTGAATTGGAAAATGGACACGTTATTACAACACATATTTCAGGTAAAATGAGAATGCATTATATAAAAATTCTGCCCGGCGATAAAGTAAAAGTTGAAATGTCAGTTTATGACCTTACAAAAGGCAGAATAATTTATCGTTATAAATAAAAAGACTAGCTTGCAGAGTGAATATTAAAAAAGATTAACAGAATGAAAATCAGAGCCAGTATTAAGAAAAGGACACCCAACTGTAAAATTGTACGCCGAAAAGGCAAGGTTTATATAATAAATAAAAAAGAACCCAAGTACAAACAGCGACAGGGGTAAGAAATTAATTCATTAACTGATATTAAATAATAAAGTTCTATGGCTAGAATTGCAGGTATTGATTTACCAAAGAACAAAAGAGGTGAGATAGGGCTAACCTATATTTACGGAATAGGGCGCAGCACTGCCCAGAAGATTCTCACCGAAGCCGGAGTGGATTGGGATAAGAAAGTACAGGACTGGGACGATGATGAACAAAATCGTATTCGTACCATTATTGGCGAAAAAATAAAGGTGGAAGGAGCCTTACGCTCAGAAGTGCAGATGAATATCAAGCGTCTGATGGATATTGGCTCATATCGTGGTATTCGTCATCGTATCGGATTGCCTGTCCGTGGTCAGAGTACAAAAAACAATGCCAGAACCCGTAAAGGCAGGAAAAAAACCGTAGCTAATAAAAAGAAGGCTCCTAAAGGATAATAGTTTTTATTGCTCGTATAATTAGTAAATCAAGAAGACAGAAAAATAACTGATATGGCAAAAAGTACCAAATCGTCGAAAAAAAGAGTCGTAAGAATTGATCCCGTTGGAAAAGCATTTGTAAGTGCTTCATTTAACAATGTGATTGTTACTTTAACCAACGATAGTGGTCAGGTTATATCCTGGTCATCAGCCGGAAAAATGGGATTCAGAGGATCGAAAAAGAACACTCCTTATGCCGCACAAATGGCAGCCAGCGATTGTTCAAAAATAGCTTACGACCTTGGATTGAGAAAAGTAAAAGTATATGTAAAAGGACCCGGCTCCGGACGTGAATCGGCAATACGCACCATACATTCATCCGGTATTGAGGTAATTGAAATTATTGACGTAACTCCATTGCCACACAATGGATGTCGTCCGCCAAAACGCAGAAGGGTGTAATCAATTATCCAGAGTCTTATTTTTTCAAGTTGAATAGTATAAACCAAATTATAACATGGCAAGATATATTGGTCCAAAAACAAAAGTAGCCCGTAGATTCAGAGAACCTATTTATGGTCCTGACCGCTCGTTTGAAAAAAAGAATTATCCCCCAGGAATGCATGGAAACAGCCGCCGCAGGGGTAAAACATCAGAATATGGCCTTCAGTTGATGGAAAAACAAAAGGCTAAATATACCTATGGCATTCTCGAACGCCAGTTTAAAAATACTTTTAGAAAAGCTGCCGGTAAAAAAGGTGGGGTACTTGGTGAAGTTTTACTTCAGTTGATTGAAGCAAGGCTCGACAACACTGTTTTTCGTCTTGGTATTGCACCCACACGAAGTGCAGCACGCCAACTGGTTACTCATAAACATATTACAGTAAATAACAAGGTTGTAAATATCCCTTCTTATCAACTGAGACCGGGAGATATTGTGGCTGTCAGAGAACGTTCAAAATCACTTGAAGTAATTCAGAATTCATTGTCAGGACGTGGAAATCCGTATTCATGGCTTGAGTGGGATAGCAGCCTGATGGCAGGAAAATTTGTTAATTACCCTGAACGTGAAGAAATTCCTGAAAATATTAAAGAACAACTTATTGTTGAGTTGTATTCAAAATAGCGTTTTGTTTTTGTTTTATCTTTATCAACACAATCCAGCGTAATCATGGCTATATTACCATTTCAGCAACCCGACAAGGTTATCATGAATGAATTGAACGAGTATGAAGGCTCGTTTGAATTTCGTCCGTTAGAACCAGGTTTTGGTTTAACTATAGGAAACGCCCTGCGCAGAGTATTACTTTCGTCACTTGAAGGTTATGCTATTGTATCTGTTCGCATTGAAGGCGTTGAACAGGAATTTTCTACCATTAAAGGAGTAATGGAAGATGTAACAGAGATTGTGCTTAATCTTAAACAAGTACGCTTTAAACGTATAAATGAAAACGAAGAAAAAGAAAAAATAAACTTTACAATTACCGGACAGGATACATTTACGGCTGGTGACATGAACAAATACTTAACAGTGTTTCAGGTGCTGAACACTGACCTTGTTATATGTCGTATGGAACCCACCGTGAAGCTTGTGTTTGAAATTATTATCAGAAAAGGACGTGGTTATGTTACTGCCGATGAAAACAAAGACCCTAACGCCCATCTGGGAACTATTTCAATAGACTCAATACACACACCAATAAAAAATGTAAAATATATTGTCGAAGACTATAGGGTAGAACAAAAAACAGACTTCGAAAATCTTATTCTTACATTAATTACTGATGGTTCAATTTTTCCAAAAGATGCCATAAAAGAGGCAGCACAGATTCTTATTCATCATTTCATGCTTCTGAGCGACGAAAAGATTTCTATTGTCACTGAAGAAAAGTATGAAAGAGATGAATTTGATGAAAATACATTGCATGTACGCCAGGTACTTCAGTCTAGGCTATCTGATTTGGGATTGTCAGTCAGGGCATTTAACTGCCTTAAGGCTGCTGATATTGAAACCCTTGGTGATCTGGTAGTTTACAATAAAAATGATTTACTGAAATTCAGGAATTTTGGAAAAAAATCACTTGCTGAACTTGAAGAATTACTGGCATCAAAAGGTCTTGAGTTCGGAATGAATATAGCTAAATATAAATTAGATAAAGAATAACAGAGATGAGACACGGTAAAAAAATAAGTAAACTGGGACGAAAAAGCGCTCACCGTAAGGCCATGTTCGCCAATATGGCATCGTCGCTGATCATACATAAACGTATAACAACCACCCTTGCAAAAGGCAAGGCTCTTCGTGTTTATGTTGAACCACTGATTACAAAATCAAAGGATGATTCAACCCATTCACGCAGAACAGTTTTTAGCTATCTGCAAAATAAGGAAGCTGTGGCTGAGCTGTTCAGAGAAGTTTCAGTGAAAGTTGCTGACAGACCAGGAGGATATACCAGAGTTTTAAAATTAGGTCCGCGTCTTGGCGATAGTGCTGAAATGTGTATGATCGAACTGGTTGATTATAATGAAAATCTGCTTGGCACTAAAGAAGCTGCCAAAGCTAAAGCTACACGCCGCAGAAGAGGAACAGGAAAGAAAAAAGCTGAAGATGCTGTTGCTGCACCAGCAACCCAAACAAAAGCTGAAAAGGTTGTGGAAGAAGCAAAAGATGTAGCGGAAGAAGTAGAAGTAAAAGCAGATGAAGTTGTTGAAGAAGCGAAAGATGTGGTGGATGAAGTTGTTGAAGAAGTAAAGGACGTTGTTGCTGAAGGTGAAACACTGGAAAAGGCTGAAGAACCTCAGGAACCGACTACAGACCCGGAAGAAATAAAAGAATAGGTTTGGTTTTTTGTATGGCGATATTAAGAGATATAGCACTGAGCTGTATCTCTTTTTTTGTTTATATCAAGTGGTTTCCATTATAATACTTCTACAAATTTGGATATACATAAATCAATGAGTAAGACAAAACCTTAATTTTGCCACAAATACTGATAATATTAGTCACAATCAAAACCAATATAATTATGGTATCAGATACTGCAAAATTTTTAAAATTCAGAAGATCATTATTAAAAGCTTTTTTATCATTGTTTTTTACAGGGGTTATATTTTGGACTTCTGCCCAACCAGTATTAAGCTCGTGGGATTCACTGGCACTTACTCCGCCAATGGGCTGGAATAGCTGGAATTCGTTTGAATATCAGGTGAGCGAAACTATCATAATGGAAATTGCAGATGCAATGGTTGCTAACGGAATGAGAGACGCCGGTTATGAGTATATCATAATTGATGATTTCTGGGTTGGTGGACGCGATAGGCGTAATGTTCTTTTCCCTGACCCCGAACGTTTCCCTTCCGGCATAAAAAAGCTTTCAGATTACGTTCACAGTAAAGGTTTAAAGCTCGGTATCTATTCCGATGCAGCAGAATATACCTGCGGAGGTGTGACTGGCAGCCTTGGTTTTGAAGAACTTGATGCCAAAACTTTTGCCGATTGGGGTATTGATTATTTAAAATACGATTACTGCAATGCTCCCAAAGATATTACAACTGCTTTCACGCGTTATAAAAAAATGGGTGATGCGCTTAAAAATTGCGGTCGTCCTATAGTTTATGCCATCTGTGAGTGGGGACAGCGCAAGCCCTGGCTATGGGCAAAGGCAGCAGGCGGACATCTTTGGCGTACCACATGGGATAGCCGCGATGCCTGGCAATCAAATGATAATGACCTCACAGGTATTATGGAAATATATGTGCAACAAAAGGGACTTGAAAAATATGCCGGACCCGGAGGCTGGAACGATCCCGATATGCTTATGACAGGTCTTTATGGTAAAGGCAAATCTTCATCCTTTGATCACAGATTTACAGGCTGCACTTTTACCGAATATCGTACTCATTTTGCCCTGTGGTGCATGCTTGCCTCACCATTAATTCTTAATGCCGATCTGCGAAATCTGGATGAAGAAACATTACAACTGATAACCAACCCTTATCTTATTTCAATTAATCAGGATGAACTTGGAAAACAAGCCAGAATAATCAGTGAGACTGATGGTATTGAGGTTTCGGTAAAGCCGCTTTCAAATAAGCGTTGGGCTGTATGTGTGTTCAATAAGAATGGATATGAAAAGGATTTCTCACTTGATATCAAACAGCATTTGCAACGTTGGGAGCCTCTTGAAGTATTTGATGTATGGCAGGAAAAAACCCTGAAAAATACCAAACAACTGAAAGGTAAATTACAAGCTCATGATTGCAAAATATTTATCTTAAATCAGGTTAAAGACAGGTGAAAAGTCATTATAAAATAATAAAGCGTACTTCAGGATTACACAAAGAATATTGTATAATATTCAATGCTTTATTAATATCTGTTTTGATTTTTTTTAGTTCATGTAATATCAATGACGACAGAGATATTTATCTTATGTTCTCTGAACCTGCTGAAGATTGGGAAAGTATGAGCCTGCCCGTTGGGAACGGGAGACTGGGAGCAATGATGATGGGTGGTACACATGAAGATATAATTCAGTTCAATGAACAAAGCCTTTGGTCGGGTGATAATGACTGGGATGGGGAATATGAAACCGGAGATCATGGTTTTGGCTCATACCGGAATTTCGGGGAATTATTATTACGGTTTGATCACAAAGGAGATGTATCTGATTATAGGCGTAGTTTAAATATCATTGATGGAGTTCATAATACATCTTATAGCCTGAATGGGGTTAATTATTATTCCGAAGCATTTGCCAGTTATCCTGAACAGGTTATGGTCTTCCGTTATTACTGTGATAAGACAGGAGGATTATCGGGTATTGTTAGACTAAGATCGGCTCAGAAAGCTATAACTTATACTTTGGACCAACAGCTTGTTTTTTACGACAGCCTTGCTAACGGATTAAAATATGGCGCAGTTTGCAAGCCCGTTAACCATGGTGGCAGAATTATGGCTACTAATGATTATCTAAGGTTTGAAAACTGCGACACACTTACTGTTTTGCTTGCTGCACATACTAATTATCTGCCTGATCATAACAAAGGATGGAGAGGTTCAGATCCTGAGGAAAAATTAAAACAGGAGATAAATGCAGCCACTTTTTTTGGATATTCGAAATTAAAAGAGAGGCACCTGTCCGATTTCAGGCAACTTACTGAGAGGGTGAGTCTTAGGTTCGCAGAAAAAACAACACCTCATACTTATTTACCGGAACGCCTTGAAGCTTATATTGCCGGAAATGATGACCCCGGACTTGAAAGTCTTCTTTTTCATTACGGACGCTATTTGCTTATAAGTAGTTCACGTCAGGGCGGATTACCGGCAAATTTGCAGGGATTATGGAATAACAGCAATACACCTCCCTGGGCAAGTGATTACCACAGCAATATAAATCTGCAAATGAATTACTGGCATGCGGAAGTAACCAATCTGCCCGAATGTCATATGCCGCTTTTTGATTTTCTGGAAGCTGCCTCTGAACCATGCAGAATAGCTACACGTAAAGCTTTTGGCGAGAATATCCCTGGTTGGACCTGTCGAACAAGTCAGAGTATTTTCGGTGGAAATGGCTGGGAATGGAATATTCCGGCAAGCGCATGGTATAGCCTTCATTTCTACGAACACTGGGCTTTTACAAAAGACCACAATTTTCTGGTTAACAGAGCTTTACCTATGCTTGGTGAAATATGTGCTTTCTGGGAAGCTCATTTGAAAGAACTCCCTGATGGAAGCCTTGTTGTACCTGATGGATGGTCGCCGGAACATGGTCCTCGTGAAGATGGAGTAATGCACGATCAGCAAATTGTATGGGAGCTTTTTCAAAATTATCTTGAAATGGCTGAAGCAGCAGATAAAAATGATGCTTTTTCAATGAAAATTGCAGAAATGCAAAAGAAACTGGCTTCTAACCGAATCGGTAGCTGGGGGCAATTGCAGGAATGGCAAACCGATCGTGATGATCCTAAAGATGAGCATCGGCATACATCGCATCTTTTTGCAGTATATCCTGGTAAGCAGATAAGCATTGAAAATACTCCTGATCTTGCTGAAGCTGCCCGCATCAGTCTTCTGGCTAGAAGCGGCTTTTACAACGATAACGGGAATACTGAATTTACACATGCTTCAGTGAGTGGCGATAGCCGCCGGTCGTGGACCTGGCCATGGAGAGCAGCACTATGGGCGCGTCTTGCTGATGCCGGTAAAGCTTATTCAATGGTACGCGGATTGCTTACATATAATACCCTACCAAATCTTTTTGCCAATCATCCGCCTTTTCAGATGGATGGTAATTTTGGAATTTCTGCTGCTATTGCCGAAATGCTTATTCAAAGCCATAATGGATATATTGAATTATTGCCGGCACTCCCTGAATCATGGGCTGAAAAAGGAAGTTTCAGTGGGTTGAAAGCAAGAGGCAATATAATTGTTGATTGCTGTTGGGAACATGGGAAAGTAAAAACATTAAAATTATACAGCAATAGTACAAAATCCGCATTGGTGAAATTTAACGGGGAGTATAAACAAATGAAATGTTTGCCTGAGAAGGGTTATTAGAAACCTGCAGGCAATAAAGTGTATATGTTTATTTACTGAATTCTAAAAACACAGCTTAAATCTATAATCCAGAGAAGTTAGTAGCATGAGAAATCATTCGAATCCGGATTATGGCACTCTAAGCTATTAACCTCAGAATTTATAGCTAACAAAAATGGTAAAATTCCTTCCCGGCTCAGTAATGAATTCCTTGCCAAATCCTGAAATATTGTTAAAAGCAAAGTTCAAATGATTGTGATACAGTTTATTTGTAAGATTCAGAACAGAAGTGCCTATCGTAAGATTTTTCATCGGTTTTACTCCTGCTTCAATATCTAACAGGCTATAACCATTGGTGGGTGATTCATCAAATGCTGAAGATACCCTCTCCTGTTTTGATGTTACTATATATTTGACCTTAGCCCATAAGAATTCTCTGTCATAGCCAAACGCAAACACAGCTTTCAAAGGTGGTGTCAGTGGCAGACTTTCCTTCAGGTCTTTACGTTCAGTAAATACATAGCTCATTTCAGCAGAAAAGATGAAATGGCTGAAAAGGCGAATGCTGCAAAAAACTTCAGCACCATATTTAAAGGCATTAGGAACATTTTGGAAGACCTTGGGATTAACAGGTTGCATGGTAGGATTAAACTTTCTGATCAGTGTAGTATCTACTATTCCCATAATGTAATTTCTGTATCGTGAGTAAAATACCGATCCACTGTAATCGAAACCGCTGATAATTCCATCATGGGGAATCCTGCCATAATAATCAATTTCGAACTGGTGATTTATTTCAGGCTTTATATAAGGATTGCCCACATATTCGTATGCATCGGAACCAATATTCGAGAAACAGATAAATTTCTCCTCAAGGTTTCCGGTTCTCACTCCCCGGCCAAAAGCAAGTTCAAGCCTGTCAAAATTATTTAACTGTAGAGAATATGATATGGTCCCGCTGAAATTTACTTCCGATCTGCCTGATAAACCCGAATAAATCTCTTCGAATGAAGCGTCAGGATTATCAGCTTTTGAATTCACAAAATCAACCCTGGATCCAAAAGTGAAAACTGATTTTTCTGAAACAGAATATTTTCCTTCAATAAAAATCCCTTTTTGGCTTAGCGAAGCATCCTGCCAGATTTCATCGGTAAACTTTTTAGGTTCCGGCAATGGATTTCCAGTCATATCTTTTTTTACCAGACGTTCCCTGCTTCCGCTACGAAACTGATTCGTGTAATCAATGCCTGTAAAAAGTGAAAACCGTTCATCCAATCCCCATTCACCTTCCACTTTTCCGCCAATCATTCTTGACGTTACTCCTGCCACTGCTTCGGTAGAGGCAAACGAAATCTTTTGGTGATTATCCATCTGGTGGTCAACAAATGAATAGTAGCCTTTAAGTGTAATACCCTTAAAACTGCCGCCACGTGTAATAAATCTATAGTCAATCCCTGCAATGCTGCTATCATCGTAAACGGCATCCATCGGAAGCCCGGCGTGCATAATATTCCTGCCAAAATTTTGCCGAAAACTCAGATACAGTTTCTGATAATTAGAAATGTGATATCCGGCTTTCAGGCTATAACCGGTATTTTTAAACGACGATGGTATTTCCCGCCCATCACCATCTTTATAATTGCCATAGTTCCGGTAGCCCAGGGTTCCGGAATAAACAAATTTCTTATAATTACCCCTCAATTGAACGATGCTGACCTTGGCATTGCTGTTAGATTCAAGACCAGCCGATACGGTTCCGTGTATTTTCCCATCCATAACCGTACCGGTACCTGTAACCATATTGATCATCCCGCCGAATGTAGGACCATATCTGACGGTAAACGGACCTTTCACAATCTCCAATCTGGTAACTTCTTCAGGATTTACCAGAGCAGTAATAGGATCCATGCGGTTTGGACAGGCATGGGTAGCCCTTATACCTCCATCGTAAATCACATTTAACTGCTCATGCTGCGAAGCTCTGAATGATGGTTCAACCGCATAATTACTCCGCTTGATCAGCGAAAAGCCGGTAATATCACTAAACAGTTCTCCAGAATTCTTAGGTTGTACCGGTTTAATTCCGAAATCCTCCATAATGACGACCATTGCCGGATCGTGTTTGATATCGCCTACCACAACCACTTCCTGAAGCGGTATTACCCGCATTAATTCACCGGCGCCCTTTATTGTATCGTGTTTTTCGTTTTGTGCGTTTAATAAAATTGCAGAATGCAATACTAAAATTGTAAACAATATCTTAATATTTTTCATTTTTTATGGAATTTATAATAATGCTGCACATCCCCTGACAATATTTCAAAGCATGCCGGAAACACACTTTAATACCGATTGGAAAAATATAATAGACTGATTTTACCGGTTGGCAAAATATAACAGACCAGTTATCGCTCTGCTCGATTGTTTTATATACTTAAACCATCGGCATTGACGATTGTAAATACAATTCGTATAAATTGCAGCGTGCAGCAATAAATATTTAAAAAACCCGGAAAATTAAATCTGTGAAAACCTGGGAGGACGGAAAATATCTTTAATCAGAGAAAATACATAGAAATCGTTATCACATGAAATCAGTTTTTCTCCATTAGCAAGCATATGACTGTTGAGAAGATCATAAAATTCATACTGATGATCATACAACCATTCAATGACTTCTTTGGGATTTGCCGGGAGCTGCTTTTGTTCTTCCTGCTCAGCCTTAGCAAGTTGTTTCTTGAGATAGCATTTACCGCGACAGGTATTCTCTTCAGAATCCTTATTTTCACAAAGCGTCCGGGCAATAATTTCCTGATTTATTTTAAAGGAAATATATACCCATAACTTGCTTGAGGGTTGCAACGAGATGAGCACAGCCATTATCAGCACAACTACTTGTCTCAATTTAGCAGAGATTAAAAATTCACTGTCAGTATTCTCAGAGTATATTACAAAAGCAAAAATATAAAAATTCCTGTAACGATAAAGGATATATCATAAGCTGCTAAGTTTTCCGCATTATTAAAGTTTCAAGATAATATATTGATATTCAATTAGCTGCAGAGTAATAAATAGAAATTGGTCCCTATAAGGCATTTTAATATTTCATATTCCAAGGCTAAAAACGAAAAATTACCTGAAGGCAGAG
Source organism: Bacteroidales bacterium (assembly GCA_049654165.1). GTDB lineage: Bacteria > Bacteroidota > Bacteroidia > Bacteroidales > JAAYJT01 > JAAYJT01. Next base: position 49,333 of record JBASHR010000096.1, read on the forward strand.
GATACTTCTGCAATTTCAGAACTCCTGACCCCATCTTTGATAATCAGTAGGTTACCTTTCACTTATCGCAGACAATAAATGTCGTAAATTTGCAAAAAAAGATATGCAACAGATACTTCCTATATTCCCCCAAGACAT
>JBASHR010000097.1:0-1680 GCA_049654165.1 Bacteroidales bacterium
ATGTGGTGAATGTGCATGGCTCCTCCTGAGACTCTCTCTGTATCCCTGTGATGTCCTGGCGTAAATCTCCCTACTTCACAGCAGCGCTTTCTCATTCCGATAGTTCTACTATACTGAGCTTTGCAGAGGCGTCAAGTCACACGCTCCCGCGCTTGCACGACTCGGTTTTAAAGTGTGTTGGTAAGCCAAAGTAGCCTCTGATTTGACAAAATGTGGTGTGCGCGCAGACTTAGGGCAACACCTTAGGACTAGGCGGGCATACCGATGAACATAATCGAGCGCGGGAAAGTGTTTCTGCAGCAGTTGCAGGAGTTGGCAAAGCGGACGGCCTGGGACTGGAAGCGCTGCCCCCACTGCGGCAGTCAGTTGACCATCAAGAATGGTGGCTATGCACGTCATCCCTGGGGTTTCGAGGGGCGCGAGTGCATCCGGGTGCAGCGGCATCTGTGCCATGCGTGTCACCATACGTATGCAGAAACCTCGCCCTGGCTGGCGCGTGGGAGTTGGTACTATCGCGAAGTCCATCGGGCGGCGGTGGATCACTGGCTCCATTTAGGCACCTCCTTGCGTCGCACGGCGGAAGTGTTGCGTTCCTGGATCGGGCATCAAGAACGGTGGCAATTGTGGCGGCCATTGGATACTACCCCCCGCGAGCCTTGTCGACTTTCGGCCAGCACGGTGCATCGCTGGCTGGATGGGGCCGGGCGGCAGGCCGTCGCGAGTATCCCCGGGCAACTTGAGGGGATTGGCAACCCGCAAGTTGTGGGTGCCGATGGGCTATGGGCCAAGTTGAAGGACCACGTCGTGCGGGTAGTATTGCTGCTGACTGACAGCGTGAGTGGCTTGATCTATCCCCCTGTCGTGGTTCACGATGAGGAGCACGCCAGCGCCTGGGAGCAGTTGTTTAAGCGGGCCCAAAGGGCGGGGTTGAATCTCGAGCAGTTGCGCGGCGTCTGTTCTGACGGCGCGTCAGGGTTGTTAGCCTATTTGCGCCGGGACTTATACTGGGTATTGCAGCAACGCTGTATCTGGCATATCTGGCGCCTCTTGAGTGAGGGACTGGCCAGCGCCGCCAGCGCGGCCGCGCAGGGGTTAACGGCTGCCGCTGCGGCTACCCTGCGCGTCCAGGTGCGGGGGGAGTTGCTGCGGTTGCTCCATGCGGTGTTGGATGCCCAAACGGAGGCCGCCGCAGAAGTCGCCCTGGTGGCCCTGAGGGCGCATGCCTACGGTCAGGAGTTGGCCCAGCAATTGACCCAGTTGATGGACCGCCTATTCGTGTATCAGCTGGCGTATTGCCAGGGGCTACCGCGGGTGGGTCCCGAATGGTACTGGCGTGATTTCCGTTTGCGGCTCAGCCGCGGGCGCAATCATCGCTCCGAGCAACGTCTGGAACGGGCGACGGTCCTCTGGGCCATCTACCACAACTTCGAGCCCGCTCAATGGAGATCAGAACGTAAGCGACACTATCGTCATCCCGGGCAAAGCGCCCTCCAAGTCGCAGGCGTGCCCCCCGGACCAGTGAGTTATCTGGATGCTTTGGGCGTTTGAACGCCCACGGTACCCTCGCTGGCAGTCGGACACCGGGCCCCAGCGAGGGGGGGCGAAGCCTATCTCTGTAAAACCAGTAACCGCTAACCAACAAACCAGCAAAAGTCGCCAACACAAGCCGGAACCGAGTCG
>JBASHR010000098.1:0-4661 GCA_049654165.1 Bacteroidales bacterium
GCCAGTGCCTGCGTATTCAGCCAGTGCTTCGTCAGGTTTTCGTGCGAGCTATGAGAGAGCAGGGCGACCTTGCGGCAATCCTCGAACGCAACAGCGTTCAGAACGCCAGTCTCACAACCAACAACGACATCGACACGCTGTGCCAGGGCTAATGTCTGGCGGATATTGATCTCGCCAGACAGGCAGATCACGCGGGTTTCTTCCTGCCATCCCTGTTCGAGGATCCTGCATGCGTCATCTCCAACCAGGAAAATGCGAACATTCGGATGATTTATCAGAATACGGGCAATCACTGTGTCCTGGTGCGGGTAAAACTTGTGCATCGAGGATCCGGCCAGGGCGAACATGACGTTCATTCCGCCATCCAGCAATCGCGCATTGGCCTCTATCGCCTCTTCAGAGGTCGGGTAGAAGAACCCTTCGCTGCGATATGGAAGGTCGGCGATTTCTGCCGTGAATTCCAGATAATTCTTGTCCAGGTATTTGTGCCGCATTTCCTTTGACCACATGTGGTTCGCCCGACCGGGCATCGCCAACAGTGTCCCCTCGACGGATTCACAGAGGTTGATCCACTTGTCGAACCGCTGCGAAATGACTTTCCAGAAGGGCCACAGATCCGCATTGGGAACCTGGTTTTCGTCCTGGATAAACCAGTCATCGATGTTCGGGTCGTTCTTGAGGATATCCTGACCCTTGGGAGTGGTCCTTACCGTGACGTGATAACCTTTTCGCTTGAGCATCGGCAGGATATTAGCCGCCTGGATCATGTCTCCGAACCCACCGTAACGCACCACGCAAGCGGTTTTGCGCGGTCGCATTTGCTGCTTTGTAACATACGAGTTGCGCCACACCGGTTGCTTTAGTTTCCTGAAGACCAGAAGGAATGAATACTCCATTCCGCCATTGCGATCCTCGCGAACAACGACGTCGCACCCGACAGAAATTTCACGAATGGCATCGATGATATGGATCGGATCGAAGTCGTGCTTGTGGTCTGGGTTGGCGCCAGGCTTCCCGATGTTCGGATAGAAGTTCTTGTGCGGCAGATAGAGGATCAGGTATCCATCATTCTTGATGCACCTCCACCAATCTTTCAGCGCTCCTCGGTAATCCTCGATGTGCTCGAGAAGGTGCGACGAGAAGATGGCATCGCACGACTCGTCCTTGATATACGGGCCAAGGTCTGTGCAGTCCTCGACCACCAAGTCCGGACGCATCTTGATACCGAAAAGCTCGGTGTCCTTGCAGGAATCGACGCCGATGAAATGAGGAAAAGCCTTTGATGGACCACACCCAAGGTCAAGAACGGCGCCGCGGGTGTATTCGACAACGTCATACTTTACTTTGCTGGCCTCGTCGCCCATAGGGTCTTCTGCGCGCCACGTCATTACTCTGTGCCCTCTGCCTGCTTGCGCGGACGGCCGCGCTTCCTTGGTGCTTCCTGAGCCTTCTGTGCCTCCGGCTCTCCCGTAACCATCAACCTGCCTTGATAATCAAAACAAAGGTTGTCTTGCTCGTACCTGACGTCGGAGACGCCATGCACTTCCGCGAATGGACGGCTACGGTCGAGCAGTTGGGACATGTCAGCACTTGGCGCCTGGGCAGCATTCGTCGGCCGGCGCGCTGTTGCCCTTGAACGAGCCGGTCGAATTGGTCGCGTCTGGCGAGATGTTGGCGCCATAGGTGTCGCCATTCAGGCCGGTGCGCGTGCCACGATCGGGGAGATTGGGGGCAGAACCACCTTTGCCAACAGCATTGGCCTTGGCGAGATCCTTGGTGTATTGGCTCATCTTGATGACTCCTTGTGTGGTTGAGATTCAACGTCCGCAAAGTCTCTCATTACCCCACCTGATGCCTATTGCCCGAGCAGAGCTTTTGCGGCATTGCGTATCTCATCGATCTGGCGCGTGACGCACTTGCACGGCACAATCACAACCAGCGATTCAACCATTGCCGCGCCAGTAGGTTCCCCGTCTGCATACTTCGAGGAGGCTGGTTTTTCAGGAGACAATTGAAGATTGCCGCCGCAATTGGAGCAAACAAACTTGGTGACCAAAAATTCACGCATCGATTTCTCCTGTTCAGCAGTTATACAATGACCAACGCTTTTCCGGTCTCGCCAATCACCAGGATCCGGTACTGGCTTTCGTGCAGTGCCTGCGTGCAGCCTGGGTAGTCGGCGACCATGTAGTCATCGAACAGAATCATCCCACCACGCACCATGAGCGGCGGCATGATCTCCAGGATGGCCTTGGTGCTTTCGTACTGGTCGGCGTCAGCATGGACAAACCCGACCGGCGGCATCTCCACCAGGGAGTCAGGGAACATGCCCTTGATGACGTGCGCCGAGGGGATCGCTTTCTGGACAGCCTCGGCCGAGCAGTCAGCGAAAACGCCAATCTGATGGACGTCCTTGTCGGTCGACGTCGGCATCCCCTCGAACGAGTCATACAGGTAGAGCGGACGGCGCAGCTTGTCCAGCCACCATGCCGTGCCGCCCTTATAGACTCCGATCTCGACAATGGCACCATAGGGTGCTCGCGATGCGTAATACATGAGGCTGTCGATAGCGTACTGCGGGACAAGCGACTCCGGCGCGGCGGTCATGGCAAACTCCTTTGTTGTGGAGTTTGGAGTTTATGGTTGCCCCGCTTGAGTCACACTACGTGCATGTCAGGCCACACAGTTCTTCCATTGGCCAGCTTTAGCGGGATGACGCCAAAGTAGCTGCCAGTCTTTGACAAACGAGCACGAACAGATTGCTCTACTACAAGGTTTTTCTTGGCGAACTCTGCGGTAGTCAAAATGAATTTGATATTTGTTTCGCTTGTTTCCATTTCACGACTCCATAGTGTTTTGGCGCATCAACATGAAGCGCCACCATTAAACGGAACTATCTCAAGCAAAATAACCGACTATTGGGGGCGCTTTTGTCCCCTGTTTTTTTTGGCGGCATGGAAATCGCATTTGCCTACCTTGACAAGCGTGAAAATAAAATAGGTGCCATCGCGATGAATATAGTTTTATCGTGATCAGGGGTATTTGTTTTGGGCAATAAAAAACCCCTCCGGAGAGGGGTTTGGTTATTTCAGGTGATGCCACCGCCTGCCGATGTTTATCTTACTGATTGCTGACTGATGCACTCCAAATGCCTTTCCAATCTGTCTCTGAGACATGCCCGCAGCAATGCAAACCTTGATCTTCTCGATGTCCTCTGCGGTTAGCTTGGCCATTGAATTTTTCTCGCCGGCCAGGTGCCTGTTCTTGGACTTCATGTCCTGAAGGTTTTCCTTGCAAGTGCCAAGGAATAAGTGGTCTGGATTGCAGCATTTTGGGTTGTCACAGGTGTGGCAAACGTAATGCCCATCTAAGATTGGACCCTTGTATATCAGATAAGCAAGGCGGTGCGAGTATTCCTGCTTGCGCTGCTTGGGCAACTTCATCTGACCGTAGCCTTTTCCGGCACAGGATGCGGTCCATTCCCAGCACCCGTCTGTCTTGTTGATCTTCGCTTCAAAGCGAGTAATGAAATCTGCGTCGAACATAAAAATACCCCGGTTGTTTAGACCGGGGTATTGTATCACAACGGGCTAGGTATTATCAGCCCGCGGAGTCCCACTTCACGATGCGGGCTTGGGCCGCGACGGTGTGCACGATCCCAAAACCCCCAAGATAATACCAGGCGACACCACGACCGCGGCCGTAGTCCGTCGGGATCTTGCCGCGCATTTCTTCAGGGACCGCGATACCCTCCGCGACGGTATCGCCGCCGAAGAAGTAGGCCCAGTTGGACTTGTTATTGGCGAAGGTGCCCTTGGCAATGTTGTTCTGTTCGACGAAGCGGGTATTTTCATACCGGCCGATTTCGCCGTTCATAATCATGCCGAAGCCTTCGGTCGTGTACTGCTTGACCGACTCGAGGTCGTTCTTCAGCTTGCGCAGGGTGCTCGGGTGAGCGATCGCGACGTAGTCGTCCATCTGATACGGAGGAATGTTGCGCTCCTTCATCAAATCGACGATGGCCTTGACATGATCCTTGCCGAGTTCGATGTTGTTCGTCGCGGTTGCCACGCCGTTGGTTGTCAGCGTGACCGATGAGGTCTGCGCCGAGGTAGCGACGACACGCAGCGGGGTCAGGTTGAACTGGGCATGGGCGGCAATATCGAACGCCTTGACTGCGTCGTTCTTCAGAACCTGGTTGATCACTTCCTTGACCGGATGCTCTGACAGGTCGTCCAGCTTGCCGGTGTAGGGAACGGAATTGCCGTATTCAGTGATCGACATCGTGCCCTGAGTGATCGTGAAGTTCGACTCTGGCATGACAGTGGTTTCCACCAGGGTCGTGCCTTGAGCGGCGATGTCAGAATAGACGTTCCAGTGAAAAGTCCTTGATGTTCATACGGAGTTATGAATCCCGTACCGTGCTTTGAAGAGGTGTGACCAGGCTCTACCCGTCTTGATATTCCATGCCATCGTGGTCGATACGCCGTACTTTGCACCGATCCGCCTAGACCCAACGCCAGAATCAGACATGGCGTAAATCTCTAGCACTTCTTTCTCAGTCAGCTTTGCGGTGTTTACACGTTCTCCGTGTGCGTGCCGCATTTTCGACTGCATATCAATCCGGTTATCCAGTGCGGTTCCAACAAACAAGTGAAGCG
>JBASHR010000099.1:0-4344 GCA_049654165.1 Bacteroidales bacterium
CATGTATACTGACTTCCGCTGCGGCGAGCAGGCGCCGTGGCAAACGTCCCAGGCGAATGCAGCGCCTTGGGGCGTTTTTTTACCCTGGCTTCAGTATAGTAACATCCTCGAGGCTGTCAAAGACCCACGTTCGACGCCGTAAAGTCGGGGCATGGTTGGAAGGGAGGCACGGATTTCGGCTTTCCAACACCTTGATCGTCGGCCTGACCGCACCCGCTACTGCTCCGGCGCAAAAAAGCAACGAAATCCATATCATCAAAAGCAAAACAGACGCCACGCGACCCCACCCCAGCGTGCGGCGAGCGTGTGGCGTCCACGCGTCCCGGCGCAGGCGGCGGAACTTGCCGCGCGGCTGCCGGTGAAAGGCCGGGCGGCTTTCGTACCCCCCGACTTGTGGCGCGGGCAGGGCGCTCCTCCGTCACGCCGGCAGGCCCCAGATTTTCGCCAACGCTGCGAAGAGAGCCTGGGAAAGCGGGCCTGGGGAAAGCATTTCACCCAGGCAGACCTCCCGCTCGGCGTTGGGCTGGCGCAGGGCGTTGGCCAGGATCGCGGCGATGCGCTCACCTGCAGGGCCGCATCGGTCGCCGCGGCGTAACTGTTATGGCATTGCTGTTGGCGCGCCTGACGCTTAGGTGGGTGCTGCAGCAACTCGATGAGATGGTTGCGGGTAAGACCCGTCACGCCCATCATTTCGTCCAGCAATTTGAGAAACTACAGTTGACTTTAACATTTGAAAATGCAAGAACGACGTTGTTTTTACTACCGCCAGGTGTTTGCCGCTCATACGCTGCGGATGAACTCCGCGATGGCGCGGAAGGCGATTTCCCTTTCGTCGCTGAGGGTGACGACGTGACCCGTGTTTTCGAGCCACAGGGTTTCCTTGCGCTTCGAGGCGACCTGCTCGCCGAATAGTTGCATGGCGTTCTTTTCGACCACCGCGTCATGCCGCCCCTGGATGAGCAGCAGCGGCGCGGTGATGTCAGGCAGACCCGCCTGCATCTGCCCGACCAGTTCCAGCACTTCCGCCAGGGCGCGGGTGACGTAGCGCGGATAGGGGTCGGGGTCGTTTTCGGGGGCGCGCATGTCCGTCTTGCTGGCGTTATCGTCCAGCGAGGGTTTCTTGATGTCTTTGGCAAACAGGCTGATGAATTTGAGCAAGCCAGGGCGGGCAACCTGCGCCTGCCAGCCGTTCAACAGACCAAAGGGCGTGGAGATGCCGATCACGCCGTCGAAGGGATAGCGGCTGGCGGCGGTCATGGTCAGCACGCCGCCGAGCGACTGTCCCATGATGAAGACCTTTTCGCTGGAATCTTTCAGCAGGGAAAAGCCGTCTTCCACGGCAGCCAGCCAGTCGGTCCAGCGGACGCGGCGCATGTCGGCGGGAGTGGTGGCGTGCCCAGGCAGGCGAATCCCCAAAGCGGTGAATCCCTGGTCGGCGAGCCAGCGTCCCATCTCGCGGTTTTCGCGGGTGGAACTATTGAAACCATGAACGATGAGGCAGGCTTGTTTGCCGCCAGGGAAAAGATAGGGTTCTGCGCCAGGCGCGAGCAATCGAGTGGAGGTCATGGGATGCTCCTTTGGAAATTTAGCGCCAACCGCGCGGGTTGGCTTTCATCTCCCGCTGTTTGGCTTCGAGCGCTTCGCGCATTTGCTTTTCCTTTTGCGGAAAATGCGCGGCGGCGTTGTACGACTCGTTGGGGTCGTGATTCAAATCGAACAAAAAGGGACCGTGTTTCAGCGTGGCGTAAAAACTGTTGTCGCTGCGGTCTTTTTTCATGTACTTGAAATTGTCTTTGGTGCGCACGCCGAAGATTTCCGCGCCGCGAATGAAGTACAGCGCATCATGCGGTGAAGCGGATTCCTGTCCCTGAAGCAAAGGCAGAATGTCCACGCCGTCCACTTCACGGTCGGAAGGAAGCGGGACGCCCGCCAGTTTCAAAAGGGTCGGAAAAAGGTCAATATTCATGGCGGCGTGTTCCACTTCCATTCCTTTTGGAATGAGGCGCGGGAAACTGGCGATGAAGGGAGTCATCTGCCCGCCGTCGAAGTTGTTGCCCTTGCGTCCGCGATGCAGACCAGGCGAGCCTTCGTGCCAGGGACCGTTATCGCTGGTGAAAATGACCAGCGTGTTTTCGGTCAGACCGTGTTCCGCCAATTTTTTGCGGATGGCGCCCACGCTCCAATCAATCTCCTGCACGCAGTCGCCGTAGGTCCCGCCGTTGGATGTTCCGCTGAATTGCGGGCTGGCGTGAACGGGGTGATGCGGAAACGGAGACGGATAATACACAAAAAAGGGCTGGTCTTTGTTGGCGTCAATGAAGCCGAGAATTTCATCGGTGAGGCGGCGCGTCAACAGGGTCTGGTCGGCGGGCGCTTCGATGGCAATCTCGTCGTTGCGGTAATAGGCATACGGCTGCATGTCGTTGGAATAATACGAGCCGAAGAAATAATCGAAACCCTTTTCGTTTGGCAGGTAGGGGCTGTGATCGCCCAGATGCCATTTGCCAAAGATGCCCGTCTTGTAGCCGCGCGCCCGCAACGCTTCGGCGACGGTGATTTCATCGGGCAGAATGCCGCGCACGCCGTAGGGGAAGGCGAAGCGATTAATCAGCCTGCCCGCCAGACTGCCCGACTTAGGGAAAAACACATGATGGACAAAACCGCGCGTAGGGTAACGCCCCGTGAGACAGCCAAAGCGCGAAGGCGAACAGACGGGGCTGGAGGCGTAAAAATTATTCAGCCGCACGCCGTCTTCCGCCATCTCATCGAGGTTGGGCGTGTGAATGGCTTGCGAGCCAAAACACGAGATATCGCCGTAGCCCATATCGTCCACAAAAATCAGCACGATGTTGGGCGGCTTTTGCTCCACCACGCGGGGGATGGAAGATAAATACGCCTGATGTGCGGACTGCCTTAACTGGACTTTTCTTTTATTCATGCTTTTCCTGCTCCCAATCTACGCTTCGCTCCCCGCCGACAGTTGATTCTGGCGCGCGGCGAGCGTTGCCTTCACCTTTTCCACATCGCGCGGATAGGGCTTGTACAGGGTGAAAATAAACAGGGCATTGACCAGCATCAACACCACCAGCACCGCCAGAAAGACGGGCTGCAAGCCAAAGCGTTCTCCCAGAAAGCCGCCCAGCAAATTGTAAATTGCCCAAGCCAGCGCTTCAAAAACCGAGACGAACAGGGCAAACGCCGTGGAGCGCATTTCGGGCAGCGTGACCGAGATGAGAATGGGGCGCGTGAAGCCAGGTCCCAACCCCTGCAAAAATCCCAGCGCCACGAAAAACGGAGCGAAGCCCCACAGACTGCCCCAGTCAAATTGCAGACCGAAGAAGGCGAAGACGGCGAAGGAAACCTGGATCAATTGATAGACCAGAATGCGTCCCGCGTTGGGGCTGCGGCGATTCACGCGGTCGCTGATCCAGCCGCCGCTGAAGTTGCCGATCACCGTGCTTAGAACGTAGGGCGCGAATAGCAGGGTAGCTTGCGAGTTCTCGAAGCCGAAGACATCCACCATATAGACCACGCCGAAGGAAATCATCAGCAGGTGTCCGCTCAGGAGGCGCGAGACCAGCATCAAGGTAAAGGTCGGGATGCGGAAGAGTTCCCTTACTTCGCTCCACTTGAAGAGATTGACGCTTTCCCGTTTTTCGGCGTTGATGTCAGCCAGTTCTGGTTCCGCCGCGCCGCGTCCTGGGTCCTTGAACCCCAGCCAGACGAGAATGCCGCTCAACACGCTCATGCCGCCCGCGATGTAAAATCCCAGCCGCCAGCCTTCGGGCAGAGTCGCCAACTGTCCGAACAGGGGGATGAAGATAATCCCAAAGGCGCTGGATATGCCGTACAACACGCCCGAAGCCCGCCCGCGTTCTTCATCGGAAAACAGGTCGCCCATGATTTCGGTGACGATGGGCGCGCTGGCGGCTGTGCCGATGGCGGCGATGACGCTGAACGCCAGCAGTGTGGCGAAGTCTTGGGTGAAGCCGATTGCCACCGTCCATAAACCCCACACGCCCGTGACAAAAATCAGCACCATCTTGCGGTTATACAGTCCCGCCACAAATGCCCACAGCGGACCGCTAATCGCTCCCACCGCGCGCGTGGCGGCGGAGAGAATCCCCAAACTGCCCAAACTCAACCCCAGGCTTTGACGCATCATCGGGAACAGGACGGGCAGGATGGAACCTTCCGCGCCGTCCACCACCATCGAAAAGGCAATGGACAGCAGGTTTCCCCAGCGTCCTTTGGGTTTTTGCTTGCTTGTGTGAGCCATGGATTCTCCTGTTGTTGTTTCGCGTTACGCGCCTTTAACCGTCTTGCGCTCCTGCGGGTAAAACC
>JBASHR010000100.1:0-1549 GCA_049654165.1 Bacteroidales bacterium
GTACATAGGTCATGCAAGTGATTCTGAGATTCGCTGATTCGCTTTTCCGCTGACTCGCTTTTTCATTGATTCGCTGACTGCTGGCTTGCTGATCTCTATTTTTGAAGGGGGTTGCCAATGTTGCAGATTAAAGTATTCGGTACGACACCTCCCTGCGCGAATTGCAAGCGCGCTGAGCGCGAGGCCCTCAAGGCAGCGGAGCGCTTCCCCGGACAGGTGGAAGTGGTGAAATATGATGCGCTCGGCCCGGAGGCGGAGGCCTACGGCGTCCTGTCCACGCCGTTGGTTGTCGTTGGCGATGAAGTCGTCGGACGGGGCAAAGTCGTCCCTGCAGCGCAGTTGATTCCGGTGTTGGAGAAATACCTGGCGGGTGCGTAGGATATTGAAGCGACTGTCTTCATGGGAGATGCCCGGGCTGACGCACGCCTTGCAAGCAAGAGAATGTGAGTTGTGAGTCGTGAGCTGTGAGTAGAGGCTGGCGGCTCACCGGTTCGGCTGGGGATGGAATCCCCAGCCTGACAGGGGCCAACCGCGCTGAAGCGCGTTGGGTGAGGAGCTCGCCTCCGCTCGCCTCAGCGAACTGGATTTGTCAGACCCGGACTTCATTCCAGGGCGGCCTGAGCGCAAACTGAAGTTTGCGTTACCTTTGTCATGCAAGTGGTTTTGAGATTTGCCGATTTGCTGATTTCCTGAGGAAATCACTTACGCATTACGTATCACGCATTACGTATTTTCCGAGGAGGTATTCATGGTCAGACTGGAAGTTTTCAGCGGTGATCCACCGTGTCCGGGGTGTGTGGCGTTGGTGGAACTGGCGCAGCGTGTCGCTGCGAAATACGCGGGCGAGCTGGAGCTGATCGTCTATGTCGGCCAGGAAGGCATGGCCAAATTCGAGGAGTACCGGCTCTTCTGTGTGCCTGCTGCGGTCGTCAATGGCAGCATCCGCATCGAGGGGATGTGTCCCAGCGAGACGACGCTGAACAATGCGCTGCGGGAGGGCGGGCTATGTCTAAAATAAGGATCGAGGCCTTTGTCTCCATCCCGCCATGTTCCGGCGGGGTCGCGGTCAAGCGGCTGCTCAAACAAATCGAGGCGGAATACGGCGAGCAGATCGAGATCGTCTTCCACACCGGCCCTGACGACCCGGCGTGGGAAGAATACGCCATCAGCAACGCCCCGGCGCTGGTCATCGGCGACCTGGTCAAATTTGTGGGGCTGGCGCCGAGCAAAGAGAGCCTGGTAGGGGCCTTGCGCGAAGCCGGGTTGGAATAGGCCCGCCAGAGTTCTCTTTTCGGGACGCAGATTTCCGCAGATTCCGGCTGATTTTGAAATTATCTGCCGGATCACATAAGAGCCTGTGTCTCGATGCGGCCGATCCTCTCAGGGAACGACAGCGCGATGGTTCCCTGAGACGCCTGTGTTGGCGCGCACCTCGCAAGCAAGAGAAGGTGAGGGGTGAGTCGCGTGCGTAGAGATACGACGGCTCTCGACTCACGGGCGCTTCCCTGGAGGGGCTTTTCGCGTGTGTCTCAGGCTGGGGATTCTCCAT
>JBASHR010000101.1:0-20768 GCA_049654165.1 Bacteroidales bacterium
TACTAACCTGAAATGCTGGATGCAGCTTTCCTCATCAGGATGTTGTTTGACAAAATCTATAAAATTCATTTTTTGAAAATTTTGTACAAAGATAATAAATTAGGTATATTTACGGCTAATCATATAAAATTAATTTGCATTGGAAAAGATGTGGTGCAATAACTTTCGTACTTTTGCCGCCTAAATTTCACACAATCAATGAAAAACAAGGAAAGAGAGCCTGAAAGGGAAAAGCAACCGGAGGCAGGTAAAAAGAGTTATTCTTCAAAAACCTCAAAAGAAAACAGAAAATTTTCCGGCAAAAAAACTGAAAAAGAGAAGAAACCTTATAGAAGAGCGGAATCATCAGACTATCGAAAAGAAGAATCATTCAAATCAGGAAAAGAAAGACCTTCCGGTTCAGCAAGGCGCTCAAACTCAGATTCTTTTAAGGAAAAGAAACACGCTGAGGAAAGAAAAAGACCGTATAAACGGATAGAAGAAAAGCCTCCGTATAAAAGATCAGGAGCATCGGATTCTGAAAGATACAGTGAACAAGGTTCTTATCAGAAACATTATCACGGTTCTGATAAGAGACGTTCATTTTCGCGGGATGATGAAGCAGATAATGAGCGTAATATAAGAAGTCGTAAAAAATATAGTGGAGATAGAGATACCGAATCAGGAGGACACTCGGGGTCAGGGTTTTATAAGGAAAAGAGATACGGTGCGGAAAGAACAGGATCTCCCAAACGAACAGGAGAAAAGCCTCCGTATAAAAGATCAGGAGCATCGGATTCTGGAAAATACAGGGATCAGGACTCAAATCAGAAACATTATCATGGTTCTGAGAGGAAGCGTTCATTTTATATGGACGAAGATTTAGGATATGATAGAAATAAAGGCAGACGGACAGGGTATGGTGAAGAGAAACCTGCTGAAAAAACTCCCCGTCCTGTAAAAGCTGATCCGACTACTCCCATACGTTTGAATAAGTTTATTGCAAATGCCGGAGTTTGTTCAAGGCGTGAGGCTGATAAATACATTGAAAGCGGTGCTGTAAAAGTAAATGGCGTAATTGTTACCGAACTCGGTACCAAAGTAAGTCCAACGGATAAAGTACAGCTTGGAGACCAGACCCTTTCATCTGAAAAGCATCGTTATGTATTGCTTAATAAACCCAAAGGCTATATTACCACTTCTGACGATCCTTTCAAACGAAATACAGTTATGGCGCTTGTGGAAAATGCCTGCAGGGAAAGGATTTACCCGGTTGGCAGACTTGACCGTAACACCACAGGGCTTTTGCTTTTCACAAATGATGGAGAACTTACCAAACGATTGACTCATCCGCGTTTTGGGGTTAGAAAAGTTTATGATGTAGAACTCGACAAGCCGCTTATAAAAAAAGATATGGAAGCTATTGCCGGAGGAGTTGAGCTGGAGGAGGATATTATTTCAATTGATGATATTGCGTATGTTGATTATGATAAAAGTCGTAAACATATTGGAATTATACTTCATTCCGGACAAAACAGAGTTGTAAGAAGAATTTTTGAAAAATTCGGCTATGAGGTAACCAAACTCGACAGGGTGATGATAGGCAGCCTTACGAAAAAAGATCTGCCACGTGGAAAATGGAGGCATTTAAATGATTCAGAAATAAGAATGCTGAAACGATTATAAGACGGCATCAATTATTTGCCTTGATCTCAGCTTGATTAATCACATCTTTAATTTTTTGCCAAAAATCCTGTTTTCAGATCGTTTTATGTTGAAAAATAGCAGATGAAATATCATCAATGCATCTGTGATATCATCTTTTTCTGGCGATTACCATTACAGGCCAGTGATCAGAAGGAAGAATACCATTATGCATTTCCATAATCACTTCATATTTAAGCGCCTTCAGCTTTCGGTCGAGGAAGATATAATCAATACGATCTTCTTTACTTTCATATTTAAAATCATTGAAAGTGTCAGCAGGTCCTTTTCTGTGCAAAGCATCAAAATAAGGGTCAATTAATAATTGATGCTTTTTTAAATATTCATAGGGTTCTTCTTCGGGACCGGTATTAAGATCGCCCATAAGTACAGCATGATGATCGCTATATTCAGGTTTTTGCAGAAAGTCAACAATCAGTTGAATACTGTTAAGTCTTGCCAGTTTTCCAACATGATCGAAATGAGTGTTAATTACCAGATAATTTTCATTTGACACTCGGTCGTATAATGTTGCCCAGGTGACAATTCGCGGTAAAGCGGCATCCCATCCCACAGAAACCTTTTCAGGGTTTTCAGAAAGCCAGAAAACACCATTATCCAGAATTTTGAAGCGTTCAGTATTAATAAACAATGGCGCATATTCTCCGGCGGTGGCTCCATCATCACGTCCCACACCAATACGCTGATAATTTTTCATGCCATTTTCCAGATCAATCAACTGCCGGTGCAAAACTTCCTGAAAACCGGCTATATCAGGCTTAAAATCATGTATCTGAGCCAGTATCAATGGGTTTCGTGCTTCCCACACATGCGGGAAATCTGATTCGTTAGCATAACGGATATTATATGTCATTAAACGAATGCCCTGACTTTTTACCGAACTACAGAAAGCCAGAATGATAAGTATCTGCAGAGCTATTGTTTTGATTTTCATAATGATAAGTTTAAATTGAAAATATCAACGTTACTTTAATTTTTCTGCAATTTTACTGACTTTTTTAATTTAACCGGGCTTATTTCATGGATTTCTAAAAGAACCCAACGCTGTCTGACTTTTGTTTTCTGCGAATAAAAGGCATTTTGCTAATAATTATCTGCTTATCTGATTGCATATTAACTGTCATTTAGAATGCAATCGTTATTTTTGAAAAAACTTTTAACAATGGAATTATTTGTAAAGACGGTTGCATTTCAGGGAGCACCGGCAGAAATACATATTAACGGACAGGAGAGATTACGTGAACTATTTCCTGAGATCAACTTCAGATTCGTAAGTGAAAAACCTGACCTGATTTATTTTTTAACTGGCGGCTCTGAGCAGGAGGCAGTAGCCGCAATGCAGACTGGCAAGTACTTTTTATTGCTGGCCGGATTTGAAAACAATGCTTATGCAGCCGGTATGGAAGTGAAGGCGTGGGCAGATGAGAAGAAAATTTCTTCTTACCTTGTTTCATTACATGAAGCAGAAGAAAATAAAATTTTAAATGATCATGCTCTGATATGCAGCTCTTTACGCTCGCTTAATAAAAAACATGCCGCTCTTATCGGAAATGTTTCGAAATGGCTGGTTGCATCTGAGTTTCCATTTATTCTTGCCAAAGAACGTTTCGGGATAAATATACTTCATTTGCAATGGAACAGTTTGCCTGATTTTATGAGCTTTGATCCTGATCCGGAATTTTTTGAAGTGTTCAAACAGGGAAATAAAGACTCTTTAATCAATGAAGCCCGTTTCTATTCATTTCTTAAACATATTGTTAATAAATTCAATATCAGCGGTTTGACTGTTGAGTGTTTTCAACTTGTAAACACACGTAATATTACTGCCTGTCTTGCTTTGGCAATGCTTAACAATATGAATATTGCAGCCGGATGCGAAGGCGATCTGGTGAGTTTGGCAGGTATGATGCTGGTACAGTCTTTAACAGGGCATATTCCATGGATGGCTAATGTTGCAGGATTTAATGGGCCTAATTTACTATTTGCTCATTGCACTGCACCAGTTAGCCTGCTTGATGAAATTGAGCTGCCAACGCATTTTGAAACAAACAAGTCTTTTGCAGTGACGGGAAAGCTAAAGATGGAGGATGTAACCATATTTCGTATGAACCAGCATTTAGACCGGGCTTTTATCTGTACCGGAAAAGTTGTTTCTCATCCCCGCCATGATTTTGCCTGCCGGACTCAAGCTGAAATAGCGGTTTCAGAAACATATATTGAAAAATTACTAAAACAGCCTCTTGGTAATCATCACCTAATATTCCCCGGAGATCACAGGGAAATGCTTACAAAGGCATGCCTGTATAAACAAGTGCAGACAATATAGCAGTTTGTAAGATCGTTTTAAGCTGGTTATTGAAAATGACTTCTGGAAGCTTGATAATTCAACAAGACTTAATATAAACAAAACACCGGTTTGCTGAACTTATTGATATTTTTCTTGTTTATTAATTACAAAGCACCAAAAGCTTTAAATTTGCAGCTTTAATAAAACAATGAGATTACAACGGATTTACAAGGTTCTCTCTGTTTTTCTCGTTACGCTGATACTGTTTTTTACTGTCGGAGTTTCAGTGTACAGGCATTATTGTGCCTGTACAAGTAAAGCCATTGTATCTGTATTTGTCGAGTCAGTATGCGATAACGATCATGGCAGATCCTGCTGTGCTTCGTCATCAGGACAGGAGCATAAGTGTTGTTCCACTGATACCTCAGATACAAATGGATCACACAATAGTTGTGATATAACAGGAGCATGCAAAACTGAAACCAGTATATTCCAGATAGAGTCAGAATATCAGATTTCTCAGGAAAAGTTGCAAAAAGCAGATTTTACCACAGAAGTTTTAATTGCTTTTGATGATATCAGTACTTATGAGAAGCCTGTATTTATTTCTCATTCTTTTTACACTGATACTTCGCCCCCGCGTATTGGCAGAGAATTCCTTACTTCTGTACATCAGCTTAAATTAGATATTCCTGTTTGCTAAATCTATAACCGGTAACATTCCGGTTACTATGGTTTTTTAACCATATTATAATTTTAGCTATTCAATTATAAAACAGGAATTTATGAAATCAATAATTAAATTATTATCAATCGTCTTTTTAATATTAACAGGCTTGGTTTTACAGGCTCAGGATATTAAAGGTGTAGTTTATGAGAAAACCGATCACGGGCATAAACATCCGCTTCCGGGAGCCAATGTTTTTTGGTCTGGCACACAAATGGGTACGGCCACTGATGATAAAGGCAATTTCGCCATCAACAGGCTCAAAGACAATAACCAGTTAATTATCAGTTATATAGGTTATAGAACTGATACCGTCACCATTACTCCACAGCAAAGGCGCGTTGAAGTTTCGCTCGAAGCTGTCATTGAACTTAGTGGTGCTGAAGTTACAGCTCGTCTGGCCGGTAGTCATTTTTCAACTTTGAACCCTATTCAAACTCAGGTCATTACACGTGGTGAATTACAAAAAGCAGCATGTTGCAACCTTGCAGAAAGTTTTGAAACCAATGCATCTATTGATGTTTCATATGCTGATGCTATTTCTGGAGCTAAGCAAATCATGCTTCTTGGAATTCCGGGTAAATACAGTCAGATGCTTTTTGAAAATATTCCCAATTTACGAGGTTTATCATCCACCTATGGATTGATGTATATTCCGGGACCCTGGATGGAATCAATACAGGTAAGCAAAGGAACATCTTCGGTTACTAATGGTTTTGAGTCGGTTTCGGGTCAGATAAATGTGGAATATAAAAAGCCGGAGAACAGTGAAAAGCTTCATTTTGAACTTTTTGCAGGAGATGTTGGGCAGATTGAATTCAATTCAAATTCAGCAGTTCAATTCAATGAGAATTTAAGTACAGGACTTTTGGTTCATGCAAGTAAAACTGACAGAAAAATTGACTTTAACGGAGATTCATTTTTGGATCAGCCACTTACTGAAATGGTCAATATCATGAACCGCTGGAATTATGAAAACCATCAGTGGGAAATGAGGTTTGGGGTCAATGGTTTGTACGAAAACAGGCAAGGGGGACAAATGCTTGGTATTCCTGAGAATGCTTTAAATCCGGGTAATCCGTATTTGATCAATGTTAAGACCAGGCATGCGGAAGCTTTTTCAAAAATTGGCTGGATGTCGCATGACAGGGCTGCCACCAGTATTGGCTGGATTACCGATTTAAACTACCATGACCGCGATGCTATGTTTGGAAAGAATATATATAAGGGAACCCAGCAGAGTATTTATTCAAACCTTTTATTTCAGTCGTACATCGGAAATACGGCTCATACCTATACTACTGGAGCAAGTATAATGTACGATAATTTCAGTGAGAAGCTCAACGACAGCATCTTTGGTCCCCGCGAAATAGTGCCTGGTATGTTTTTTCAATACACATATAATAATTTTGAGAAGTTTTCGGCTATTGCAGGTTTAAGGCTTGACCATCACAATACATTTGGATTTTTCTGGACACCACGTCTTCATCTCAGATACGAAATTGATACCAATACCATAGTAAGAGCTTCTGCTGGAATGGGTTATCGCAGCGCACGCATCATAGCTGAGAATAATCACTTACTTGCCACTTCGCGCAGGATTATTTCACTGGAAGATCCAAAAATGGAAAAGGCAGTAAATTATGGATTGAATATAACACGTAATTTCACTATTGACGGTCGTGTTATGAGCATTAACGGAGAGTTTTACAGAACAAGCTTTAAAGACCAGCTTATCGTTGATATGGATCAAAAGACCACTGAAATCCATATTTATAATCTTAATGGAGAAGCATATTCAAATAGTTTTCAGGTTGAAATGATGTGGGAGGTTCTTAAAAACTTTGATGTTGTTCTGGCATACCGCTGGAACGATGTTAAGGTAACCCAGCAGGAACAACTGGTTCGTCAGCCTTTGGTAAATCGCTATAAGGGTCTGATAAATCTATCGTATGCAACCAATCTGCGCAAATGGCAGTTTGATTTTACCTCTCAGTTCAATGGTGATGCCAGATTACCGGATACAAAAGCCAATCCTGAAAAATACCAGCGCCCTGAGAATTCACCTGCCTACACCATTATTAATGCTCAGGTAAGCAAATTCTTCAGAAAATGGAGTATTTATGCCGGTGTTGAAAATCTTACAAACTTTGTTCAAAAAGACCCGGTTGTTGCGGCTGATGATCCTTTTGGCGAGTATTTTGATTCTTCAATGGTATGGGGACCGGTTTTAGGCAGAAAAATATATGCCGGACTTAGAGTTACATTATAATACAGAAGGTTGAAGTGTTGGAGAGTTTGAATAAGGCTCTCCGGCACTTTAATTTGTTTAACTGACAAATTTATTGGCAATTTTAAAACCTTATAAAAATGAAAAACATGCAATTAATTTACAGAATACTGCTGGCTGTTATTGTGATTTTGTTTACAGCCGGTTATGTTTTGGCTCAGAAACCTTCAACCAAAACGAAAGTAAACATACAAACCAATATGGATTGCGAAAGCTGTAAAAAGAAAATCATTGATTATATGACTTTCGAAAAAGGAGTAACAGATATTAGTGCTGATGTAAGTACTAAAATTGTAACGATTGAATACCGTAACAATCGTACCACTGAGGATAAGCTTGTTAAAGCCATTGAAAAACTTGGTTATAAAGCCGAAGTTATAAAGGAAGATGAAAAATAATACCGGTTGAAAAAATATAATTGACCAATTATCACTATGCTCAATTGTTCTGAATATTTTAACCGCCGATATTTACGTTTGTAAATACAAGTCGTATAGTTCAAAAGCTTTTATTCTCTAATTATCAAAAATAAAGGCCGGATAAAGTCTTTTAGAAAAATTGTTTTTCTTCATCCGGAAAATCATTATAGAATTTAAGTGCTTGCAGAGAATTTTTAAAGGCAAGCCAGTCAATGATTTCCAGAGCAGTTTCTTTATTCAGCCTGCTCATGGGGTAATGATAAATAACATGTAAACGGTCTTTCGATCTTCTATCTTTTCTATTTTTTGATTTTTTACTTTCTTCTTTAACAACTATACGTCGGCGTACGAGAAAATTCTCCTTTAATTCAAAATTCACAAAATCTTCATGTTTGGAGACATAAATATAAAAAGTCCGGACATTTTTTAATTGTGTGGGCTTAACAAACAGCGATAATAGAAAATTAGATTTCTGTTTTCTTCTGCTGGTATAGAAAAAATTAAGATGATTATCCAGTTTTGATTTTTTTGAAACAGCGCTAATTTTCCTGAAAGGTTCACGGTATTCTTCAGGCAGGTTATTAACGCGTTCCGATAGATTGAACATTATTTCAATGAAACTATCATAAGTTTCCTTGTTTTTTTCATAGTTTGCTTTAATAAGGCTTTTCTTTTCATGTACCATTTTCTGGGAGCTCATTGAACGACGTTGAGATCTTTTATTTTTTCTTTCTATTTCATCTAGCCAGTGTGTCATATTAGTATTATCTGATTGATAGACCTTGAGTTAGATTATAAGTAGTTGTTTTTAAGTTTTACAAAATTAAATTAAATTTTCCTTCAGCTAATGAATAAGTATAAAAAGGTTGATTTATTATGAAATCCGGTAAAATTTTTATCCTGCCATAACAATGTTTTGTAGTCTTTTGGGGATAAAAAAGCAGGGCTGATAAAAACCAGCCCTGCTTTAGCGATTTCTTAGAATAATAAGCAATATTATTATATTCCTATTTTAGCTATTAATTTTGTTTTGCCCACCACAGCGGGGTTAGAACAGCGTCAGGTCCGTTCAGGAATCCAACTGCCTGCTGATATCCCTGCGGGTTGCTGTTTTCCAGACCTGAAGGATATTTCAACCTTTGAGGGAAATTCTTAATAGAATTCTGCATGTAATTAGCTTCTGTAAGGTCGGGAAGAGTGGTGATCGGCAATTCAATAGCAGGATTTTCCAGGAAGGGCAATCCGAGTCTGCGGTGATCATTCCAGGCTTCGAGAGGTAACCAGGGATTCTGTGCCAGATATTTCTGGGTGATAATCTTGGTTAGCTGATCGTTATTTACTGAACCATTTTTATAAATGGTGTTTTTCGGATAGGTATATGTGTAAGTACCTTGTTCCTGTGTATAACCATTGATATAGGATTTGCTAACAGTAGCAGGTGCTTCTGCAGTATGATCCCATTTAACCGAGGTTCCGACATTATTATAATTCTCAGAAGCAAGATATTGTCCGAGGAAGCTCTCAACACCAAAATATCTGAAACTGGATTCAATACCTTTTTCATAAGCTACCTTAGCAGTAATGGGGGTTGCCCAGCCTCTGAGTGAAGCTTCTGCGATCAGGAAATAAGTTTCCCATGGAGCAAAGAATATACGTTCGCCGGGGCTTCTGAATTTTTGTGTCATACGAGGCATAGTTCCTATATAAGTAGAAACCTGATTTTTAGGACCTTTAGGCCCCCACATACCAAGTGGTGAAGCATTGTAAGTAAATGAACCGTTAATTGCAACAAGAACTTCATCGCTGTCGAGTTTGAAAAGGTTACGTACTACAGTTTTTGCATCGTTGGTATATGTTGGAAAATATGAGAAGTCAGGGTTATCAAACCATCCGGGAAGGATATGGGTCTTATAAGCCCTTGGGTCTATTTTTGCAGGAACTCCGTCGAGCCAGAATCCGGCTGCAGGATCATTGGTTTTGGTTGCGATATGATTTTCATATCTGATACCAAGATAGTTTTCAGGTTTGATATAAGAATGAATATCGTCAGGAAGCAGATCGTTTGAACTAACTCCTCCAAGACCAACAAAAAGGTTACGCATTGTTACTGACAGCATTTGTGAGTTCCATTCTCTTGACATAACCGGCGTCAAAGGATCCCAGCCATCTCTTTCAGCAACTTTAAAAGTTTCATTCCATTCAAGTATCACATCACTTCCTGCAACAGCTTCTTCGAACTGAGCTTTTGCATAGGCAGGCTCAACTTCTGAAAGACGCATTGCAAGTCTCATACGCATTGAATTACCATATTTCTTCCATTTGGCATAGTTAAAACCATAGGCTTTATCATATTTTGCTGCATCGGGTGAAGTTATATTCACATCAATTTTTGAAACGGCATCCTTAAGTTCGCTTAACATGAATTCATAAACTGTTTTCAGATTTTTAAATTCAGGATTAATACCTTTGAAGCCATCAATAGGCATGGGTCCGAAATTATCAGCAAATTCACTCATAAGATATACGCGCCAGATACGTGCAACCTGCATCATATTAAAGGTGTAGGGAGCTTCTGTACCATTTTTGATTTTTCCTTCAGCAACTGTAATTGCGCTGGTAGCATCCTTGATCCATCCTGACAAATAGCTGTAGTAGTCTGAACTCCAGCCATCATCGTAAGCACCAAATGATATTGCACCATTGGTACGGTCAAAGCGGGCTGCATTTTTCCAGTACAGTATAAAAGCACGTTCTGCAACGTGGGGGTCCATCTGGGCTCCGGTGATTGAATTATTAATGAAATATTCAACCTGAACCTGATCAATGCTTGCGGCTTTGGGGTTTACGTTTACATCAAGGAAATCCTTTTCACACGATGTAAATACCAAACTGCCGGCAATCAATAAAATGGATAATACTATTAATCGTTTCATATTCCTTTGTTTTTAAAATGATACACTTAAATTGAACAAGAAAGTCCTGTTTGACGGTGGTGCTGCGTTCTCAAAACCAAGAGCATTGGTTCCGGTAGCGTATACCGATTCAGGATCTACCCCGTTCAGATTGCTCTTAATAAGCCATACATTATTCATTATAGCGCCTATTTTTACATTCTGGATGGGAAGATTTGCCAGAAGACTGCGTGGCAGATCATAACTCAGATTAATATATCTTAATCTTACGTTGGTAGCATCATAAATATTGGCTTCAGTAATACCAAGGTTACCGGTTCCGGCAATAGTACGCCAGTACTGTTCCTGAGTAATTGATTTATCGTTTTTACTGTATGTGCCGTCAGCATTTTTAATCACACCATCCACAACCACATCGGGTCTTTTACCATCAGGAGCAGTGATTTCGGCTGTTCCGTAAAACTGCATTGACTGATTGGTTTGTGAGAAAATGTAACCTCCAAAACGACCGTCGAACATAAAACTCAGGCCAATTCCTTTATAAAAGAATGAATTGGTGATACCCATCATAGCGCTGGGCTGCTGGCTGCCAAAAGCCACCGGAGTATTGTTTACCTGAGGATAACCATTAGCATCAAGTAACATCTGTCCGTAGAACGGGCTTTCTTTGTCTTCTACCCTGAGATAGCTGGTGCCATAGATTACACCATAATCCTTACCTACTTCAGCAACAATCCTCATATTGTCAAATCCGCCAAGGTTGTATATCTCAACGTCATCAGTAAGTTTTTCAATGGTGTTTTTATTCCTTGAATAGTTGAACTGTACTGTCCAGTTAAAATCATTGTAGTTTTCCAGAACTTTGGCATTGGCCATGAATTCAAATCCTTTGTTCTGTATATCTCCTGCGTTGATCTTTTTGAAATTATATCCGCTAAGGGGGTCCATAGGAAGATTGATCAACTGATTGGTAGCATTTGATTTATACCAGGTGAAATCCAATCCGAGTCTGTTGTTGAAGAAACGAACATCAGCACCAAGTTCTTTTGAAGAGATCAGCTCACTCTTAACATTCGGATCAAGCAATACGTTTCCTGTTGTTGCTGTGGTATTACCAAGAGGGTCGTTACCAATGCTATAAGTATTATATAGTTCGTAAGGATTCAGTGAGTTACCAACCTGAGCCAGCGAAGCACGTACACGTGCAAATGTCAGCCATGCAGGCATGTTCTTATCAAGTTTTTCGAGCATATCGGTAATCACCCATGATGCACTTACTGAAGGATACATAAATGAACGGTTATCCTTGCTCAGGGTTGATGACCAGTCGTTACGCAGGGTTCCGTCAAGGAATACATAACCATCCCAGTTAAACTGCAGGGTTCCGTAAGCTGAGAGGATACGTTTCTGATAAAAACCTTCTGAAACAGATGGTTTGGTTACACCATTATTAAGGGCAAAAAGATTTGGAACTACAAGCTCACCTGAATTACTGCTGATTGATGAGAACTGCTGATCCATGATGTTACCACCAATTGAAGCACTTCCGCCCACTTTTGAGAAAATATTATCTTTTCTTGCAATGAAAAGAGTGCTGAAGTTATTTTCATAGAAAGTTTCTTTACCCATATTGAAATTACCATTGGGCTGAATTGGGCTTCCGGCATAACGTTTACCTTCGGTATTGGTAGTATAGATGTCTGATCCGGCATTGATTTCACCGGTAAGCCAGTCATTAAAATTATGTTTCAATGAAGCATAAAGCAGGAAGCGGTCGCGGATATCAGTGTTGTTAGCATATTTTGCAGTCCAGTAAGGATTGATCTGGCTGCTTCCGCCGTACCACAACATTTTTCCGTCTTCTTTGGTTCTGCTTTCAAAATCAGTGATATTAAGGCTGCGGGGCAGCAGGTACATAGTATAAAATGGATTTTGATAGTTATGTCCGAGCAAAGGTCTGTTTCTTGCTTCTGCTCTCATATACTGAACTTTACCATCAATTGACCAGTTTTTATTAGCTCCGAAATTTGAAAATGCACGGGTGGTAAGATTGGTTTTAATAAGTTCAGCACCAGGAATTATACTTTTATCATCGCTGCGCGAAAATGAAGTATAAATTGATGAATTATCAAATTCCTGCTGGAATGACAAGATATGATTCTGTGAGGTTCCTCTGTCGAAAAAGTTACCAACGTTATCGTGTGCAGCAAGTTTTTCATCTTTTCCGTTCCAATTGGTAATGGTTTGTCCGGTTATTTCCGGTCCCCAGCTATAATTTGACATATTGTCAAAAACTCCACTGTTTCCCTGACCGAATTTATCCTGCATTTTAGGATGTGAAAGAGCTGATTCAGTGCCAAAAGTGGTGGAGAAGGTAATTCCAAGACCAGGTTTGCTGACACCTTTTTTGGTAGTGATAAGAATAACACCGTTACCAGCGCGTGATCCGTAAAGTGCAGCAGCAGAAGCTCCTTTAAGTACTGATATACTTTCGATATCATCAGGGTTAAGGTCGGCAATACCGCTACCCATATCGAGCGAAGGATTCCAGTAGTCATTATTATCACGGCCTGTGAAGTTATTGAGGGGCTGCCCGTCAACTACAATCAATGGCTGGTTGTCGCCGGTAAGTGAGCTTTGACCTCTGAGAATGATTTTTGAAGAACCTGCAGGACCATTGCTTGAACGCACAACCTGAAGTCCGGCTACTTTACCGGTAAGAGCATTACCGATATTTGTTTCCCGTGACTCGGCAAGTTCGCTGCCCTGTACATCCTGCAAGGCATAACCCAGAGATTTTTTCTCTCTTTTAATACCAAGAGCAGTAACCACAATTTCTTCAAGTCCGAATGATTCGGACACAAGACTTACATTAATTACATTGGAAGTGCCAACTGTAATTTCCTGGGTTACCATTCCTACGAATGAGAAACTAAGCACCTGACCCTGTCTGGCACGGATAGAATAATTTCCATCAATATCGGTTGTAGTACCAACAGTGGTGCCTTTTATCCATACAGTTACGCCGGGAACACCTAATCCGTCATCCTGGCTGGTAACTTTTCCTGTGATATTGAGTTCCTGACCATAAAGATTCAGGCTCGCAATACCCAGAATGAAACAAAAAAGCAAAGCCAATTTTCGCATAAAATAATTGTTTTGATTAATAAATAAAAAACATGTTAGAGTATATAATTGATTTTCATTAGTTTAAACCACAAAATACTCTGAATTCTTGGCGGTGCAAAAGTACATAATTTTTTATTACAAAAAATTCTTAATCGTAAATAATTTAATAGATATGAAATTAAGTAGGAAAATGAACTAATATGCCTAAAAATCAATTAGTTAAAAGAAACTGATCAAAAAAGCAGAATTTTAGGATGACAGGTAATGATTTATTCATTAGCAGATACATTAATCTTTTCATGGTCTTTTGCTGCCCTGGAAGCAGATTGTTACCGTTTTTAACTATTTGGATGTTGATTATCAGCAGATCAAAGAATTTTAACATTTATAAACACAGTATATTTGCAAATTCATTATTGTGATCCTGATAAATTCAAATAAACAGGCTGATGCGCAATCCCAAACAAAAATATAATAATGAAGATGAGAATCTGATAGCCGGTGCTTTCAGGAAAATGGGAATTCCGGCTTCATCTGCTGTGTTGGTTGCTGTAAGCGGAGGCCTGGATTCGGTGGCATTGCTGCATATGTTTGTTAATTCAGGTATTAAAACCGGAATAGCTCATGTGAATTTTAATCTGCGGGGAGAAGAATCTGACGGTGATGAAGCTTTTGTAAAGGCACTGGCGGAAAAATATTGTCTGCCGTTTTATTGCAGGCATTTCAATACAGAAGATCATGCAAAACAGCAAGGCATATCCATTCAGATGGCTGCCCGATCACTGCGTTACAGGTGGTTTGAAGAAATCGCAGCACAATATGAATGGGATTTTGTTGCTACAGCACATCATCTTGATGATCAGATAGAAACGTTTTTCATAAATCTACTGCGTGGTACGGGTATTGGCGGACTTAAAGGTATTGCTGCTAAAAGCGGTATTTTTATAAGACCACTTATTGATACACCGCTCAGCACTATTGAAGAATATGTAAAAAATCATAATCTTTGTTTTCGTGAAGATTCCAGTAATATCAGCAACGATTATCTGAGAAATCGCATCCGCCATCAGTTGATCCCTGTTTTTGATGAGCTGCAGCCTTTGTTTCGTAAAATAATGGCCGGGAATCTTAAACTTTTAACTGAAACGGAATCTTTTTTTCGTAACGAAATAAATAAGCTGAAGAGTGAAATCATTACTCAGCATGATGCGGGTCTGGAATTGTCAATTACAAAACTCATCCAAACCGGTTTCCCTGGTCTTTTGCTTTACGAGATCCTTAAAGAATATGGTTTTACCACTGATCAGGCACAATTTATATTTCAGTCAGTTGATGCTCAGCCCGGTAAAACCTTTTACAGCTCTTCTCACAGGCTTGTTAAAGACCGGGAGGTGTTTATTTTGCAGTCATTGTCAGAAACCGGGATAAGTGATTCGGAATTCATTATTGAAGAGGGAATGGCAGAAATTTTTGCACCCTTGCATCTGGAATTTCAAATTCAGAGAATGAATACTGATTTTCAGGTTATTGCCGATCCAAACAAAGCATTCCTTGATTTTGACACACTGGTATTTCCTTTAAAGATCCGTAAATGGAAACAGGGCGACAGAATAAAACCCTTCGGTATGAAAGGGCAAATGAAGATCAGTGATTTTTTTACTGCCAATAAATTCTCAATAGCTGATAAAGAGAGAACCTGGCTGCTTACCGATGCTCACGATCATATTGTTTGGATAATAGGGTACAGGATCGCTGATCAGAACAGAATAAAGTCAACTACACAAACAGCCTTTGTTATTACCATAAATGGCAGTAAGTAAGCATGATATGCTTTTCTGCCATAATGTGCCATTAATGATACGAAGTTTAAAATTTCGTCAGGCATTTAATTAAATTCTATTTTTGCAAAAAATTTTATAAAACATGAAATTAATTATGAAACGCTTATCATTACTAATTCTGCTGGCAGTTTTTTCACTGCCTTTGGCAGCTCAGATTATTGAACCTGTTAAGTGGTCATTTGCTGCCAAACGTATTTCTGCTAACGAAGCAAACATAATTTTTACTGCAACTATTGAAGATGGCTGGTATTTGTATTCACAGGATTTACCGGAAGGTGGGCCTGTTGCTACCAATTTTAATTTTGATGAAAGCGCTGCCTTTGAACTTAAAGGTAAAGTAATTGAAATACAGCCTATTAAAAAGTTCGATAAGATTTTTAATATGGAACTCAAATATTTTAAAGGTAAAACCGAATTCACACAAAAAGTGATACCTGCATCAGGTGATGCCTTTAAAGTTACCGGATACCTTGAGTTTATGTGCTGTGATAATACTTCATGTCTTCCTCCCACTTCAGTTGATTTTGAAATAACGGTGCCGGCTTTTAAGGAAAAAGCCTCTGTTGCCCTTACATCAGAGCCTGAAAAAACACCTGTTGAAGAAAAAGTTGCTGAAGAAAGTGAAACTGATAGCAGTATTGAACAGTCAGAATTAGCTGAGGAGATACCAGCAGATGAAGATACCATTATAACAAGCGACCTGGATGAAGCCACTCCAAAAGCAAAAACAGGCCTTTGGTACATTTTTATTGCAGGCTTGCTTGGAGGACTTCTTGCATTGGTTACCCCTTGCGTATTCCCGATGATACCTATGACCGTGAGTTATTTTATACGCAACACCAGCAATAAAGCAAAAGGAAGGACTGATGCCCTTATTTATGGTATTTCAATAGTGATCATTTATGTTGCTTTGGGTACCGGTGTATCAATGATATTTGGCTCTGATGGCCTGAACCAGCTTTCTACCAGTCCCTATTTCAATATTTTCTTCTTCCTGTTGCTTATTGTTTTTGCAGCGGCGTTTTTTGGAGCTTTCGAACTTCAGTTACCTTCAAGCTGGACTACAGCTATTGACAATAAAGCCGAAAAAACTGGAGGATTCATAGGTGTGTTCCTTATGGCGCTGGTACTTGTGCTGGTATCGTTTTCATGTACCGGTCCTATTATTGGTACTTTACTTGTTGAAGCAGCAGTATCGGGTAATAAATTATCGCCTATTATCGGTATGACCGGATTTTCAGTAGCCCTTGCAATTCCTTTTACCTTGCTGGCTGTTTTTCCGTCAATGCTTGGAAATATGCCAAAATCTGGCGGCTGGCTGAATTCAGTGAAAGTTGTGCTTGCTTTTCTGTTACTTGCTTTTTCACTTAAGTTTTTAATGGTAGCCGATTCTGTTGCACAATGGGGTCTGATGAGTCGTGATGTTTTTATTGCAATCTGGATAGTGATATTCTCAATGCTTGGATTTTATCTTCTCGGGAAGCTTAAATTCGCTCATGATGACGATTTACCCTATATCTCGGTGTCACGTACATTTCTGGCAATCATTTCATTTGCTTTTGTTATTTATATGATCCCGGGTTTATGGGGTGCTCCGTTAAAATCAATAAGCTCTTTTGCTCCTTCTATTACTACTCAGTCGTTCAATTTAAACCGTCCGGCACAAAGTGTGGCATTCGTTCAGGGTTCTGACAATAACCAGGAATTATCTGCCTATCAGACCAAAGAAGGTATTTCGGGACTGATAAAATTCCTTGACTATGAAGAAGGGATGGAATATGCCAAAAAGGCCGGCAAGCCTGTTTTTCTTGATTTTACCGGTCATGGCTGTGCCAACTGCAAAAAGATGGAAGCAGCGGTATGGAGCGACCCGCAGGTCATTCAGCGATTGCATGATAATTACGTGATAATATCACTTTATATTGACGATCGTACTGAGATCCCTAAGGAAAAACAATATGTTTCGGAATTCAGCGGTAAGCGGATCAGGAATATTGGTAATAAATGGAGTGATTTTCAGGCTAAACGTTATGGTGTGAACTCCCAGCCATATTATGTATTGCTTGATCATGCCGAAAAACAACTGGCAAAGCCATACAGCTTCAATACCAATGTTGATCAGTTTATTCAATTCCTTGATTCAGGTGTAGAAGCTTTTAACAAGTAATACGAATTGTATTTACAAAACTGGCAGGGATAATTGGTTGAAATGCCAGCCTGCCAATGGTATTAGCCGAAAGCGATTTTATTTAGAACACCCTCCTTTGATTTTTTAAGGGAAGGCAGCAGGTCTCATAACATAAATCTACCCTCGCCCATCCGGAAAGCATTGATAAAAATCAAAAGTCCTTTTTAAGGATTTAAAAGAGTTATTTAAATAAATTTGCTTATAAAGCCAGCCACAAAAGTCAGGCACCTACCGAAATTAAAACAAGAAATTGAATCCCTACTAAGATAAAAACAACTGTTTACAAGAGCGATTTGACTTCGGGCATGGTGATTTGTCCGTTTGAGAAATTTGCGTATATTGGGTATGCCGTTGGCTCGCAGGGTGAATGTTGCCCTTTTGATTGCACGAAACCAAAACCACGGAACGTTATAGCCAATATTAAAACGACAGTTCCAATACTAACAGATAAAATATGCCATTTACTTTCTCACATCCGGCGATAGTTTTACCGCTAACATACTTTCCAAAAAAGTGGTTTTCTATAACTGGACTTGTAATTGGAAGTCTGACACCGGACTTTGAATATTTTTTACGAATGCGAATCAAAAGTAACTACAGCCATACACTTGACGGACTTTTTTGGTTTGACCTGCCGTTGGGGATTTTACTTGCTTTTGTTTTTCACGATATTGTTCGCAATAAGCTGTTTGACAACTTACCCACATTCTTTAAATCCAGATTTTCAGTGTTTAGACAATTTGACTGGAACGGACATTTTAAGAAAAACTGGTTTGTAGTTGCAATCTCAGTTATTATAGGTGCGAGTTCCCACATACTTTGGGACAGTTATACACACAAACACGGTTACTTTGTGCAGACAATTCCGGCATTAATAAATACCGTTGATTTATTTAACATACAAGTTCCGGTTTTTAAGATATTGCAACATTCAAGCACAATCATTGGCGGACTTGTAATTGCCTTTGCTGTTTTCAAACTACCAGCAAGCGAAACAGAAAACGAAAAGGTAAATTCGAAATACTGGGCAATTTTTGCAGGAATAACGTTGATAATAATTGCAATTAGACTTTTTAGCGGACTTGACATCAAACAATACGGAAATTTAATTGTAAATGGAATTTCAGCAGTGCTAATCTCATTAATTTTGACACCATTAATAACAAAAAGAAATAAAAACTGGCGATAACAAGCGGTTTACCTCCGGCGCTATTACGTGGTGGAAAAATGGCGGGGAAACTTCTTAAATTGATTCTAATAGCTATCGGAACGGTAATAATCCTCACATCCCCTCTCAATCAAAAGTAATCTTATTAGTGAAAACCACATGAGTATTATACCATGTATTTGCGAATGTTGTATATTTGGAACGTGAATTGAACCCTTGTGAGAAATGCAAACCGAAATAGAATGAAGATCATCACTCGTTGATTTCTTTGTACTAAATGGATACAAACAGTAAGATATTAAAACTTATTAAAGAAACAGCATGCAAGCACTTGCCTAATGCAGAAGTATTTTTATTTGGTTCACGTGCTAGAGAGGATGCTACTACTGAAAGTGATTATGATATCCTGGTATTGACTTCTATTGATTTATCTCCCAAAGAGAAATTACCAATTAAAACAAATATCAGAAAGGAACTCCTTAAGGATGGGATCAGATCAGATATCCTGATTCAAAGTAAAAATGAAATAAAGAAAAAGAGAAATTTGCCAGGTCATATTATTAAATCCATCTTAAAAGAAGCTGTTCTGATATAAAAAATGATAGACAATAAATAACATCCATCTTATCACAATATTGAGTAAACTGCTTCAATTGCAGTATTTGCGAATGTTGTATATTTGGCGGTAGTATCCCTATAAGTGTGTAATTTTTATTTTCATTGATCATTATGACAACATCTGGACAAAACGGATTAAAAGAAGGTAATTATTTTTTGTTATTGAAGAATAAAGAAGAAATCTCGCTGAATACATTTGAAGATAACAAGATTGTTGAAAAGATCATTTTCCCCATCACCCGGAAATCTGTCTTTACGACTGACCAGAAAGAACGAGTGGCAATTCTCGACACAGCAAAAAAAGCTGTTACACTCTATGAAATCAAGACTTCAAAAGAATTTAAACTTTCTATTCCTTACGATATTAAGCCAAAAACTATTTTATTGAACGATGACAACTTATTCATCGGTGGGAAAATGGGAAAAGAGATTCTTGTTCAGTATCATGTACAAAGTCAAAAATGGTATCAGCTTGAAATTCCGCAGGAAATTACCATTAAGGGAAAAGCGGTTGATGATCTGGTTGTTAATGATAGCATGTTAATAGCCATTGACAACATTATAATTCCTCGATATGTATTGTTTTATAGTTTGAATTCGGTAGGTAAACTTGAATTTCTGCATTTCAGGAAACTGAAGTCAAACAGTAGTTATGAAGATATATATCAATGTAGGATTACGCCTGAATATCTAGGGATAAGATCAACGACTATGAATCATGGATACATGCACGAGCATATTACAATTTATGCCGACCTCGACCTGGTAAAGAGTTTCGTTATCTCATCAGAGTATAAACAGAAAGAAAATTTTACTGATTTCATTCTGTTCAATGATAAACTATTTATTGCTAACAGGGAAAAAGGACTGGGTGTATTCGAAATTAAAAATTCCTATTTTAAAAAAAGTAAAGACGAGCCTATCTCTCACAATGCCTCAGTAAGTGAAAACAAGGTCAAATACACACAATTTACAAATGAAAAGATAATACGGCTTACAAAGATCCCGAATGAATCTAAAATTATATTAACTATCAAAAGTAAAGATGGCAAAATCAGATATGAAATAATCGGGATGTAGATACAAAAATACAGGGCAATAGTCAGTTTTGTGTCAGATAGGCTGATATGTAAACCCCGAACTTCATGCTTTTATCAAAGTTGTTGCTTGATTGTCAGTTTAGTTCACAGGATTCTCCCCCCCCCTCAATCAAAATCAATCTTGTTGATGAATAATATGCTCCTTTGGTTTTTTGAGGGTAGGTAGTAGGTGAACAACAGAAATCTCGCCTTACCTATCCAAAAAGTATTAAAAAAAGTTCTTTTGAGGTTTTATAAATAAATTATTGTATTTTTGAAACACTGTTGTCCGGTAAAAATTTGAAAAGAGCCAGGCCATGACAGCCCGGCTTCCTTTTCTTAGTAGTTTTGCTTCGTTAAAATCCAACTACAATGAGCAAAACTACATTTTTTTTCGGTCAATCTG
>JBASHR010000102.1:0-17096 GCA_049654165.1 Bacteroidales bacterium
CAGATTGACCGAAAAAAAATGTAGTTTTGCTCATTGTAGTTGGATTTTAACGAAGCAAAACTACTAAGAAAAGGAAGCCGGGCTGTCATGGCCTGGCTCTTTTCAAATTTTTACCGGACAACAGTGAAAAATAATATAAAAGTCCAGAAAATGAGTCTTAAACAAAAAATAAATCACAGATTTTTCGGGTGGAGCAGGAAAACATACAAAGTGAGATTAAACGTTTGATTATTGGAGGAGGGGTGGTTAATTAATTGTGTTTTATTATACAGAAAGATCAATAGAAGTTTTTGGAACATAGTATTGTTAATAAATCCTCACCCGGAAATTACATTTTCGCCACTGTGTTCTGGCATAAATAAGCTAATTTTGCTGTTTTAAGAGAAAGGAATATTGTGGATAAACTATTCGATGGTTTGAACAAAGCACAACGGGAAGCTGTCATGGATACCGAAGGTGCCAGCATGGTGATTGCAGGAGCAGGGTCAGGGAAAACCAGGGTGCTGACTTATAAGGTTGCCTGGCTGATAAAAAAAGATACAGATCCCTTTAATATTCTTGCCTTGACCTTTACCAATAAAGCTGCACGGGAAATGAAAGAGAGGATAGTACAGCTCGTTGGTGCTGATGCACGTAATGTGTGGATGGGTACATTTCATTCTATTTTCGCTCGTTTGTTGAGAGTTGAGGGACATAGGCTCGGTTATCCCTCAAATTTCACAATTTATGATACCGATGATTCAAAAAATCTGTTGAAAAACATAGTTAAGGAGTTAAATCTCGATCCAAAAGTTTACCAACCCAATTACTTGCTTGGCAGAATTTCAATATGTAAGTCGAATCTTATCTCGGCTCAGGAATATATTGATAATGAGGAGCTTGTCAATAGCGACAAGATGGCTCAAAAACCTGAAACTGCCCGTATCTTCATGATATATCAGCAACGATGTTTCAAAGCTTCAGCAATGGATTTCGACGATTTGCTTTTTAATACCTATATCATTCTTCGCGACTTTCCTGATGCACTGTATAAATATCAGCAAAGGTTCAAATACATCCTTGTTGACGAATATCAGGATACAAATTACGCTCAGTATCAGATTATTAAAAAGCTGGCTGCCAATAACGAAAATATTTGTGTTGTAGGCGACGATGCTCAGAGTATTTATGGATTCAGAGGGGCAAATATTAAAAATATTCTGAATTTCAAATATGACTATCCCGATCACAAAATTTTTAAGCTCGAACAAAACTATCGCTCAACAAAAACCATTGTAGATGCAGCCAACTCTATTATCAAAAATAATAAGGAACAGATTTTTAAAGAGATATGGACTGAAAATGAAGAGGGTTATAAAATAAGGATCTTCAGGGCGCAATCTGAAAACGAGGAAGGCAATATGGTGGCGGCAGCAATTTTTGAGAATAAAATGAATCAGCATCTGCCCAACAGTGCTTTTGCTGTCCTGTACCGTACCAATGCCCAGTCGAGGGCAATGGAGGAAGCGCTGCGCAAGCTGAATATACCATATCGTATTTTTGGGGGATTATCATTTTATAAACGCAAGGAAATCAAAGACTTGCTGGCTTATTTCCGTTTATGTATCAATTATAACGACGAAGAGGCTTTTCTCAGAATTGTGAATTATCCGGCAAGAGGTATTGGAAAAACAAGTGTTGAAAAGCTGATTGCTCTGGCAGGTGAAAACAACAAAAGTATCTGGGAAGTTACTGACGACATGGATTTGCTCAGAAGTGCCCTGAGCCAGGGAACGATTCAGAGGATACGTGATTTTACCACTATGATCCGTAGTTTCTCGGTTCAGTTGAAAACACGCAATGCCTACGATCTTGCCAAGCATATTGCTGTTTCATCCGGGATAATACGGGAGCTGAGTGAAGATAAAACTCTGGAAGGAGTAGCCCGTTTAGATAATATTGAAGAATTGCTCAATGCCATCCGGGAGTTCACAGAAAAAACCCCTGAACTGCCTCTGGAAGATGGAAATACTAAGAAAGCCTCGCTTGACGATTTCATGCTTGATATTGCCTTGCTTACCGATGCCGACAATGAAGACGATAAGGATGACAGGGATAAGGTTTCTCTGATGACTATGCATCAGGCTAAAGGCTTGGAGTTTCCCTATGTTTTTGTGGTAGGGCTGGAAGAAAATCTTTTTCCGTCGTTTCAGTCACAATCCTCACGTGCCGACCTTGAAGAGGAGCGGCGTTTGTTCTATGTTGCAGTAACACGTGCACGCGAAAGGCTTTTTCTTTCCTATGCTGAAAATCGCTACCGCTGGGGCGATCTTTTAGCCTGTGAACCAAGTCGTTTTATTGATGAAATTGATGAGAAATTTATTGAAAAGCCATCATTACGAGGGGGAAGGCATTTTAAAATGACCGAACACCATCATATTTCCAGTGATAATACTCAGTTTCCGGTTTCTTTACCTGCGAACCGAAAAATAAAGCCGTTGAGGCAAGCTGAGCGTATGGCAGGAAATCAGGGTGCATTAAGTAATGATTTCAGTGAACTTCAAACCGGCATGGAAATAGAACATGATCATTTTGGGCGGGGTAAAGTAATAAGTCTTGAGGGTATTGGTTCGAACCGGAAAGCAACAATATTTTTCCCTAACATAGGGCAGAAACAACTTTTGCTGAAGTTTGCAAAACTCAGGATCATCAAATAGTTTCTTTCTTATCGAGACAAGGCTGTATTGGCAGGTTTGAAGCAGAAAGAACACTTTTAAATCAGAACACAGAAATATGTATTTGTTTGAATTCAAAGAGATTTGTTAACTTTGCAGCCGAATGTATGGCTTCAGTTATAAAATCCTAAAATCTCCATCAGCGCATACATGATTTCCAGTAATAATCCTTTAAACTTTTTTATGGAATACAACACGCAACGATCAAAATTAGTCGTACCTGAATACGGCAGAAATATTCAGAAAATGGCTATGCATCTGTTAACCATTGACGATCGTGAAAAACGCAGCCGCATGGCAAAGACTCTTGTACAAATAATGGGAGTTCTACATCCCGAAGTTAAGGACACTCCTGATGCACGTCAGAAACTTTGGGATCATCTGTATATAATTACTGATTTTCAGTTAGATGTTGATTCACCATTTCCAAAGCCTTCGAAGGAAATGCTTGAAAAAAAACCATCTCCCATGCCCTATACTCAGGAAAATATTGAACTAAAGCATTATGGGAAAAATATAATCCGTATTATCGAAAAAGTTACAGAACTTGAAGAAGGACCGGAAAAGGAGAATCTTACCAGAGCTATAGCCAATTATCTAAAAAAATCATATTTAAGCTGGAACCGCGATTCAGTAACTGATGAAATAATTTCTGATCATCTTTCACTTCTTTCGGATTCGAAACTTAAACTCAGCGATACCGCCCGTCTTACTGAAACCAGCGATATTCTGGCTCGTCAGCGTAAAAAGAAATTCAACGGTAAATCGCAATCGAAAAACAGAGGTAGAAAAAAGCAATTCAACTAATGAGCTCATTTGAAATTAAAGGCGGATGCCATTTAAAAGGTGAAATCACACCGCAGGGTGCTAAAAATGAAGCATTACAGATATTATGCGCAGTTTTGCTAACCCCTGAAAAAGTCACAATTCACAATATCCCTGATATTCTTGATGTAAATAAACTTATAGAAGTGCTTGGCAATCTGGGTGTTCGAATCCAGAAACTTGACCAGCAAACCTATACTTTTCAGGCTGATGATATTGATATAGAAGTACTTAAAAAAAAGGAGTTCAGGAAAAAAGTTGCAAGTCTGCGTGGCTCGGTTATGATAATGGGTCCTTTGTTGGCTCGTTTTGGTGAAGCATATATCCCTCAGCCGGGAGGAGATAAAATAGGACGTAGAA
The DNA here is from genome assembly GCA_049654165.1 of Bacteroidales bacterium. GTDB lineage: Bacteria > Bacteroidota > Bacteroidia > Bacteroidales > JAAYJT01 > JAAYJT01. The sequence goes on from JBASHR010000102.1 coordinate 3,900, forward strand.
GGCTTGACACTCATTTTATTGGTTTCAGAAACCTTGGCGCAAAATTTAGCTTTGACCCCGATCTGAAAGCTTACCATGTAATGGCACCCAAACTGCAAGGTGCATATATGCTGCTTGACGAAGCTTCAGTTACCGGTACAGCCAATATTATTATGGCGGCAGTTATGGCATCGGGTAAAACAACTATTTTCAATGCAGCCTGCGAACCTTACATTGTTCAGCTTTGCCGTATGCTGAACTGCATGGGTGCAAGGATAAGCGGGGTAGGATCTAATCTGCTTACTATTGAAGGAGTTGAGACATTAAGAGGTTGTAATCATACCATGCAGCCCGATATGATTGAAGTAGGAAGCTTCATAGGATTGGCAGCAATGACCCAGTCAGATATTACAATTAAAAATGTTGATCACAGGGAACTGGGAATAATTCCTGAAGTGTTTGGACGTCTTGGAATAAAGATGGACCTGTCAGGTGGCAATATTCATATTCCTGCTCAGGAATATTATGAGGTAGAAACCTTCATGGATGGTTCGATAATGACCATTGCAGATGCTCCCTGGCCAGGATTTACTCCTGACCTCATAAGCATTGCACTGGTTACTGCCACACAGGCAAGAGGTACGGTTCTGATACATCAGAAAATGTTTGAAAGCCGCTTGTTCTTTGTTGATAAACTAATTGATATGGGCGCACAGATCATACTTTGTGATCCCCACAGGGCAACGGTAATAGGTTTGAACCGTCAGATCCCGCTGAGAGGGGTGCGCATGGTATCTCCCGATATCAGGGCAGGAGTGGCATTGCTTATTGCAGCATTATCGGCAAAAGGAACAAGCATAATTGAAAACATTGATCAGATTGACAGGGGTTACCAGAATATTGACAAAAGGCTCAGAGAACTGGGAGCAGAGATTTACAGATTCTAAATTCCAAAGCCTGTATTCAGAATAATGCTTAAAAAAAACGCTGATTTATGACATTTTGGCGCAGATTAAGCACTGGCAGGCGATTTGATAACAATAAAAAGCCACCTTTTGGTGGTACTATTTTTCTTTACAGAACAATCATTTATTGGAAACTAAAAGAAATACAACGATATAATTATGAAGAAATCAAAAAATATCGAAAAGGAAATGTCAGAAAAAAAGACTGATGGTAAACAGCAGGAAGAAGTAAAACAACCACAGATGGAGGCTGTTGAGGATGAAATCACTGATAACGGAGAAGAAAAAATAAATGAACTGGAACAGAAGTTACGCAGGCAGATAGAAGAACTGAAAGATACCAATTTAAGGCTGCATGCCGAGTTTGATAACTATCGCAAGCGTACGATTAAAGAAAAGATTGAATTAAGCAAAACGGCATCTGAGGATGTGATAATTGACTTGCTTCCGGTACTTGATGATTTTGACAGAGCTTTGAAAAACATAACCGATGCCGGCGCTGAAAATGCTTTTACCGAAGGTATAGCACTTATTTACAATAAGTTGCTAAAAGTTCTTTCACAAAAAGGTGTTGAAGAGATACAGGCAAAAGATCAGGTCTTTGATACCGATTTCCATGAAGCAGTAAGTCATATCCCGGGCGATGACCCTGAGGGTGAACAAAAGATAATAGATGTGATTCAGAAAGGATATAAACTTAACGGCAAGGTAATTCGTTTTGCAAAAGTGGTGGTGGGTTCGTAAAATGAGTAATTATTGGATTTTAAAATTGAATAACTGATAACAAAAAAAGAAAAAAATAACCATAAATAAACCGTGGCTAAAAGAGATTATTATACAGTATTGGGTGTTGATCGCAATGCTGATGAAACAGCAATAAAAAAGGCTTATCGTCAGTGTGCATTGAAATATCATCCTGATAAAAATCCCGGCGACAAGGAGGCAGAAGAAAAATTCAAGGAAGCTGCTGAAGCCTATGAAGTATTGAGCAACCCTGAAAAGCGTGCTAAATACGACAAATTCGGGCATGACGGGCTTAAGAACATGGGAGGTGGATTCAGTGGTGCTGGAATGAGCATGGAAGATATATTCAGTCAGTTTGGCGATATTTTTGAAAATGCTTTTGGCTTTGGAGGATTTAGCGGATTTGGCGATTTCAGGGGCAGACAATCTCAGCGCCGTAATGTTAAACGAGGCACTAACCTTAGGGTAAAGGTAAAACTGACCCTTGAAGAGATTGCAAAAGGTGTTGAGAAAAAGATAAAGGTTCAGAAATATGTAAGCTGTAATGAATGTAGTGGCAGTGGAGCCCGCGGCGGAAGCTCTTTTAATACCTGCTCTACCTGTCATGGTACCGGACATGTAACACGTGTTACAAGTACGTTCCTGGGCCAGATGCAAACAACAAGTACCTGCCCGACTTGCGGCGGCGAAGGACGTATCATCAGCGATAAATGTCCTGTCTGTTCCGGCAACGGCGTTGTTAAGGGCGAAGAGATTATCACGGTTAATATCCCTGCGGGAGTTGCAGAAGGCATGCAATTATCAATGAGCGGAAAAGGTAATGCAGCAGCCAGGGGCGGAATTCCCGGTGACCTGATCATTCTTATCGAAGAACAAAAACATCCGCATCTGGTAAGGGATGGCAGCAATTTATTATACGAACACTATATAAGTTTTCCTGAAGCAGCTCTGGGCCTTAGCCTTGAGGTGCCTACCCTTGAAGGGCGTGCCCGTATCCGTATAGAACCGGGTACACAGTCAGGCAAGGTATTGCGTTTGAAAGGAAAAGGATTGCCCTCACTTGAAAATCATGGACGCGGCGATTTACTGGTAAGTATAAATGTGTGGACTCCGGAAAACCTTACGAAATCAGAAAAGGAAATCCTGGAAAAACTTAAGGAATCATCAAATTTTCAACCCAAGCTGTCAGGTAAGGAAAAGAATTTTTATGAGCGCATGAGAGAGTATTTCTAATTATTAACCTGATGCAAATTACTTTGACAACATAAAGTTGCACAAATAAACTCTCATTAATGGAACTTTTTATAGCTCAGGACATTAAAAAACAATTTGCCAATCATTTGGCATTGAACAAAGTAAGTATCAGCGTTAATAAACAAAGGATATTTGGTTTGCTAGGACCTAACGGAGCCGGAAAAACAACACTGATACGCATTATTAACCAGATAACTGCTCCTGACGAGGGCAAATTATTCTTTGCCGGCGAGCGCCTCATCCCAAAACATACTGCAGAAATTGGCTATCTGCCCGAAGAACGCGGACTTTATAAAAAGATGAAAGTCGGTGAGCAGGCTCTTTATCTTGCACAGCTTAAAGGACTTAGCAGACATGAAGCTTTGATACGTCTTAAAAAATGGTTCGAAAGAATGGATATCCAGGCGTGGTGGGATAAAAAGGTAGAAGAGCTGTCGAAAGGTATGCAGCAAAAAGTTCAGTTTATTGTTACTGTTATCCACGAACCTCAGTTACTGATATTCGATGAGCCTTTCAGCGGGTTTGACCCTATAAACGTGAACATTCTGAAAGAAGAAATACTGAACTTGTGCGACAAAGGAGCTACAATTATTTTCAGTACACATAACATGTCGTCAGTTGAAGAGCTTTGCGATGATATAGCATTGATCAACAAAGCTGAAAAAATCCTTGACGGAGGAGTTAAGGATATAAAACAACAGTATAAAGACAATATTTACGAAGTAATTTGTAATTCACTGAATGGGGAAATTAACGATGTCCTGAAACCCGAATACAGGGTGATTGAAAAAGCTGAAGAAGGGTCTCTTACACGTTTAAAGATAAAAGTACCGCCTCGCACACACTCAAACGAGTTGCTTCAGAACCTGATACAACATGTTGAAATCCACGAGTATCGTGAGCTGCTGCCCTCAATGAATGATATTTTTATCAGAAAAGTGAATGAGGCTTCAGGAAATGAGAGTATGAACCAGATTGCCAATAACCTTTAAGCGCCCCGGATTATGAATAAAATTTCACTTATCATACAACGTGAATATCTGACAAGGGTTAAGAAAAAGTCGTTTATAGTAATGACTATCCTTGGACCTGTACTGATGGCTGCTTTGTTTATTGTGCCTGTGTATCTGGCGCAGATGGGCGGAGAGGTAAAAACCATACAGGTAGTTGATGAAACCGGATTGTTTATTCACAGGTTCGAAAATACCAAAGAACTTATTTTCAAACCCCTTGACCTTGATATAGAACAGGCTAAGGCTATTTTCCCACACAGCGGAGACGATGCCCTGCTGTATATCCCAATGACTGAAGTAAGCGTGCCATCATCGGCTTTCCTATACTTCGACAAGCAGCCTACCATGGTTATGAAATCGCATATTAACAGCAGTATGCGGCGTGAGGTTGAAAGTCTGAAACTTGCAGCATCAGGTATTGACCCTGACATAATGCGATCAATAAAAAGCAGTGTTAACCTGATAACTATCAAGCTGCATGAAGGCGGAAAGGAAGAGAAGAAATTTTCAGAAGTGGCTACAATACTGGGATTTGTTTCGGCACTACTTATTTATATGTTTGTTTTCATGTTTGGAAGTCTGGTAATGCGTGGTGTTATCGAAGAGAAAACCAGCCGTATTGTTGAGGTGATTGTTTCGTCAGTAAAGCCATTTCAGCTTATGATGGGTAAAATTGTAGGAATAGGGCTGGTTGGGCTTACTCAGTTTTTATTATGGGTTGTACTTACTCTCATGATTGTTGTAGGATTTCAGACCGCATTTCCTGAAAAGTTCAGAACTTCGGAAACTGAAAACAAGATGATAAGCAATACCAGAATCACCGATGCCAATCAATCAATGGAAGAAACACTTCAGATTGACGAATCTATTATGGCACAGGTAGCCGAAGGGATACGCTCAATTAATTTTTCAGCTATCATCTTTTCATTTCTGTTCTATTTTCTTGGCGGTTATCTGCTTTATGCTGCCTTGTTTGCTGCAATAGGAGGTGCGGTTGATAATGAAACTGATTCACAGCAATTTATGCTTCCTATTACCATTCCTCTTATTATAGCCATTGTAATGGCACAATATGTTATAAATGAACCCAATGGACCCATATCTTTCTGGTTGTCAATTATTCCGCTTACCTCACCAGTGATCATGATGATACGTATTCCTTTCGGGGTTCCGTATTTCGATCTGGGATTATCGGTATTGTTGCTGATACTTGGCTTTCTGGGTACCACATGGCTGGCAGCAAAAATTTATCGTACCGGAATATTGATGTATGGCAAAAAAGTTGACTACGCCGAATTATGGAAATGGCTAAAATACAAGGGTTAAGTCAACAGGTACTTGATAGGGTTTGGGTTTTCTATGATGTTATTTCACTTGCTATGAGTTCAGCCTGTTTTAAAACTGTTTCCGTTGCCAGCATTTGCATATCGGGAGGGTAGCCGTATTTCCTTAATATTCTCTTAACAGCAACTTTCAGCCTGGCTTTTACACTCTCTTTGATTGTCCAGTCAATTGTTGCATTTTTTCTGATGGTTTCCGTAAGAACAACTGCCAGTTCTCTCAATTTATCCTGCTGCATAAGTTCTCTTGCGCTGTCGTTGTTGGCAACAGCCGTATAAAAGGCATATTCGAAATCTGTCAGACCCATTCGCCGGGCTTCATTGTCAGTTTCAATAATGTCCTTGCTGAGACTGATGAGTTCTTCAATTACTTCTGCTGCCGTTAGAATTTTGTTATGATATTTCTTTATTGAGTTTTCGAGCATTTCTAAAAATTTTCTGCTCTTTACAAGGTTCTTTTTAGCTCTGGATCTTATTTCATCATTCAAAAGTTTTTTCAAAACTTCCAATGCAATGTTTTTATGCTCCATTCCTTTAAGTTCCAGTAAAAACTCTTCGGAAAGGATTGAAATATCAGGTTTTTTTATACCTGCTGCATCAAAAACATCAATAACCTGTTCAGAGATCAGAGCCTGGTCAATAACTTGCCTGATAGTGGTTTCAATTTGATGATCGGTTTTTCCTGAACCTGTTTCGTCAAACTTGGCAAGCCTTGCTTTGACTGCCTGGAAGAACGAAATCTCATCTTTTGCATCCATTGCCTGCTTATGCGGAACGGCAATTGCAAAAGCTTTTGATAATGCTGTTACTTCGTTGATATACCTTTTCTTTCCTTCTTCCAACCCTAAAATGTGTTCTTCGGCTGCAAGTATCATGGATAATTTCTTTGAGGTGCCGGCTTCAAAATAGGTTTCGTATTCAAAGCCATGATACATTTGAGAAACTATTTCCATTTTTTCCAGCATCAATTGAACTGCCTGCTCTTGCAGAATAGTGGGATCGCCTTTGCCGCCTGAATCAGAATAAAATGCCAGCGCTTTTTTCAAATCGGAAGCGATACCCAGATAATCAACTATCAAACCTCCGGGTTTATCTTTATAAACACGGTTAACCCTTGCAATAGCCTGCATCAGGTTGTGTCCTTTCATTGGCTTATCAATATAAAGGGTGTGCAGACATGGCACGTCAAAACCTGTAAGCCACATATCCCGAACTATAACCAACTGCAGTTCATCATCAGGATTTTTCATTCGTTCGGCAAGTATTCTTCTTTGTTCTTTAGTGGTGTGATGTTTTGCAATCTCCGGTCCATCAGAAGAAGCAGAAGTCATTACTACTTTTATAGCTCCTTTATTCAAGTCATTTGAATGCCATTCGGGTTTTAGGTCAATAACCGCCTGATATAAGTCGGCTGCAATTCTGCGGCTCATAGTAACGATCATCCCTTTGCCTTCAAATACCTCCTGACGCTGGCTAAAATGTTCAATTATGTCTTTGGCTATATTCTTTATCCTGTTTTCACTGCCTACCAGGGCTTCAAGCTGTGCCCATCTAGCTTTTGCTTTTTGTTGGGATGTAAAGACCGGCGATTGTTCATCTTCTTGTTCCAGTTCATCATCCAGTTCTTCAACCAATTTTTTACCTTCTTCACTAAGATTTACCTTTGCCAGACGGCTTTCGTAAAAAATGCGAACTGTAGCTCCGTCTTCAACTGCCTGGGCTATATCATAAATATCCACATAATTCCCAAAAACTGCCGGTGTGTTTATGTCTGTACTTTCAATGGGTGTTCCCGTAAAACCAAGATATGTGGCATTGGGTAAGGCATCGCGCATATATTTGGCAAAACCATAAACTATTTTTTTACCGGTTATATTCCCTCTTTCATCTTTGGCATCAATGGTTTTAGCTTTAAAACCATACTGAGTTCTGTGTGCTTCGTCAGCTATTACCACAATATTGCTTCTGTCAGAAAGTAATTCGTAAACATTACCTTCTTCGGGCTGGAATTTCTGTACCGTTGCGAACACAACACCACCTGAAACCACTTTTAATAATTCCTTAAGATGGTTTCTGTTTTCTGCCTGAACCGGTTCTTGTCTTAAAAGCTGTTTTGATGCTGCGAAGGTGTCAAATAGCTGATCATCAAGGTCATTACGGTCAGTAATTACAAGGATGGTTGGATTGTCAAGTGCCAAAACTATTTTTCCTGTATAAAAAACCATTGATAATGATTTTCCACTGCCTTGTGTGTGCCACACAACACCACCTTTTCTGTCGCCGGCGGGCTGGCTTTTTACCCCTGGAACTCCATAGCTTTCAGGAGATTCCATCACCAGATTCATCTCTTCCACCGGGGAATCCGACAGAGCCGGATGGTTATAAAGCATTTCCATTACCATTCCAAGTTTGAACACAATATCAGTCTCAGGAATATGGATCACAGTCAATCCCAATGACTGCAGGTACGCGTCCCTGTTTGCGTCATATTCTGCCTTGTTATCATGACTGTTACTATCAATTTCAATAACAACCTGACAATTACCGCAATAAAAATCTACAATATAGTTTCCAATTATCTTTTGCCATTCAAAATCATATCCTTTGAATTGTTTGTTTTTTATCTGATTCCAAAAAATTATTTCAGATAAATTATCTGCTTCTCTGAGTTTTTGTGCTTTTTCTTTAAGGTCCGGATTAAACGGAAGCTGAAAATAGCTTTTACTGGCTCTTTTGACGATTCCGTCAGACTTTGTCTGCCACCCTTCCTGAGGAGGAGCTTTGGGAGCGATGGCGCGAAGCGTTGATTCAACGGCACGGTTCACAGCGTAGTATTGATGATAGGCTGCCAATTTCTTAACAGTGGTAATTGTTGTGATACCTGTTTCAACATCTTCTTTTTTCGATTTTTCAAAAACAATGAAATGCCGTATTATGTCAATAAGGGTTTCCTTGTTAAGCATTCCCCGGATCAGGGTTTCTAACTGGCTTACCAAATGCGAAGCTTCGGTGCGTCCGTCTGATGTTTTCCATGCCATGAAACGGGTGTAACCGGCAGAGATTGAACCTGCCCTGGCTTCAAGACCATCGGATATAACCACAAAACCATTATATGTGAAAAGTCCGGGGATAAGGGCTTTGTAAGTTTCTATCTGTTTAAAGGCAGAATGTATGGTGGTATTTTCGTCTGCTGCATTTTTCAGTTCAAAAACTACAAGAGGAATACCATTTACAAACAGGATAATATCAGGGCGCTTTATTGACACAGTAGATGTTCCGTCTTTACTTTCCTGAACCGTGAATTGATTGGCTACCACAAAATCATTATTATACGGATCTTTAAAATCTATCAGCCAAACCCTGTCGCCTCTGTCGTCTCCATCCACACGTTTTGAAACAGGAATGCCCTCAGTTAATAAACGATGAAAGGTTTCGTTGTTAGTTACCAGCTCAGGAGAGGAAATGCGTTGTATCTCCTTGATTGCGCCTGCCAGCACATCGGCAGGAATACCATGGTTGATTCTATTTACAGCATTTTGCAAGCGATTCAACAAAAGTACCTGCTCGTAACTGCTACGTATATCCTGACCTCCCCGCCCTTCGGGTACCCCTGCTTCGGAGGGGGATGGCGCAATTTCAGGAGCGTAGATATATTCGTAGCCTAGCTGCTCCAGCAGTTCTATGGCCATCAGCTCAATGCTGTTTTCGCTTAGTTTATTCATCTTTTCTATCATCATAGTATTTATCCAGATGCCAGTTGGCAACATTGTTTTCAATATAGGTGGCGATACGGTTCAATTCATCCTGATCGCGTACAATGCGGTCGTGAAATCGCCGCTGCCAGGCAAACGGGATACCATTTTTATTGGCATGTCGTGTAATCCGTGCATGTAATCCGCGCATCACAGTGCCCAGTGATTTTTTCAGCATGGGGTTATGCCAGCCGGTAATACCACCAGGTTGTTTTATTTCGTTTCCCGTATTCGATGTTTCTGTTTCCCCTGTTGTAGAGACGCGATTAATCGCGTCTCTACGGGTCAGAACATCATCATTTGCATCAATAAACACTACTGCATGAATATGATTCGGCATCACCACATACAGCGGGATTTCCGCATAGGGATAAAATTCATTGCATCTGCTATAGATTTCATGTGCATATCGTCCGATTTCAGATAAATTCATTTGCGGCACATCATCAATTGTTCCAAAATAATGTTCCATGCCGTTGGTACAAACGGTAACAAAATATATACCGCCATCGTAGCCGTGCCATGGTGCCCGTGTGGATGGGATTCGATATTTATTTTGAAATGTTTTCATTTTGTTGGTTGTTTAGGTTTTGTTATTTGTGTATTTATTTTCATTTTGCGTTTCGTCCTGTCATATTCTGTCCTGTTCAGTTTTGTTTTGTTCGGTTCTGTTCGGTTCCGTAGAGACGCGATTAATCGCGTCTCTACAAATATGGGAACAAATACGGGAACGTGTACGTATACGTATATGTAAACGTAAACGTTCCAGTACAATACGTTATGATGGGGGTGGGGTATTTACCCGCAATTCACCATTCATCAATTTGGGCAATAGGATGTCGCGCATTTGGGTTAGGGTGCGGATTTGTTGGATGTTTTTAGAAATTTTAATAAAATAATCAGCTAATATTGGGGTTTTGGATTTTAAGAATTCATTTGGTGGTAATATAAGCTCAGCTTTATTTACATCATTTTTATTTATATGAGGCTGTGCTCCACCTGTTTCATTTAATAAAATATCAGGCAATTTGTATTTTACCCAGAAAAAAACAAACTCTTTACCTAATCTATCATTTGGGAGTATACCTATTACTGATTGATTAGCACAAGTGTCTATTTCAAGTAAACTAATTTGACCGAGTGTTGCTCCAGTAATAGCTATCACTGTTGTCCCCTTTGGGAGTAATTTTGTGCTTGAATTATCAAATCCAAGTGTTGTAATATATCTAGTAGGACTATCAATTCTGAACCTATTAATTTCTCCTGAGTTTATCCATGGAATATCTCCATCCCAGTATTCTGGTTTTATAGTAGATGGAGTTCCTCCAAGCACTGTTACTAATTGTTTACCTATTGTAGTAACCTCCCACTCCTCCTTCGCCTCCTCCACAAACCACTGCCGGAAAAGCGTTTCAGCCATTTTTTCCAGAGTGGCATTCTGGCGGTGCAGCAGGTCTATTTTATTATCTAAACTGCTGAGGACGGAGGCAATGGCGTTTTGCTCGGGGAGAGGAGGAAGCATTATATCAAAATCTTTAACAACTCCAACACTTAAATTTTGTTGAGCAGCACCAACCGCAATATTTTCTAACTCATCGTACTTATTCCAAATACTATAAAAAATAAACTCATAATTAGCTTTTGAATTATCAATAATGATATTGCAACAAGCTTGATTTGTTGTTAGAGGAATTTTATTTATTGCAACTTTTGCTGCTGTTGCTCCATACATTGCAACTATTACAGAGTTTTCCTTTATCCATTTTGCTGAAGAATTTTGCAAACCTTTTTCAGAAATTAATTTCTCTGTTCTCCAAATTCTATTAAAATTAACTTCTTTAGTGTTTAGCCAAGGAATATCACCGTTATAATATTCATCAACTTTTGTTGATGGAGTACCTCCAGAAGTAAGTCTTTCTGAAATATCTCCTATCTTAACTTCCTTCCACTCGCTCATTTTTTATTTTGTTTCATTTTGTTTAATACATATTTATCACAAAAACATTAGCATCAAACACTTGTCCATCGAAGAAAAGACCTTTTTGAGGTAATTCATTTTGTTCTAGTGCAGTAAATAGCTTATCAAACTTTTGATCGTGTTCAAGTAGTCTGTTTTCAATATTGCTTAATCGCAATTGTTGAAGTGTTTCCTGTCCAATTAACTTTCGCATTTGCACAAAAGCATTCATAATTTGGATGCTTACTTTTACTGCAATATCTGTTTTTAAGACAACTGACAACATTGCAACACCTTGTTTCGTACAGGCGCATGGAAGGGTTCTTCTTACGCCATGATTATTTGAAGTGCCAGAATGGAACTTCAAGTCTTTTCCTATTTGAACTGTCCAATATTGCTCGACACTTCTTTTCTTATTGGGTATCACAATTTGTAATTTTGAATTATTCTTCATCAATTTTAATCTTCTTCAAATTCTCCAAAATCTCCTTATTCAATCGTTCTTCTTCTTTCAGCTGTTCTTCAAACTCAGCCTTCAAAGCAGTAAATCGTTCGTTAAAGTCAAAATCATCCTCTTCATCGGGCAAACCTACATATCTGCCCGGCGTAAGCACATAGTCCAATTCCCTCACTTTGCTTATTGGAGCAGATGCACAAAATCCCGCAATATCTTCATACTTGCCGTCAAGGTTACGCCAATTATGGTATGTGCCGGCAATTTTTTCAATATCTTCCTGCGAGAGTTCACGGGTTCTTCGGTTGATTAAATGTCCTAAGTTTCGGGCATCAATAAAAAGTATTTCGTTGCTGCGGTCTCTGAATTTTGAGGCGGAAATCCTTCCGTCATTACCGGTGCGGTTACGGCTCATAAACCACAATGCAGCGGGAATTTGAGTATTCAAAAATAATTTGGCAGGCAGGTTCACAATACAGTCAATCAATCCATTTTCAATCAAAGCTTTTCTTATTTCTCCTTCGCCTGATGTTTTGGATGTTAAAGCTCCTTTTGCCAGAACAACTCCTGCCTGTCCATTAGGTGCCAGGTGGTAAATAAAATGCTGTATCCATGCAAAGTTTGCATTTCCGGCGGGTGGCACCCCATATTGCCAGCGTCCGTCGGTTCGCATTAAATCACCGCTCCAGTCGCTGACGTTAAACGGCGGATTGGCAATAATATAATCGGCTTTCAGATCTTTATGTGCATCATTCAGAAAAGAGCCTTCGTTGTTCCATTTCACCTGCGAACTGTCAATGCCCCGAATGGCAAGGTTCATTTTAGCCAGCCGCCATGTGGTCTGGTTGCTCTCCTGTCCGTAAATTGAAATATCGTTTACTTTACCCTGGTGTTCGGTAACAAATTTCTCAGAATGAACAAACATGCCGCCACTGCCGCAACAAGGGTCAAATACCCGTCCTTTAAAAGGTTCCAGCATTTCAACCAATAATTCCACTACGCTTCTTGGAGTGTAGAACTGTCCTCCTTTTTTACCTTCGGCAAGGGCAAACTCACCCAGGAAATATTCAAAAACATGTCCGAGAATATCAGCACTCCTTGCTTTAGCATCGCCAAGGGCAATATTCCCAACCAGGTCAATCAGCTCACCCAGACTTGTAGGGTCAAGATTCTGACGTGCAAATACTTTAGGTAAAACCCCTTTCAGCGAAGTGTTCTCCTTTTCAATAATATCCATGGCGTCGTCAACAAATTTCCCAATTTCAGGCTGCTTTGCCTTCGATTGTAAAAAGCTCCATCTTGCATTCTGCGGAACAAAGAATACATTCTCGGCTTTATACTCATCTTTATCTTCGGGATCTGCACCGTGAATTTCCTCCTGTTTAAGCCGTTCATACAGTTCTTCAAAAGCATCGGAGATATATTTCAGGAATATCAAACCTAAAACAATATGCTTGTATTCGGCGGCATCAATGTTTTTGCGGAGTTTGTCGGCAGCTTTCCATAGTTGTTTTTCCAAAGGCTCTTCCGTTGCTTTATTTTGTTTAGCCATTTTTACCTCTTTGAATTTAATTTATTTTTAGTCTGCTAATTTATGTTTTTAATTTTAATTACTTAACTTTCGCAAGTTCGATAAATAATTGAAGATGAGATAAAAAGCAGCATATTTATTTTGCCATATTATTGAAATTCAATAACTTTGCTTTGTCAACCAAGCAAGATAAAATATGCTGCAGCGC
>JBASHR010000103.1:0-11948 GCA_049654165.1 Bacteroidales bacterium
ACCTGATCTGGTGCTGTGGAACGTTCTATGATAAATGTATATTTCCAGTCGTGACTAAAGCCGGCACAATCAGTATATGTATATACTAAAGTTACAGTTCCCTCACATTCTGGTATTTCACCTACAATCTCCGGACCCGTAATATCTTCGATAAGAACACCACAATAATCATGAACTTCCGGTAGTACCGGTTCAAACAGATCTTCAGCACATTCAATAATACTACCATCGTCTGCAGGCATTTCAAAATCCTGCCTTTCAATAGTGTAGGTAACGGTACAGGTAACAAAATTACCACATTCGTCTTCTATCTTAAAAGTATATACGGCTACAGGTGCACAATCATCATCTGAAATATCTGTATTAATAAGTGTAGCGCTAACCGCACCACAAACATCCTGATAGAGGTCGGCTACATCCTTTGCAATCGAGTTGGCATCAAATCCAAGAAGATCAGCAGGACAAGCACCAATAACTTGGTTCAGACTCGCACATGTTTCATCAGGATCAACAAGAGTTGGCACTGATTTATCTTCGATAGTGAATGTTGCCGATGTTGTGGTTGTGTTTCCACAGGCATCAGTAGCAGTCCAGATTACCAGTGCTGAGCCGGTTGCTCCGCATCCATCGCTAAGGGCTGTGAAATTATGTGTTATGGTCACAGTGCCGCAAACATCATCTGCAGCTACATTAGCCAGCCAGGCATTCAATTCATCTCCATTACCTAAACCGTCACATTCCACTGTATGGTCTTCAGGAACAATAGTAAATTCAGGTGCAGTAGTATCTACAATGGTGAAGGTCGCTGATGTTGTAGTTGTGTTGCCACAGGCATCAGTAGCTGTCCAGATTACCAGTGCTGAACCGGTTGCTCCGCATCCATTGCTGAGTACTGTGAAATTATGTGTAATTGTAACAGTGCCGCAAACATCATCTGCTGCTACATCAGCCAGCCAGGCATTTAATTCATCAGCGTTACCTAACCCGTCACATTCCACTGTATGGTCTTTAGGAACAGTAGTAAATTCCGGTGCAGTAGTATCTTCAATGGTGAATGTTGCCGATGTTGTTGTTGTGTTTCCATAGGCATCAGTAGCTGTCCAGATAACCAGTGCTGAACCGGTTGCTCCACATCCATCGCTGAGTCCTGTGAAATTATGTGTAATGGTCACAGTTCCACAATTATCTGTAGCTGCTACATTAGCCAGCCAATAATTCAGATCAGAAGTATTTCCTGAACCGTCACATTCCACTGTAAGATCTTCGGGAATTGTGACAAACTCTGGTTTTTCTTTATCTTCAACTGTTACTGTAAATGAGCAGGAATCAGTTCCACAGAAATTTTCCACCATCACCACAACTGTATGTGTTCCTACAGAAAAAACAGATGGTGAGGTAATTGGATTACCATTAAGCTGGTATATAACCTCTGGTTCCGGCATACCACTAACCGTTGCAGCAAATTCAACTTCAGCCCCGCATTGTCCGGGATCATTCTGAACAATGATATCATCAGGGCAAATAACTGTTGCAGGCTGACATGTAGTAATAAATCCATCCTCAAGATCAACCGGTATGAAATCAAGCATAGGTTCCTGCAATAAAGTACCGGGTCTGAAGGTAATATCAACCTGACCGGTATTCACTCCATCAGGTACAAAGAAATAATTGAAATATAAGTTAAGAATAACTCCTTCGGGTACAAACCCATTGTTATCTACTTTTGTAAAAGTAAGTAAACCGGGTTCATAAGAGAAGCTCCAGCCTGTAATTGTGCCGGGTGTATAATAAAGATATTGCAACATATCGGGATGACCTTCATAGGCAATCCTCAGGGTCATATCTCCAACGGTAAAACCATCGAAATCGCTGGCAGTTACAGTAACATGTTCAACAGCAGGCATTACAACAGGCGGTGGGGGATTTTCCATTAAAGTTGCTCCTGGAGAAAGCACTTTTTCAATAACCAATTTCCCGCCAGGCGCCGGTTTTTTATCTATATAACCGTCTTCAAATCCTGTTATAAGGTAATCAGTCATAAAATTTGCAACAAAACTACCCGGCAGAAATTCAAGATCAGCCTTTCCGCCACCCAGATAGGTAAATCTAAGTTTGGCAACTACAGTTTCAGAAGTAAAGTTATCAGGGTTCAAACCGTTCTTTGAAAGTGTAACCACACCTTCGTCAACGCTTACCATTAAACCAAGTATATTATCAATGGCATTCATAAAAAGTAGCTGCTCCGGGTTAAATCCAATTCTGAACTCAACTCCGCTAGCATCTTTTCCGGGATCGGTAAACCCCTGTATGCTAAGTTCTACTTCAGCAATCTCGCCAGCAATAACTTTATCAAATCCTAACTTAACTATTCCGGCCTCTGGCGATTTCTGAGCATGTATTGTGGTTCCCTCAAAAGTACCAATAACAGGAGGAGGATTCAGTTTTGCAATTATATTGGCATTGACGCCGGCAATCTCACAATAACTTATAAAACTCAGTTCGGTATCGAACCCGCCTTTATAGCTGAAAGTAAGTCTGGCAAAGTCCTTGTTGATATCATTTCCGCTTTGTTTAGTCCATGATATCACAACATAATCATCATCCGGACCACTATTCACCAGTAAAGTCCCACCGGCAGCACCGGCAAGAGCCTGATAACCTGTTAAAGTGAGCAAATTGGCATCAATGTCAATAAATAGTGTAACAGCAGCAGCATCTTCAGTAAAATCCGACATGCTCACCGTAACATCCACTGCACCGGGTGCAGCCGGATCGGGTGAGGCCGAAAGCATAACCTTTTGCGCTGTCACACCACTAATGGCCAAAATAAAAGCCACGATTAAAAGTAATATTTTCTTATTCATATGATGTGTCTTTAGCGTTAAACATAATTATCCTTTAAAAATCATTTGAGTGCAGCATCCGTCCTTTTTATTTAAAATCTTCAGGCCGGCTTGCGAAGTGCCATATATATAATAAGGAGTATATTGAAAAGCAACTGATCTTCCACCGCCGGCATCTGAACAGCAGATAATATGACACTGGTCAACACTTATGTGCCTGTGCAGATATCCGGTTTGTGAAGATTTTAACATTTTTTATTTTTATTTTGAACGAGTGTTGCTTCAATGATCTTATGAATTTTAATAATATGTTGCGGGATCAAACCCGCAACATATTACCAAACAAGGATGTTAGCGGACGACAATCATACTTCTGGTAACGGTATAGTCGCCGTTTTCTCCAAAGAGTGTTATACGATAGTGATACACTCCGGGGGCAAGTTCCTGATTAAAATCATAGGTTTGTGAACCTGAATTTTCGTATGCATTTAACAAGGTAGCTACTTCCTGACCCAATTTATCATAAAGAACAATCTTCACAACACCTGCTTCAGGTAAATTGTAACTGATAGTGGTACGATTTGTTAAGGGGTTAGGATAGTTGGTAGCAGTAAGTGCCGAAGCTCTTAATGTAGTGTTAAGGCCAATAGTTTTAAGGTCATTGTAAACAATGTCAGCCTGAACATTGGCAAGCTCAGTATATTCATTCAGGCTCAGCAATTCAGTATCCGGAGTGATATTGCCAAGGATACGGGCCTTAATGGTAAGTATTGGCTGTCCCTTATCAAATGTAACTCCGTTGCGATCAGCCCACATTACTACGATCTGACCATCTTCGTTGCTGAAATACGCTGATTCTTCATCATAATTGGTACCAAGAACCTCAATAAGACTATTATCAAAGTTCAAACCAAGGGTAATAGCTCCAAGCTCGGCAAAATCATTCATGCTTACCGGAATGTCAACCACATCACCAATATTGGCAACGAGTTCACCTTCGGTGCTGAGGGTGATGCCTGCATCCTTGAAGCCGCCATAAACAGGATAGAACGATGAGTTAATATCGCCTACTGCATTGTAATAGATATTCAGATATTTTTCGCCTGACATTTTTTCAAACAAAGAGGAAATATAAAGATAATCAATTGAATTATCGTATCCTATATAATATGGGTTGCCAAAATAATCATTTAAATTCTTATATAGTTCAGGGAACTTACCTTTACCAAAGATATTATTGGTATTAAAATCAGCTTTATCAACAAATATACCGCCAACGGTAAAGTTAAGTGCTCCGTTAAGGAACTGTGGAATGAGCCCCATACCACGGCGCTGAGCAAGCAGAGCATCGAGCGAGGTAATACCTCCATTATTATTTGCATCAGCAATTTTTGCGTCAAAAGGATTATATGGATGCGCACTTCTGAATGGAAGCTGAGGACCTGAACCATTGAGTGAATGTGCTGTCATATGCTGGATAAGCAAAGCATCGGTAGCATTTACACCTCCAACCCAGGCACCGGGCCAGTTATTCCACGTCCATGTATAAATATTATCGAAATAAGTGTCAAATTCATGAACATCTTCATTAAAGTAAGATTCAAAGACAATAACCACATATGTACCCTCAGGATCCAGATTTTCTTCAAAGCCGAAAGCAGCCTCGTAGTATTCATCTTTTGTAAGCAATGGGTGATAATGCAGTTTACCCGGATCTTCATCCTTATAGTACTCCATTACAGGTTTAAATTCAACTATAAGATCATCTATAACATTAAAGCCATTCTCTTCCACATCATCTACAAATTCCTCAATATCATCATAATCAGATATATCAAGTAAAGCTACAATAAAATGTCCATGTACAGGCAAAGAGAAAGAAGGTAATGTTATATCAAATGGGGAAGGCATCGGGCCTTCGGCTTCGTTGTAATACTTAAGCTGTCCAACAAGCTGGTTGGGTTTTACGGTTACAGTCTTGGTATCAGACCATACACAACCTGCACAACTTGTTACTTCAACTGTAAGGGTATACGTACCTACAAACGGCCATGCAACTTCAATATCAATGGCATAATCATCATCCGGTCCAATAACATGTACAGCAGGATCACCATTCTCAACATCAAGATACCATTGAACCAGAGACTCAGTTTCAAATTTAAAATTGGTAATGTTTACAGTAAAAGTACCGCTGACAGTATAGCCGACGAATGCAAAATCATCATCAATATATAACTCGCATAATGTACCTGTCTTAGTACCAACAACAGAACCTGAGTAAATATCAGTTTCGACACCACCTATTTCATATTTTAAGATTATCTCGCCATCACCAATGATCTCCCAATCAAAGCATGCAAAACCGGGGCATCCTATTTCTA
This sequence comes from Bacteroidales bacterium, assembly GCA_049654165.1. Classification (GTDB taxonomy): domain Bacteria; phylum Bacteroidota; class Bacteroidia; order Bacteroidales; family JAAYJT01; genus JAAYJT01. The sequence continues at coordinate 5,228 of JBASHR010000103.1, forward strand.
TTTCAGCCTCAGCCCCTGAGACAATATTAACATTATTAAATGTAATTTTCGGCATGTCAACATCAACATCACCTACGGTAGTCCAGTACCCATCAACAAATAACGTCTCGGTTATATCCTGAGGATCAATGCTATAGGTAACAGTCTTAGTACCGCTGAATACTATTTCATCACCCTTTATTTCGCCTTCATATTCCGGATAAATGAATATAGTAAAAGTGCATGAATTTACACACGGTCCGTTTTCAACCCAGTAAGTAATAACATGCTGCCCTACACCACCTTCGAATGTAATTTCGTTGCCATCATACGTAACAACGCCTGTAGTAGAGGTATAACTTTCGGTTGCAGTTCCAAAACCATCAGGTAAAGTATATCCACCTATATCATAAATGATAACAGTGCCATCGGTTTCGCAGGAAATTTCATTATCAGGACAGTATACTTCAGGAGTACCATAGAAAGAAACTGTAACAACATCAGATACAGTGCCACAAGGAGCATTTGTAACTTTTAATGTAAATGTATATGTGCCAAACACTGATACTTCAACACCGGTGTCTTCTGCAGTACTAGCTGTGAAGGTAACAGTTCCGGGTCCAGCAACCTTTTCCCACTCATAAACAGGTGTTCCGTAAAAATTGTCAACGTTACCTTTAAGGTTTGCTATTTTACCACATACAACAGCTTCCACAGCTTCAGGATTAATAGTTGGAGTGTCGAAAAATTCAACTGTAACAACATCTGTCACAACTCCGCAATTAAGTGCCTGAACAGATAACATGAACTCATATTTACCATAAGCTGATACTTCAACATCAGTTATTAAGTCATTTTCGGCTGTGAATGTAACTGTTCCCGGACCGTCCACAGTCCAAGTGTATGTAGGAGAAGCAATTGTGGTTGTAACTGTGCCCACAAGTCCTGCTTGCAGACCACATACCTCCTGATCTTCTCCTGCATCAACCAATGGCTTATCGTGAACCTTAATTGTAAAGGTATCGGAAGCCTTACAACCGGCCTGATCTGTAACTGTCAATATTAAAGAGAAAGTACCTGTAGCTGTTGCAATAAATGTAGGTGATTCAACGCCTGTATTATCTAAATAACTCATACCTGTTCCTGTCCATGAATAAATAAGGCTAGTACCGGCAGTAATTACAGGTTCCAAAGTATAATCAGTGTCTATACACAAATCTATATTATTGACAGGTGTAAACTCCACTGTAGGTCCTTCAATAACAGTAATAGTTACAACATCAGTTGCAGTACATCCGTAATCATCTTTAACTGTTAGAGTATAAGTGTATGATCCTGCCGGCGCACCTGAAAAAGTTGGTGTTGCAATTGAAGGATCATCCAAAAACGTAGCCGGAGACCATGAATAAGTTAATGATGTTGCGCCAACAGATCCCGTACCATCAAGCTTATATAACTGCCCAGGACAATCACCAATTTGCGCATCTTTACCTGCATCAGCAGTTGGCAAAGGATTAACAGTAATGCTAATAATGTTACTGTAAACAGTAGCGCACTGATTAACAACTTCCCTTCTGAATTCATAAGTACCAGGAACTATTAAAGTAGAATGAGTGTAGGTAGTGCTTGTTGCACCAGGAATATCATTCCATCCGCCACCATCTATATTAATTTGCCATTGGTAATCAAATCCTTCATACCCACCGGATGCAGGTGTAGTTGAAGTAAACACAGGTGCAATATTTTCGCATGTACCTATATTTGAAGGTGTTGTTGTAGCAATTACTCCAGGAATCACCTTGGCAAATTTGTGAACAGTAACAGTTCCAATCATTGAAGTCCTGCACAACTGTGGATTGTACGCAACCACATAATACTCTGTTGAACTTGCTGCATCTAAAGTATGGTGTTCAACAGTAACATTGGTAAAGGTTATTTTTGAACCAGTACCAGCTATAGTAGTAAATATATAGTCATCGGAAACCCTTCTAAGTTCATACGTAGTAAAAGGTACAGTATTATCTGATCCCATTACCGAAAGTGTCACCCCAGTGGATTCATGGCAATAATAAGCATTTGTACTGTTGTCGCCAATAAAATTGTTAAACTCATATTGAAATTGGTAAGACTGAGGCAAAGGATTTACAGTAACGAAATATTGTGCTCCAACTATATTACATCCCCCAGGGCCAGAAGTAGTATAACTGGCTCTTACCCAGGCTTGAGATCCGCTGGCAGGGTGATCCCAGCGAACAGATACATATGGACGATTATCTGGTGACGGTAAAAGACCTGAACTCAGTATAACTCCATAGAATGAAGAAATCTGCCAGTTGTAAGTTGCACCTGCAACGGGATTTGTAACAACATAAGTGGTAACATCCCCTACACAAACTATTTTACTCCCATCATATGTTGGTAGAGGGCATTGTGCCAAAGCAATTCCGGAAATCATGGTCAGCATCATAAAAACTACTGAAAAAATGATTCCAGCTTTTGATAGCTTTTTTGTTAAGTACTTTGTTTTCATGTTCTTTAAAATTTTGTTAATAAAATATTTACTTGTTAAAAAAATAATGATGAATATATAGATTTTTAAAATTGGCTTTTATGAAAATATAATGAAAAGCCTTTGAGCCTTACAAAACACCCGGAAACAGGATAGTTTTGTTTCTTAATATGCTGATCATCAGCTATCGCGGATTTTGATTGGGAAGGGGTAATGATTTATCATATGCCATGGTATTAGTTAATGAATAATTAAGCTGCAAATATATGCTAAAAAACCTTTTGATGCAATAATAAATTTCTATTTTGTAAGTTTTTTCTAATTTTATTATTTAATACTCTGTAAATCAATAATATAAAATTTTACTTTTTTTCATTTCCTCAATATTTATGTGCTTTTATATAAGCATGACGGTAAAAACTGAATTAAGCCAAATATTATCAATTACAAAGAGCTTTACACAAAATTATAATAATGTATCAACTACACTTAATATAGCGTAGGTTAATCGGAGTACTGTTCTGATTTATCATACACAATGGTGTTAGTTAATAAATATTTAGACCGCAAATATAGGTCAAAAAACCTTGCAATGCAAATAAAATCTGCTTTGAGTAAAATATTTTTTTTGCTTATTTTAGTAAAACAGATTAAACACCTAACAACCAATCAGTTACACGCCTAAACATTTCCTTATTAATTTTACAAAAATCAATGGGAATCAATGAATGAGATTATAAAACCCCCGTTTTCAGTATCAATTCCTTAATTATTATACAATGTTACACCTATTTTTCACAAAACTACCAATAGTGAGTCATTATTTTTGTTAAGTAAATGTTAAATGTTTATAATGCTCATGAAGCCTTTTCGGGATTTTTAAATAATTATCACAGGGTTAAGCACTTAGCTTAAATACAATTACTCCATGAAACTAATACTCATAAATCATCCAGCAATCTTCTTTAATAAAAAGAATGAACGGCAGCAAGCTTTTTAATTTCCACTCGACTGCCGTTCAGTTTTATTTTCCGGTTGCTTAAATAAAAGCCGGTATCATAAACTTTCTATAACAGACAAAATATTCCGTAATATTTTCCTGATCATTAAGGCTTCTTCTTAATTTGAACCTTAAATGAAGGCTTCAAACCAGGTTCATCAGCTACGGCAAGGGTATTTGTGCCAATTAAATCCTTAATAGCAGCAGCATTAGTCAACTGATATTCACAGACATCTATGGTCCATTCTACTTTTGTAATGGTATTCAAACCAATCAAATCAGGGTCATTCAATTCTATTTCCCAACCGTCAGTGCGCCAATCTGCACCAATCATTGTTTTGTCATAAATATGAACAGCTCCACCTTCATCCTTGATTGTTAACTTGACTTCTACATCTCCTTCGTACTCAACATTATTCAGGTTCTGAAAATCCATTTTTAGATTCATACTGCTTCCATGGGAAAATACATAGGTGGGTCCACCTGATAGTGTAACATCAACAATGTACTTATCGACACATGTGCCTGTAGGCTGGAAGCCTATCTGGTCGGCATCGTCTCCGCCACTATTCAGTACAGAGCAATAAAAAATATTCTTTGTACCATCATCATCAAATCCTGCGTCAATCAAAGATACATCCAGCGTACCATACCAGTTACATCCTAAGTATAGTGAATCATCATCATTCCATCTTGCAACAGAATACACATTATTGGACAAGTCATTCATATCGATATCGGCTACAGTCCTGTCACCTTCATCCAACCCCACGACGATGCCCCAGAAATTATCAGTAATGATATTGTTCTTAATGACCACTTCGGTACCAGGTCCAAAATAAGTAGATGCATTAATTGCCGCTGCACCGTAATCACTGTACGTGCCATCCTCAGTAAAACCATGGAAATAATTATCTTCAATAGCTACTTTAGAACCGGCGCTTACTTCAATTCCATAATCCACCCAATCTCCGGGACCTTTTCCTATTACCTCATTGCGCTTAAATTCCGAACCATTATTCCCAACAAAAACATCTTTCCAATATAATACGGCTTCTCTTTGGATATTCTCAAATTTACTATCATAAATATTTACCTCATCATCACTTCCTACGTTGACAGCATATCCTTCATATTTCGAGAAGAAAATGTTTTTAACATGCATTTTGTGCATCTCACCACTACCTCTGAACAAGAAGCCATCCTTAATCAAACGACCACCAGAAGCCATACCATCAAAGGTGAAATCGCTGAAGGTAACTACCGCCCCTTCACCAACCTTGAAGAATCCTCTGCTAATATTATCGGGATCTGTATCACTACCAGGATAGACAGTGGTATTAGCCATACCCTGCCCTCTGATAGTAAGGTTTTTATCTATCAATACCTGAGTAGGCTCGGTATGCTCTGCTGCCAGTATTTTTATCACATCATTATTCTCTGCATCATCAACAGCAGCCTGAATAGTGAAATAATACTTATTTTGATTTTCATTCTTCACCTTCAGTTCTTCCACGGTGTATGTGGCTGTAGCCACACAGTTTCCTGAGCCCGAAGCAGTTACCGTAACTTCATAGGTTCCTGGAGGAAGGTTGCTGAGATCTTCATCCTCGCCTCTACAATTAGTACCATCGCAAAAACCATGGCTACCCATATATGCACAATCACTATCTTGGATACAACTACTAGTCGTAGCCACCCAGGAATATGTAAATGGTGCTGTACCTCCTGTAACCGTTAAGTCAATGGCTCCATTGTTATTGCCAAAAGTAGCATGGGTAATTGAAGCGCTTAGAGTGGGGGTTGAGCAAGGGGAAGTTCCATTGGCTGTGATGCTTACATCATCAATCCCCAAAGCTTGGGCATTGGTAGTTGTACTTCCACTGGTGACAGAGTAGTTCCAGGCGAGGTAAAGATGGCTGTTTGCAGCCAGAGATACGTTCAAAGTCTTTCCACTTACCGAAACAGTAGCTCCCGGTGCAGAGGCATATCCATTATTATTTGCATCACCACCGGCAAAACTGGTCAAAAAATCATTTCCGGCGGAAGTCCAGATGGATCCATCCGTTGAATAATACATCTGGATACTAAATCCGGCTGAATTGGTTCCATCCCGGTATTTCTCTACATCATAGGAGATAGTAAAATCATTTATATCACCAGCTCCACTATTGTACAAGTTAACAAAGATATTGAAACTCTTACTATTTGCATTACTCGAAGATAAGCCTCCTAAGGCCCGATCACCTGCGGTTGCAGGATCTCCTGCTCCGAAATTATACAAGCCCCATGAAGCGGTGCTACTCATATTATTTCCAGCTCTTTGAGTAGTTACTGTTCCAGCAGAGGCATAATCTGTTACTGTCCTCAATGAACTACTATTACTCATCTTCCATCCAATAGGTAGCGTAGCTGTTAAAGATGTTCCGATACCATCAAAGTCCTGCTGGATCGTTTGCCCTGCAGAAATATTAACCTGTGCCTGTAGTTTTGTAAGCCCCAAAGCAGAGACAACAAGCAAACTAAAAACGTAGTAAGTAAAATTCTTTTTCATAATTTGATACTTTTTTGTTATTATTAATTAATCTTCTCGTAATGTATATGTTTCTTTTTAATTTTTTTGGCATCTTGCCGGTTTTTGTTTTTATTCTTAACTTAATATATAAGCTTGTAAAAAACAAAAACACAACTCACAGCAACCCCCTGTTTCTGTGAATTGTATAATACTTCTTTTTACAATCAGCAGTCTTGTATATGAATTGCGCTTTTGTAAATTCTGATCATAGGCTGTTTTTTTATGCTATCATGGTTTTGCGTTGCAAATATAAGCCAAAAAAGTCTAAACCCAAGAAAAACATCAATTTTTCAATACTTTATTTTAAAATTTATATTTAATTAGATGATTATCAATATAATACATGTTAATAAAATTTTCACAAAAACGTTTAAAACTGCTTTTGTTACTATTTTTTCAAAAGAACCACTCAAATAATGGACTATCGTCAATTAATAATTAATAATGAATAATGAAGAATGAAAAATTTTATGAATTGAAACGCATAAACCGGAAACTAAGGTTCCCAAAGTGTCAGGATTTTTACAGGGCGCTTCGGGAGCCTCAGCGCCCGGACTTGAAGCCCTGTAAGGGCGATATATTGGTAGAAAATCATAAAAATTCAATCTCTAAGCCCTGTAGGGGCGACATGTTTATAACACGTGTGGTACTCTATGCC
>JBASHR010000104.1:0-2025 GCA_049654165.1 Bacteroidales bacterium
ATTTTTATTAAAAAACTATGTAACCCCAGATAAATAAAGGTTTTGAAGGAAAAAAGGGGTGTCAGACTTGACACTACCTTAGTCACGGTAGTGTAAAGTGAACTATGAAAACCCTAAGTCAAAAAATGTGGCTCTTTTAGAACCTTGAAAATTGCAAAATATAGTGTACTGGAAGCTAACGCCACCCTTGACAGCATGACAAAGCAATGCTCTGAAGGAATTACCGACGGCGAAGAAACTCAGGAACAGATAGTTATTACCGTCTGCATCACAGCATTTTAGCATTGCCTTGCCATGCTATCAAGGGCATAGCCGAAATCAAGATTTCGGTGGCTGGTATATTACCTCTGGCTCTAAATCTAAGAACAGATAGAGTCTTTGGCTTGTTGCTTTTGCATGTTTAAAATGGTTTGCTGACCAAGGAAGATTAAGAGTTGCCATTTACCTGGCATGTTGTCAGCACCTACTAGCATATCAACTTCATTTAGTGGCTTTTTATAACCAGTGATCTTATGTGGTCTTAGGAAATTATAGTAGGCTACCCAGAGAGATACGTTATAGTTCGCTCCATCATAATTATCGTAACCACATCTGACTCGGTAGGAAGCTTTGAATGTACGGTTCAGTCTCTCTACCATTTGTTTGAAAGGCCGGTATTCCTTAGAAACTTCATCATCATTGGTAAGACCGATAACCTGCGTGATATCGAATTTAAAGGCATCACCAAAACGATGGAAGAATTGCTGAGCAGCAAGAGGATAAGCACTGTATCCATCAGCGATGAAGCGGAAGTTCTTAGGAAGCTCCTTAAGGTGACGAAATGCCATCCTCATTGCCATAATACATGGGCCGACGCCTCGGTTGTCAGAAACCTGATATCCAAGGATTGAACGGGACACAGCATCCATGATAAACCAGATATAACCCTTGATACCACGGACTTTGATATAAGTCTCGTCAGCTACCATGGTATTCGATGGTTTGTAATCATAATGATCAACAAATGGTTTAATAACAGTTGCTGCAGTTCTAGCATAGTTTGCAACCATAGTATGAGAGATATCGATATTATATAAATCCTTAAGGGCTCTAGAAGTTTTCCTAAGAGAAAGTCCGAGATTCACATGCATCGTAAGGCATAACGACATGATGTAGGCATTGTTCTTAGTAAATCTAAGAGAAGATGCATTCTTGGGTAGTGAATCTAAATCCATGCGAAAGAAATCCACAGTGAATTCACGGTAGATGTAATGGAGCTTGTATTTATTCTTTCCATAGTTTTTAAGATCCTCTTTATCAACCTTTTTAAGATTATTAAGGTAGTAGGAACACTTAGGGTTTGTACATTTATGTACGATGAAATGCTTACGATTCTTCTTTGGAGTAAGAGTATGTGAGCAGTAAGGGCACTTAAATTTAATGGGTGTAGTAAGTTGTTTTCCATTAGAAAAAGAGGCATTACAAACTTTACAAAGGTATTGCCCTTTGCCACCATTATTATCATAAATATAGTGGTGAGGAGCGTTACAAATAGGGCATATGGTATCTTCAGGAATTGACTTGCCATTACGACGCTGAACAGGTTTTATGGGCTTGCCATAACGCCACATATAGTACTGGAGAAGGAAGTTCCAGTCTTGTTTCTGATATTTTAATATAAGAGGAAGTTTATCGGTCTTAAATTTTTGGTACTTTGGAGAATGGGAATCGTCAAAAGCCCATTGCTTAAGGGGGATATATTTTGCGATAAAATTTAATAACCAGCAGATTTGTCTGTATTGGTATTGAATAATAGTGAGTAAATGGAGTATAATTGAGTTCATAACAATGACCGTCCTTTTCGGAATATTTGGTTGTGTGATAACTCCAATTATACTCGAAAACAGGGGGTCATTGTTATTTTTATTAAAAAACTATGTAACCCCAGATAAATAAAGGTTTTGAAGGAAAAAAGGGGTGTCAGACTTGACACTACCTTAGTCACGGTAGTGTAAAGTGAACTATGAAAACCCTAAGTCAAAAAAT
>JBASHR010000105.1:0-96794 GCA_049654165.1 Bacteroidales bacterium
TGCGCTGCAGCATATTTTATCTTGCTTGGTTGACAAAGCAAAGTTATTGAATTTCAATAATATGGCAAAATAAATATGCTGCTTTTTATCTCATCTTCAATTATTTATCGAACTTGCGAAAGTTAAGCATATTATACAACAAAAGTTAACCCTGACAGTATTCAGTCCTATATGCAGTCACTTGAAGATTTTGGTACCAGATTTTGTTTGGCTCCGAACCGAAAAATAATTGCTGAATGGATAATGGAAAAATTCCAGTCAATGGGTTATGAGAATGTTTTTCTTGATTCGTTTGCATTAAACATAAAATATGCAAATGTTAATTATCAAACATGGCAATATAATGTAATATGTCGGCTCAATGGATATAGCGGCTCTGATTCGGTTTTTATTCTTGGCGCTCATTACGATGATATTATATCCAGCCCGGGTAACCCTTTCCTGGTTGCACCAGGTGCTGATGATAATGCCAGTGGTGTTGCTGCAACATTTGAAATAGCCAGAATTATGAAGCAATATAATTATGAACCCGCTTATAACATTGAGTTCATTACATTTGCTGCTGAAGAACTTGGATTGCACGGAAGCCGGGACTATGCTCAAAAAAGTAAAAACTCAGGGAAAAATATTATTTGCATGATTAATAATGACATGGTCAGTTATTGTACATTGCCGGTAGAACAATGGAAAGTAAGCCTTCAGAAATATTCAAACTCAAATTGGTTTACCGCTTTGGCAAATAATATCATTGAGAATTTCACTGTGTTGACTGCTGTGGAGAGCACACAGTATATTACACAATCTGATAGTTATCCGTTTTATCAGCAAGGATATAAAGCCGTGTTTTTTATTGAACATCAATTTACCCCTTATTATCATACCATTAATGATTTGGTTTCAAGTACAAATAAGCATTATGCTGCCGAAATGACCAAAATATCTCTGGGCATGCTTGTTTACCTTAATGGGAACGGAATATCTCCATTTGCAATTCCCGAAATTTTATACGTTTCTGATACCATTGTAAGAAGCGCTTCCGAAGCATGTTTTAATGCAACTCATAGCATTTATGTAGCAGGTGGCAATTCAGTTTTTTTAGTTGAAGACGGTGGATTTGCACAATTTATTGCAGGTGAAATGGTCGTTTTGTTGCCCGGAACAACTGTTGTAAACGGCGGCGGACTTCATGTAAGCATTACCACTGACAGTACTTTCTGTGCACCAATTGAATACATGCCTTCCATGCTTGTTGCAAAGTCAGATAATTCAGTGGGTTATAAATTATTTGATGAATCAGAGAAGATCAGGATTTTCCCGAACCCGACAAAAGGCAGGGTTAATATTGAATTGGCGGATTCAGCTCAAACTATTGTATATGTTGAGATTTATAATCTGGAAGGTGTTTGTTTGAAAAAATCCGATACAACATATGAAGCAACGGCAAATATTGATTTGTATGATGTGAGTCCAGGGATTTATATAGTTAAAGTGTTGACTGATAGTAATATAGCCTCAGGTAAGGTTATTAAATATTAAGCTAATCTTTTTGTATTCTTTTCTTTGATTTTGCAATCTCTCAAAGCAAAAAATAATGGGATTATTAAATCAATGCATTTTTTCTTTGTGTTTGAAAACTTGTTTGTTTTAGGTTTAAACAAGAACCATGATTTTATTATGGTCAAACAATAATAACTGTTTTTCAATATCACTAAGCAAAAATAGGCAAATGAATAAATGTTGGAAATCTGAACAATAAACTATGTTTATAAAAATTTAACATTTTTTTAATATAAAAGAGCAGAAAATTTTGAATATATAAATAAATGTTTTGTATATTTGCGCGAACTTTTAACAATAATCCCATGAAACTAAAATTTTTAGATGCAAAAGAATTTGAAGCGAATCTGAAATGTACGATTCAAAGCAATGGAAAGCTGAACTTTTCGGCTGCAGCAATTAACATTTTAGAATTAAGTAATCACAAGAGTGTTAAATTCGCTATGAATGAGGATGCTAAAGTTGGAGATGATCTTTACATTCTTATTCAGGACAACATTACTAACGATGCTTTTAAAATCAACAAGGCTGGTAATTACTACTATTTAAATGCCAGAGCATTGTTTGACAGCTTTGGAATGGATTATAAAGCTCATTCCATTATCTTCGATATCGTTAAAACGGAAGATACTATTGATGGATATCCGCTTTATAAGTTGAATCGTCGTAAAGGAAGAACAAGAAAGGCAAAATAAAAAGAAAGCAAGGAAGGGGTATTTTAAGCCCGATTGATCATTGTTTTTAATAAATTCATAACCATATCGGGTTTCATGTGTTTTGCAAACAGGAGGGGAATTGCAGAATATATTTCTATACTTCGTCGCTTTTTTCAATTATTTTAAGCTGACTTCTGTTAAGGATTTAATGTATTCATATTCTTATTCTTAAGGGTATTTTGGAACCCTTATTCCGGGTTATATTAATATCATTAGGAATGATGATGATGCTATGTGTTTTTTATAACTGAATGATGGTTATAAAAGAGCTAAGCTTATATGTTAAATTAAGATACAATCGCCTGAGATTTATTACCCACTTTAAAGCCTGATCTTTGAAATTCTTCCCAGAAATCAGGATAGGATTTTGAAACCACTTCAGGGTCTTCTATTGATATTTCACCAATAACCGAAGCCAAAGGAGCAAAAGCCATTGCCATACGATGATCATTGTATGTATTGAAATGAAGTTTCCTGTTTTTGACAGGCGTTTTTTGTTTTGGAATAAACAGGCAATCATTATTTATAATATCAATTCCCGCATTTAATAACGAAAGCTCTTTGTGTAAAGCTTCAAATCGGTTACTTTCCTTGATCTTTAAGTTTTTTAAGCCATTGAGCCGGGCTTCGATATTCAGAGCAGTACAAGTGGCTGCCACTGCCGGAGCCAGATCGGGAAAATCTGAAAAATTAAATTCAAAATCCTGAACAGTTCTGTAAATGCTTTGAATTACAATACCATTATCTGTTTGCAGGGTCTTAACTCCAAGTGCATTGAAAATATTTATCAGAACAGCATCACCCTGGACACTATTGCCGGAAAGATCGTTCAGCACAATTTCTGAACCTGGGACAAGGGCAACAGCTTCATACCAGTATGAAGCCGAACTCCAGTCTGGTTCTACATAAAAATTAGCTGATTTATAAGAACCGGGAGAAATAAAAATGTTTCTGCCTTCTGTTTTGATGTCTATTCCTGTTTTCATCATCAGAATTCTGGTCATCTCAATATAAGGCTGAGAAGCTATTTCATTTTCAAGCCTGATAGCCATCCCTTTCTCTAAAACCGGTGCTATCATCATTAAAGCAGTAATATACTGGCTGCTTTGTGAAGCATCAATAGTTACAGAATTTCCGGTAAGATTTTTTCCGGATATTTCTACAGGTGGAAACCCCTGAAGTTCAACGTATTTAATATCAGCTCCTAAAGCCATTAAGGCTTTTACCAGTGAATCCACAGGACGTTGTTTCATGCGTTCAGAACCGGTAAGTAACCATTTACCGGGTTGTAATGAAAGTAAAGCAAGTAAAAACCGAAGTACAGTTCCTGCATTCTCGCAATTAAGTGAGCAAACAATTTCTGAATTTCCTGTATCAATATTAGCTTTTACCTTATTTAGCAACTGTTGCATTAAGATAGTATCGTCTGCTTTTGATAAATTATCAATTTTTATTCTGCCGTTTGACAGATACTGCATAATAAGCAACCTGTTACTGATACTTTTTGAGGCAGGAAGGTTTATTTTTCCTTTTAACGGAAGGTCTGGCGGCAGAATGTTCATAACATATCTGGATTAAAGTTTCAGATCATTAGCTTTATCAGCCAGCTCAAGATATTCAAGAAGGCTCTTTTCGATCAGCTCTTGCGTGCAAATGACATTGGTGATCAGATCTCCTGGCTTTTTAAGCAATGTCAATCTTATCTTACCATCCCTATTCTTTTTGTCGAAATTCATTATACCTGTTATTTTGGGAATTTCTTCCTTTTGAAACCTATAATAAGGAAAAACAGCCAGAATATATTTAATGATATCCTTAGCCAGCATTTCAGGAAAACCGCACAGCCAGACTGAAAGTTTTAATTCAACAATCAATCCCATTGCTACTGAAAACCCATGTAGTAATGGTACGGCATCATTTTCAAGTGAGTAGCTTTCAAAAGCATGACCTACTGTATGACCCAGATTTAATACTTTACGTAAACCACGTTCGTAGGGATCGGATTTTACAACATTACTTTTTATTTTTACCGAACGTTCTACCACGTCTGCCCAATTCTCATTATAACGGACAGCTTCATAGCTCGGGAATTGTTTGGTGAGATTGTGAAAATATTTATCGTCACTTAACAAGGCGTGTTTTACAACTTCAGCATAGCCTGAAAGCATTTCATTATAGGGAAGGGTTTTCAGAAAATCTGAAATTATGAATACAGCTTTGGGAGGTGAATAGAATCCAACATAATTCTTGAGCTTATCAAGGTTTACGCCTGTTTTGCCGCCTATTGAAGCATCCACCTGCGAGAGGAGCGTGGTTGGAATATAAACACGATCAATGCCGCGCTGATATGCTGAAGCCACAAATCCGCCGATATCGCACAACATGCCTCCTCCAAGACACATCAGTAATGAATGACGATCAGCACCATGAGTAGCAAGCTCTTTCCAGAGTCGGATACAGGTATTCAGGTTTTTGTTTACTTCGCCGGATTCAATCTCCAGAATTATAGAATGTTCCGGTAGCCTGAATTTGCTGCTTAGTATTGACAGGCAATGTTTGCGGGTATTTTGGTCGGTAAGGATAAACGTACTGGAATGACGGCTTACCGACTTTAAAAGATAGTCATTCAATGCCTTTTCGGCTTCTTTTCCGGTAAAAATAGTTTCGTGGTGATATATCATGATATTACAGGCTTAAAATTGCAAAAATATAGATAATTTTGCAGATTATTTTATAAAAATAAAACTACACAAATGATTGACTTCAACAATACTCAAATTGCGTTCTCAGGTAAAAGCAACAATGATCTTTTACGTGCATCCTGGTTGTTCACTACAATTGCAAGTCCGACAATAGTAACAATAGGTAATTTTTTTGCTTCTCTTGCCATCAGGCTTCATATTCCGATTAACTGGTTTGCAAAACCAACTCTTTACAAGCAATTTGTTGGAGGAGAAACTATTGAAGAATGTGTTCCTATTGTAAGGCAACTTGAAAAATATAATGTAAAAGCCATACTTGATTACTCAGTCGAAGGTGGTGAAAGTGATTCCTATATGGAAGGAGTTTTGCAGGAAACCATGCGTACAGTTGATTTTGCTGCTTCAGACCCTAATGTTCCAATTGCGGTTTTTAAACCTACCGCTTTTGCTCCCGGGTACGTTCTTGAAAAGGCAAGTTCGGGGCAGGCTATGAGCGCAATGGAACAAGTCTCGATAGATAATTTCCGGAGAAGGATTGTAATTCTTTGTGAACATGCTTATAAGCTTGGTGTACCATTAATGATTGATGCTGAAGATGTTCATTTTCAGCCCATCATTGATGAAGTAACATTGCAGATGATGGAAAAATATAATCATGAAAAAGCCATAGTTTTTAATACATACCAAATGTATCGTACTGACAGGCTTGATGTATTGAAGAAAGATCATGCAAGAGCCGTGGAAAAGAATTTCTTTTTAGGTGCAAAATTTGTTCGTGGAGCCTATATGGAACGTGAAAGACGGCGTGCTGCAAAAATGGGCTACCCTTCGCCAATCCATCCTGATAAGCCCTCTACAGATAAAGCTTATAATGATGCTTTGACTTTTTCAGTTGAACATTTGGATAGGATCAGTATTTTCAACGGCACTCATAACGAAGAAAGTTGTCATCATCTGATGAAACTAATGGATAAACACAAAATTGCAAAAGATGACACGCGGATATGGACTTCTCAGCTTTATGGAATGAGCGATCATATAAGTTTCAACATGGCTCATGCCGGTTATAATGTTGTGAAATACATGCCTTATGGTCCGGTGAAATCGGTTTTACCTTATCTCGTACGAAGAGCTGAAGAGAATACTTCCATTGCCGGGCAAACTGGCAGAGAGCTGAAATTGATCAAAATGGAGAGAAAAAGAAGAAAAGCTAACCCAAATTCTTAATTGAATCTGCCTCTTCCAGGATTTCAGGGATTACCTGAAACATTATTTTTTCGTTTTAATTATTCAAAAACACTGATCAGGACTGCTTAATCTGACTATTACTGCTCATTATGGAACCTTTGAAACATTCAGAATATCAGGAGATTGCTGCAATAATAAATTGTGTTAAGGCTAATTTCAAATGGTTACCAGGTATTGGAGAACTTGCTTCATTTTTAGGATCTAATCCCTTGTATATACAGCAATTATTTGAAAAGTGGGCGGGAACAAGTTACGAGGAATTCTTTTACTACATAAGTCCGGGAAATATCACAGCCATCCTTAAAAATGAAGCAAATTTATTTAGTGCTCTTTATGATAAGAAGTTACATAGTGCTAATACTTCAAATAGTTTGATTTTTGATATCGGGGTTTTTACTGATGATGAGTTTTCCAATAAGGATCTTAATATCAGTTATAGTTTTGCGCAAAGTCCTTTCGGTAGGCTTATCATAGCTTCCACTTACCGGGGAATTTGTTATGCGGCATTTATTGATGATGAAAGCAGGGCTTTGCAAAATCTTAAAACAAAATTCCCTAACGCCGTACTAAACCATCAAAGCGATATTTTACAAGAGAATGCTTTATTAGTATTTCAAAATGAACAGAACATTACCAGTAGTGTAAAACTTCACCTTAAGGGAACCGACTTTCAGTTGAGGGTTTGGAAAAATTTATTACAAATACCATTTGGAGAATTAACAACTTATGGAAGGATTGCAAGACAGATTGACAATCCAAAAGCTTCCCGTGCTGTTGGAACAGCTATTGGAAGTAATCCGGTGGCTTTTTTTATACCTTGTCACAGAGTTATTCAGAATTCAGGTACAATTGGAGGATATATGTGGGGACCAACAAGAAAAGCTGCTATTATTGGCTGGGAAGTGGCAAGAAAACGTTCTGTCAGAATATAAAGCGATTCAGCTTCTTGTTAACATATTTGCTTTTAAAACTGCTCATTTGCTGTTTATGTATTGAATTATTAGTGGAAGGCTTTTTTACAAATGTTATTATTTAAGTGATTATCACAATAAAACCCTTCTCATTTCGTACTTTTGTCGTGATTACATTTGTGCCTGATTATGGATGTTAAAAAAAACAAATTAAGAACCAATGTATTAAAAGAAACTTCTCCTGCAAAAAGCAGTAGTAAGCCAAAAAAATCTCAGCAGCCTCCTAAAAGTAAACCTGCGAAAAAAGGTAAGGCGTTTGGCTTTCTTAAAAACGAAAAATACCATCGTGCAGCAGGAGTTTTTCTTGTGTTATTTTCAGTGTATCTGGCAATTGCATTCACTTCATACCTTATTAATTATTTTACTGGTGGCGTAGGTTCTGACGATCTGGCTGCAAACGAAAGTTTCCGCAGAATCATGTTTGACAATTCAATCCAGGTGAACAACTGGGGTGGGCGCCTTGGCGCTTTCCTTGCATGGCAAATAGTAAAATTTGGATTTGGTATAGCTTCATATATCTTCGTTTTCCTGCTTTTTGTTGCCGGCATATATCTTACCTTTAAAATTTCATGGATGCCTTTTTGGCGAACCTTGCGTTTTTCAATAGTTTTGATTGCCTGGTTAAGTACCACCGCCGCTTTTGTATTCCGACAACCCAAACTTTCAATTTTAGGTGGAGTATTTGGTAAATATAGTTACGAATGGCTCAAAGGTTTAATGGGAACAGTAGGTACGGGATTACTTCTATTGTTTGTGATTTTGGTTGTTTTGGTTTTTGCGATAAATATAAAATCCCGGGCTTCCGGAAGTAAAAAGAAAGAAAAACCGGATAAAAATGATGAAATAGAGAGTGAAGATCCCGATGAAAACCAAAATAAAAAAGTTTATTTGGAAGACAAATACAATACAGTAGAATTTACCGTATCTGAAACTGATGATACGTCATGGAAAAAAGCTGAACAAGAGAATTCTGAAAAAGTGATTGAAACGGTAAATACGACAAAACCTGTGTCTCAGGATAAAGAAGTGGAATTTACGATAGAAGTTACCGGTGAAGCTGATATGCCTGATAATGATAACGAGGAAGAAAAAAAGCCGCATTTTACCATTGATACCCCATTTGATCCTACCCTTGAATTATCAGACTATAAACTTCCCTTGCTTGATTTACTTGATGATTATGGCGAGATTGGAAATAGAGTTCAAAAGGAAGAACTGGAGGCCAATAAAGATAAAATTGTTAAGACCCTCGGTAATTATTCAATACAAATTGAAAAAATCAAGGCTACCATAGGGCCTGCGGTAACGCTTTATGAGATAATTCCTGCTCCCGGCATACGTATCTCACGTATCAAGAATCTGGAAGATGACATTGCATTAAGCCTTGCCGCAATGGGGATACGAATTATTGCACCGATTCCCGGTAAAGGTACAATTGGTATTGAGGTTCCAAATCAGAACCCTGAGATTGTGTCAATGAAGTCAATTCTGGCTTCTGAAAAATTTACCGCTTCTAAATATGAGCTGCCTTTCGGTATGGGGAAGACCATAGCTAACGAAGCTTATATTGCCGATCTCACACGTATGCCGCATATTCTAATGGCCGGAGCTACAGGGCAGGGCAAATCTGTTGGGCTAAATGCTGTGGTGGCTTCGCTGTTATATAAGAAACATCCTTCACAGGTCAAATTTGTGATGATTGACCCTAAAAAGGTTGAGCTGACCCTGTTTTCAAAAATTGAACGTCATTTTCTTGCTAAACTACCTGATTCAGAAGAAGCCATAATAACAGATACCAGAAAAGTAGTCAGAACCCTTAACTCTTTGAACATCGAAATGGATTTGCGTTATGATTTGCTCAAAGACGCACAGGTTCGAAATATCAAGGAATACAACAATAAATTCATTTCACGCAAGCTGAACCCTCAGGAAGGACATCGTTTTCTGCCATACATTGTTGTCGTAATTGATGAGTTTGCTGATTTGATAATGACTGCCGGCAGGGAAATTGAAATCCCGCTGACCAGGCTTGCACAACTGGCAAGAGCCATTGGAATTCACCTTATTATCGCAACACAGAGGCCATCGGTTAATATAATCACAGGGAGCATCAAAGCAAATTTCCCTGCACGCTTTGCCTTCAGAGTGATCTCAAAAATTGACTCCCGCACTATTCTTGATGCTTCGGGTGCCGAACAGCTTATAGGACGTGGCGATATGCTGCTTTCAACAGGTAGCGATATGCTGCGTCTGCAATGTGCTTTTATTGACACCCATGAAATTGATAGGATCACTGATTATATCGGTTCGCAAAGAGGATATCCCGATGCTTATTACCTTCCGGAATATTTTGATGAAGAAAAATATGCCGCCGAAGTTTTTGATTCAAACGAACGTGATGAATTATTTGAAGATGCAGCACGCCTTATTGTTGCACATCAGCAAGGTTCTACATCGCTGATACAGCGCAAGTTGAAGTTAGGTTATAATCGCGCAGGACGCATTATTGACCAACTGGAACAAGCTGGTATTGTCGGACCTTTTGAAGGAAGCAAGGCAAGAGAAGTGAAAATTGCAAATGAAATGGCTTTGGAACAATATTTGAGAGACCTTTACAGTAAATAACAGAAAAAATGAAAAAAATATTTTTGATCTCATTGATCATCATGACGTCAACAGCTTTTGCACAGGATAAAAAAGCTACAGCATTGCTAAACGAGGTAGCAGCAAAAATACAATCGTATGAAAATATTAAGATTGACTTTGAATATAAGATGATTAACAAGTCGCAGGGAATAAATGAAAGTATGGATGGTGTGTTGTTTTCAAAAGGTGCAAAATATAAACTCAATGTTGCTGAACAACAGATAATTAGCAATGGAAATACCATGTGGACTTTTCTTGAGTCAGTCAATGAAGTGCAGATAAACGATGCCAATGATAATGAAGAAGGGTTCAACCCGAGAACTTTCATGCAATCATGGGAGAACAAGTTTAAAGCACGATTGATAAGCGAAAAGGATAATATAGCACTGATAGAGCTTTTACCAAAAGAAGCTTCGGCATACAATAAGGTTCATATTAAGATTGATAAAAGCAAAATGCAGTTGCAGTCGCTGTCAATGTTTGATGCCAATGGTAGTGAGTTTGTTTACCTGATCAAGAAGTTCATTACCACCCAAAGCATTGCAGATTCCGAATTTACGTTCGATCCTAAAAAATATCCCGGCATTGAAATAATAGATTTGCGCTAAGTCTGATATTTTATTCTCTTTTTAAAGATTTCTTAATTTTGCAGTTATGCAGGATTTGGAACCATATAACCTTTGGACGAATTTATACGTAGCTGCTGAGGACAGACGATCGCCTTTTTATGGCAGAAAATATCATCCATACCTCTGTACTAACACTATTTATAATTATTACATACATCCTCAGTGGGACGAAATAGGTTCTGATACTTTATATATAAAAATCCTTTATGCCTGTTATGAACACCGGTTTTGTGTAATTGAACTGCTGGGCGAATGGAATGATTGCCTGTACAACGATATAATGTACCTGAAAAGGAATATAGTTGATCAGATGATAGACCAGGGTATAAAAAAGTTTATTCTCATTGGTGAGAATGTGCTGAATTTTCATGCCTCAGAAAATGACTACTATCAGGAATGGTTTGAAGATATTGAAGATGGCTGGATTGCTATTCTGAATATCCGCAATCATGTGCTTGACGAGTTTCGTACTATATATGTTGATCAGTATATTGCTATGGACGGACCTCTGAACCATATTTCGTGGAGGGTGTTTACGCCTCTGCATTTGCTCAGGGAAGTTGAAAAGGCTATAAAACGAAGATTAGCAAGCCATTTTTATTAGATCCCATTATAACTACTAAACAGACAAACTAATTTTAACACCATGATTTTTCATTACGATATAAAAATTGAAGGGAAAGTGCAAAATGTCGGATTCAGGTTTTATGCACAGAAAAAAGCTCATGAACTTGAAATAACAGGATATGTGAAAAATATGAAAGATGGCAGCGTGTTTATTGAAGCCGAAGGCGAAGAAATAAACCTGAATCAATATGTGAACTGGTGTCATAAAGGACCACCCTGGGCTACCGTTACTGATGTTAAGGTAAATCAGTCGCCCGTTATGAACTACCGCGGATTTTTGATTAAGTAAGACGATTATTTTATAGCACGCAACATTTCCCTTTTCCCGGCAGCCCCGGGCAAGCGTTCTACGGTAAATCCGGCATTTATCATGTTACGGCGCACCATCCCCATAGCTGAATAAGTCACCAAGACTCCTCCAGCCTTCATAGCCTTGTATATCTTGCTGAATATTGGCTCAGTCCAAAGTTCTGGCTGGACTTTTGGTGCAAATGCATCGAAATATACCAGATGAAAAATGTTTTCAGGTAAAATGGCAGTCTCTATCCTGTCATTAAACTTCTGAAAATGAAAATTATCATTTATTTCTACAACCACATCCCATTCACTTTCATGTAATTTAATAAATACTTCCAATGCCTGTGGGTGTTTTATCAGCTCAGGATAATTAAGGGTTTCATACACATCCCTGCTCAATGGAAATGGTTCGTAACACTGATAAAAGATATTCTTACCTGAAAAACTGGCTTCAACAAAAGAAAGCAATGCATTAAGTCCGGTTCCGAACCCTATTTCAAGAATATTTAATTTTGTAAGCTCTAAAAATTTTAAACCGGCATTGATAAAAACATGAAGGGATTCATTAATTGCACCATTCACTGAATGATAATGCTCGTTCAGCGCTGGAACGAATAATGTGTGCGAACCATCAGAAGTAATGACTTTCATTGAATTTTTAGTTTCAGCAAAATTATATCAAGCAAATGAATAAATACCAATAAAAATTACAGCGCCTGCGTTATGAGAACAGGCAATTGAAATTATAATTATTTTTATGCCTACAAAAATTTATGATGATATTTGCTTAACTCATTGATATATAGTTATCTGCAAAAAGATTTGAATATAAGGGAATTCTGTTTATGAAACTGACTTCGGAATTTACTCCTACCGGCGATCAGCCGGAAGCTATACGACAGCTTGTTGAAGGCTTGCAGCGTGGCGATCCTGCTCAGGTATTACTTGGAGTAACGGGTTCAGGGAAAACATTCACTATTGCCAATGTTATTGAACAGGTCAAACGCCCGACTCTGGTTCTCAGCCATAATAAAACCCTTGCTGCACAGCTTTATGGAGAGTTTAAGCAGTTTTTTCCTGAAAATGCAGTTGAATATTTTGTGTCGTATTATGATTACTACCAGCCCGAGGCTTATATCCCCTCGACCAATACTTATATTGAGAAGGATCTTTCAATAAATGATGAAATAGAAAAACTCCGACTCAGCACCACCTCAGCGCTTTTAAGCGGACGCCGGGATGTTATTGTGGTTGCCTCAGTATCATGTATTTATGGTATAGGTAATCCGGATGATTTTTATAATAACACTATAGAGCTCAGCACCGGGGATATAATAAGCCGTGATGTTTTACTGTTCAGGCTTGTAAATAGTCTGTATTCAAGATCAGGTGCTGATTTTCAGAGAGGTACATTCCGCGTTACAGGGGATACTTTAGATATTTTTCCTGCATACGCCGATCATGCCTATCGAATAATTTTATGGGGTGATGAAGTGGAAAGTATTGAAACTTTTGACCCCGTTCATGGTCATAAACTTGACCAACCTGATGTTATGAAGCTTTATCCTGCAAATATTTTTGTGACTTCGCAGGAAAAAATGAAGGAAGCTTTTATAAATATTCAAAGAGATCTGCGTAAACAGGCTGATTATTTCTTTCAGGAAGGCAAGTCACTGGAGGCTAAACGACTTGAAGACAGGGTAAGCTATGACCTTGAAATGATGCGTGAGCTGGGTTATTGTCCTGGAATTGAGAATTATTCCAGATATTTTGATGGCAGACCTCCTGGTGCAAGACCTTTCTGTCTGCTCGACTATTTTCCTGATGATTTTCTTACGGTTATTGACGAAAGCCATGTTACTATCCCTCAGATAAGAGCAATGTACGGCGGCGACCGTTCACGTAAACAGGTACTGGTGGATTACGGCTTCAGACTTCCCGCTGCCCTCGATAACCGCCCTCTCACTTTTGATGAATTTGAGAACATTACAGGACAAACGATTTATGTGAGTGCTACACCTGCCGATTTTGAACTTCAAAAAACATTGGGGGTAATGGTTGAGCAACTGATAAGGCCAACCGGACTTCTTGATCCGGAGATTGAAGTTAAACCAAGTCTGAACCAGATTGATGACCTTCTGGAAGAAATCAGGATAAGGATTGAGAAGAATGAAAGAACGCTTGTAACAACTCTTACCAAACGCATGGCTGAGGAGCTTACTAAATATTTCACCCGTCTGGGCATTAAATGTATGTATATACACAGCGATGTTGAAACCCTTGAGCGCGTTGAAATTCTTCATAAGCTAAGAACCGGCGATATAGATGTACTTGTGGGTGTGAACCTTCTGCGCGAAGGTCTTGACTTGCCCGAAGTATCACTGGTAGCTATTTTGGATGCTGATAAAGAAGGTTTTTTGAGGTCAGAACGATCACTTACTCAAACAGCAGGCAGGGCTGCACGTAATCTTAACAGCCTTGTGATCATGTATGCCGATAAGATCACTGACTCAATGCAACGTACCATTGATGAAACGAACAGAAAACGTGAAAAACAGCTTGCATACAATGCTGCCAATAATATTACTCCGGCACAGATTGTTAAAAATATTGCTTCAATAATGGGAGAAACCTCTGATGACGGTTTAACTGATAAAAGTGGAAAGAAATATTACACCGAAAAGGATGAGATTACTATTGCTGCTGATCCTGTGGTTCAGTATATGCGTATTGAGGATATAAATAAAGCTGTGAACCGTACTCGTAAGAATATGGAAAAAGCTGTGAAGGAACTTGATTTTGTGGAAGCCGCCAGATTAAGGGATGAGTTGTTCGCATTACAGAAAGTCCTGAAAGAGAGACAGAAATGATTAATAAACCGCCGTCAACCTTTTAAAGATCAGAAAACGCGTTCTGACAGACCTAAAAATCAAAGGTTTTAAACAAGAATTGGTTTTGTAGTAAACAGAGAATTGATAGGGGTATTAATCTCCGGAAGAAATTCTCATATGGGTGATCTCTATATCAGAGCCTTCAGCGTAGATGCTTATCCAGTTATTATCAACTCTGTACCATCTGTCCTGAGAACTTACCCTGATTATAAACTGACTTTCTTCTTTGCCACCCGGATTTCTGACTACAATACCACCACTTTTCTGATTATCCAATCCATAGTTAAGAAAAAACCGTGACGATTCAGTATTTGCAAACCTCATTGTCAGGGTTACATAATTATTTCGCCGCACCCGCATGTCAACCGGTTTAAAGCTAAATCGCTTCTCATCACCCGATTTTATGGTCATAGGCTGAGTAACAAGATCAACGATAGCTCTTTCTGCAATATATTTCCTTATTTGATCAATCATATCAAAAGGATAGTTTTCCTCAGGCTTTAATTTACCGGCTTCTTCATACTTTTCAATAGCCTGATCGAAGACTTTGGTATTATAATTACGATCAGCCTCCGCTATCAGTTTATCATAGGCTTCCTGTATTTTCCTTTTTTCGGCAGCTACAATAGCGCCAAGCTCTGTAATTTTAGATTTTGGCAGAGCCTCATTTGGCTTGAGATTAGATGCTATCTTCCATGAATCCAACGCTTTACTTAAATCATTGTTTTCTTCATGGAAATACGCTGAAGCCACTGCATTTTCATAAGCCTCGTTTATTTCTGATTCACTTATCAGATTTCGGGCTTCTGCTATCCGGTTTACTGCATACTTGTCGTTAGGCTTGAATTTAAGGGCTTCCTGATAGGCTTCTATAGCCTGACTGTAATTTTCACTGTTAAATTTTGAATCGGCTAAGGCAATGTTTTCTTCATAGGCAAGCTGTTTTGCTTCAAGGTCTTTAATAATATTCTGAACCTCTGACGATTTATTTTTAGGATAAGCTTCATCAGGCTTGATTGATGATGCCAGATTATAATTTTCAAGAGCCAGATTATATTCTTTGTATTTCAGTGCTTTATCAGCTATGTTGATGGCATTGCTGTAATTTCTTTCTTTTTCAGCTATGGCTTCCAAAAGATTGTTGATTTCTGTGATTCTACCTGTGGCATAAGTATCCTCAGGACTGAATTTCAGCGACTGTTCGTACTTTTCTTTTGCCTGCTCATACTTTCCGCTTTCAAATAATTCATCTGCCTGAGTTTTTAACTCTGAATAAGACTTCTGATCTGAAATGATTTTCTCAGTTTCAGCGATCTTTGCCAAGGTTTGATTATTGAGTGGCAGCAGGGCTTTAGCTTTATTGAATTGCTCGAGTGCCTCTGCATATTCTTTTGATTCAAAATGCTGACTGGCTTTTGTCAGATACTCAACAACAGCTTTTGTTGACTCAAGACGTTGCTGTGGATGTTTTTCCTCCGGCTTTATTGTCCCAGCCTGCTGATAAAAACCCAAAGCCTGTTCGTAATCCTTGTCGGCAAAGGATTTGTCAGCTTTGGAAATAGCATCGGCATAGCTTTTTTCCTTGTTTGCAATAGCTTCAAGAAGATTGTTGATTTCTGTGATCCTGCCTGTAGCATGAGTATCCTCAGGGCTGAATTTCAGCGACTGTTCGTACTTTTCTTTTGCCTGTTCATACTTTCCGCTTTCAAATAATTCATCTGCCTGAGTTTTTAGTTCCGCATATGATTTCTGATCTGAAATTATTTTCTCAGTTTCAGCAATCTTTGCCAGGGTTTGATCATTAAGAGGCAGTATGGCTTTAGCCTTATTGAATTGTTCGAGTGCCTCTGCATATTCCTTCAATTCAAGATGCTGGTTTGCTTTTGCCAGATGCTCAACTACAGTTTTGGTTGATTCAATACGTTCTTTGGGATGTTTTTCTTCAGGTTTTATTTTTCCTGCCTGCTGGTAAAAACTCAAAGCCTGTTCGTAATCCTTGTCGGCAAAAGATTTATCAGCTTTGGAAATGGCATCGGCATAGCTCTTTTCTTTGTTTGCGATAGCTTCCAGAAGATTGTTTATTTCTGTGATTCTACCTGTAGCATGCATATCCTCAGGGCTGAATTTCAATGACTGCTCGTACTTTTCTTTTGACTGTTCGTAATTTCCGCTTTCAAATAATTCATCTGCCTGAGTTTTTAATTCTGAATAAGATTTCTGATCTGAAATGATTTTCTCAGTTTCAGCGATCTTTGCCAGGGTTTGATCATTAAGAGGCAGTAGGGCTTTAGCCTTATTGAATTGCTCAAGTGCTTCTGCATATTCCTTCGATTCAAGATGCTGGCTGGCTTTTGTCAGATACTCAACAACAGCTTTTGTTGACTCAATACGTTCTTTGGGATGTTTTTCTTCAGGTTTTATTTTGCCTGCCTGTTGGTAAAAACCCAAAGCCTGTTCATAATCCTTGTCGCCAAAAGATTTATCAGCCTTGGAAATAGCATCCGCATAACTCTTTTCCTTGTTTGCAATAGCTTCCAGAAGATTATTTATTTCTGTAATTTTCTCTGTGGCATAAGTATCCTCTGGACTGAATTTCAGCGACTGCTCGTATTTTTCTTTTGCCTGTTCATACTTTCCGCTTTCAAATAATTCATCTGCCTGAGTTATTAGCTCCACATATGATTTCTGATCTGAAATGATTTTCTCAGTTTCAGCAATCTTTGCCAGGGTTTGATCATTTAGAGGCAGCAAGGCTTTAGCCTTATTGAATTGTTCGAGTGCCTCTGCATATTCCCTTGATTCAAGATGCTGGCTGGCTTTTGCCAGATGCTCAACTACAGCTTTTGTTGATTCAATACGTTCTTTGGGATGTTTTTCTTCAGGTTTTATTTTGCCTGCCTGCTGGTAAAAGCTCAATGCCTGTTCGTAATCCTTGTTGTCATAGAATTCATCAGCCTTAGCAACGAGGTCATTGAAAGCTTTTTCCTGGTCAGCCAGATTAGCCAATATTTCATTAATCTTTGTAATTTGTTCAGCGGGATAGGTGTTTTCAGGTTTCATTTCAAGAACCTGGGTGTATTTCTCAATTGCCGCCTGGTAGTTACCAGAATTAAAAGCATTATCCGCATCGGCAAGAGCCTGATTATATTTCTTCTCTGCTTCAAGAATTCCTGTAATTTCGTTGACAATCCTGCTGCTTTCGCTGTCGAGGGCTTTGATTTTTTCAGCATTTCTGTATTGGGTCAGAGCTTTGGCATATTCTTGTTTTTGATAGTGTCGCAGGGCATTTTCAAGGATTGAAATATATTCTGCTTCACTTTTTGCCAAATCTTCAATTCGCCTTTCAATCTCCGCTATCCTTTCTGCTGGATAAGTTTCCTGGGGTTTTAGCCGTAAGGCATGTTCATATCCGGCACGCGAGGCATCATAATCTGCTTCATTAAACAAACGATCTGCATTTTCAATTACCTGACCATAAACAGTTTCAAGCGAACGCTGCTCAGCACCCATTGAAGTGATTCGCTCAATCATGTTCTGTGGGTAGCGCTCATCGGGTTTTATTCTGGCTGCTTCATTATAAGCCTGCAGTGCTGCTTCATAATCCTGAAGCATATAGAGCTGATCGGCATTCTCAATGTGTTTTTCATAATTACTTTGCTGTTTACGTGCCTGATCAAACCTGCGGTTAATTTCATTGATTTTGTTACGGGCATACGGCTCATCAGGAAGCAATCCCGAGGCATACAGATATTCGGTTTGAGCATCCTGATAAAGTTCAAGCTTGAAAAGCGAATCCGCTGTTTTTATTGACCTGTTGTAAAGCTCTTTTTTTCGCGAAAGTTCAGCAAGTGTGGCGTCTATTTCTTTCATTTTCTGAACCGGAAGCAATTCTTCGGGTTTTATGACATTTGCCCAGAAATACTGCTCACGCGCTTTTGTGTATTCACGCAAACCCATAAGACGGTTGGCTTCTGCAATAAAACTATTATATCGTCTGCCTTCATCAGGATCGGGAGAGAGCTCTCTTATCTGATTTAGTTTAAGTTTTGGATATGCGGATTCAGGATTAATACGTATTGCATTTTCATATTCAATACGAGCCTGTTTATAGTTTTTCTGATCAAAATACTGTTCTGCTCTCAGGATGATTTTTTCATATTCACCGCTTTGTTGCTGAGCTTTCAGTCCAATTGCGGAAAACAATAGTATTTTGAAAATCAATATTATAGTAAAGCTCCTAAAAGTCATTTATCTTGATGATTTTATATATCAATAGTGCTAATCATTATTAATAACGCCATCTGAAATAATAAATTTACGATCGGCTAAATTTGCTAATTCAGGGTTATGGGTAACAATAACGAAAGTTTGTTGAAATTGGTCTCTAAGAAAGAAAAATAGTTTATGCAGCTCCCTTGCATTTGCCGAATCCAGATTTCCTGACGGCTCATCGGCAAAAACAACAAAAGGATTGTTAATCAAGGCTCTTGCCACTGCTACCCTTTGTTGTTCACCTCCTGAAAGTTGAGAGGGTTTATGTTCCAGCCGGTCAGTAAGGTCTAAAACTTCAACAAGCTCACGTGCTTTCTTAAAAGCAGTATCTTTTGAAACCCCCGCAATAAAAGCAGGAATGCAAATATTTTCAATTGCAGTGAATTCAGGTAATAAATGGTGGAACTGAAAAACAAAACCTATATGTTTATTTCTGAACGAAGATAGCTTTTTGTCACTTAAAGTGCTGATTTGCACATCATTAATCTTCACTTGTCCCTGATCGGGTTTATCCAGTGTGCCAAGAATATGCAATAATGTACTCTTGCCTGCTCCCGAAGCGCCAACAATAGAAATAATTTCACCCTTTTTAATGTTCAGGTTTATGCCTTTCAGAACCTTCAAATCACCAAAACTCTTATGTATATTATTAGCTGTGATCATAGTATTAATGTGGCTGTTGTCTTGTTGTATTTTTATTGAAAATCATTTTAGTAATTTTTAGGACCTGGTTTTATGCAGAGTCGTTCATGCGTTTATGGTCTTTTTGTCTTTCTTTAGAATCTGATAATCAAGATAATACAGAAGTCTGACTGCAAGGTTGTTTAGCTGCGGCGACTTAATTGTATTATTAAAATTATCAAAGAAATTGTTTACTATTTTATTATCTTCGTTCATGATAAAATTCTTAAACACTATTCCAAGATTACTGCCCGGCAGAAATTCCCATTCGAAAAGTAAATCTGCATTCAAAACATTGAAATTGAAATCATGAAAGCCGTTAAAATCATCATTTTGCAGCAAACTCCCGTTCTCACATAAAATAAAGAATTTATCATAGGCTCCTCTGAACCAATATTGACGCAACCATAGACTTAACGAAAGATTGTTGCGAAACATATATCTGCTGCTTAATACGTTTTCAACTGATTTTAGTTCACGATTCCCAAAAATAACATCGTCTTCAAGTCTGTCAACAAAGCCAATATTGTTTTTTTGAATAGAGTACCTCAAACTGTATTGAGCAGTAAACCGTCTGCTAAATCTTATTATAGGGTTAATGCTAAAAGTAGTCTCAGTAAAATCTTCTTCGTTCATTTTGTATTCTATGCCGCCATCCAAAGCAAATGGTTTACGGTAGTCGCTTGAAAAATTGATGAAGGTATATGTTTCGCGGGGATTCATATAATATCGTCCGGCAGTACGCGGTTCATAATAATCATGGCTCTTAGTCAGTTTTTGATCCACACCTGCAAAGATCCAAAGATAATTTTTAAAAGCACCGTTTGTAAATAAGAACAAGCTTCTTTCAGTGTTTTTACCGGTACTCATACGCAATGAATTGGTGAATGTCAGGCTTACCGACCAATGTAAGAATTGCCAGAAAGGTTCGTAAAACGAATACATTATCATAGCTTCGTTATTTATCTGATCGTTCCGGTGATTCAACCCTAAGCCATTGATATTGAATTTTTTATCCATAGCATTTAACAACGCCCTGAACTGAAAATTCCCTTTTACCTTGGCAATTTCCAAATTGTAATTGTATCCGAAATCCGTTTTTGCCTGTTTATCCTGCTCATTGTTGTTTTTTGCAAATATCTGGCTTAGCTTGCCCTCCACTGTGAAACTATAACGTTTACTTGGTTCAAAATAGGTTATTCCGGAAGCAGTAACATTCTCATTATTGAAACCATGCGAACGGGTTACATTTGTGTTGATCAGATAAACTGAAGAATTTACATTTAGCCCCTGATCCAGAACCGTAACATTATAGTTGGTAAAAGGTTCGGTAAGTATATTTCGTTGCGAACCGGCGGAGTCTTTTACTATTGCGTATGTATTGGCAGTAATGGCATTGAAACCCCCTATACCCAGGTTAGAGTCTGTGCGACCCGAAACTTTTGCAGCATTTATCAGTTGAGCTTTGTCAGGATTTTTATAAATGACTTCTCCTTCTTTAAGTTCGCTATAAATATTATCATGAAGCAAAGGCCTTCTGCCTATGCGCCGGGTGTAAAAAATATTGCCTTTCATGAATAAGTCCATTCCCTCTTTGAAGAAACTACGTTTTTCATCATAAACAGTTTCAAAAGCAGTGAGGTTTTTTATTTCGCTATCTGTAGCAACCGTGCTAAAATCGGGCATAAGGGTCATGTCGAGCGTAAAACCTTCGTTTATCCCGTATTTAAGATCCATGCCACCTGATACACCTTCAGAGAAATTACTGATACTAGTCAGATTATACGGATAATGTTCCAGATGTGCTGAAATAAATGGAGTAACTGATAGCCTTAAAGGCGGGTCAATATTGCTTAATCCGTGGAGTTTACCCCAATATGCTGAGGTGTTGAGAACCCCTTTGGGAACCAAAGCCCATTGGATAAGTTCACGACTCCGGCGAATTGAGCGTTGAACCTGAAGTCCCCAGATTTGCTTTTCACTTGCTGCAAAACGTAAAGCTGACCAGGGAATACGCATCTCGGCAACCCATCCCAGAGAATCTATTGAAACAGCGCTTTCCCAAACTGCATTGAAAGTTTCATCGCTGCGGCGCCTGTCGCGCTGAACACCGGAGGCA
Source organism: Bacteroidales bacterium (assembly GCA_049654165.1). GTDB lineage: Bacteria > Bacteroidota > Bacteroidia > Bacteroidales > JAAYJT01 > JAAYJT01. The sequence goes on from JBASHR010000105.1 coordinate 21,357, forward strand.
TAAACTTCAAAAATGAATGCATCCAGACCATTGGAATAGGTATCGAACTGAATACCAAAATAATCTGAATTAAGTTCATCATCACGGTTTCCAAGCTGGATGAGAATACTATCGGGTGAGTTGTCATACAGCCTTGCCCCAATATAAATAGCCTTGTCATCGTACAGGAAGCGCACTTCAGTTTTTTGCCCAGCAGTGGCATTGAAAAATGGTTCGTACTGATGAAACTCAGTTAAAGGTTCTGCCTGCATCCAGATGGTTTCATTCAGCCTACCGTCAATCTCAGGACTTACGGTTGCTCTGGCAGCAATTGCTGTTTTAGGATCTGGGTCAGAGCCGAATAAAGCAAGAGGAAACGCAAGTAGTAGTAAACAAAACCTTTGCAGCATCTGTTATATGTAGCAATTTTAAAAACTTTAAACGATATTTTATTTAATATCGTCTATAATGTATGTTTATAAACAAGGTTTTTCTAATTTTGGCGCTTTATTTTTCTGTCCTGATTTTGAACATTTAATTAAACAAACTCTAAAATATCTTAAAAATGAACCTTCACGAATACCAATCAAAGTCAATATTAAAAAAATACGGAGTTCAGGTACCTGAAGGCATGGTTGCATTTACACCCGAAGAAGCTGTTCAGGCTGCTCGCACACTTCAGGAAACAACCGGCACCGATAAATGGGCTGTTAAGGCACAGATTCACGCCGGCGGCAGAGGCAAGGGCGGTGGTGTGAAAATAGCCAAAAGCCTTGATGAAGTTAAAGAATATGCCAAAATGATATTGGGCATGCAGTTGGTGACACCGCAAACTTCAGCAGCCGGTAAAAGGGTAAATAAGATATTGATTGAGCAGAATATTTATTATCCAGGACCCTCAGAGGTTCAGGAATTTTATGTGAGTATTTTGCTTAATCGTGCTAGAGGCAGGAATATGATCATGTATTCTCCAAAGGGAGGAATGGACATTGAAAAGGTTGCAGAAGAAACACCGGAATTTATTTTTACTGAGGAAATTGATCCCAAAGTTGGCTTACAGGCTTTTCAAAGTCGTAAAGTAGCTTTTAATCTGGGGCTTTCAGGAACTGCGTTTAAAGAAATGACTAAGTTTATCTCTGCTCTTTATAAAGCTTATGAAGGTTCTGATGCATCATTGTTTGAAATAAATCCTGTCATCAAAGCCGCTGACGATCGTATTTTCGCTGCCGATGCAAAAGTTGTAATTGATAATAATTCATTATTCCGCCATAAGGATATTCATGAGATGCGTGACCTCGATGAAGAAGATCCTACAGAAGTAGAAGCTGGAAAATTTGATCTGAATTTTATAAAGCTCGACGGAAACGTGGGATGTATGGTTAATGGAGCCGGTCTTGCTATGGCTACCATGGATATCATCAAATTATCAGGTGGCGATCCTGCAAATTTCCTCGATGTTGGTGGTTCAGCAAATGCAAAAAGGGTGGAAGAGGCGTTTAGGATTATTCTGAAAGATCCAAATGTCAAGGCTATACTGATAAATATTTTCGGCGGTATTGTTCGTGGCGAACGTGTTGCACAGGGTATCATAGATGCTTATCATAACATTGGAGAAATCAATGTTCCGATTATTGTTCGTTTGCAGGGCACCAATGCTGAAGAAGCAAAAGTACTTATTGATAATTCCGGCCTTAAAGTTCAGTCAGCTTCCACTCTTGAAGAAGCCGCTGAAAAAGTAAGATTGGCAGTGAAATAAATCAATGAGGCTTTTGCATATTCTTCCTGATGGCGAAATCAGGTACAGATGTTCAAAAGGTTTCATTTTACGTGTATCAGCCTTCTGATAACCAAAGTAATAACAGATGCTGCAACAAAAGGAAAAGTAAGCTGGATATATCCGTTTTGCATCATATACAGGCTGATAACAAGCGATAATAATAGAGCTATTGAAATCCAGACAGCATCTTTAAGTTTATTTCCGGCAAATGCAATTGCAGTGAGCACTGCATTGAAACTCAGCAAGCCTTCTGATATGTTTTCAACAGGAGTATTGAAATTCAGGGAAATAATTCCTGAAAACATTGCAGCAGCAAGCCCATATAAAGCAGCAATGGGTGAGTGAATTAATACAGCAATAAAAAAAAGTATTCCTGAAACAACTTTGTTTTGAAAAATTACCTGTCCGAACCCTTTAATTGCAAAAGTAAAATAATCACTTGCAATAGTAGCTGAGGATGAGGATTTTATAAGTAAGTCAGGAGAAATAAATTTAACACTGACAATAGCTATCCAGGTTACTAAGACAAAAGGCAATGTGAATACTGTAATTTTTCTTCTGATAAAAAACTCCTGAATAAGTGCTGCTAAAACAGAACCCACGACTATAAGCATCCATACAATATAAGAATGACCGAAAAACAATATAAAAGCAACACCGGTCAGTGCAGCACTAAAGCCATAAAGTCCCTTGTCAGTATTTGTTTTATCAAATCCAAAAAGATATGCTGTAATTGTTCCGCATACAGTTGCAAGCAAAGCAGCAAAACCCATAAATACTGAACCATAAAATATCCCGGCAAGAAATAATAATCCTGTTATTATATTTTCCTGAAGCATTATTTGCCCCAATCCTTTAAAAACCTGATCTATAAATGAATTGCCGGTTGAGAGCTGTTTGCTTCGCGAAGTTCCTGATGTTTTTTTTGACATTTGTTTAGTTAATTGATAATCAGGTTTTATAATTAGAATTAATGGTGTTATAGATTGAAGAATTATTAGTATTTAACGAGAACAATTAACTCTGAAAATCAACTTTTTGTTCAATCCCTGCACTTTAGACCAAAAGCACGAAATGCACTATTAACAGAATGTTTAAGACCAATTCATAAAATTCTGTTCCGCTTATTATCCTCAATAAAGCTTTTTATTCCGGTTCAGTTATTCAAGGATTTTAACCAGATCTAATCTTCCTGATATTCATCAAATGCTTTGAATGAATACGGATTTGCAATATCCCTTGAAGAACCATCAGCATAATGCACAGTAAGGTTGGGTTTTACAAGCATGCTGTGAATTTCTTCAGGTGTAATCATTTCATGTACATAGTAAATTTGCAGTACCGGTGCTGTATCCTGCCATTGTACCGCCATTCTGACAATGTTTTTATTGTCACTCAGGTGGCTCATCAGAAAAGCAAACCAACGTTGTTTGTCCTGGCGCATTGCTTCAGTAAAGGGCAAGGAGTAAATTTTCAGTTGTTCTTCGTTGTAGCTGTCATAATCATTGAAAGCGCGGTTATAAGGATTGAATGCTTTTTGCAAATATTCATGAGTGGCGATTTTATCAATTTCAGGATTTATATACGCAACCTGATACGAGGTTTTTTCTTTAATTGTTTGATCACCACTGGTATAGGTAATGCTCTTTTGCTCAATGAGCATCCTGAGCTTATCAGGATCAGCCAGTTCAGGGTCATAAACGATCTTAGCTTTAACCGGTTCACCAAAAGAGGTTTCCATTCCAAAAACTCCAGGGTTTTGTGTTAGCAGTTCACTAAGAAGGAATGCATCTTTTGTGTCAAAAAAGCGGTCAATTCCTATTTCAACAATACTTAATTCCTCTAATCCGTCTGGTGGTTCGGAAAGTATCCAGTTTACAGGATTAAAAATGCCTTCACGGATTCCGGCTTCATCAATTATTTCCGGATCATAAAAAACTTTTACCCTGTGTTCCTTAACAAAAGTTTGAACACCCAGAACTCCTTCCACTTTTTGCATCTGGGTGGCAAAAGCTTTGGAACTACCGAAACATTTTACATTTTTCAATCCTGACTGTTGATACTCCTTGGCATTTTCAAACTGTTCCTCGCTTCCCCAGCGGATATCAATTGTAGGCAGTTCCCAATAGGCTGAGATCAGAAGTCCAACAGCTACCAATGCAACCACTGATGCTGCTGGCAGCCAGCGCAAAGGCTTTCGGTTAATGGTGAGAGCACCTTCTTCAGGACATTTTACAATACAATCAACACATAAATGGCAATCAATATGCTTTACGGTATCTTCAGTTGAGATCTTAATAGCCTGAGGACAAGCCTTATCGCAGATTTTGCAGTTTGTACAAATATCACTATTGCGGGTTATCTTCATAAACGGGAAATAAAGCCCCTGACGGCGTGATACTTCAATGAGCAATCCGGCGAGACAAACAGCACCAAGATACCATGCCCAGTGTATCTGCCATCCTATCAGGCTAACCGCTATCCAGTAAATCAATGTAATAGCTACAAATACTGGTGCAAATGCAAAGATGTTTGTTGCTGCTCCAAGCGGACAGAGATATTTACACCAGAATTGCCTGATGAAAAATGAACCCAATACAGTCACTCCGATTGCTATTACGGCATATAAAACAGTAACATCGTCGCCAAAGCCTGAAAAAGCTGCATAATAAGGGTCGAATTGTTTACAGAATAATTCACTGGACGTTACTGAAAAATAGAAAGTAATGAACAAAAGCCCGTATTTCAGTACTCTGAGCAACTTATCGGCTATTCCCCTGATGGTGAAACGCAGTTTAAATTTATCAGCAATACGTCCGAGCCATTCAGTGAAGGTGCCGATAGGACAGATATAACTGCAAAATAACTTGCTTACCAGTAAAACGCCGACAGCAAGCAGTATCCCCATGATTATCTGTGTGGTTGACATTGTGCAAGCAAGGGAATTGGCATTAAGATAACTGCCTAAAGCCTGCATTCCGCCAAAAGGACAATAAGCTTCAAAATCCGGTTTATATGCGACATCCACAAAAAGCCTTACAACCATATAGCCCAGAAGGGCAACTATGATCCATTGTAGTGTAAGGCGATAATAATTACGTCTCTTGTTACGCTTTTTCTTCATGGTTAATTTTAATTATAGTTAATGTTTGGCAAAATTATTAATAAATGATTATTTTTACGGCAAATTATAAGCGCATGGCACAAAACAGAATCATTCCAAATAATATGCTGTTTGCTTTATTGATTGCCCTGACAGGTATTGTGTTTTTTTCCGGGAATCCGGTTCAGAATGATGAATTCAGAGGCAATACAGCAATGCGTGTGGTATTTTATAATGTTGAAAATCTTTTTGATCCTTTTCGCGACAGCCTGATAAATGACATTGAATACTCACCCGGAGGAATGAGATACTGGACATATAACCGGTTTAAGAAAAAATGTCAGGATCTGGCTAAGGTACTGATTGCAGCAGGGGAGTGGGAGGCTCCGGATATTATAGGCCTGTGTGAGATCGAGAATCGTTTTGTACTTAAAAAGCTGCTTGAATACAGTGCTTTGGATAGGCTTGGCTATGAGATAGTGCATTACGATTCACCGGACGAACGTGGAATTGATGTGGCTATACTGTACCGTCCTGAGAAATTTGAAGTCCTGCATTCTAAGCCTGTTCGTGTGATATTTACAGGGGAAAATGTCAGAAGTACCAGAGATATTTTATATGTGAAAGGTTTGGCTCTTGACAGCGATACTCTTCATCTGTTTGTGAACCACTGGCCTTCGAGATATGGAGGATATATGGTGACAAAGCCTTTGAGGGAGTTTACCGGAGCTTTGTTGAGATCATACGTTGATTCAATAGTTGTATTTGACTCAAAAGCCAACATACTGATTATGGGAGATTTTAATGACCCGCCCGATGAGCAAAGCATTGAAGTTTTTCTGGGCGCAGTGTTTGAACCGGGAGAACTTGAACCGGGTAAACTTTATAACCTTATGGGATCGTTATTTCGCAAACCTTCAAAAGGCAGCCATAAATTTCAGGGTGAGTGGAGCACTCTTGATCAGTTCATTGTGTCGCAAAGTCTTTTGAATGGCGATCGTAACCTTGTGGTTCATAAAAGTGGAGCAATAATTCTTGATGCTGATTTTCTACTTGAAGATGACCCGGCTTATACGGGTAAGCGTTTAAACCGAACCTATCACGGAATGCAATATAATGGAGGCTATAGTGATCATTTGCCAATAATTGTTGATATTTTGAGAAGAATCGAATAATGTTTGTTTCACCTGATTTTTAATTGGAGGTTATAGAACAAAATAAATCTTTAATTTTTGCGGGAGTTACAATTAAAAACATTAAAAGTTTTCTTAAATTTGCAAATGAATAACTCAGTTAAAGGAATAGATAAGGTTAAAAAGTCTTTTACGTATTGTTATTTTAATCATTAGGAGAATTTCAAGATGCCCAAAAAACAAGAAAACGAAATCACCAGCAGAATTAAAAAAGCCGGATGTAATGAGTACTCCAGACTTTTATCGGAATTCGACAGCAAAATAGAAAATCCATTACCAACCTGCAAACTAGGAACTTATAAAGTTGCTACTCTGGAATATACAGCCGAATTAATCAGGGATTTGTCCTTTTTATTGGGAGAATGGACAGTAGAAAGAATGTTTGGGGTGAGCTATTCCGAAAGAATTGAAACCATTGAGGAACTGGAGATGAAATTAAGTAAGATTGTTGCAGAGAAAATAAAAAAGGATGTTCCGGAGAGATTGGCAATTAAGGATTATCTGACTGTAACAAAAGAGAGTAAATGGGATTTGTGGACTGCCATACCTGACATTTTTGAAGACTTAAAGATTGATCATCCCATGACTGTTCCAAACTACAGAAGGGGGCAGAAAGATGAAAATTTCAAATTAGGTTTAATTCTAGGATTCATATTGTTTTATTTTGCTGATCATCTTAAACTTGAGGATTTTATAGGGTACGAAGCTTAAACTATCAGGTACACACCCGGTTTCATTAGAACCCGATTCGTTAATCATTTATGTTTTTACCATAATTGATTAATGATGCTCATCATTAGAAATTATTAGAATTTTATTCCTTGTTTTTTGCTAAAGTTATTATTATCAGAGCTTTATCATTCATGGTGATAAGGCTCATTCCTTATAATTGTAAAGGCTCTGTAAAGCTGCTCAATGAATATCAACCTGACTAGCTGGTGAGGAAAGGTCATATTTGAAAGTGATATTTTTTCATTTGCCCTTTTATACATAGTTTCATGAAACCCGTATGCGCCACCGGTAATGAAAACCATTCTTTTAATTCTTCTTATCTGATGCTCATTGATCCAGCCTGCAAATTCCACTGAACGGAACTGTCTGCCTTTTTCATCAAGCAAAACAACAAAATCATCAGGTTTTAATTTTTTCACCAGTAATTCAGTTTCATATTGTTTTAATTGTGCCGGAGCCAATTTCCCCGAACCAGTTCCGGGATTGACTGCAATAATCTCGAAACTGCAATAATGCTTCAGTCGTTTGCTATAAATATCAAGCGCCTCAGCGATGTGCTTTTCTTCAGTTTTTCCGGTATTAAGAAGTATAATTTTCATTGATGATCATTATTTATCTCCATCGGAACCCATCAGATCCTTAAAACTCATTTTTTCTTTTTCTATCTAACGGTTCATCATATTTTACCAGTGTTTTCGTCTCTGCGCTGCACTTTTTACTCTGCTATTTTTATTGCTTCTCTAATTATGGTTATTGCTTCATTAATTTCCTCGGTTGTTATAGTCAGCGGCGGCGCTATTCGCATTGCATCAGGTTTGTATAGAAACCAGTCAGTTATCAGACCATTGTCAAAGCATTTGTTAATTATACTTTGATTGAGTTCAGCACTTTCAAACTGCAAAGCCATCAATAATCCGCAATGCCGTATTTCTTTTATTTCAGGTATGTCTGACAACGTTTTAATAATTTGATCAGCTTTTTGTTCAACATTATTATATAATTTTTCTCTCTCTATAATCTCAAGATTGGCCAATGCCGCAGCACAGCTTAAAGGATGCCCGCCAAAGGTTGTTATGTGTCCGAGTGGAGGGTCATAACCAAGGCATTTCATTATTTCTGAAGATGAAATAAAAGCGCCCAACGGCAGCCCACCACCGAAGGCTTTTGCCAGTAGTAGGATATCGGGTTTTACATCAAATTTCTCAGAAGCAAAGAGTTTGCCTGTTCGACCCATGCCGGTTTGTATTTCATCGAAGATCAGAAGACTGCCGGTTTCTGTGCATTTTCCCCTGAGTGCTTTCAGAAACTCAATGTTGGCAGGTATAACCCCGGCTTCGCCCTGAACAGGTTCAACAATCACACAGGCTGTTGAAGAAGTAATTTCATTGAGCTGGTTTATGTCATTGAAATTCAGGTGCTTCACTGATGGCAGCAGAGGCATATACCGAATCTTTAGCTCCATATTTCCACAAACACTAAGCGAACCCTGAGTGCTGCCGTGATAGGCATTTTTAAAAGAAATAATTTCATGCCTTCCTGTATATCGTTTGGCTAATTTTAAAGCACCTTCAACTGCTTCGCTTCCGGAGTTCACAAAAAAACATGTATTCAATGATTGAGGCAATAATTGTGCAAGCCGGTGTGCCAGCATTACCTGAGGCTCCTGAACAAATTCGCCATAAACCATTACGTGCAAATGCCTGTCGAGTTGTTTTTTTATTGCCGCCACTACTTCCGGATGCCGGTGACCTGTGCTGCTAACCGATATTCCTGATATAAAATCAAGATAACGTTTGCCATCAATGCCATACAGGTACGAGCCTTCAGCCGATTGAACCTCCAAAGCCAACGGTGCCGGTGAGGTTTGAGCCAGGTTTTGATAAAATTTTTCTGTTAACGACTTCATATTTTTCTTTTTAACTTTGCAAAGATAGTTCAATGATAAAGTATTGGCATTTATTTGCCTCTGTTCTTTACTATTGAGATCTAATTGTCGCGTTCAAAAAATGGGTTTTAGTGGATTATCAGGTCATGAATAAGAAGATACAAAACAAAGTTGTTGTAATTACAGGAGCTTCTTCAGGGATAGGAAAAGCATTGGCATATACTTTTGCGAAACAGGGAGCCAGGCTTGTAATTGCAGCCCGAAATATTGAAGCATTGCAGGCTATGGTTTCTGAAATTTCAGGCTATGGGGTTGAGATAATCGCTGTAAAAACTGATGTTTCAGTTGAAAACGATTGTAAGAATCTCATCAGTGAAACAACAAACAGGTTCGGAACTATTGATGTTTTAATTTGCAATGCAGGAATCTCAATGCGAGCTTTATTTGCTGATCTTGACCTTAAAGTTGTTCATCAATTGATGGATGTAAACTTTTGGGGCACTGTTTATTGTACTAAGTATGCCCTGCCTTATTTATTAAAATCCAAAGGTTCGCTGACGGGTATTATTTCGGTTGCTGGCCATATTGGATTACCTGGGAGAACCGGTTATTCGGCTTCGAAATTTGCTGTGAGAGGTTTTCTTGAATCTTTACGCACTGAGAACCTAAAAACAGGTTTGCATGTAATGATTGTGGCACCGGGTTTTACGGCTTCAAATATCAGAAATATAGCTCTCAACGCTGACGGAAACCCACAGGGAGAAAGCCCCAGAGATGAAAATTCAATGATGACGGCTGAAGAAGTTGCTGAAAAAATACTTAAAGGTGTAATAAGGCGAAAAAATAATATGGTTCTGACCTTTAAAGAGGGGAAACTGATAGTTCTGATAAATAAATTATTTCCTGCTTTGTCGCGTAAACTTGCATTTAATCATATGGCAAAGGAGCCTGATTCACCATTTTCGTAATTATTTTTAGTTAAAGATCACTATTCATGAGTAAATAAATCTGTTAAAACTCACTTAACTATAAACAAACCAATGTATTCAGTAATTAATTAACAAAGCCTGATTTTATTTTTCTGGCCTTGTTATTATCTTTTTTGACCTGCATTAAATAATTTTGCTTTAATTTGACCAAAATTTTGAATTCCAAATTTAAAACCTGATAAATTTATGAATATGGAGAAGCTTGATATTCTGCTTAAAAAGGGTCTTAATGAGCTTGTTTTTGGTGCATCACCTGAAGATGCCGAAAAGTTGCTTGGTGAACCTGTTGAAATTGAAGCACTGGAAAAAGATACTGATGAAGATCTGGATTCACAGTTATGGTATTATGATGAAGAGGGCATTAGTTTGTTTTTTGAAGGCGAACCCGAACTTGAACTCACAAGTATTGAAGTTAGCAATCTTAACGCAACCTTGTTTGGAAAAGCTATTTTTAAGATGAGTGAGGAGCAAATAATTGATCTTATGAAAGAAAATGGTTTCAGCGATTTTGAGCAGGAGGATGAAGAATGGGGCGAAAAACTACTGTCTTTCGAAGATGCTTTAATTGATTTTTATTTTGAGGAAGATAAGCTGGTAAGTGTAAACTGGAGCGTCTCATTTTAATAATCAGCGATCTGTCACTTCTTTTTGATTCGTGGATGATATTCCATGATGACATTTCGCAGGTAATGCCTGTCGAGATGAGTATAAATCTCAGTTGTTATAATTGAGGCATGTCCAAGCATTTCCTGTACAGCTCTAAGATCAGCGCCACCCTCAACCAAATGGGTAGCAAATGAATGCCTGAAAGTATGAGGGCTTATGGTTTTTTGTATGCCTGCCAGTTCAGCTTGTTTCTTTATTATATTGAATATCATCACTCTTGAGAGTCGGTTACCCCTGTTATTCAAAAAAAGAATATCCTCTGAACCTTTATTTATCTTTTGTTTAACCCTTACGCTGTTAAGATATATTTCAATCTGCTTCAAAGCGCTTCTGACTATTGGCACGAGACGTTCTTTATTTCCTTTTCCTGTGATGCGTATGAATTCTTCTCTGAAGTGTATATCCGAAATCTTCATGTTTGTTAGTTCTGATACCCTTAATCCGCAGCCGTATAGGGTTTCAAGGATAGCTTTATTTCGTTCGCCATCCGGTTTACTAAGATCAACCGAATCAATTATCTGGTTAATTTCGTCAACACTAAGCGTATCTGGCAAACGTGATTCAATACGTGGCATGTCGAGCCATTGGGTGGGATCGTTGTTAATTTTGTTTTCGATCAGCAGATATCTGAAAAAACTTCTGATCCCCGAAATCAGCCTGGCTTGCGACCTCGTACTTATCTCTTTTTCATTAATACGGATAATGAAATCATGAAGATGTTCTTTCGTAACATTTTCCGGAGATATTTCTGAATGATTCTCTTCAATGTATTCCTGAAGTTTCCTGATGTCTCTTAAATAAGAAGCAATTGTGTTCTGTGATAAAGATTTCTCTATTCTGAGATACATGCCAAAACCATTAGTATAGGATTTCCACTTCATGAACCAAGGTTATTTATTTACAATTTCTCAGGAAAACCGGATTATAAGGTTTTACAGTAATATGAAAAACATCTATCACCACCAAATATTAAAATGTAATTACAATTTAATCAATGCTTTATGTGTGTTCTGAATTAAAAACAGGCTTAAACCAAAACCTGAAATAATTAAAAGGCAGTCATTATTAGATCAATATCCTGAAATGGCATGTTAAATTTCTCGCTGATCAGAATATTGGTAATAATGCCATTAAACACATAAACTCCTCGTCTTACTCCCTGACTTTCTTTTATTACGTTGGCGATTCCTCCCTTTTCGCCTATCGAAAGCAGTATGGGAGCTATATAATTGCTCATAGCGTAAGAAGCTGTGTGAGGAACACGCGAAGCAATATTTGGAACACAATAATGTATTACATCATATTTTTTGAATACCGGATTCTGATGATCGGTAGGTTCTGAAGTTTCAACACAGCCACCCTGATCTATTGTTACATCTATTATAACGGATCCCGGTTTCATACTTCTCACCATATCTTCAGTAATACTGAATGGTGCCCTGCCGCTGTCGGTATGAATGGCAGCAATAACAACATCAGCGGTTTTAAGTGCTTTTGAAAGGATTTCCGGCTGTATTACTGAGGTAAATATCCTTGTGTTAACCGAGGATTGCAGCTTGCGAAGCTTATGTATGGAATTGTCGAAAACCTTAACTGAAGCACCCATCCCAAGTGCTGAAGCAACAGCAAATTCACCAACTGTTCCTGCTCCAAGTATAATAACTTCGGTGGGTGGAACCCCTGAAAACCCTCCAAACATATGTCCTTTGCCAAGAGTAGGATGACAAAGATATTCAGCAGCTATCATAATGGAGGCATTTCCGGTTATTTCACTCATCGAACGTCTTAAAGGATATGCTCCTGTTCTGTCGCGAAGAAATTCAAAAGCTATTGCAGTACATTTCTTTGCTATTAACTCCTTAATATAATTTTCATGACATTCCTGTAAATTTAATGTGGAAATGACTGCTTGTCTTGGTCTGAGCATTCCCGATTCCGATTTTGTAAGCGGAGCCACCTTGAGAATAATATCGCTGTTAAATACTTCGTTTGGCGAGCTGACTATTTCAGCCCCGTTTTCGGCATAATCCATATCACTGAAAAAGGCATGTTTTCCAGCTTCAGTTTCTATTAAAACCCTGTGCCCGTTCCTTACAAGCAAGCCCACTGCGTTTGGAACCAAAGGGATACGATTTTCTAATTTTGAATTGTCGCGTGGTATGCCTATGATCAGCGATGATTTCTTTATGGCTACTTCAAGCATTTCTTCTTTGGGCAGCAAACCTGAAGCGGCGCTAAAAGAAAAATATGATGTTTTTTCCGGATCCATGGAATTAAGAAATTTTATTGAACCATAATTGTTCTGATTAGATTCTCATTATTAACATCAATCTTAATATAAACGCTATCAGGCGGTAAAAGTTGCTCTACTTTTTCAGGCCATTCAATGAAGCAATATGAACCGCTGTAAAAATATTCTTCGTATCCCAGATCAAAAGCTTCCGAGATTGAACGGATGCGGTAAAAATCAAAATGGAATATTGATTCACCCTCACTGTCATGATACTCATTGATTAATGCAAAAGTAGGACTTACAACCACATCTTTAACTCCAAGCACATGACAAAGCTCTTTTATTAGTGTTGTTTTTCCCGCTCCCATAACACCTTTAAGCGCAAAAACCCTTCGCTCAGAATATTGTTTCAGAATTTTCTGAGCAATAGTTTGAAGATCAGATAAATTAACTGCTTCAAATGTTAACATTACAAAATAATGAAAAGTTTGGGCGCAAGTTACTCAGAAAACAGCAAATAAAAACCAGAGAACATATAAAAATGTTGTACTGCAATTATTTGTTCTTTAGTGAAATAAACGGAACTACCATTTCTTCAAGTGAGATGCCGCCATGCTGGAAAGTGTCGCGGTAATAATTCACGTAGTAATTGTAATTATTGGGATAGGCAAAGAAATCGTTTCGCCTGCAGAACACATAAGCCGAGCTTATATTTGTTTTTGGTAAGAATATATCGCCTGGATTTTTAGCTTCATACACTTCCTTTGCATTGTAATTCAGGCTCTTACCCGACTTGTAACGAAGATTGGTAGTAGTGGTTTTGTCGCCAACGATTTTTACCGGGTTTTGAACTCTTACCGAGCCATGATCGGTGGTAATGATAAGATTAACCTGCTGTTCGGCAAGGTATTTTATAATATCGAGTAGTGGGCTGTGTATGAACCATGAATGAGTAATTGAGCGATATGCAGCTTCATCGCCGGCAAGCTCTCTTATTATTTCCATTTCGGTACGTGCGTGCGAAAGCATATCAACGAAATTATATACTATCACATTCAACTGGTTCACCATCAGATTTGGCATTGACTCAACCAGTTTACGTCCGGCGGCAAGGTTAAGTACCTTAATATATTGGTATCGGATATCTCGCCCAAAGCGTTTTAACAACTCTCCAAGAAGTTCGCTTTCAAATTGATTCTTTGTGCCTTCATCACCTTCGTTTAACCAGTAACGCGGGTATTTCTTTTCAATTTCCGAAGGCATAAGACCCGAAAAGAATGCATTTCGCGCATATTGTGTGGTGGTAGGCAATATGCTGTAGTACATGTCATCTTTTTCAACCCTGAAAAATTCTTCAATTACAGGCTGAAGTATTTTCCACTGATCATAACGGAGATTGTCAATCAGAATAATAAAAACAGGTTGCTTTTTATCCAGAACCGGAAATACTTTCTCGCGGATAAGAGTATGCGAAAGTACAGGGCGATCGGATGATGAATCACTTAACCAGCGCTGATAATTTTTTTCAATAAATTTACTGAACACCTGGTTGGCTTCACTTTTCTGCATTTGCAGAATTTCAAAAATACTTTCATCTTTCGATGCTTCAAGCTTTAGTTCCCATGATACCAGTTTTCGGTAAACATCCATCCACTCGCTATGAGTGAGATTATTTGATATCTCCATACCAATGTTACGAAACTCTTGCTGATAAGCAAAAGTGGTTTTTTCGCTTATTATCTTCTTATTTTCCAGGCTTTTTTTCAGAGCCAGTAGTATCTGATTGGGATTCACCGGTTTAATCAGATAATCGCTGATGTTTGACCCTATGGCATCTTCCATAATTCGTTCTTCCTCGCTTTTTGTGATCATTATCACAGGTAGGCTGGGGTAGTTTTCTTTCAGAATAGCAAGAGTCTCAATTCCTGAAAGTCCAGGCATGTTTTCGTCAAGAAAAACAACATCAAAAGATTTTGTTTTCAGTATATCAAGAGCATCGCCACCGTTGTTTGCAGTATGAACATCGTAGCCTTTTTGATTTAAAAAAATGATGTGAGGCTTGAGCATGTCAATCTCATCATCAACCCATAAAACATTGATTCTATCCATTATTTTCTGATTTTTACAGTATTTTTGCCACAGTGGCTAAATTTATTGCTTTAACGTTATTTAGTCCTGATTATTTGATATGAACCCCGAGTCTGATAAATATGATTTTGAAACCTCTCAGAATAAAATAAGTGAAGATTTATGTATGTCAGCTTCTGGTAATATGTTGAATTTCAGGTTCGCAATAAAGATACAAAATTTTCAAAAACTAAATTTGTTAGCTTTTAAATGATTTAACCCAGTGTTTTCCTGAAATTGTTCAGTGTTATTAAAATAATAATTATTTCACTGAGTGTCAGTGTGTTATTAACGGATATTTTATTAAAATATTGTAGTGCTATTAAGTAATAAAAGTAAAATATTATAAATTTTTAACAATATGGAAATAAGTACTCTTCAATGGATAGGATATGTAGCTTCTGTGATCATTGCCGTGTCAATGACCATGAGTTCTATTCTGAAGTTCAGATGGATAAATCTTGTCGGAGCCATTACCTTTTCTACTTACGGATGGCTCATTGGTGCATGGCCGGTTGGCATTCTCAATGCTTTTATTGCCTCTGTAGATATATACTATCTGGTAAATATTTATTCAAAGAAGGAAATTTTTGAAATACTTGAAGTAAGACCTGAGAATCGTTATCTGATAAGATTTCTTGAATTCTATGATAAAGATATTCAGAAGTTTTTTCCAGGCTTCTCATATAAACCTGAATTGAACACCATTAGTTTTTTTACACTGAGAAATATGGCAGTTGCAGGTATTTTTCTTGCTCATCGCAAGGAAGAGGATACGCTTTGTGTAGGTCTTGATTATGTCTTGCCGGAATACAGGGATTTTAAAAACGGAAGGTTCATATACGGGCAGTTAAGATCAAAATTCATTGCCCTGGGTTTTAGAAATGCTAAGGCTGAAGTGAAAAGTAAGAAATATTCAATTTATCTTAAAAAGCTTGGCTTTGTTGAGGAAAGGGATGGCTTGTACTGCAAACTGCTTGACGAAAATTAAGACTGCTGCCATGAATTTGCTAATAAAGAATGGAATCATTGTAAATGAAAATACTACCATCAATGGTGAATTGCTGATTCAGGATGGTATTATAAAAAAGATTGCAAAAAAAATACCTGATGACTTTGTAGCTTCAGAAGTTATAGATGCCGGTGGTTCCTATATTTTCCCGGGTGGAATTGATCCTCATGTTCATATGCATTTGCCGGGTACTGCCGGCTATTCCTCCGATGATTTTTATACCGGAAGTCATGCAGCTTTGTTGGGGGGCACAACTACGATCATTGATTTTGTCACCCCCGTTCGCGGTCAATCAATTTTAAGTGCTCTGGAACTACGAAAAAAAGAGGCTGAAGATTCACTGTGTAATTATATGTTTCATGTTAGTGCGGTTGAGTTTACTGAAAACACAGAGAAACAACTGATTCAGTGTTTAGATGAGGGTATCAGGTCGTTTAAGATATATATGGCTTACAAACCCAGCATTGGCATTGATGATTCTGATATTAAGCGGGTCCTGAAGATAATAGGGAAAAAGGGAGGAGTAGTAGCCGTACACTGTGAACTTGGTGATGAAATTGAAGAACTTAGAAATCAATTTTATGAACAAGGTAAAACTGAGCCGGTTTATCATGCCTTATCAAGACCGCCGGAAACAGAGGCGAAAGCGGTAAAGCGAATAATTCAACTGGCTGAGGAAACTGATTGTACTTTATATCTTGTGCATATTTCTTTGGCTAAGTCACTTGAATATATCAGTAAGGCACAGGAATCAGGGCTGAAGGTATTTGCCGAAACCTGCCCGCATTATCTTTTACTTGATGATTCACCTTATTATGAAAGTTTTGAAAAGGCAGCTCCTTTTATTGTGAGCCCTCCTCTACGAAAAAGACCTGATAATGATGCGTTATGGAAAGCTCTGACAAATGGCACAATACAGGCAATTGGCACAGATCATTGCCCTTTTGACTTTGAACAAAAGGCAGCAGGTAAAAATGATTTTCGTAAAATTCCTAATGGTGCCGGAGGTGTGGAACATCGCCTTGCCCTAATTTTTACTTATGGAGTATTGAAATCACGTATCACTCTACAGCAGTTTGTGAATCTTACTTCAACCATGCCTGCAAAAATATTTGGATTATTTCCACAAAAAGGCACTATTGCTGAAGGTTCCGATGCCGATCTGATAATTTGGGATCCGAGAATAAACGAAATAATATCAGCCTCAACGCATCATCAGAATTGTGATCTGAATATTTATGAAGGCATAAAAACTCAGGGTAAAGCCACATATGTGATCAGAAGTGGAGAAATTATGGTGAAGAAAGGCATGATTGTAAGTAACGAAAAGGGACTTTATTTATAGTTTGATTTAAATTCTTTTCTAATCCTGATTGGTGACATGGAATAATCTGCGATCACATCATTAATATCAGAATATTATACCATTTAGAATAATAAAAGCGTTAAAGAAGTCAAAATGCAATAAAACACAGCCATGAATAAATTAATACCAGCTATTTTAAGCCTAATGTTATTCGCTCTTACAGGAATACTTAATCATGCAGCAGCCCAGGTTGAAATAGTTCCTCTTGCCAGGGAACTGGATAATAAATATAATGAAGGTATGTATTACGCCCTGCCGAAAAATAAAATTAGGGTGGATATTTGGGTTGAAAGAGTTGATGTGGTTTCTGGACCTTATTCTGAGTACGCAAGCCGTTTGTTGGGACTGGATAATGTGCCGCGAAGCAATTCTACGGTTTTCCATATTACAGGAGCGACTATGAGTTCCTTTTCTGAAGTTGATCCGGAGCAGTTTTACTATATCAGGGTCCCTGAGAAGAATAAAAACAACATCTATTTATCATTAAGTCCTGAAGGCTTAATGCAGTCAGCTTACTGGCAAGAAACAGGCAAAGCTTCTGAAAGAAAGAAACAAGACAAGGATCCTGGAAAACCATCGTTTCGGGATGATTTTATGGATGTCACGGTTCCCGGAATAATTGAAAAAGTTGACACTTTCATTCGGCGTATTAATGTTGATACCACAACTTTTGAAGAAGTGTTTTTCAGAAAAACCTTTATCGAGAAATCAACTGAACAGAAAGCTCGCGAAGCTGCAAATTTTATTCTTAAGCTTGAAGAAGACAGGTTTGGATTAATTACAGGTTATCAGGAAGTTAGTTACTCAGCAGAAACTATGACATACATGAATGATCAGCTTTTGAATCTTCAAAACGAATATCTTGCCCTGTTCAAAGGTAAAACTACCACCTCAACCGAGCATTATAGTTTTGTTTTTGAACCTTTGCCTGAAAATGCATCCCAGCGTAAGGTGCTCTGTAAGTTTTCACCGACCCAGGGTGTATTGGATACAAAGTCGCCTTTTGGTGAACCTGTTACAATTGAATTTACCAAAGCCGGCAATATAACAAAAGTCGAGCAGCATCATAAAATACGTGAACAAGCCAAGCGCAAAGCAACCGGCTTTTTTTACAGAATTCCTGATAAGGCTAATTTCACTGTCAGAGCAGGGGATGATGTTTTAACTGATAATCAGTTTATCATAAGCCAGTTAGGAACAATTATCTTTTTGCCTTTCGATGGTGTGAGCGAGGTGCAATTTCATCCTGAAACAGGCTCATTAAAATATATCAGGATTAAAGAAAAATAAAATTTTTCTGATTTCTGACCTTTTAAGGTATCAGTGCCTTTCTTATACTGGTAAGTTTTATCAGTAAATCATTTAGCTGGTCAAGTGGCAGCATATTAGCACCATCCGATTTAGCTGCTTCAGGATTGGGATGAGTTTCAAGAAAAATCCCGTCTGCGCCTGCTGCAATCCCTGCTTTTGCAATTGTGGCAATCATTTCGGGCATTCCACCTGATATTCCGGTTGCCTGGTTTGGTTGCTGAAGTGAATGTGTTACATCAAGCACAACGGGGTACCCAAATGATTTCATAATTGCAATATTCCTGAAATCTACAACAAGATCGTAATACCCGAACATACTTCCACGCTCGGTCAGCATAATTTTATTGTTTCCGGTGATTTTAATTTTTTCTGCTGCAAATGCCATAGACGCCGCTGAAACAAACTGACCTTTTTTAATATTCACAAATTTCCCGGTACGTCCTGCTGCCTGAAGCAGCTCGGTTTGCCTGCACAGAAAAGCAGGGATTTGCAGAATGTCAACATAATTGGCTGCCATTTCAGCTTCTGCTTCGCTGTGGATATCAGTTATTGTTGGCAGATCAAGATTTACTCCCACCCGTTGTATGGCTTCCAGAGCCGGAATATCACCAATTCCGGTGAATGAATCAGCTTTTGAACGATTTGCCTTTTTATAGGAAGCCTTGAAAATAAAAGGGATCTCAAGTTTTTCGCAAATATGCTTTATATGATTGCCAATTGCTTCAGGCATTTCAGGATCTTCCACTACGCATGGTCCGGCGATTAAGAAAAAATTACCTGAATCAGTATACTTAATACTAGGCAAATGCTTTAGAATATTATTCATCATCTTGGGAATTAAAATACAAAATTAAGAAAGGAATTGAAAATAAACCTATTAAAATAAAGAATTAAAGCAGATGTCTTTTAAAAAGATTGATCCTGCAACATTCACAGATAAACTGTATTTTTGCGAAAACCTTATTTTTATATGAGCGGACGTGGAGAAATTTTCAGGCTTCAGGCTTTAAGATTGATTTTCCGTTCATTACGTCATCGCAATTACCGCTATTATTTTTTTGGACAGAGCATTTCGCTCATGGGGGCATGGATACAGAATGTTGCCATGGGCTGGCTTGTTTACCGTCTTACAGGCTCGGCAATGTATCTGGGTATCATCGCTTTTGCCGGTCAGATACCTTCTTTAGTAGTTACTCCGCTTGCCGGCGTTTTCACTGACAGGTTGAACCAGAGAAGAACTCTGATAATAACACAATCAATGGCAATGCTTACGACTCTCATTCTTGCTGTACTCGTACTTCTGGATATTGCTACAATTGCCCATCTGATTACAATATCAATAATTGCCGGAGTTATCAATGCATTTGATAATCCTTTCCGTCATGCTTTCGTGCTTGAAATTATCGGAAACCGTGACGATCTGCCAAATGCCATAGCATTAAACAGTTCACTTAATAATTCTGCTCGTTTTATTGGTCCTCTTATAGGAGGTATTCTCATAAGCCTTGTTGGCGAAGGGTGGTGTTTCTTAATAAATGGTATCAGCTACTCGGCTGTGGTTCTCAGTCTTTTGTACATAAAAGTTATAAAACCGGTTCAAATACCTTCACAGGGAAGTATTTTAAGACAGCTTACTGAAGGGTTGCAATATTCATGGAGTTTTAAACCTATACGCTATCCTTTGATGCTGATAGCAATTTGCGGGTTGATTGGATTGCCTTTTCAGGCTTTGCTACCGGCTTTTGCTGCTAATGTCCTTGAAGGGAGCGCTACATTATTGGGAACATTGATAGGTTCGTTAGGAGCAGGCGCTCTTACCGGGGCATTGTTTCTTGCTTCCCGCCAGAAAATGAAAGCCCTCCCTGCCAATATAATTACTTCAGCTTTACTTTTCTCCATTGCTCTGGGGCTTTTCTCACAATCCCATATAGTCGTGCTTTCTATGCTTACCCTTTTTATTACCGGTTTTGGTATGATTGTTATGTTCAATGCCACCAATGCCCTGCTACAGGGAGTTGCTGACAGTAATAAACGTGGAAGGGTGATCTCACTTTATAGTCTTACATTTATGGGAATGCCTCCTCTAGGAAACCTTATGACAGGTGCGTTGGCTGAATATATTGGTGTTGGGATTACTGTATTGATTATGAGCGTAATATGCCTGACGGCAATACTGGCTCTTCGAAAACAAATACTGGCTGTAAAGCCTTTGCTTGAAGTATGATAATTCAGGTTTAGTTTTGTTTTAGAAGCTCACTCTGATTCCGGGTCCAAGAAGCATAAACCATTCTTTTTGGTTCAGGAAATAACCACCACCTACATATAAAGGAAACGACATTCGTGAATCTCTGCGGGTAGGGAAGATGCTGCCTATAAGAACAATGCCCATATCTCTGTTAATTCCGGCACTTTCTGAAAAGTTGAAAGCATTAAGTGCTAGGAACCCACCTCCGATTTTATATGGTTTCATTACCGCAATTTTATCCTTGTAATAAAAGCTGAATTGCGCGATCATTGCCATGCTTATACCACTAAGATTACCAATTTTTTCGCTTTCAGGACTTAAAATAAGCAATCCGGCTGGAAATGATACATCAACATCAAAGCGAAGCTGGCGCTGTAAAATGATTTCAAGAGTTTTTCTGTGATGACCTGTGCTGTATTTACCTGATGAGTGTTCAATGGTTATCAGAGCTCTGGTCCATATATCCCATGAATGGGTTTTTCGCGAAAGAAACTGATTTAAGCTGAATTCCTGAATGCGGCAATCATTCTTTGAGTAATACTGAAACCTTGATGAGTTTTCGGCAGGGCAGACTGCAATACCGTTTTGTCTGAATGTTTCAAGTAATTCACCACGGGGTCCAAGGATTCTGACTTCAATATCAAGATATTGTTTGCCGAATAATTTTCCGTTTTCATCAATTTTATAATTATCGAAATTAATTACTATATCGCGGATCGAACTTTCATGAAAAATGGGTCCGGCAATATCAGATACCGTTTTGGGGCTATCTCCATAATTTATTTTAATGAAATCAAACTGTCGTGGAATCTGGTATTCAGCAATTGTTAGTTCATAACCTGTAGGTCGGTTATTAACCAGCAGACTGACCCTTGATTTTGGGATTTCCATTGGAATATGCATGCTGAACTCCACTTCGGTATCTGACCAGTTGATGGTATCATTTATTCTGCCTCCGGGCATCTCAAAAGCGATACTGGTTTTTTCAAGGCTTTGCCCGGAAATTTTGACTATGATCCTTTCATTTGGGTTAACTTCAAGCCTTTCAGTCCAATCTCGCCCTTCATGCATTATTTTTACATTATGTATTACACTTTGTGGAATTACCGAAAAATTGCTTAAAAATTTAGCCTGATCCCCATCTTTAATGTAAAGATAGCCTTCACGGGAATGATGAAAGTTATAGGGTCGGAGTATAGCCAGAACACGATTGTTCATCAGATTGCTTTTTGTGAATAATTCAGCAACCAGTGCTCCTCCGGCTTCTTCCTGTGCTTCAATCCTATAGGTTTTGTTAAGCTGAAGTGTACGATGATTATCCAGTTGAACCTCAACGCCTTTTAATTTATTTTCATCGTCAAGAATTATTTCTTTACGATCAATGCCAAGAAATGCCATCCGGCTGGAACGAACATTAAAAGGTGGTGTCTCAAAAGAATATTTATAGTTGAATTCTCCGTTTGTATTCATCATTGGCTTCATTAATTCTACTTCAATTGGGAATTTCTGGATTCCTGTACTGAGTGCCATTAGATGAAGAAAAACGGAACCATTTTTTTCGCTCAGACGATAATTGAAATTTTCTTTTACTATCCAACCCGAATGAATTACAATATTCCCGGCTAAATTTACATTTAGTTCATTTACAATTTCTTCGCCAATAAAGATCTCTTCTGAATAATTTACGAGCGAAATCTGCATTAATGTAACAGGTTGTAATGAAATTTGCTGATACACAGTGTCGTGGTTATCAAGAAGTATGGTAGTGGTTATATTGAAGAAATTACCTTTGGTAATATTATCGAATTGTAAATATATCAGAAAATATTTTTCAGGGTATGCCTCTTTGAACTGTACTACATTGATTCCTGGCGATGAGCTAACATCTATAAGCTCAGTATTATGAGATGTTCCGGGTATTAACTTTAATTCAGCAAATTCATTTTCATGACGATACAAAAATGAAAATAAATTAGCTTCACGGTGTTGCTCCGGAAGCTCAGAAAGCCGGTATGTATTTGTATCAACACTTAAAATTATTTCATCAAAGACAGTTTCTTTTGGGGTTTGGGCATTAGCTGATGAGAATATGTAAAAGGCTGCTAAACACAAAAAAAGTTTAAAAATGTTTTTATTATTCATTGTAATCCAGATAGTTACTATAAATATTCAGATATGTTTCTGAGACCAGTAATTTTTATACTCTTGAAAAAAAGGTCGTAATTACTCCAAAACCCACAAACGCCCGCTTTAATAATTTCGTATAAATGAGGCAGTAATGAATTTTTTTTGCACAGTTTATAAAAATATATTACTTTTGCAGCCGCAAAAAAAAGTCACCTTGTTGATTTTGAGGGCAGGATTATTTAGGAGTGGTTCAACAAGGATCAGATCAGAGATATAGTAGCAGGGGACTTCAGTCCCCTCTTTTATTAAAAATAGTAAATGATTACAGAGAATAGCATAAGGTCAATCGTTGAGGAAAAACTTGAAAATACACCGTTTTTTCTTACTAATCTGGTGATCAGACAGGGTAACCAGATTCATGTTTATATTGATGGTGATCAGGGAGTTACAATTGATGATTGTGCTATGTTATCGAGATATATTGAATCAAATCTGAACCGTAATGAGGAGGATTTTACCCTTCAGGTATCGTCGGCCGGAATTGATCAGCCTTTGAAATTTAAAAGGCAATATGTAAAAAATATTGGCAGAAGATTCAGGATTGAGATGAAAGATGGTAACTCTTTCACTGGAAAGCTACTTTCAGTAGTAGGTGATAAAATTCAGGTTCATACTGAAAAGCAGAAGGGAAAAATGGTTATTGAAGATAAAATAATTGAACTGGAAATTTCAGATATAAATAAGGCGATTTGCCTGATTTCATTTAAATAGATGATTAATAATTTTTTATAACAACTTGAAATGGAACATATTAATCTTGTAGAAACCTTTTCAGAGTTTAAAGAGTTCAAAAGCATTGAAACTGAAACTTTGATGCGTATTATTGAAGACGTTTTCCGTAGTATGCTAGCAAAGAAATATGGTAGCGATGAAAATTTTGATATCATCGTTAATGTTGGCAAAGGTGACCTGGAGATATGGAGAAACCGGGTTATAGTTGAAGACGGCGAGGTGGAAGACGAAAATACACAAATTGCCTATTCGGAAGCTATCAAAATTGAGCCGGATTTTGAAGTGGGTGAAGAAGTTACTGAAGAACTCAAAATGGAGAATTTCGGTCGTCGTGAAGTTTTGGCTTTGGGACAAAATCTTAAGGCAAAGGTTCAGGAGTATGAGAAAGATAATATTTTTAAGAAATATATTGATAAGATTGGAGAAATCATTACTGCTGAAGTTTATCAGTTTGGCAGAAAAAAAGAAGTCTTGTTGCTCGACGATGAATCAATTGAATTAATACTTCCTAAATCAGAGCAAATACCGTCCGATTTTTATCGTAAAGGTGAAAATATAAGGGCAGTGGTATCAAAGGTTGAAATGGATGAAAAAAAACGACTTTTTATTATTGTGTCACGTACTTCTCCGGTTTTTCTTGAAAGACTTTTTGAACTTGAGGTCCCAGAGGTTTATGATGGTTTGATCACTATCAGGAATATTGTTCGGGTTCCCGGCGAAAGAGCTAAAGTAGCTGTTGAATCGTATGATGATCGTATTGATCCGGTTGGTGCTTGTGTTGGAATGAAAGGTTCACGAATTCATGGTATTGTCAGGGAACTTAATAATGAAAATATTGACGTAATCAATTATACTACAAATCCAAGTCTTTATATACAACGTGCTTTGAGCCCTGCAAAAATTACTTCAATAACCATTGATGAGGAAAATAAACGTGCGGAAGTATATATGAAGCCCGATCAGGTTTCACTGGCTATTGGAAAGGGCGGATATAATATCAAGCTTGCTGGTAAGCTTACAGGATATGAGCTAGATGTGTATAGAGACAGTGAAACATTTTATGAAGATGTGGATCTTGATGAATTTTCTGATGAAATTGATGGCTGGATCATTGATGTATTAAAAAATATTGGTTGCGACACTGCCAAAAGCGTATTGGAACTAAGCATTCCTGAACTGGTTAAACGTAGCGACCTTGAAGAAGAAACAATTTTAGAAGTAGTCAGGATTCTTAATTCAGAATTTGAATAATAATAGCTTTATTAGCTTAAAGTATTAAAAATAACATAAGATTTTTGCTTTTTGCAACCCAAAATCATGACATTTCCGGAAAAAGTGTACTTTTACGGGTTCAAAAGCTTTAGAAAACTAAGGAGTTATATGTCCAACGGCAACATTTCCATACGATTAATTAAAGCAGCCAAAGAGTTTAATATTGGAATTGCTACTATTACTGAGTTCCTTTCAAAGAAAGGACATAAGATTGATAGCAATCCAAATACTAAGCTTACACCTGAAATGTACGCCCTTTTAGTGAAGGAGTTTCAGTCAGAAAAGGCTGTTAAGGAAACCGCAATGAAAATTGAGTTGGAATATATCCATCATTTAAAACCTGCTGATAAACCTGCTGAAGCTGAAGAAACTGCAGAACCGGCAGAAACTGATGTAAAAACACCCGCTCCTGAGACTAAAAAACGTGCTAAATCAAAAACTGAAGAAGCGCCGGTTGCAGAACCAGAAGAAACTGAAACACCTGTTGAACCAGTTGTTATTGAAAAAGCTGAACCGGTTGAAACTCCAATAGACGAACCGATTAAACAAGAGATAAGTGCCGGTGAAAAAATTAAGGAAAAACTTCCGGAAGAAACAGCAACGGTTGTACCGGAAGCTGAAATTACTAAAAAGACTGAATTGCCGGTTGAAGGGGATACTGAGAAAGTTGCTGCAGGAGTTGACCAGGAAAAAGAACCAGAAACAAAAAAGAGAGCTTCTGTTAAGATTGTGGGTAAAATTGATCTGGATGCAATAAACGCAAAAACGAAACCTGACCGCAAAACTAAAGAGGAAAAAGAAAAAGAGAAAGAGAAGAAGGAGAAAGAAAAACAAGAAAAGAAAGAAAAAGCAAAGTCGAAAAAGAAAAAAGAACCTAAAATTACTGAACCGGAAGAAACAGTTGTACCTGAAGTCGAAATTCCGGTATCGGCTGAGTCTCCAATTGAGTCAGCTCCTATAGCATCAGAACAGGTTGTAGAGCCTGAGCCGGTTGCAAAAACTGAAGAACCGGAACCCATTGTTGAAAAAGAAGAAAAAGTTGATCCTAAATTCATACCTCGGGAAAAAATTATTCTCGAAGGTCCGGTAATTCTTGGAAGCATTGAACTTCCCGTAACTAAAAAAGCGGAAACAAAAAAACAGGAAACACAAAAACCTGCCGGAACACCTGTAGAACAAAAAGAAGGACGAAAGAAAAAGCGTAAGAGAATTAAAAAACAGGCAGAAGCAGGACCGGTGGAAACAGATGTCGAAAAGACTGTTGAACAAAAAGGCAAACCGAAGGATAGAAAAGCAAAGAAAGAAGTTCAGAGAGTTGAACCGTCTGAGGAAGAGATACAGCGTCAGATAAAGGAAACCCTACAACGTCTGAGTCCAACCGGAAAGTCAAGAGCAGCAAAATACAGACGTGAAAAACGCCAGCTTTTGAGTCAGCATAAGCAGGAAGAGCTTGAAAAACAACAATCGGATCAAAAGATATTGAAGGTTACTGAATTTGTAACCGCCAATGAGCTGGCTACTATGATGAATTTACCTGTAAATCAGGTTATTGCTGCTTGTTTGAGCCTTGGATTATTTGTATCAATAAATCAAAGGCTTGATGCAGAAACCCTTGTTCTGGTTGCCGAAGAGTTTGGTTTTAAAGTAGAATTTGTTAGTGTTGAAGTTCAGGAAGCTATTGATGAATCAACAGAAGTTGATAATCCTGAAGATCTTGTTGAAAGACATCCGGTAGTTACTGTAATGGGACATGTGGACCATGGAAAAACTTCATTACTTGATTATATAAGACATTCAAACGTGATAGCCGGAGAGGCTGGAGGAATTACGCAGCATATAGGAGCTTATGAGGTTCAGCTTGAAAATGGTAAAAAGATCACCTTTCTCGACACACCCGGCCACGAAGCTTTTACTGCCATGCGTGCCCGTGGTACAAAAATAACTGATATTGCTATTATTGTGGTTGCGGCTGACGACCACGTTATGCCTCAGACAGTTGAAGCTATTAATCATGCTCTTGCGGCAGGAATACCTATTGTGATCGCAATAAATAAAATTGATAAACCTACTGCGAACCCTGATAAAGTGAGGGAAGAACTATCGAAGCTCAATATCCTTGTTGAAGAATGGGGAGGCAAATATCAAAGCCAGGAGATTTCGGCAAAGAAAGGAATTAATATTGATTTGCTTCTTGATAAAGTATTGCTTGAAGCAGAATTACTTGATCTTAAGGCCAATCCGAACCGAAATGCAAAAGGTTCGGTAATTGAATCTTCATTGGATAAAGGAAGGGGGTATGTTGCTAAGATTCTTGTTGAAAATGGTACTCTAAAAGTCGGTGATGTGGTTCTGGCAGGTACTACTTTCGGACGTGTCAAAGCTATGTATAACGAAAGGAATCAGGCTGTTCAAAAAGCCGGACCGGCAACTCCCGTATTATTGCTTGGTTTGAATGGTGCTCCACAGGCAGGTGATCAGTTCAACGTGCTTTCCGATGAAAGGGAAGCCAAGAATATTGCCCTGAAACGTCAGCAATTACAACGTGAACAGGGACTTAGAACACAGAAACATATTACTCTTGATGAGATCGGTCGCAGAATCGCCATTGGCGACTTTAAAGAGCTTAATATCATTGTTAAAGGTGATGTTGACGGTTCAGTTGAAGCTCTTGCTGACTCACTACTCAAGCTTAGCGCTGAACAGGTTCAGGTTAATGTGATTCATAAATCGGTTGGTGCCATTACTGAAAGTGATGTGTTGCTGGCAAGCGCATCAAATGCCATTATTATCGGATTCCAGGTCAGGCCGACTTTAGGTGCAAAGAAACTTGCTGAAACAGAGCAGATAGATATCCGTTTGTATTCGATTATTTATCAGGTTATTGACGAAATTAAAGCTGCTATTGAAGGTATGTTGTCGCCTGAATATGAAGAAAAGATACTTAGCAATATTGAAGTCAGAGAAATATTCAAGATAACCAAGGTGGGCACCGTTGCAGGTTGTATGGTGCTTGACGGTAAGCTTACGCGCAACTCAAAAATAAGGCTTATCAGAGACGGAATAGTTATTTACACCGGAAAATTGGGTTCATTAAGACGTTTTAAAGATGATGTTAAAGAGGTTTTTGCCGGTCAGGATTGCGGTTTGAATATTGAAAACTTCAATGATATTAAAGTTGGCGATATCATTGAAAGTTATGAAATGATCGAGATAAAACGTAAAGTATAAAAGTAGGGGACAGAATCTGACTCAGCTAATTTAATTTTGAAATAAAATCAGCTTTGATCAATGTTTCCCTGCGGTCAGGACCAATGGAAAGCAAGGGTATTCCAACATTGCATTCTGTTTCGATAAATTTGATATATTCTTTAAGTTCAGAAGGTAAATCAGAAAAATCATCAATCCCTTTTAGTGATTTTTGCCATCCCGTAAGTTCTTTGTAAACAGGTGTGATTTTTTCGTTCATAGCTTCCCAGCTAAGGCGGTTCATTTCCGAAACAGGTGTTTTATAGGCGGTACAGACCTTAATGACAGGCAATTCATTCATTACATCAGCTTTCATCATCAGCAGGTCAGTTACACCATTTAGCATTACTGAATATTTAAGAGCGGGCAGATCAAGCCAGCCGCAACGTCTTGGACGACCTGTTGTTGAACCAAACTCATGACCTTTCTGCCTGAGAATTTCTCCATCGTTATCAAACAATTCAGTAGGGAAGGGCCCGCTTCCTACACGGGTGCAATAGGCTTTGAAAACACCAAAAATCCGTCCGATTGCAGACGGAGGTACTCCAAGTCCGGAACATACTCCTGCAGCAATCGTATTTGACGAGGTTACAAAAGGATAACTGCCAAAGTCAATATCGAGTAGGGTACCCTGAGCCCCTTCGGCTAATACACGTTTTCCTTTTAACACACAATCATTGATAAAATATTCGCTGTCAATCCTTTCAAACGATTTCAACAATTCCAGGGCTTTCATCCATAATTCTTCATACTCCTGAAGTTTGATTCTGTGGATCAGAGTTCCTTCATAATCAGTATCAAATACTGATGCTATTTTTAAATGCTGCTTCCGCAATTGTTCATATTTCGTCGTAAATTCATCTGAAGTAACATCACCAACCCTGATTCCGTTTCTACCGGTTTTGTCAGTATAAGCTGGTCCTATACCTTTAAGTGTTGAACCAATTTTAGCTTTCCCTTTTGATTTTTCATAAACCGCATCCAATAATAAATGTGTTGGCATTATAAGATGCGCTCTTTTTGAAATAAACAGGTTTTTTGCCGGCTCTACACCTTTATCCCGAAGTTGGTTTATTTCTTTTTCAAATACCACAGGGTCAATTATTACTCCATTCCCAATGATGTTTTTTATGGAGGGGTGAAATATTCCCGAAGGAATTATATGTAAAATATGCTTTTTGCCATCAAATTCAAGGGTGTGACCTGCATTGGGGCCACCCTGAAAACGGGAAATAACATCATAATTTGGTGCTAAAAAATCAACGATTTTGCCTTTGCCTTCGTCACCCCACTGCAAACCTAAAAGCACATCAATTTTTGCCATTGTTAGATTTTTAAGTTTCTGATTAATATTAAGATAAACCGAAAGAAGTGATGTACTTGTTTTCAGACTGCAAGGATACAAATATTACTTGTCAGTATTATGTTCTCCCTGTGAATTTAATCTTTTTCCATAAAACGTAAGACTTCGGTTTCTTATCTTAACGTTCAGTAATTTTTCAATTGCCAGTTGAATTTCATGAATTCTGGGGTCGCAAAATTCCATGATCTCGCCAGTTTCCATGTCAACAAAATGATCATGCTGACTGCATTTATATGATTTTTCATACAATGACAAATTATTGCCAAACTGATGGCGTGCAACAAGATTGCAATCAAGCAAAAGTTCAACAGTATTATATAAAGTGGCACGACTAACCCTGTATTTATTGTTTTTCATATTGATGTACAGGGTCTCAACATCGAAGTGGCCGTCAGTTGCATATATCTGGCGTAAAATAGAAAAACGTTCAGGAGTTTTACGATGACCATTCTTATTCAGATAGTCAATAAAAATCTTTTTTACCGTTTCGTAAGCATGCTTTTCAGTTTCTTTAACTTTTATCATATCGGGTTGGTTGAAAATTTGGCGTAAAATTAATAATTTTTTATTATTATTTAGAATAAATAAAAATAATAATTTTGTAATTGCAGTTTTTGAGCTGTTACAGGCGGTGATATTTTATCAGATGGCAAAACTTGTTTTGCGCCCCGAATAGTGTAAAGCTCTGTATTTTAGAGCGATCATATATGAAGTTCAATGAAAATGACTGGCAATAGATTGCGGATATTTTTTTTGATGATTGAATAAAAGGACAGAAATTATATGTTGAATTTTTCGGACTCTGTATTTTTATTGCAGTCTATAACAATAATAATAAATGAGCCGTTTGAATTAAAATCCCTGTTTATAGATCTTATTGATTAAGTTGAACATCAGGCTTAATAGGAATGTTTTATTTAGTAACATATTAATAATAAATCGTTTATGAAGAAATTTTTCAAAATATTCATTACTACTGTTGTTTTGCTTCTGGCTGTTATAGTTGCCTTGCCTTTTGTGTTTCAGGGGAAGATCATAAATATTATTAAACAGGAAATTAATAAATCTCTTAATGCCAGGGTGGATTTTAAACATGCGAACCTTAGTCTGATCAGAAATTTTCCTGACTTTTCTCTTAAAATTAAAAAGTTGAATATTACAGGCAATTCGCCTTTTGAAAACGATACTCTGATATTGGTTGATAATACAACAATTGCACTTGACTTATTTAGTGTGTTCAGAGGCAGCCCATACGAAATAAAAAAGGTTGTTCTGAATTCACCTGATCTGAGGTTACTTGTGCTTGAAGATGGTTCTGCAAACTGGGACATCTTACTTCCTGATGAAATATCTGACGAGACTTCCGTTGACGAGGATGAGCTGTTGGTTTTGAATATTAAGGATATGAGAATTACAGGTGGCAATGTTGTATATGATGATAAGGAGCTTGATTTTATAATGAAACTCAATGATCTTAAGGGAAATATGAGTGGGGATCTGTCAGCGGGCATTTCTAATCTGCTTATTGAAGCTGAAGCGGGAGATCTGATTATGATTTATGAAAATACAACCTATATGAGCGGGGTCAAGGCTGATTACAAAGGCTTGTTTAAGCTGGATCTTGATAAAGATTATTATACCATGCACGATAACAGGGTTTACCTCAATGGTTTAGGCATTGATGTAAATGGTGGTTTTGGCTTTGTAGATGAAGAGATAATCCTTGATATTGATTTTAAGTCAAAAGACGACAATTTTAAGAGCTTGTTATCGCTGGTTCCGGTTATCTATGCCCGCGATTTTGAAAAAGTAGAAACTGACGGGAAGTTTACTCTAAACGGGTTCGTTAAAGGTTTATACGGAGATAATTTAATGCCCGGTTTTGGGCTTGAAGTAAATGTTAGTGATGCCAGTTTCAGTTACCCTGATTTGCCTGAAAATATTAAAAATATTAGCCTGAACGCAAATGTTCAGAATAAGACCGGTGTTATGGATGATCTCAGTGTTGATATTGCTCATTTTGAGTTCACCATAGCAGGCAATCCGGTGAAAACAAGCTTTTATCTGAAAACTCCTGTCAGTGATCCCAATGTGAAAGCTTCTTTTTCAGGAAAGATAAACCTGGCAGGTCTTGCAGATGTTATTCCTCTTGAACCCGAAGAATCATTGAAGGGAGTGGTGGATTTTGGAATAAAATTTGCCGGAAAGGTTTCAGACATTGAGAAATCTCATTTGAGTCAGGTGGATGCAAGTGGTTTTCTGGCTTTATCAGATATTGACTATCACTCTTCTGCTATATTATTGCCGCTGGAAATCCATAACGCCCGATTTGATTTTTCTCCTGCATTCCTGCAATTGTCAGATTTTGAAATGAAAATGGGTAATAGCCTGATACAGCTTGACGGAAGGATTGATAATTATCTGGCATATTATCTTAATAATGAATATTTAAAAGGTAGTTTAAATCTGAATGCCGGCATTCTGAATGTTAATGAAATTCTTTCTGCTATGCCTTCTGACACTACTGCTGAAGCTGATACTTTAGATTCTGCTGTTCAAATTCCTGAGCTTCCGGATAGGGTTGAGTTTGTGTTTAATGCAAAAGCAGACAGGATCATTTATGAAAATTATAATCTGACCAATGCAACGGCGAATATTGTTTATAAGGATAAATTTATACGATTTGAATCGCTAAAAGCCGAAATGCTTGCTGGCAACGTTGAAATGAAGGGAGTTTTTGATGCAAGAGATGTTAATGCAGCAATGATAGATATGGATTTCAGGATGAATACAATAGATATTGCGCAGGCATATTCAGGCATATCTATGATCCAAATGGTTGCACCGGTTGCTGAAAAAACCCGTGGCTCAATGTCAACAGGTTTTAAACTAAAAGGGGTTCTTGACAAAGAACTAAACCCGAAATATGAAACTTTATTTGGTGGTGGTTCTTTGCAAACCTCGGATTTGGTCATCGAATCGGTTAAAGTGATGGATCAGCTGGCTACTTTACTTGGCAATAATGATTATAAACGACTTGTTACTGATGGAATTAATTTTGCTTTTGAAATTGTTAATGGGAAAGTCTTTCAAAAACCCTTTACAATAAAATATGGCGGTACCAGTACCACATTTGGGGGATATGTTGGATTCGACAAACAGATCAACTATGATTTTATTTTTCAGATTCCTTATGAGAAATTAGGACTTAGTCAGGCAGTTAAGAATTTATCAGAAGCTGCTTCAAAAAAAGGGATTAAACTTAATCCGGGAAGTAATTTACATGTAAATGCAAAACTGATCGGAGCCTTGATTAGCCCGAAAATAGAGCTGGACTATAAGGATGCAGTCGTTAATTTGAAATCGGAACTTGAAGATGCTGCACGTCAGGAGTTACAAAAACAAAAGGAAGAAGCTTTGAAAAAGGTTAGCGAAGAAGCTCAGAAAATATTGGATGAAGCTCACAGAAAGAGTGAGCAATTGATTGCTCAGGCTGAAAACACAGCCGCTTCCATACGAGCTGAAGCAGATATTGCTGCTGAAAAGGTTCGGACAGAAGCCGAAAATCAGGCAAAGCGCCTGGAAGAAGAAGGGAAAAAGAAAGGCATGGTGGCAGAACTTGCGGCTAAAGAAGCTGCTAAAAAGGTCAGGCAGGAAGGTGAGAACACGGCTCAGAAATTAATCAGGGAAGCAGATAAGAAGGCTGAAAATATTGTAAATCAGGCTAAACAACAAGCCGATGGAATTATTAATAAAGCGCAGCAGGAGGTGGATAAGTTGTGATTTTGACAGCTTTTATATCGAAAAATAGTAAATTTGCAGATTATTTAAAACATAAATTGACTTCTAAAAAATTACAATTATGAGAACCTTGATACAAAAAATAAGAATAATAATATTTACTGGTTTCTTTGCCCTCATTTCATTTTTATCTTATGCACAAACAGCTTCATTATCGCTTGGCAGTGCACAAACCTGCCCGGGGGACTTAACCATTGTGCCATTGAATGTAACAAACTTATATAATATTGGCGCCATCACACTTTATATTACTTACGACACTGCCGTGCTGAAATACGAGGGACACACAAATGCTCATGCACAGTTTAGCCAGATAATGTCAAATGCAGTTGTA
Source organism: Bacteroidales bacterium (assembly GCA_049654165.1). GTDB lineage: Bacteria > Bacteroidota > Bacteroidia > Bacteroidales > JAAYJT01 > JAAYJT01. The sequence continues at coordinate 54,910 of JBASHR010000105.1, forward strand.
CAACCTGAACCAATGGTTATTATAGCATGGAGCAGTACTGCAGGTGGTAGTATCTCAAACGGTAAATTACTTGATTTGAAATTCACCCATAAATTGAATTCATGCCCCTTAGTGTTTAAACCGGGTTGCGAAATTGTTACCGTAAATTATATACATGTACCTTTTACTACGAATAACGGAATGATAAGTCAATTGCCGCCCTATATTGTTTCACAGCCTCAAAATACAACTGTGCCTGCAGGAACCAATGCCATATTTACTCTGGTGGCAAATGAAGTAGATACCTATCAGTGGCAACAAAATAATGGTCTTGAATGGACTGATCTTCAGAATAGTGCAATTTATCAGAATGTTAACGGGCCTCAGTTGATCATTGCCGGCGCATCATATTCTTTTAATGGATACAAATACCGATGCAGAATTTCCAAAGTTGAATATTGCGATTATTACTCTAAAGCGGCAACGCTTAAAATAACACCCGGAGGTTCGGGGCTGCCTCAGGTTTATCAGCTTACGGGAGGTGGTTCTTATTGTGCCGGTGTGACCCCAACAGGAATTGATATTACGCTGAACAATTCACAAACAGGCGTTAGTTATCAGCTTTTTAATGGTTCTGACCCGGTTGGTTCCCCAATATCCGGTACCGGAAATGCTATTGTTTGGGAGAATATGCTTGCAGGTTTGTATATGGCTAATGCTACCAATGCATGGGGTACAGTTAATATGGATGGTACAATTATCATTACCGAACTTCAGTTACCGGAGCTTTCCTGCCCTCCTGATAATTCAGTAAGCATCAATACAAGCCCATTTGAGCTTACCGGCGCCACACCTGAGAACGGTGTTTATTCAGGCACAGGTGTTGTAGATGGATTCTTTTATCCTAATACGGCAGGAATAGGAAATCATCAGATTGTTTATACATATTCTGACGAAAATAGCTGTACTAATATCTGTACATTTATTATTACTGTAACTTCAGCGTATTTGCCCGGTGATGCCAATGGCGATGGCATTGTCAATATTCTTGACCCGGTAACAATCTCGAATTTCATTATGGGGAATAATCCTCAGCCATTTATTTTTGAAGCAGCGGATGTTAATAATGATGGAATAATCAATATTCAGGATTTTGTTTTAACTGTGAATATCATCATGGGTGGAGGAAAATAATGTACTGTTATCAGCTATGAAACATTTCTTGCTAGTTTTATTTGTTTCCATTTCTTTTTCAGTTTTCTCTCAAACGCAAGTACTTGTTACTTATTACAGTGTTGACGGACATACAAAAACACTTGCCGAATCAGTTAGCAGAGGTGTTATAAGCGTAGAGGGTGTAAATGTAAAACTATGTCCGGTTCATGAAGTAGAACCTGCTGATTTGCTTGATGCACAAGCAATTATAGTTGGTGGTCCGGTATATAATGCAAATATAGCCCCGGCGGTTTCAGAATTTATCATGTCATGGCCTTTTGAAGGTGAACCATTGAAAAATAAAATAGGTGCTGCTTTTGTAACAGGTGGCGGTATTTCGGCTGGTGAGGAACTGGCACAGCTTAGCATTCTTCATAGTATGATGATATTCGGGATGGTAATAGTAGGCGGATCACCATGGGAGCAGGCTTTTGGCGCCTCAGCCATTACTGGCGAACTGCCTTTTTATTCCGATGATGGCAAGCTTGACGAAAGTTTCCTGAACAAAGGCTATCAGCTAGGAAAGAGGGTAGCTGAGATAACCCGTAAGTTTAATGAATAAGAGCTGTATTAGTTTCAGTGATATTATGAACTCAATTCTCACTGAGATCTGCAAAATTATCTGACTTGATTTGTCGGTAGCCTTCAGAACCGATCAAAACCAATTCATCTGAATTATCGTAACATATGGGGAAAATAAAGCGACCTTTTTTATGTCTTCGATGTTATGTTTATGAATTGCCACCGGCTTTAGCCGGTGAATACTGATAATTATATTGCTTTAATATTGAAACAAACTTTAGCTCAAATCTTTGAATCGGGAACTTATTAACCCAACCGGTTAATTCTTGATTATCTTTTTCAAAACCACTGAATTACCGTTTGAAATTTTTACCAGATAAATACCCTGTGGTTGAGATGACAGTTCAAGTTCGTACAAACTGCTTCCGCTTATTTCCTTTGTTAATACACGCTCGCCTAAAAGTCCGTAAACTTCAATCATGGCGTTTACTGCAGGTTCTGATAAAACAAGCGTTATACTGGCATTGGTCGGATTGGGATAAACCAAAACATTAAAGGCATCAGAAGAAACATCTTTGTTTTCCGGGAAATTAATCACACTTCTAAGCGAAGGATCAGTAGGTTGCGTGTCAGTCGCAGCTTTCAAAGGCTGATCACAAAATATCCCATCTGTTACTATTCGGGCATGTACCATTGAGCCTTCTTTAAAATGAGTGCCGGGTGATATAATGATGTTCTGGCCGGCTTCGAATTTCACAATAGCGTTTTCTTCAACAACATACCAGTTTCCTCCAACATATATGGTTTTGTTAGCTGCATAGCAAGTATCAAATGAAATAGACGTGTTGTCAAGGAACAGCAATTCTTCTATTCCTGCTTTTTGCCTGAAGCTAACAAAGACCTTGTAGTCTTTATCTATTTCAAGATATATTGTAGATGAAATTGAGTCCACCACAATCCCATCAATTACCCACGCTTCGAGGACATAGTTGGATTCCGGAATCGCGACGAAAGTCACCACCGTGCCATCTTCCAGCAGTGCAGGGGAAGTTATATCTTCACCATCCACACTAGCGATTAAACTTCCACCTTTGGAAGCGGAAAATGTAAGCGTATAGCTCGGAGCGACCACAGCTATGATTGCCTCCCCGAAGACTCCGCTGCCATCCTTAGCCGTAGCCCGAATTGTGGTTACACCGGAATGCAAAGCACTCACCATCCCGGCTTCATCAACCGAGGCCACCCATTCATAGCTACTGCTCCAGGTCAGGTTTGGATATGTTGCATTTGCAGGGAGGACGGTTGCAGTGAACTGCAACTGCTCGCCCTTGGTAAGCGTTGCTGCTGATGGAGTGAGGATGATCTCTTCTACCAGGATCGTTTCCTGGCGGTTATCGATCACAGTGAATTGTTCCAAATTCCAACAATACTGTGGACCATTACTTGTCCCATCGTCATAGAGAATTGCAAGTATAAATTGATTACCATATTGGCTGTTGGGGATTGCTGCATTAAGTAATTCTCCTAAAGCACGAGTTTTCCCTCCTTCAAATAATGTGGTATTGGTACCATCCGGATTTTTTTTTCCACCAAACACTTTGGTTAATCCACTCCGGCACGCCGATGATCTCGCTTTCAGCGAGATAGATCGCTCCATCAGGAGCGAGGGTACCATTCAAAGGAGAGCCATCCACCACCACGCGGATGGTCTCGGATGGGATATCGGCACCAGCCCACTGTGTGACGCCGAAGTGGTTGACATCATTCGAACAATAATAACCTTTCCCATTAGCTTCGTAATAATAAGCCGTGGATCCAGCTCCCCAAACTTCAATCATGTTGTTTGGGTGGATTGTGATTGGACCGTATGGATAATATACTTGGCTTAATCCTTGGATCTCATTCATATCGATCCAGAAGGTCTGACCATTCTTGGCCATAAATCTGGTTCTTTCCAAATCCCAAGGAGGAACAGGCGAAAGATTCGCCCAGATACTAGTCCCTTTTACAGGACCAGTATAGCTGTCCAGGAGAATCATGGGTTGATCCCCCTCAAAAACTTCCACCAGGTCACCTGTTATCCTGATGGTCCTTTGATAGTTCCGGGGATTCTGAGCCCCTCCCTGGTGGGGGCTGACGAAACTGATCATCCCGATCAGTAACATCAAAAAATTAATTTTTTTCATTTTTTTGGTTGTTTTGGCTTTTCTCTGTTAAGTTTTATACTTTCAGCCCTGCAATCTGCTCTTCAATTACGCGTATCCTTGCAATTGCATCGCTTTCTTTTTTGCGTTCGCCTTCAACTATTTCAGGTTTTGCATTAGCAACAAATTTTTCATTGCCAAGCTTTTTCTGAACCGACTGCAGAAAACCTTTCATATAAGTAAGTTCTTCCTCCAGTTTCTGACGCTTCTCTTCAATGTCAATGGTTTGATCAACTGGTACATAAAATTCCGTTCGTTTAACAACAAACCCTAACGCACCCTGTATTTTTTCGTCAGTATAACCCAGATGTTCAAGATTGCAGAGTTTTATTACCACATTATCAAAAGTAGGATCGGCAGTTTCATTATTGTTTTTCTTGACAAAGAGTGAAAGAGGTTGTTTTTGTGCTATATTGTTGCCTGCTCTTAGGTTTCTTACTGCAACTATAACTTCCGAAGCAAAATCAAATCGGCTGATGATATCCTCATCTACAATTCCGGAAACAGGCAGATCAGAGATCATTATACTTTCGCCTGCCTTGCGTTCTGACAGATGATGCCATATTTCTTCCGTAATGAACGGCATGAAAGGATGAAGCAGTTTCATCAGTTTCTCAAGAAAGTCAATTGATTTGGTAAAAGTCTTTTCATCCACAGGTTCACCGTATGGTGGTTTTATCATTTCAAGGTACCAGGAGCAATAATCGTCCCAGATGAGCTTGTAAATTGTCATTAAAGCATCTGAAATACGGAATTTTTCAAAATGGTCGTTAACGGTATTTATAGCAGCATTTAGTTTTGCTTCGAACCATTTTGCTGAAACTTCGGCATATTCGGGTTGTGCGAGATTTTTATCAATTGTCCAGCCTTTTAACAATCGAAATGCATTCCAGATTTTATTACTGAAATTCCGTCCCTGCTCACAAAGTGATTCATCAAAAAGCAAGTCATTTCCTGCCGGCGACAACAACATCATTCCAACCCTGACCCCATCAGCTCCGTATTTGCTAATAAGTTCAAGCGGATCGGGTGAGTTGCCCAGCGATTTTGACATTTTGCGACCTAATTTGTCACGGACTATTCCTGTAAAATACACATTTCTGAAAGGAATATCCCTGCGGTATTCCCATCCGGCCATTATCATACGTGCTACCCAGAAGAATATGATCTCAGGTGCGGTAACCAGATCGTTTGTTGGATAATAATATTGAATATCAGGATTATCAGGCTTTCTGATGCCGTCAAATACTGATATTGGCCATAACCAGGATGAAAACCATGTGTCGAGAACATCTTCATCCTGTGTGAACTCATCGGGACTGACTGTTCTGTTAAGTTCTTCGCCGGCTTTAACGGCAGCTTCCTGAGCAGTTTTTGCAACAAAAACCTCTCCTGATTTCAGGTACCATGCCGGAATCCTTTGACCCCACCATAACTGCCGAGAAATACACCAGTCTTTTACATTTTCCATCCAGTGTTTATAGATGTTCTTGAACTTTGCCGGATGAAAACGTATGGTATCGTTCATTACCAGTTCCAGAGCCGGCTTTGCCATTTCCTGCATGCTGCAAAACCACTGGAGTGATAATTTGGGTTCAATGACTTCGTCAGTTCTTTCAGAAAAACCTACCTTGTTATCATAATCCTCAATTTTTACCATATGTCCTTTAGCCTGCAACTCGTCGGCAATTTTGGTTCTTACAACAAAGCGATCTTCACCAATATAGATTTCTGCCGATTCATTAAGCGTACCATTAGGGTTAAAGATATCAACAGTTGGTAAATTATATTTCAAACCCAGGTTATAGTCATTGATATCATGAGCAGGAGTGATTTTCAAAGCTCCGGTTCCAAATTCACGGTCAACATATTCATCCTGAATAATTGGGATAGGACGATTAATTAAAGGAACCAGAACGGTTTTGCCATGTAAATGCCTGAAACGTTCATCTTCAGGATGAACACATACAGCCGTATCTCCCAGAATGGTTTCAGGGCGGGTGGTTGCTATAGTTACCCAGCCTGTGCCATTGGCAAGTTCTTCATCAGTGGCATCTTTAACCTGATAGCGTACGTAATACAGCTTCGACTTTACTTCACGGTAATTCACTTCTTCATCCGAAACGGCTGTCAGGGCTTTGGGATCCCAGTTTACCATGCGTACCCCTCTGTATATCAGCCCTTTATTATAAAGATCAATAAATACTTCGATTACCGAGTCGTATAAATGCTCATCCATTGTAAAACTGGTACGATCCCAATCGCAGGAGGCTCCAAGTTTTTTCAATTGCTCGAGGATAATGCCACCATGTTTTTCTTTCCATTCCCATGCATGATTGAGAAATTCTTCGCGGGAAAGTTCACTTTTTTCAATTCCCTCACTCTTGAGTTTTGCAACTACTTTAGCTTCGGTGGCAATGCTTGCGTGATCGGTACCGGGAAGCCATAAAGTGTTAAATCCCTGCATACGTGCACGTCTTACCAAAATATCCTGAATGGTATTATTAAGCATATGCCCCATATGTAAAACTCCTGTAACATTGGGAGGAGGAATAACTATCGTATATGGAGTGCGTTCATCAGGTTCGGAATGGAAAAATCCGGATTTCATCCAGTAATCATACCATTTTTGTTCTGTCAGAGCCGGTTCATAACGGCTTGCAATTTCAGTTTGCTTCATTATTAGACTCAGGTTAGATTTTAGAAGGCGCAAAATTAGTAAAAATGCGTTAAGTACTCTGATAAGATATTAAACGAGGCGCTATATCCATAACTTTTTTTGAAAATTTGCCGGTTCAGCAGTACTAGCGGTTTTAATTATTATGTTTTTAAACTATTCATGTGCTTAGTTCGTTGTATAAATATGTAGGTTAATATTGTTTTGAATATGAAGCGATTGATTTTCTCTCTGGTACTTTCGTTTTTTATTATTACAAATGGTTTTGCTGCCTATATTCTGATCCCTATGGACAATACCCAGCGAAATCATCTCAAGGCTTATGGAATAGCTTACTGGGTTCTTACGCATGAAACCGAGGTAAGCTGGTTATTGAATTACAGAGGCGGAAGCTTTATGTTCCCGCATTATAAAACCTTTGAAAATGAATGTATAATCCGCAATGTTTCTTATCAGGTGATTGCTGATGTTCAGGCTGCTGCAATACTTAATGAGATTTCGGACCCGAATGTAAATATGGATGAAATTAAATTGCATAAGGCTCCACATATTGCAGTTTATACACCTCCACTTAGTCAGCCGTGGGATGACGCTGTAACACTGGCGCTTACCTATGCCGAGATACCTTACGATGCCATTTACAACGATGCAATTATGCAGGGTGTGTTGCCCATGTACGATTGGTTACATCTGCATCATGAAGATTTCACCGGACAATTCGGTAAGTTTTATGCTTCATATCGAAATACTGCATGGTATCAGGAAGAGGTAAGAACCCTTACCAATATGGCTAATGAGTTTGGTTTTAGCAAGGTGTCGCAGTTGAAGCTGGCAGTTGCAAAACGTATTCAGGAGTTTGTCGCCGGAGGCGGCTATCTTTTTGCAATGTGTTCGGCGCCCGAAAGCCTTGATATTGCTTTGGCAGCCGAAGGAGTTGATATTTGTGATGTAATGTATGATGGAGACCCTCCGGATGCAAATGCACAACAAAAGTTAGATTTTACTAAAACTTTTGCTTTTCAGAACTTTAAGCTGGTCATGAACCCATATGAGTATGCAAAATCAAGCATTGATGTTCCCAAAACCAGCAGAAATCAAACTCTTGATCTTTTTACCTTATTTGAATTCTCGGCAAAATGGGATCAGGTTCCTACCATGCTAAACCAGAATCATGAAACAGTTGTAAAAGGTTTTATGGGGCAGGCTACTGCATTCCGAAAACAATATATTAAGCCTACCGTAACAATTCTTGGAGAAAATAAAGCATGGAATGAAGCCCGTTATATTCATGGTTCTTTTGGCAATGGAACTTTTACCTTTTTAGGAGGGCACGACCCGGAAGACTATCAGCATTTTGTCGGAGACCCGCCTACCAATCTTGATCTTTATCCTAATTCCCCGGGTTATCGTTTAATTTTGAATAATATACTTTTTCCTGCTGCTAAGAAAAAGAAGCAAAAAACCTGATTGCTATCGCAGAATATTTGGTGTGTTTAAATTATCTGAGCAACGATAATCAAGTGTTTATTTTATTGTATTTATATTAAGTCGCCCTGGCTGCTGATTTAACCCTTTTCTTTTTTCTGATATAGGTTCGGAAGCTGTATGGATATGGATTCTTATCATCCGGCAGATGTTTTTCATCCTTTTCGAGTTTCCATTCTGAGAAATCAACCGGAGGAAAGATTGTTTCGCCATCAAAATTGTGATGCACAATTGTGATATACATTTTATTGCAAAGCGGTAATGCCTGCTTAAAGATTTCAGCTCCACCGATAATAAATATTTCTTCCTGCTTTCCGGCTTTTGTTAGCGCTTCATCGAGTGAATGAACAACTTCAACTCCTTCATAAAACCAGTTCTCCTGACGTGTTATAACTATGGAGCGTCGCCCGGGCAATGGCTTCCCAAAGCTGTCAAAAGTCTTTCTTCCCATAATAAGCGTATGCCCCATTGTAGTGTTTTTGAAAAACTTCAAATCAGCAGGCAAATACCATGGGAGCTTGTTGTTTTTGCCAATTATATTATTCTCTGATACTGCTACTATTATGGATAACATACTTTTTGGATTTTAATTTTTAGTGTTGTAGTTGCATGATTGCCTGAATGGTTCAATAAATGTCAAACGGCAACTTTTGCCTTAATATGAGGGTGTGGGTCATAATCGGTAAGCTGAAAATCTTCATAACTGAACCCGAAAATATCCTTTATTTCCGGGTTAATATGCATTTGTGGAAGAGAACGGGGTTCACGTGATAATTGAAGTTTCGCCTGCTCCAGATGGTTCATATACAAATGAACATCACCAAAGGTGTGAACGAACTCTCCGGGTTTTAAACCAGTAACCTGTGCAATCATTAATGTTAATAATGAATAGCTTGCAATATTGAATGGTACTCCCAGAAAAACATCGGCACTGCGCTGGTAAAGCTGACATGAGAGCTTTCCATCAGCAACGTAAAACTGGAATAGGATATGACATGGTGGTAAAGCCATTGCACTTATTTCTCCTACATTCCAGGCATTTATCAGTATCCGGCGTGAATCTGGGTTGTGTTTTATTAGATTTATAACCTGCGAAACCTGATCAATGGTGTTGTCAGCCGATTGCCAGCTTCGCCATTGCTTACCGTAAATTGGTCCAAGATTTCCGTTCTCATCAGCCCATTCATCCCAAATAGTCACACCATTATCGTTAAGATATTTTATATTTGTATCTCCTTTCAGGAACCACAGCAATTCGTAAATTATTGACTTTAAATGCAGTTTTTTGGTAGTTAGTAAAGGAAAACCCTTACTCAGGTCAAATCGCATCTGATAACCAAAAACACTTATTGTTCCGGTACCCGTACGATCGCTTTTCTTAGCTCCGGTTTCTAAAATATGATCCAGTAGATTTAAATATTGTTGCATTTTGTCAGAATTTTTAGAATTTGGATTTTATAACTCAACGTGAAAGGATGATTTTAATAATATGGAGAGTTTTTTTAAATTTGTGTGCTAATATGTTATGAATTAATTCATTACTGTAAAAGGCATTAAGATAGTTAATCACATGCAAAATTATAATTTTATATCATTATCCCGGAAGAAAATGGTTTTGCGGTTATTACAATCAAAACTTTATTAGATATTATGACCTTTACACCTAACAAATTGCTCTGAAAAATGTTAATTATCAACAAATACTAATAACCTTGAATAATTATTGCGATTGTTTTATTTATTTGTATAATTTTGCTAACAGGTTTTGATTACATTGATTACAGTTTGAAATTTAGAAAACAGAATGTAATATATTTAAAATCAGTTGATTAATAATTAAACCAAAAGCCATGAGAAAAATTAAGTATTTATTTTTACTTGTTGTTTTTGTTTTTAGCGCGAGCGTTTCCTACAGCCAGGGAAGACTGATTCGTAAAATAAAAGATAAGGCTGAGGATAAGGTGATAGAAGAGATATTTAAGGACAAGAAAACAAAAGAACAAGAAAAACAACAAGAGAAACAACAGTATCCTGATTATCAGGATACAGAATCTGATTATGACAAATCAGGTTCTTCGCGTCAACAGCGTAAGGGTGGAGGGTTAAGCCAAACAGCTCCCGATGTCCTTCAAAACATTGCAGATGCTGAATCTGCATTTAAAGATTCTAAATATACGGAGTCAAAATCCTATGTCAGACAAGCATTATTAAGTGTTGAGCTGGAAATAGGCAGAAAACTCCTGAAATCTCTTCCTGAAAGCGTGGAGGGTTTGAAATACGTCAAGGAGGATGATCGTGTTACCAGTACTGGTATTGGATTTGTTGGCTTAATGATTGAAAGGGTGTATCAGGGCAAAGATGATATGGAACTTGATTGTACAATTGGGAATGAATCAGCATTACTTGGACTTGCAAGTGCCTATTTGATGGGAGGTTTGTATATGAGTAGCAGTGAGGAAACCAATCATAAAACTATACGCTTTAAAGATCACAGGGCACTGATTGAATATGATGATAGTGAAGGGTATAAATTAAGTGTGTCGTTTGGTCAGTCATCTATGTTTGTTTTGCAGGGTGTGAATTTTGATTCAGAAGAACATTTTATGCGTGCTGCTGATAACTTTGATATTGAAACCATTAAAAAAGAATTGGGGGAATAATGAAAAGTACAATTTTAACTTTTGTTATCGCTTGCTTTGTTATTGTAGGTGTAAAAGCACAGGATGCAGGTTCGAAGTTTGATGAAGCCAGAAATGCATATAAATCCGGCGATTTGCATAATTCGCGTTTTGCTTTGCAGCAGGCTCTTAATGAAATTGATCATGCCATAGGGCAGGAGGTAATCAAAATTCTTCCGAAAACTATGGGAGAAATGGTCGCTACAGACAGTGATACCGAAATGTCAACAACTAATCTGGGATTTGCCGGATTAAGTGTTAGCCGTTCATATAAAGGCGAAAACGAGACCAGTGCCAGTATTCAAATCATTGGTGATTCTCCTTTGCTTGCCAGTATCAATGCTATACTTTCCATTCCTTTCTTTGCTGGAGGCGATCCCAATCAGAAAAGGATAAAATTGGGCAGCTACAAGGGACTTCTTCAAAAGAATGTCAGTGATACTGAATTGATATCTTGGGATATACAGGTTCCTTTTCAATCATCGTTGCTCACATTTAATTGTGTTGGGATCAGCGATGAAAAAGCTGTAATGGAGATGGCAAATACCATCCCGATTGAAAAAATTGCAAAATTAGTACAGTGAAATATTAAATTGTTCGATAAATTAACGGCTTTAGCATGATTTTTGCATATTATTAATTAAAACTTCTGATTATGAAAAAACTATTATTACTCTTTTCATTTTTGTTTTTGGTAGCTACTACCATACATTCCCAGAGCTTTTCATTATCCAGCCCTGATGGCCCTATCCCTGCCAATGGTGAATATGGCATACTTGAACCTCCATCGGCTGAAGAAGTTCATGCTTATATTTTTGTTACCAATAATTCAGCTACCGATAAAGCTATTCTGGTTAAGCGTGATGATGTATATCTGTTACCTAACACAATCAGTAGCTTTTGCTGGAATGGCTCATGTTATCCGCCGTTTGTATATGAATCATCTGATCCATTGCAAATAGCTCCGGGAGCAACAACTACATCAAACGATTTTTATGGTTTGTACTCGCCTGAAGGCCAGCAGGGGACTTCAAAGGTCAGATTTACATTTTTTGATGCCGATAATCCTGATGACTCTGTGAGTGTATTAGTACGCTATATCACAGGTTTTGTAGGAACCGGCGATATGCTTGCTTCTCATCAGGCTACGATCTCAAAACCCTATCCGAATCCCGCATCATCAGTGGTTGCATTTGATATTTCGTTAAAAGCTCAGGCATATGATGCTGTTCTTGTTGTGAGAAATATGCTGGGTATGGTTGTAGATCAGTATGCTGTTACAAACAGAACAGGTAAGCTGGTTTTACCGGTAAATGAATATAAAGAAGGAATTTATTTCTATACTTTATTTGTGAACGACAACCTTCAGGTTGAAACCGGGAGGTTTATAATCAGGCGATAATTGTAAATTATCATTTCATAGCTGTTTGTTTTGACGGATGCGCTTTTTCGGTGCATCCGTTTTTATTTCTATAACATTCCTGATCATACAACTTTATTCCAGCAGAGAGGCAAGAGTAGTAGCTGCCAGCTTATTATAGGTGTATTCCCTGATGTCTTTAAAAGTTGCCCGTATTGTGCACTTCTCTTCATCTTTACAATGTTCGCACGGCTGATAATACTTTTCGGAAATACAAGGTAATAAAGCTATTGCTCCTTCAAACAGCCGGATAATTTCAAGCAAATTTACCTGATCGGGCTTTCTTATCAGGTAATAACCTCCCTTTTTGCCCAATTTACTGTCCAGATAACCATTCTTTTTTAGCTCGAGTAGGATTGACTCAAGAAATCGTTTTGGAATATTCTCACTTTCAGCTATCTGGTTTATTTGAAGAGGTCCTTTTCCATATTCCGAAGCAAGCTTTACCAGTGCAAGAATTGAATATCGGGTTTTATATGTAAGCATGAGTTTTAGAATTATGAATTTGAATTAAAAGATTAAAATGAAATATTGAGAACAGTGATTATTAATGGTTTTTTTATTTTCAGCAATTACGGCTGATCAGTTTAAGCTTGTCAGGATCAACTATTTCAAATGACTTCCCATTATTATGTATTATATGCTCTTTATTCCATCGTGATAGAGTCATAATTAAATTCTCAGATGAACAACCGGCAAATTCAGCAAGTTCCTTGCGGGTCAGGCTAAGCTGAAATTTATTGTTATGATATACATTTTCAGCCAGATAGATCATTATATCTGCTATCCTTCCTTCTTTATGTTTAAAGGCAAGACTTACGAAATTTAAAATTGTCTTTTTATACATCTCGGAAGTAAGTTGTAATGTGGTGAATGAAAAATGAGCATTTTGTTTTAACAGATCCACAATTACAGGGCTCTCAACCAAAATTACTTCACACATTTCAATGGCAATGATTGAAAAAAGATTGTTGTGTTGGTACAGCAGGTTTGCACCTCCAAGAATTTTTTGTGCCGACACCACTGTCAGGATAAGGTTGCGTCCTAATTCGTTCTCAAAATTAAATTTTACAATCCCCTTGGCAAGATAGGCTATATGGGTTGATTGTCCTCCCTGTTTTAAAATTGTTTCACCTTTTTTGAAAGTAAGCCTCACTGAGGCTCGTTCAATTGTTTTTATTTCTTCCTCTGTAAGATTGGGTAATGCAAGTTCGCTTAGCCAATTACTGTTGTTTGTAAGTATGTTTGTCTTCATATGATGGGTTTATTTGCTGAAAATCAGCATTATACATAAAAGTATTAAATATTTAATATTCATTTATTGAAAAACTAATGCAAATATACACTAATTCGATAGATATTATGTATATATTAGCAAATAATTTTATTTGCTCCTGATCCAGTATTATGGAAGCCGGAGATTTATAGGTAAAAGGTTCTTAAAAATGTTCTAAAATTATTAAAACAATTTGTCATAATGCTCGAATAATCAATAGTTTACATCATTAATTAAATTATTAACCATGAGAAAAAATTTACAGTTTTTACTTTTACTACTTCATCCCGTGTTTATTCTTTTATTATTCGGTTGTCAGGGACCGGCATCAAAAAGCACGGCAGATACAGATGAATTATCAGGTACTATTTCTGTTTCGGGTGCCTGGGCTCTATATCCTATGACTGTGAAGTGGGCTGAAGAATTTCAGAAACTACATCCGAGAGTCAGAATTGACATTTCGGCAGGTGGTGCAGGTAAAGGCTTCACTGATGCAATTACCGGCATGGTTGATCTGGGAATGTTTTCGAGGGGTTTCACTCAGCAGGAACTCGACAGAGGAATATGGTATATAGGAGTTACTAAAGATGCTGTTATACCTGTTATGAATCAAAAGAATCCTTTTCTTGAGAAGCTTTTAACGAACGGAATCAGCAGGGAAAAATTTCAGCAAATCTTTATTGAACGTTCAATTACAAAATGGAATCAGTTGGCAGAGGTTCAGAGCAACGATGACATCCATGTTTTCACAAGATCTGATGCCTGTGGAGCAGCAGAAATGTGGGCTGAATATCTTGGCAGGCATCAGGAAAATCTTTCAGGAACAGGTGTATTTGGTGACCCTGGTGTTGCAAGTGCTGTGAAAAATGATGCTTTGGGTATAGGATATAATAATGTGAACTATGTTTTTGATTTAAACACAAGGCTTCCTTATCCGGGACTGGTAGTCATTCCGGTTGATTTGAATTCAAATGGAGTAATTGATGACGATGAAAACTTTTACGGTACACTGGATAGTTTAAATGAAGCTATACGGAATGGGAAATATCCTTCACCACCGGCACGCCCTTTATATTTTGTTGCCAAATCAAAACCGGAAAAAAAAGTGGTAACTGAGTTTTTGAAATGGATTTTAATTAATGGGCAGCAATTTGTTGAAGAGGCAGGTTATGTTTCTTTGCCTGAAGATTTTATTAACAAGGAACTCGTAAAAATTGACTGATGTTACAAAGGCGGGATATAAGGCGTTTGCGTGACAGGATCAATGTTTCCTGGATGATAGTGGTTCTGGCAATTGTGCTTTTTTTGCCTTTACTGCTTGGGCTTGGTCTTTTTGTTCAAAGTGGTTTATTATTGAAAGAGCAGAGCATATGGAATGTTTTGTTTTCTTCTCAATGGATGCCTATGTCAGGAAAATTCGGTTTGCTGAGTTTTATTCTCAGTTCTCTGATGGTCACTGTTCTTTCGTTGCTTATTGCCTGTCCGGTTTGTTTGCTAACAGCAATTCATCTAACACAATATGCAAAGCGTTATGTTTTGAATATTATGCATCCGGTGATTGATATTCTGGCAGGAATTCCATCAGTGGTTTATGGAGTATGGGGAATTCTGGCTGTTGTTCCCTTGGTATCAAAATATATTGCGCCTTTATTTGGTGCCCAGACATCAGGATATACACTTCTGGCCGGAGCTATTGTTCTGGCAATTATGATCATTCCCTTTATTTTAAATATCCTTATTGAAGTTTTTCGTAGCATTCCAACTGAGCTTACTGAGGCATCGCTGGCGCTGGGGGCAACACGTTGGCAGACTATAAAACATGTGATCTTACGAAAGGGATTTCCTGGAATTGTTTCAGCTTTGGGACTCGGGGTTTCGCGGGCTTTCGGCGAAACAATTGCAGTGCTGATGGTGGTTGGAAATGTAGCTAAGATCCCAACAGGTATTTTTCAGCCGGGTTATCCTTTACCCGCACTAATAGCAAATAATTATGGCGAGATGATGTCAATTCCAATGTATCAGTCGGCTTTGATGCTTTCGGCACTGGTGCTTTTTGTTATTGTTATGTTGTTTAATCTTGCTTCAAGGATTGCAATTGCAAAACTTGAAACCAAATAATATGATCATGAAATATTTCAGATATAAAGAAGAAAAAATTTTCAGGGTATTGATGCTTGCTTCAACATTATTCATTGTTCTGGCCTTGGCAATGATCATTTTTAGCATTTTATACAAAGGACTGCCCGTGTTATCGTGGAAAATGATTTCTCAAACACCTAAAGGTGGTTTTTATCTGGGCAAGGAAGGCGGCATTCTTAATGCTATAGTCGGATCATTTTATCTTTCGGTTTGTTCAACTTTGCTGGCTCTTTTTATCTCCCTGCCATTGGCTCTTTTTATGAATATCTATTTGAAGAGGTATAAGTTTATATTGAATGCAATACGCTTTTTTCTCGATCTGTTATGGGGCGTGCCTTCTATTGTTTACGGAGCTTTTGGTTTTATTATTATGATCTGGCTCGGGCTTAAAGCCTCATTGCTAGCCGGCATTATCACTGTTACCCTCTTCATTATCCCTATTATGGTAAGGGCTATGGATGAGGTTTTTAAAACTGTGCCTGTAGGATTGTACGAAGCATCATTATCGTTGGGTTCAACGCGATCAGAAACCGCATATCGTGTTTTTCTCCGACAGTGTTATCCCGGCATTATTACTGCTGTGTTGCTGGCGTTTGGAAGAGGAATTGGAGATGCTGCATCTGTTCTTTTTACAACTGGTTTTACCGATCATATTCCAGTCTCGCTAATGCAGCCAACTGCCACTTTGCCGCTTGCCATATTCTTTCAACTGGGTGCACCTATTCTCGAGGTACAGGAAAGAGCCTATGCTGCAGCGGCCGTACTTACTTTTTTTATTTTGATAATCAGCATACTCGCTCGCCTGAGTTCAGGGAAATCTCAAAGAAATAAAATAAACTTCTGATCATGGAAAACTCCGGAAAAATCATAACCAAGGATTTAAATCTGTTTATTGGTAAGCAGCATATTCTTAAGAATGTGAACATTGTGGTGCCGGATAATAAAATTACGGTTATTCTTGGACCATCAGGGTGTGGAAAGACAACCCTTCTTAAAAGTATGAACCGGCTTACTGATCTGTATCCGGAAATTGTTCTAAGCGGTCAGATTCTTATTGATGATAAGGATATCCTAAAAGCCGGAACTGAAGTTCCGGAGATCAGACGAAAAATGGGTTTATTATCGCAAAGACCATATCCTCTGCCCATGAGTATTTATAAAAATATTGCCTATGGTTTGAAAATCAATGGTGTGAGCAATCATAAAGAGTTGGATGACAAGGTGGAGTATTATCTGAGACTTGCAAATCTATGGGATGAAGTAAAAGATCGTTTGCGTGAACCTGCTTCAACTCTTTCAATAGGGCAGCAACAACGTTTATGTCTTGCACGGGGGCTGGCTGTTGACCCGGAGATCATACTTGCCGATGAGCCGACATCAGCTCTTGACCCATTGTCGAGTAATGCCATTGAAGAACAATTTGTGAAACTTAAGAGCAATTACACAATTGTGGTTGTTACTCATATTTTAAGGCAGGCACGGCGCATAGCCGATCACATTATATTCATGTATCTGGGAGAGGTGATAGAGCAGGGTTCAGCGGATAAATTTTTCAATTACCCTGAAATGGATAAAACCAGGGAATACCTTAAAGGGGCGTTTAATTAACAATGTATATAGATTGTTGAATATTTCTAATTTTGCAGCCCTAAAGCTCATGCGGCTTATTTAATGTATTAATTTATATTGGTTTGAACGTTTAGGATAACTCAATCCAATGATTTTAATTAATTGAAATTTGAAAAGATGAGAAAGAGCATTGTTGTTTTGTTGTTAGTACTATTTACCAGTACCGGACTTTTTGCACAGGTTTTCACTTTCAGTGGGGAATTTCGGCCACGCCTTGAATTAAGACACGGATATCGCACTCTGCCGCCTGTTGACGCTGATATGGCTGCTTTTGTAAGTCAGCGCAGCCGATTAAACCTGATGTATGAAAGTAAAATGTTGGATGTTTTTGCCAGTGTTCAGGAAGTAAGGACATGGGGCGGTAAAGGAATGTTTGAGGTTGAGCCGGGTCTTGGTTTTCATCAGGCTTATGCTGAAATACCTTTTTTAAATTATTTTTCATTAAAAATCGGGAGGCAGGAATTAAGGTATAATAATCAACGACTGTTTGGAATAAATAACTGGAATCAGAATGGAAGAACTCACGATGCTGCCATTTTCAAGTTTATGAATGACGGATGGAGTGTACATTTGGGCGCTGCATTCAATCAAAGCACAGAAAGTAATTTTGGTACTTATTATTATGGCTCTGAGTATAAGTCACTGAATTATTTATGGGTAGATAAAAAATTCGGAGATGTGAATCTGAGTGGATTGGCTGTAATTGATGGATATCAGAGCGTTAGTCTAAGTTCAGAAACACATTTTCGCTCAACGTTTGGAGGAACAATAAACTGGAAATTAAACAAACATGCTTTGGAACTTCATGCTTTTAGGCAGGGAGGTAAAAATCCTGATTCTCAGAAAATCAATGCATGGTATTTAAGCTTTGTTGCACGGTTTAGTCCTGTTAATGAGTTCAATCTTGCAATAGGTTCAGAGATCTTTTCTGGTAATGATCAAAAAAAGTCAGAAATCAGATATAAAGTTTTTAGTCCGTTATATGGGGGAGTTCATTTATTTAACGGGCATTTGGATTATTTTACTGATATTCCCAAAAGCACAAAAAATGCCGGACTTATCAATCCATATCTGAACCTTGCCTATGCCATTGATTCAAAGAAAACAGTGAAAGCTGATTATCATCTTTTTGCTCTAAATGGCAATGTATTGGATTCAAAAGGAGAGTCCATAAAAAAATATCTTGGTTCAGAACTTGACCTGAGTTTTCAGATAGCTTTTTCAAAAGTCATTGATCTCCAGGTTGGATATTCCACGATGTTTGCATCAAAATCAATGGAATATTTAAAACCTTCAGGGTCTTCAGAAGAGCCTGTTCACTGGGGATGGATAATGCTGACAGTCAGGCCTTTATTTTTTGTAAGCAAATAAAAAATATTTTTTATTTCAAACTTATTTATTAGTTTTACGTTAGTTGATTAGTAATTTTGCAGTCAAATATAAAATCAATGTTATATGTCAAAGATTAAAATTGGAATTAATGGTTTTGGCCGTATAGGCCGCAATGTTTTTAAACTGGCTTTTGAAAAGCCTAATCTCGAAATTATTGGTATCAATGATTTAACGAGTACCAAAGTATTGGCTCATTTATTAAAATACGATTCTACTCAGGGTAAATTTAACGGTACTGTTGAATTTGATGAAAACAATATCATCATAAACGGTCAAAAAATACCTGTTTCTGCTGAGAAATCTCCTATCAACATTCCATGGGCTGTTAAACCTGATGTAGTTGTTGAGGTAACTGGCGTATTTCGTTCGCGCGAAAGTAATAAAGGCGGATATGGCGACCACCTGAAGAATGGCGCCCGTAAGGTAATTCTTTGTGTACCCTCAAAAGACCAGATTGATGCAACTATTGTAATGGGAGTGAATGATAATGAATTAAAAGAAAGTCATGAGTGTATTTCAAATGCCTCATGTACCACTAATTGTCTTGCCCCTATAGCAAAAGTACTTCATAACCGGTTTGGTATTGAAAATGGTTTTATGACCACTATTCATGCCTATACCAACGATCAGGTCATCCTTGATGGGCCACATAATGATTTGCGCCGTGCCCGTTCTGCAGCAGTTTCGCAGATACCTACTACTACCGGTGCAGCTAAGGCAGTCGGAAAAGTTATTCCTGAACTGAATGGAAAACTTGATGGATTGGCAGTTCGTGTTCCTACTCCTACAGGTTCATTGGTTGACCTGGTAGCTAATCTTAAAGTTGAAACCACAAAACAGGAAATAAACGCTGCTATTAAAGAAGCTGCCGAAGGACCTATGAAAGGTATCATTGAGTACACTGAAGATGAAATTGTATCAGTAGATATTATTCATAATCCGCATTCAGCAATATTTGATGCACAGAGCACCATGGTTAATGGAAAAACCATTAAAGTGCTTGCATGGTATGATAATGAATGGGGTTATTCAGCCAGGGTAATTGATTTGATTGAAAAACTTTTCTAAAGTTTCACAGATCAGTCCGTAATTATTTTCCTGTGATAATGTGAACACTGCCCGTGATTGTGCGCTGTCGTGTGCCTTCAAGGGTTATTTCAAATACATCACACACATAGAAATAAGCACCATCAGGGCATAACTTGTTGGTGCTTATATTTCTTCCATCCCAGCGGAAGTTTGGATCTGTGGTTTCATACACTAAATTCCCCCAACGGTTAACTACCACCAGTTTGATTCTTTCAACACTTGCCAGATGGGGAAAGGCTTCCCAATAGTCGTTGTAGGAATCATTATTGGGTGTAAATACATTTGGAAGGCTGTAAAGCGGACATGCATCAGATGACACACAAACAATATTGGACGGTGAACTGATATTTCCGTTAAAATCAACAGCAGTTACAGCGTAGCAGCCTGCAATGCCTATTGACATATGATGATCATAAACAGTGTCAGTTGCCATCATTGTGGAATCCAGCAATATGAAGTCGCCGACTGATTGTTGGCGGTACCAGATATAATATTTATCGGTATCATCGGTATATGGACAATAATTATTGGTATTAGTCCAGCGTAAGGTGTTTATTAACAGATCACAGTCGGTTTCAACAAATAGCTCCGGAGGGCAGGGGGGAGAGTAATCAACAGGAATAGCACATTTCTCCTGAGAATAATTAATGATAGGATTTGCCAGTCCGTCAATCATGTAATTACCTGAACTCATAACTTTATAGCAATAGTTTGTGCCATTTGTTAATTCTGTATCGGTATAATTATTCTGGTATGATATCCCTATAGAGTCATACTGAGATGTTTCGGGGTTCAAACGATAAATCACATAATAGGAATTTATCCACGGGACATCAACATTCCATGATAAATCAAGACGCTTGTCGTCAGCCCCGATATCAAGAAAAATGCTGGTTGCCTTAAGTGATGAACCAACAAGAAAACGGTTGCCGGGTGTGTCGTTGATAAGATCAATTTTGTAGCTATAAGCATTTTGAATGGTGTTCAAACCGGAATCAATGAATACGGTATCGTTTAGGTGGCTTAATGAATCTACAATCAATGACTGCCCGTCAACTTCACGATTTATAAGATATTTGAAAGGTCCCGGTGTTTGATTGAAATCCAGCTCGGTTGGCTTGCTCCACGCTACATAAATAGCTCCATCACTGGCGGAGGTGTTTAATACAGAAGCATGGGTGATAATTGGAATATCCTTTTTTAATGAAGCACAAGCCTGATTCGAGGCATAACTTTCAGAGCCATCGGGGAATATGGCAGTAACAAGATAACAATATTTCAAACCATGTATAAGTGGTTGCCCCTGCCCATCATCAATAAAAAGAGTGTCAGGAATAGGGTTTGCACCGGAAATCAACTGAAAACCAGTCCAGTCCGGCACACCAGTAATACAATTACCCGGAATGAAATCCGATTGACCAATTTTGCGATAAATTCTATAACCGGTTATATTGGCACATGAGCTACTTTCCCAGTTCAGTAAAATATTATTCCCGGTTGCATTGGCTATAAGGTTCTTCGGTGGGGGTCCTATAACAGTTATTGTAGTTTTATGAATGTCAATAAGATTTACCGGCATTCCATTATCCTGTGCTTTGAAATACATGATGTAGGGGATCTTTCGCACATGAGAACATTGTGCTGCCCAGAGGAAATAAGATGTAACCCTGCCTGCTGAATCAACAGGTTGTGTGAAGTTAGCCGGTTTATATTCCAATGTAAGTGGTTCGCCTACGCCGGTAAGGGTTATTACGTGACCGTCAGCATCAGTGGCGCGAACGGGGAAATACAATGTTGTTCCTGCAACAACGCAGGTATCGGTTATAGTATGAATAACAGGAGGGTGGGGGTTGTTTTCGCATGAACCTACTATTATCTGCAGGTCGCGTGTTACCTGTCCTACCATAACTCCGTTTCGCCATTCGGTTACTTCAATTGCAATATTATATTCGCCTTGCATAACCGGAGTTTCCCATATCAGATCACCGGTTACAGGATTAATGCCAAGAGAATCAGATGCCGTTGGAAAGGAATATCCAGGTATTATTAAACCATTGAAACCCCTGCATTTTACTATCTGAAATGACAAACTGTCACCATCAGGATCCCACGCTCCAGGATTATGTATGAAGGTATGGCCAACGCAAGCGTTATCAATTGGAGGTAATAAAAGCTGTACTGAATTATTAGGGCCACCCAGAAAAGGATTGATAACAAGCGTAGATTGTACGAAAAACGGAACATCAACTGAATTAGGGATATTTATTATACCTGCGTTTCGGTTCGGATCTTCAACAGATATGGTATAAGTTGACGATCCTGCATATGTATGTTGCCCTGTATATACATTCTTACGGATCAGTCCAAAAGCATCAACTATTTCGCCCAAATAGCCATAATTCCCTGAAGGATGCAGACCATATGGTCCGTTTACGCGGGGAAGAATAGCAGAGCCTCCATCACCATAGAGTATTTCAAGTTCCCAACGATCGGCAGGGCTTGGAGCAAAAGTATAGGTGGTTATTGTAAACTCGTATGTTAATCCTGAAATATGGCGATAAGTTATTTCGCCTGAACGCTGGTGAGTAGCCTGTGCTCTGGGTATCAAGCAGATACTGAGAAACAAAAGCAGTATGTATTTTGGTTTAATCATTCATCCAAAAATAGTGATTTTATTTTATCCGGCGTTAGATCTGTTTGTTTAAGATCAGATTTCAGGCTTAATTCTAAAAAATGAATAATGAAGCTGCAAAGATACGTCGGGTAAGCCTTTAATTATTAATAAGGTCAAAAAATATGAATTAATATTTTTGTGTCATTATACAAATGTGATTAAGAGTTATGAATCAGATAAAAATTATTATTAGTAATTTTGTAGGACGATTTCCTGCACCAAAAAAAGAATAGTCATCATGTATGAAATAAATCCGGAACTTGAAAAGATTGAGATTAACAGGCGTTACAGAAAACTTCTTCGGGCCTTGCCAGACAATGCTTCTGTTGCTGATAAGCGTTTGGTGCGAAAAGCTTTTAATGTGGCTTTGGAAGCTCATTCAGGTGCCCGGCGAAAGAGTGGCGAGCCATACATTTATCATCCACTTGAGGTTGCTTATATTGCGACTAAAGAAATTGGACTTGGAGTAGATGAAGCAGTTTGTGCACTTTTACATGATGTTGTTGAGGATTCAAATTATTCTCTGGATTTTATTGAAGAAAATTTTGGTTCGCAGATAAGGCATATTATTGATGGTCTTACAAAGATCAAAGATTTGCCGGATGCTACAAATAAAAGTATACAGGCTGCTAATATTCAAAAGGTTGTAACATCATTCTTGCAGGATATTAGGGTTATACTTATAAAACTTGCTGACCGCCTTCATAATATGCGTACGCTTGATCATATGGCGTTAAAAACCCAACATAAGATATCTTCTGAAACATCTGAAATTTATGCCCCACTTGCACTGCGCCTTGGTTTGTATAAAATTAGAAATGAACTGAGTGATCTCTCGTTAAAATATACTCACCATGATATTTATACTACCATAAGTCTGCGATTTGAAGAAACGGAAGAGGATAGAAGAAGGTTAGTTGGAAATTTTAACAGGCGTTTAAGAAAAGATTTGACAAAAGAGGGATTGGTATATTCGATTTCAGAGCAAAAAAAGTCTATTCAATCTATTTGTGATAGATCGGAGGCTCAAAAAATCTCTATTGAAGATTTTCAAGAAATTTTTGCCATAGTTATTGTAGTTGATTCAGAACCTGATAAAGAAAAAGAGAACTGCTGGAAAGTATATTCTATTCTAACCTCTTATTATAATCCTGTGCCAGATAGTTTGCGTGATTATTTAGTATATCCGAAAATTAATGGGTATCAGGCCTTGCATATAACTGTACATGCCAGAACCAGAAAACAACGTGTTGAAGTGCAGATCAGATCACGGAGAATGAATGAAATAGCAGAGAAAGGTTGTGCAGCTTTCTGGAGAAATCATGAGAGTGAGGAGGTTGACAATAAATTAACTCCTGAGTCTTATTTAAAGCACATTAAAGATTTTGCAAGTCTGGATGGACGAACACCAGTTGAATTTCTTGAAAATTTCGCCTCAATTATTAATAGTAGAGTAATCAGTGTTTTTACGCCAAAGGGAGATTATAAAGTACTTCCTAATGGTTCAACAGTTCTTGATTTTGCATACTTAGTTCATTCTGAAATTGGTAACTCCTGCCTGGCTGCAAAAGTTAACAATAAGCTTGTTGAATTGAACAAGAAACTGATAAATGGCGATCAGATTGAGATTATTACGTCAAAGGCAGCCAGACCACAGGAAAAATGGCTTGATTGGGTAATAACAGCCAGAGCTAAGAATCATATCATAGAAGCTTTACGGGTAGAAAAGAAGAAATATACTGACGAAGGAAAAGATAAGCTTCAGAAGTATTTCAATTCACTCAATATTGAATTCTCCAAGCATAGCATCAATAAGTTTATGGAATGCATTGGCATAAATAGCACTCTTGATCTTTATTATTTACTTGCCAAAGGTAATATTACTCAAAAAGACATTAAAGAATGTTTTATTGAACATTCAAAAGGAGGATTTATAAATTTTCTGAAACGCCCATTCATAAAAACCCGTAGCTCTGAACATAAATCACTTGGTAAGCTGATAGAAGAAAAAATAAGGAGCAATCCTGAAGCTTTACTTATCGGTGATGATTTGAGTTCTGTAAATTATAATATTTCAACCTGTTGCAGTCCTATTCCCGGTGACGATGTTATTGGTTTTATTGATTCCGGGGGCAGAATTGTTGTACATCGGGTCAATTGCCCTGAAGCTATTCAGCTAAGTTCAAAATTTGGTGACAGGATTGTAAAAACCAAATGGAAGTCCAGGGAGGCAATTACTTTTCTTGCAGGGTTGAGAATTTCTGGTATTGACCGGAAAGGTTTGCTATTGGATATTATGAGAGTGTTTTCAGAAAAGCATAATATCAGTATAAAATCCTTTAATATCCATAGCTCAGGCGAGATTTGGGAAGCGATTTTAATGATATATGTTCAGGATATTGATAGGCTAAAACTCGTAATTAATGATTTAAAAACGCTTGAAGACATAAAAATGATTTCCCGTATTGATCGTATGAGTGAAAATCCTAACTAATGTCCAATTTAAATACTTGAATGACAGGATAACAGATAGTAAATAATACAGCAGAGACTAAGTGTTTTAAATGGTGTTAACCCCTTCCGGATTTCATATAATATTTATCTCCCAATTTAAAGAATGATTATAAATTAGTTGTTTTACACTAATTACCTGCTTTTTCCCGTTTTGATGATTATAAAAATAAGGAGTTACAGAATCTGATGCTTTTTACCAATCCGTTAGTATTGTGGGGTCTGCTGGCTATTTCGATCCCTATAATTATACATTTATTTAATTTTCAGCGATATAAGAAAGTCTATTTTACCAATGTTCGGTTCCTTCAGCAGTTACAGCAGCAATCGCGCAGACAGTCGGTTTTGAGACATTGGCTGGCTTTGTTGTTTCGTATTCTGGCAATTGTATTTCTGGTACTGGCTTTTGCAAAACCATATATTCCGTCAACCCTTGGTGCGTTTCCTGAAGCAAGCGGATCAGTAGGAATATATATTGACAATTCTTTCAGTATGGAAACCGAAGGGCATAAGGGTTTTCTTATTGATGAAGCTCTGGGTAAAGCCAGAGATATTGTTGCAAATCATTCCCGTTCTGATAAGTTCAACTTACTTACCAATGATTTTATGGGAATCCATCATCGTCTTGTTGCCGGCGACGAATTAGGAAATTTTCTTGATCAGACAGAGATAAGTCCTTCAGTTAAAAACATAGCTGAGGTTTTATCAAGACAATATGATATTTTAAACCGCGAACCCATACCAAACAAGACTGTTTACCTTATTTCTGATTTTCAGCGTAGTATTGCCACACTCGATGGTTTTGTTCCTGATACCAATATCCGGCATTTTTTTGTAAGACTTGAACCATCCCATTATTCAAATCTGAGTATTGATTCATGCTGGTTTGAAATACCAGCCCAGCAACCAGGACAGGTAGCCCAGATATATGTAAAGGTATCTAATCATAGTGATGCAGCCAGGGAGAAAATACCGCTTAAACTTGTTATAAATGGTTCACAGAGGGCACTAACCTCAATTGACCTTGAACCCGGCGGCAGTACAACAACGATGGTATCTTTTACCATTCGTGAAACCGGCATTCATGAAGGATTTTTTGAAATAAATGATTATCCCGTTACTTTCGACGATCGTTTGTATATTTCATTCAGAGTGCTGGAGCAGATAAATATTCTTGGAATATTTGATCAGAAACCCGGGCCTTATCTGCATGCGTTATTCGGTTCTGACACATTGTTCCGGTATACTGAAATTAATTTGAAACAGTTGAATTTTGCTGATCTGCAACGTCAGGAATTGATTGTATTAAATGGCTTGAACGGGATTTCAAGCGGTTTGGCTACTGAATTGAACCGTTTCATTGAAAATGGAGGAAGTGTTTTTGTTATTCCTTCTGAAAAAATTGATAATGAATCCTATTCAAATTGGATGCGTTCGCTGAATACGGTGAGCTTTGCTGAAACTGACACTTCAAGGCTAAGGGTGTCTGACCTCAATCTTTTGCATCCGCTGTTCAAAGATGTTTTTGAGAATCAGTCAGCAGGTCGTTCTCCTGTAAGCGCCGAAACTGATCTCCCCTGGGTGAACTTCAGGTATGGACTAAGTTTTCCGGCACGTAAGGATATTCAAACCCTGATGAGTCTTAAAAACTCAGCTCCGTTTCTTATTGCCGACCGTCATGGAAAAGGAACTGTATATGTTTTATCTTCACCACTTGATATTCAGGCAACCACCTTCCCGGTTCATGCTATTTTTGTTCCTGTACTGTACAGAATGGCTCTTTTAAGTACATCGCATCAGGATTTGTATTCAGTAATTGGTGCCGGAGAATCAGTAAATATTGGAAATATTAACCCTGGCAGTAGTCAGGTGTTTCAGTTATCAGATGCCGTAGATCAGTTCCGGTTCATTCCGGGTCATAGAACAGTGAATTACAACACTCATCTTTTTGCGCTTGATGCGATTAATAAAGCCGGTAATTATACTCTTACCAGCGATTCTGATACATTACTCGTACTTTCGTTTAATTATGACAGACGCGAATCGCTTCCTGATTATTTAAGTGAAGATGAACTTGAAAATTTGGCTGAAAGCTCCGGAATCACTAACTTTGCAGTCGTTGGCGAAAGCGAAAGACCTATTGGGCAGGTTATAAGTGAATTGAGCAGAGGTAAGCAACTTTGGAAATATTTTATAATTGCTTCTCTGGCTTTTATCCTTGCCGAGATAGTAGTTCTCAGATTTTTGCCCTGATGAATTAAATAATGGAAGAGAACTTGTCATATATATCTGAAGATATTAATGAACCTGATCAGTTTGCTGATCAGCATCACGAGTTGCATCGTATTACTCCTTTAACGGGTATGTATGAGAACTGGTTCCTCGATTATGCCACCTACGTCATACTTGAACGTGCTGTTCCCGAATTGCTTGATGGTTTGAAACCTGTGCAACGCCGCCTTCTACATGCAATGTATGAACTTGAGGACGGACGTTATAACAAGGTGGCCAATATTATAGGGCATACTATGAAGTATCATCCCCATGGCGATGCTTCAATTGGAGATGCCTTGGTTCAGATGGGGCAAAAAGATTTGCTTATTGATACTCAGGGAAACTGGGGCAATGTACTTACAGGGGATAGTGCTGCCGCTCCGCGATATATTGAGGCAAGACTTTCGAAATTTGCACTTGAAGTTGTTTTTAATCCTAAGAATACCAAATGGAAGCCTTCATATGATGGCAGAAATCAGGAACCTGTGGTGTTGCCGGTTAAATTTCCATTGCTGCTGGCAAGTGGTGTGGAAGGAATAGCTGTCGGGCTTGCATCAAAAATACTTCCCAATAATTTCATTGAATTAATTGAGGCTTCAATAAAGATACTTCAAAACAAGGAATTTGAGATCCTTCCGGATTTTCCAACAGGTGGACTTGCTGATTTTTCAAAATACAATAAAGGTCTCCGTGGAGGAAGAGTAAGGGTTCGTGCCAGAATAAATAAAATTGACAAGAAAACCCTTGTGATTACTGAAATACCTTTTGGAACCACTACCGGAGCATTGATTGACAGTATAATTGCTGCCAACGACAAGGGGAAAATCAAGATACGTAAGATTGACGACAATACTGCTGAGAATGTTGAAATTCTGATTCATCTGCAGCCTGGCATTTCTCCTGATCTGACCATTGATGCTTTGTATGCTTTTACCGGATGTGAAGTGTCCATTTCATCAAATATCTGTGTGATTCATGATGGCAAGCCTCAATTTTTGTCAGTGGATGAGTTGCTTAAAATCTCAACTCAAAACACTCTTGAGCTCCTGCGTGCTGAATTACAAATCCGTAAGGGTGAGTTACTCGAACAGTTGCATTTTGCCTCACTTGAAAAAATATTCATTGAAAATCGTATTTATCGCCAAATAGAAGAATGTGAGACCTGGCAGGAGGTTATTACTACAATTAAAAACGGGTTACAGCCATTTGTGAGCAACTTTATAAGGGAAGTAACTACTGATGACATAGTCAGGCTCACTGAGATTAAAATCAAAAGGATTTCAAAATATAACTCATTTAAAGCCGATGAGGAAATTGAAAAGTTGCAGGATGAACTTGCTGAGATCCAGAAAAATCTTGATCATCTTATAGAGTATGCGAATGAATATTTCAGGAAGATATTAAAAAAATACAGCAAAGGACGTGAGCGCAGGACTGAGATAAGAAACTTTGATGTTATTGAAGCTGCTGCAGTGGCTGCTGCTACTCAAAAACTGTATGTAAACCGTGAAGAAGGGTTTGCCGGTACCGGTCTGAAAAAAGATGAATACGTTTGCGATTGCTCTGATATTGATGATATTATTGCGTTCAGGGACGATGGAACATTTCTGGTGACCAGAGTTACTGAGAAGAGCTTTATTGGAAAAGGCATCATACATATTGATGTATTTAAGCGCAATGACGAACGGACTATTTACAACATGATATACAGGGATGGTAAAAACGGTAAGGCATTTGTAAAGCGTTTTGCTGTAATGGGCATTACACGCGATAAAGAATATGACCTTACTATGGAAAAACCGGGTTCAAAAGTGTTGTATTTTTCAGCAAATCCTAATGGTGAAGCAGAAACTGTAAAGGTATTCTTGAAACCTCATAAAAAACTGAAGAAACTAAATTTTGAATTTGATTTCAGCACACTTGCAATAAAAGGGCGTAATTCAAAAGGAAATATTCTCAGCCGGAAACCGGTAAGTAAAATTCTGAAATCTGAAGAAGGCGTTTCTACTCTGGCTGCGCGTTCAATTTGGTTTGACGATATTGTAAGGCGTTTGAACAGCGACGACAGGGGTAAATATCTTGGCGAATTTTCAGGTGATGATAAATTATTGCATATCCTCTCATCAGGAGTTTATTTTAACACCGGTTACGATCTTTCGCTTCATGTGGAGGAAGATCTGGTTCATATTGAAAAATATGATCCTGAAAAAATACTGACCATAATTTACTTTAATGGGAATAAACAGGATTATTACCTGAAACGTTTTATTCCTGAACTTTCTGATAGAAAAATCTGGCTTATTCCTGAAGAAGATTCACATCTTGTTGCTTTTAGTTTTGAAAGTAATCCGCTTGTTAAAATAGAGTATGACCCCAAACAAAATAAAAAGCCGCTGGAAACTGAAATAATTAATGCTGCTGATTTTGTGGAGGTTATGAGTGTGAAGGCTATAGGGAAAAGGATATCGAAATTTAAAATAAAAAAGCTTGGGTTTGTTGTAGCGCAGGATGAAACAGAACAACTTACGGCAAAAACAGAGATTGTTGAGAATGAAGAGTATGGAGTTCCTGAAAAAGAGCCTGATGAAATTCTGGCTTCAGAAGAACATGAACAGCCTGAGGCTGATATAAAAGAAGAAATTAAGGATGAACTAAAGCAAGAACCCGTAGCAATAACTGATGAAATAAAACCGGACGAAACAGAAGAAGTTTCTGATATTAAAACAAAGCCAAAGCAAAGAAAAAAAACGAAAATAAAAACAGACGAAATCAAAGAAGAAACAGAGGCTAAGCAGGGGAAAGAAAAAAAGGAAATTGATGACAATGTTTCGCTTACACCTCCCAGACCTAAAGGCGATAACCGGCAGATGACACTGGATTTTTAATAAGTAAAAATATTTTTAAGATGGATAATACAAAGATTCTCGATATTACTGAAAGCGTAAAATGGATTGGTGTACTTGATCCCGATCTT
Organism: Bacteroidales bacterium; assembly: GCA_049654165.1. Taxonomy (GTDB): domain Bacteria; phylum Bacteroidota; class Bacteroidia; order Bacteroidales; family JAAYJT01; genus JAAYJT01. The sequence continues at coordinate 85,048 of JBASHR010000105.1, forward strand.
GTAACTTTTGATGTGGTTATGGAAACCAAATATGGTACTACTTATAATTCATATTTGGTAAGCGATTCGGAAGTCACTATTATAGAGACTGTTAAGGAAAATTTCTGGCCTGTTTACGAAGCAAAAATACGTAGTCTTGTTGATCCGGCCAAAATTAAATATATAATTCTGAATCACACGGAACCTGACCATTCAGGAAGTCTTAAGAATCTTTTGGCTATTGCACCAGAAGCAACAGTAATTGGCACTGGTAATGCTGTTCGTTATCTGAATGAGTTTCTTGGAACACCGTTTCCACACAGAATTGTAAAGGATGGTGATACTTTGAATACAGGAAAGAACACTTTTAGATTTATTGGGGCTCCTAATCTTCACTGGCCTGATTCCATGTACACCTGGCTTGAGCAGGAAAGGATTTTGTTTAGCTGCGATTCGTTTGGCGCTCATTATGCACATGAAGGTGTGTTCGACGATTTGGCTGGCAACTGGGATGACGCCTTTAAATATTATTTTGATATGATACTGAAGCCTTTCAGCAGGTTCATGTTGAAAGCCATTGAAAAAATACGTCCTTTGCCTATTAGTGTTATTTGTCCGGGCCATGGACCTGTTTTGCGCAGTAACTGGAAGAAATACGTTGATCTGTCAGAAAAATATGCCAGCGAGTACCTCGTCCTGCCTCAGAAAAACCGTGTTTTAATAGCCTATGTTTCAGCTTATAAGAATACAGGTTTACTTGCTGCCGAAATTGCTAAAGGAATTCGTTCTGCCGGTGATATTGAAGTGGAAGTTTGTGATATAGAAATGAAATCGCTTGATGAAATAGGAGCACAGATTGAACGAAGTAACGGGTTGTTGCTGGGAAGTCCGGTTATTAACCAGAATATTTTACTTCAGATATATCAGGTTTTCGCATTAATCAATCCTTTAAGGGATAAGGGAAAACTTGCAGGAGCTTTTGGTTCATACGGATGGAGTGGAGAAGGAGAAAAGATCATCACCACTGCTATTGAAAATCTGAAATTAAAATATATAGGAGAATCGTTTTTCAATAAATTTACACCTCAGCAGCAGGAATTAGAGAAAGCCTTTGCTTACGGCAAAAATTTTGGAGAGCAGTTGCTTAAACAAATTGAGAATGAAGAGAATAACTAAAGTTATATTAAAAATATTTTTCTTTTCATTCTACGGTCTCTTTATTCTGTCTGGATGTACTGTAGAAAGGAAGCTTGCCAAACAATTTATTGAAAACAGGCAAAATACTTCTGTTCTTTTAATACCAGCCAATTTTGTTTATAAATCTAACCTCAAAACATATGAAGTTGCGGGAGAAAGCTGGATGGATGAGGCTACACTTGATTCCGTTTTGTATTATCGGAGCTTGTTTGTGCAGTATGTTTCTGATTCAGTTTTCCTTGAAACCTATATGAATGAGCTGATAAACGGGTTAAGGAAAAGAAAACTAAATGTTTATCTTGAACCGGATACCGATGTTTTTCTCAATGCATCGGGTGATAAATATATTGTAAATGTGGCTCAACTGATGCTGGAAGAAACAGTCGAGCGTGTATTCGATCCTGAATACGACCCTGAATATGACTATATTGGCGATATCTACTTAAATAAGATTGTACTTAGTTCCTGGTTTGAGATTTCTGCAGTAACAGAAAGTAATCCTGACAAGTCGCTGGTTTATAGTGATTTATACATGAATGATTATTTTGAAGGAAGAGTACGCTATTTCCCTTTTACCGGCAGAATGGCTTATACATACACTATTGATTCAATTGATATTAACGATATTTACACAATGGCATCTGCTGCAGGTAATCGTTATTCGGGCTATATTTTTGATTATTTTATTAACCGCTATATTGAACGCAATATTCCCAAGGGTGATGACAGGATTTTATATTTCAGATATGATCTTCCTAGCCGTTCTCTAAAGCCTTCTTCAGATGAAAGATTTATAATTCTGGAATAATCCCCGTTTTTCTTTAATTGACTACAACCCTTTGATTATCAGTAGATAAAACCAAAGATGGTTGTGGATTTATAATTGAATTGCAGGTAGATTTTATATTTATCAGATTATACGAATTGTAAAGTTACAATCGTCAATGCCAATGGTCAAGAACATATAGAACAACCGGGTTTAAAATATGAAAAATATCCTTGGTTTTAATTTGCATAAGGGGTTGAAAATCCTTAATTTTGCCATTCGTTTCATTTTAAAATTAAAAGCCATGGAAAAAAGAATTACCAATCTTATTTTGCTACTCTTAAGTGTTGTCACTGTTTTATTATTCAATACTAAAGTAGCTTATTGCCAGAATGATGAACCCGTTTCTGTTGATGGTGAACATTACTTTTCTGTTTATGGAGAGGTTATCAGAGAAACGCCTGAGTTCTTTACTTTGCTAAGAGCATTTGATAAAAACGAGATGCATGTGCTCGATACTTTATCGAACGAGGAAAGAGCCTTTATTGAATCGGAAGTTAACCCGCCTGCAATAGGCGTAGTTCGCGATTTAAAGCAACCTGTTGTTTTCAATTTAAGAAATGTGGAAATTCCATTAATTGGAGAAATAAGCACCTCAGGAGGAAGGCTTTCGAGGATAAATGATGAACTCCTTGTGTTTTCCACCTATTTTAAGTCAGAAAAGGCAGATGAGATCAGGATATTTTTCTCAGAAGGAAATTTCCCTCACGGAGTTAAAGTAAATTTATTCAGTAAGGATGATTTTGCTTTTAATCAGATTGAGTTGTCAAGTGAACTTGATGAGTATGGTTTTTATACCAGATCAATTTTTGCAGATTATGTTATTATTCAGGTAGTTATTCCTTCAGAATGTTTTGAAGAGGATCTTTATTTTTCAATAACAAAAATAATTCATGTAGATAATATATATATACCTGAAGAATATACAAGATCATGCTATCAGGATGCTAATTGTTCTTATGCTAATAGTTATACGCACATTGATAATCTTCGCAGAGCAGTCGCACAGCTTACATTTCCTGTTGGTGGCGGATATTATATATGTTCCGGCGGTCAGTTAAATGATTTGAGAACCAAAGATTTTCAGCCATTTCTGCTCACAGCCAATCACTGTTTTAATACTCAGACTTCTGCTGCAGGACTTCAAGCCAAATTCTATTACTGGTCAACATCTTGTAACAGTGGCATAACAAATCCCAATTATATACTAGTTAATGGTGCCAACCTTATTGCAACTAATTATCAAACAGACTTTACATTAGTTCTTTTAAAAGCGCAGGGTGGAGATTATTATATGGGCTGGACAAGAGATCCCGTACCTCATAATGCGACATTACATTCAGTGCATCATCCGGGTGGCATGCTTCAGCAATATTCCAGACATACCAATACTACTTCACCAATATATTATTGTCAGGGGTTCAATATTTCTGACTTTCATTACACAGTTACTCTTGGGGGCCAAACTTCTGGAGGTAGTTCAGGTGGAATAATTGCCAACGAAGCTGGAAGAGTTGTTGGTCAACTTTTTGGAGTTTGCCATCCAGAAATCTGGGATGAATGTAATTATAGCTCATATAATAATATGTGGGGTCGTTTTAATGTATCCTATGACAATAATAATTTACAGTTTTGGCTTAATAATGGAGGTGCAAGCGTTAATATGTCAACAGATCCGACAACAAACCTTGCATTTGGTTCACGAGATGTCGGCTCATCAACTTATCTTACCGTAACAGTTACAAATACAGGATCCATACCTAATTATCTTAATCTTGAAGCAGGCCCAATATCAATTATAGGATTAAATGCAAATCAATTCTCATTTGTTGGAAAAACTTCATTATATCTTCCACCCGGAACATCAGGTACTTTTACAATCAGATTTAAACCAACATCTACAGGATTAAAAACTGCAACTCTTTATATTCCACACAATGCTGATAATATGAGCAGTCCTAAAACTATCAGCTTAACAGGCACAGGAGTAGTGCCGGGTAATATTTGCAAAGAATGCCCGGAGTATGACTTTATAATTACGCCTTCTGTCAGTTGGCAAACGCATTCATCATCTCATGTGATGAATGGGTGCAAAATGTATAGATTTTCTGTTAATAACGGATATAAATATACATTTAAGACCGGCTGCGGCAATGGTGCATCAGCGAATTATGATACACAATTATATCTGTTTAATAATTCCTGTATTCAGATAGAATCTGATGATAATAGTTGTGAAAACAACACGAGTAAAATTGAATGGACTTCAAATTATACAGGATATGCTTATTTAAAGGTGAAAGGGGCGTCTTCAAATTATGGTAATTATACTCTTGCATATAATTATTGTGTAGAACCTTCCCAACCTGGCTCAATTTCTGGACCAACAAATGTATGCCAGGGAACAATCTATAATTATAGTATCTTATCTGTGTCAGGAGCTACATCTTACGAATGGCAATTACCTTCGGGATGGAGTGGAAGTTCCAATTCAACATCAATTAGTGCTACTTCAGGTGCAAGTGGAGGTGATATTAGGGTGAGAGCTTGTAATAGCTGTGGGTGTAGTTCATGGAGAACTCTAAATGTTAATGTTACAACAATTCCGGCAAAGCCCGGATCAATAAGCGGTTTATCCTCAGTTCCTGCCGGAACCACAAAAAATTACAGTATTCTACCCGTAAGCGGGGCTACAAGTTATACATGGACTTATAGTGGAATAGGAAGTATTTCCGGTAGTGGCACTTCTGTAAATTTAACAGCTTATAGGAGTGGAATACTAAGTGTCACTGCCAATAATGAATGTGGAGCAAGCACTGCCAGAACCAAGGCGATTACTACAATCGGAGTGGCAACTAATTTCCCGATTCATAACATCATCATATCCAATGGAATGTTCCAATGTTTTGATGCAACTCAAACTATAACCGTAGCAGGTAATAACACTCAGTTTATTGTACAATCGGGTGGTGATGCCGAATTGATAGCCGGAAATAACATCATAATGCTTACCGGAACCAGGGTAATGAATGGCGGAAAATTGTTGGCAAGAATAACAACTACCAATGATTATTGTACACAAGACAAGAGCCTGATCTCATCAGATGATAATGATGGCTTATTTGAAAAGTCATTGATTGAAAATAAAGACTTCTTCCGTATTTATCCTAATCCTACAACAGGATATTTCATCCTTGAACTGCTAAATGATGTGGCAGGTCAGAATACTATTGTTGAGGTTTATACGATGTTAGGCAGTAAAATACTGATTGAAGGATTATCTTCTGATAAGCTTTATCAATTTGACTTAACACAATGTAATCCTGGTATCTATCTGATAAAAGTTATTCAGGGTAATAATTATGGTGTTGAAAAGCTGATCAGACAGTAACCATGGTTCTGCCGGTAGCCTGAAAAATAGACTTCTAAAGATTATTAAATTCAACAGAGCTATGATATCAATGCTTTTGAAGCAGACTAATATCATAGCTCTGTATTTTTTCCTGTTTTTACAGGAAATATTTCCTCCAAAAACAGGAAATATATCCTCTGAGCTCAGGAATTATATCCCTTTGTTTAGGTTGCATCGCGGTAGAAGTATGATATAATTTTGCATAACACTTTTTAAAGCCTGAACCAGCTAACCAACAAGATTAAAAAGGAGGCAAAATTATGAGAGTTAATAATACCCTTTGTGAGTTATTGTCACAAATACAAAAAACTGATCTCATCAGTTTTATTAAAAAGGTTGTAGTTTGTTTGATAGCTATTTTTTCGTGTGCAGTTCCAATTAGTTCGACAGCTCAAACCTGTTGTCCGGAGTTCAAAATAAAAGATGCCTTTGAGATATGCGCACCTGAAGGCGTTTGTGAAAAGGAAGGAGGAAACTATGGCAACATTACTAAAGATATATTTGTAGCCTGTAAAAAGAGCACACATGTTTACACTGTTTACCCGAATGACCCTGTTTATACCTATTCATGGACCATAGTAGGGGGAAATATGATCAGTGCTAATCCAGGGAACCCTGCTGCTGTGAATTGGGGGACAGGATCAACAGGTTTTATAAAAGTTGTTATATCAGGAATTAACGGTTGTGTTGACTCATTACTGGTTCAGATTTGTCTTATTGATAAGCCAAAAGCTGCTTTTATTATCTCGGCTGATACAGTTTGCACAGATACACCGGTGTATTTCACAAATATTTCAAGTGGTGGAGCAATAAGCCATTGGCAGTTTGGCGATGGCAGTACCTCAGATGATTTTAACGCAGTTCATAGCTACTCTGCCCCCGGAGTTTATACTGTTTTATTAACTGTTACTGATTTTGGTGGCGGCAATGACAATGCTGATGAAAAAAGTGTTTGTGGCTGTAGTGATACCATTTCGAGAACAATTGTGGTTTTAGATGGAAAAGGACCCAAAATTGATACTGATTGTTGCTTCGGAACAGCGTGCCCGAATGAGGTTCAGAAGTTTTGTACCCCCGATACCTGCTCTTCGTATATATGGACTGTAACTGGCGGAACCATAATTTCAGGTCAGGGAACCATGTGCATTCAGGTAATGTGGGATCAGATCAATAATATTCCAACAACAATTACTTTGGAGACACCAAACTGTGGGGCATCACCATGTCCGGCGATAACAACCTTACATGTTCCGGTTCTTTATCCAAATATGCCTGTTAACGGACCCGGGTTTTTATGTGTTGGTGCATCCGGCAATTTTTCTTTGCCTCATCTTCCGGGGACCTATTATAACTGGACGGTTACAGGAGGAGTATACACTTTAGGAGATTTTGATCAGAATGTTTCTAACATAAATGTGACCTTTAATTCGTCGGGAAATTTTACTATTAGTTGTTCATATAATAATCCTCTTTCCGGATGTTCCGGTTATAGCGTTATTAATGTCGTTGTTTTACCATCTTTTGATATTATTTATGGGGCTGATATTGTGTGTGAAAATGATACGGAACTCTACGGGGCTAATAGCATGGCGTTATGGTCGGTTTCTCCTGCTGGTGCAATAGTTCCGGCAGGTATTCTCAATCCATGCCCGGTAACCTGGACCACTCCCGGAACCTATGTTTTAAAAGCTATAAACACTGCTTCCGGTTCTTTTTGCAACGATACTGCCTATAAGGTTGTTGAAGTCGTGGCAAAACCTGTTTTATCTGCTATTTCAGGTCCGGCATTTGCCTGTCCAAACAAGAATTTTACTTTTAGTGTTACTTCAAATGTGAATGATAGTCCGTTTATATGGTCAGTATCTCCGGGTGTCGGAATCATCCATTCTGTTTTAGGTGAAGATGGGGATCAGGCTATCATTGAATTATCAGGTGCCGGTCCCTGGACTGTTAATGTGTATCAGCAAGTTGAGCTTGCGCCTGGAAAATATTGTAACTCATCAATACAATCACTAACGGTAAACCCATATCCTCAGCCTGTTATCTCGGGAACTGGCACTGTATGTGTTGATGGTATTGAAACATATATTACTGCACTTCCTGTTCCTCCGGGAGGATTTCAATGGTCAGTTTTACCATCCAACAGGGGAACAATCATCAGCGGGCAGGGTAGCGATCAGGTGACAATAAGGTGGCATGGCACTCCCACTACTGCTAATATAATTGTAAATTCTTGCGCCGGCAATGATGCAATGCCTGTTAACATAGTCAATCCTCCTTTGGTATCTCCTATAATTGCTAACGGACCAACTGCTTATTGTCTGCCGGATGTGCCAAATAATCTTCTTTTGAGTATTACATCAGGTTATCCCGGATACCAGTGGTATCACAATGGCAATCCAATTCCTTTTGCTAATTCATCCAGTTATCTGATTACGACACTGCCGCCATCTCCGGCTCTTCATACTTTTTCAGTAGTTGTGTCCACCGGGGTTTGTGAAGTTACAAAAACAATACATATTCTTATTGATAATTGTCCCGGAGGTCAATTACCGATACTTCCACCATGTACACTTGATTTTACATTCAGTCCTAATCCGGCTTGCGTAGACCAACCTGTAAGTTTCACAGCTATTCCTTCTTTTACTGGCTTTGACTTTGCCTGGGATTTTGGTGATGGTTCTACATCATTTACCAAATATACCGAACATTCGTATAGTGCGGCGGGAATTTATAATGTAACTCTTGTAGGAACCTTTCCCAATTTATGCACTCTTACTGTGGTCAAACAGGTTGTTGTAAATCCTTTGCCATCATGTGTAATCAATCCTACTGATACTATATTTTGCCCTGGTGATTCAGTTTTAATTAAAGCATGCTCAGGTATGACAGGCTATCAATGGTTCAGAGATGACGTTTTGATTCCGGGAGCTGTAAATTCAGATTATTATGCAAAGCAGCATGGTGAATATTATGTAATGGCCACAAATAATTTTGGATGTTCTGACAAATCGAACGACGTTTATATTTATATGCACGGCCTGCCAAAAGCAAAGATAAACGCCCAACGGACTCATTGTGCATATCCAGGAAGCTGGGCACAGTTGAATTTATCAGCATTTTATGATACAGATTATTCATATTCTTGGTCTGATATTCCGGGAGGTGCAGCATTTAGTGTAAATAACAGTAGTTCTGCTTATAATACTCTGGCAACTATAACATTACCTATGGTATTGCCTTATCAGCATCAGTTTGTGCTTGAAGTTACTGATATTATTACAGGTTGTTCTAATTATGATACAGTATGTGTTACGTTTTATGAAATTCCACCCTTGAATTTCAACTGGCAGAGTGCTTGTGAAGGCAATTCGCTGACATTTGTACCAATCCCGAATGATCCTTCAAAATATGATTATATATGGAGTACCGGAGCCAGTACGCCTGTTATTACTGCTTCTGCTGCAGGTTCTTACAGTTTGACCATTACTGATAAAATTACAGGTTGTTCCGCTTACGGCATTGCCGGGATCATATTTCCCAAACCTGATGTAAGTCTTTTTCCTTTAGGTTGCAAAACCATTCAATGCAATGACACATTAAACATGTATATGCCTTTGCCACTGAACTCACAATCATGGAATAATACATATCCTTCCAATTATCCATTGATTGAATGGTATGATCAGAATAATTCGCTTGTAGGAACGGGTCAGACTATACCTTTTGTAAGCAGTTTGTCAGGGAATTATGAGTTAATGGTGATGGTTCAAAATATTTTTGGTTGTACTAGTACCGCGGGAGTATTTTGTATTACTGTTGAATGCACTGATCCAGAAGGTCTTGATTTCGGCGACGCTCCTGACCGGAGGCAGAATGGATGTTATCCGACATTATTGATAAATAATGGAGCAAGGCATCAGATTGTACAGGGTGTATATCTTGGGAATATGGTTGACCCTGAACCTGATGGACAACCTAATATTAGCGCTACCGGTGATGATAATGATATATTATTCCCATCTCTTGGCGATGATGAAGATGGTGTTATACTTCCGGCGGTAATAAGTCCGGGACAAACAGTAGCTGCTTTGGTTACCGCTTCAACTGATGGTTATCTTGATGTATGGATTGATTTTAATATAAATTGTAGCTGGGCTGACCCTAATGAACATGTTCTTGTAACACATCCGTTGTATCAGGGAATTAACGACATTGTTTTTGAAGTTCCCTGCGATGCAACTATGGGTAGGACATATGCAAGATTTAGGTTCAGAACTGACAATTTGCCAATCAGTTTTGATGGCTACTGGCCAAACGGCGAAGTGGAAGACTATGTTTTGTATATAGAAGGAGAACCTTGCGGGCAGTATGATTTTGGCGATGCTCCGGAAAATTCACTGGCTTATTTACCTTCCACCATAGGGAATTTCCCTACATGTGTTAATGTTGGTCCTGCAAATAGTTTTATCCGTCATTCCGGAAATAAAGAAGCATATTTTGGAGAAACAGTTGATTATGAATCTGATGGCAATGCTGGCTGGTGCCCCTCATTTAATCCTTATACCTATAATATGGATGAATGCTTTAATGACGGTGATGCAGGATTGATAATGCCACAAGCATATAGTATTACAACAAATGCAACAGAAATAGTGGTAGTGCCTTGTACTGATCTTGGACCTGATCCAATTTGGAAGACATGCCAGATGGCTAGCTGGGGTCAGAATATTGATATCACTGTTACTAATAATTTGCCAGGGCAAATGCCGGCTTATGTAAATTTGCTTGTTGACTGGGATCAGGATGGTAATTGGGGAGGTAGTTCAATGTGTGGCAACCAGATGAATGTACCAGAACATGCCTTAGTGAATTTTGTGGTTCCTTCTGGTTTTAGCGGAGCTCTTTCTTCATTAACACCTCCTAATTTCCGAGTTGGTCCTAAATCTGGTTATGTATGGGCTCGTTTTTCAATTACTGAAACACCGGTTTCATCTAACTGGGATGGAAGCGGAACATTTGCCTATGGTGAAACAGAAGATTATCTGCTTAAAATAGCAAGATCTACAATTATTATTCGTGATACTGTTGTTTTAGGCCCGGTTATTATTTTCCCAAGGGTTGATACATGCGTTGCTGCTATACAAACTATAATTGTTGGCGGACAGGACACTTTCCAGGTTGAAAGTGGCGGCAGTATTAATCTTGAAGCCGGTGAACAAATACGTATACTTCAGGGAACACGGGTTTACGAAGGAGCTTATATGAGAGCAAGGATCATATCTGATTATGAGTTTTGTTTAAATTACAGAAGCGAGTATGCAAATGCTGATGATGTGCCAGTTAATGAAAACAAGCCTCTTATTAAAGCTGATAACCTGTCTTTCAGGGTTTATCCAAATCCAACATCTGGTATATTGAATATAGACATGTCTGCAAGTAAGCTCGAAACGAATTTAATTATAGAAGTTTTTAATATTATGGGTGAAAAGATTGTAAGTCAAAGCATTACAGAAAGCAGCTATTATAAAATTGATATGACCGAATATAATAATGGGTTATATTTTATTTGTGTGAAAAACGAAACAGAGATAAAAATTGAAAAATTTATAAAATTTTAACTAATAATATTATTTTAAAATGAACAATTATTTGCACCAAATACTCTTTACCCTTATGTGTAAATTATGTTGGTTTTTTAATCAACTTATTTATGTTCTTTTGTTAAAGTAATTATATAAGTAAAACATTATATTATCTTTTAAATCAATTAGTAACAAAAACAATTTTAAGTCATGAAAATTACAACTACTCTTCTATTAGTGGCTTCCATATTTTTTGGCAGCCTGGCTTTTTCCCAACAAAGAGAAGCTCAACCCGATCCTGAAAAAGAAAACCTGTTAAAGCTTTCGGAGTTTTTTCATCAAAGGCACCAGAAGCGGCAGGCAGAAGTAGAAAAGTTCTTATCTAAAACCGGATATAATTTAAAATATACCTCGGATGGTAGGTATTCTCAAATAACTTACATTGACGAATTGGGTATGCCACAATTTTACATCACCAATAATTTAAATGCAGCACAGACAACCGGAACAAATCAGTTATGGCCCGGTGGTTCTACAGGTCTAAATTTAACAGGTAACGGTTATATTATTGGGATTTGGGATGCCGGTGGAGTTCGAACCACGCATCAGGAATTCGGGTCGCGAGTTACCATTAAGGATGGAGCTAGTTTACATAATCATTCAACACATGTTGGAGGAACAATTGCAGCAAGTGGAGTTCAAAGTGCAGCGCATGGTATGGCTGGTTCTGCGACCCTAAGATCTTACG
>JBASHR010000106.1:0-28956 GCA_049654165.1 Bacteroidales bacterium
TTTCTTCCACACATGATTTTTAGGATAAAAAAAATCTCTCTTTGGGTATTTTTATCCAAAGAGAGATTGTTGAAAGCTGTTTTTAAACCCAAAAAGTAGAAATTATTCTATTTCCTGAAAGTGCCTACAAAGGTTGGCAAATTTTAGTAGCAATCTGTTTCTTTCCATTAGGATTGTTAGCATTATTAGCCGACAGAAATCCGACCCGTTGTCAGAAATGTGGACATACTTGGCAAGCATAAAAAGATATGAGTGGAATGTTTCTTATAAAGAGACTTCCACTCAACTTTTTTAGAATTTATTTTAACGACAAGATTGAAAATAAATAAATTACGCCAGCTAACACATGGTATAGTGCATGCGGGTTTCAGCGATTTGCGAGCGTTTGTGGCTCGTAAAAAAGGTCGATGTAAACTGATAGAAAATCTCTTCGTAATCCCGCACGACACCATACCATCAACCGTTAGCAAAATCTCTAAATTCGTCAATCTAAACAAGTGGTTAATGAAATCGTGGCTATAATGCAGGCTAATCAAATTTCAGGATGATCAGCCAAAAAGTCCGTGCAGTTCAGCGTTGATGCGATTAATGATAATTCCCAACCCTTCAGGGTCTTCAATGAAATTGATCTTATCCACATCCACTATCAGCAATTTGCCAATATTATATGATTCAATCCATTGCTCATATCTTTCGTTCAGCGATTTTAAATAATCCAGACGAATGGCATTTTCATAATCCCTGCCTCTTTTCTGGATCTGATGCACCAAAGTAGGAACACTTGCTTTCAGATAAATTAAAAGATCAGGTGGTTTCAAAAACGAACTCATAAGCTCGAAAAGGGAGCTATAATTATCGAAATCGCGCGTTGACATAAGATTCATTGCATGAAGATTAGGTGCAAAAATATGTGCATCTTCATAAATTGTTCTGTCCTGAATAACTGTTTTTCCGCTGTTACGAATATTTATAACCTGCCTGAAACGGCTATTCAGAAAATAAATCTGCAAATTGAACGACCAGCGCTGCATGTCGTCGTAAAAACTATGTAAATAAGGATTGGATTCTACATCCTCATAATGAGCTTCCCATCCGAAATGCTTTGATAATAACTGTGTAAGGGAAGTTTTCCCCGAACCTATGTTTCCCGCAATAGCTATGTGATGCATATTAATCTTGTTTTAATGGCAACAATTATATTTTCAGTATCTGTTTTAACTTTCTGTTCTCTTGTTCATAATATTGGCTATCTCATCAAGGATATTACGATTATTTGATAATCGGGGAACCTTATTCTGACCTCCGAGCTTGCCTTTACTTTTTAGCCATAGGTAAAACGTTCCTTCCGGAGCTGAGTGTATTATCGGTTCGCGAAGTATCATATTATTATATCGCTTAGCTTCATAATCAGAATTGAGTTTTTTAAGCTCAGTATCAAGTATTTGACTAAAGCTTTTCATGTCATCAGGTTCTTTTTCAAACTCAATGATCCATTCGTGGGCGGCATTTTCATTTTCCTGAAAATATACCGGGGCAGCAGTAAACTCTGACAAAACAGCACCTGTTCTTTCGCATGCAATACTTATGGCTTTCTCGGCATTATCAATCATTAGCTCTTCGCCCACAGCATTGATAAAGTTTTTTGTCCGCCCTGCTATTTTTATCCTGTACGGAGCTATATCAGTAAACCGGACAGTATCGCCAATAAGATAACGCCACAATCCGGCATTGGTGGAGATTACCAGAGCATACACTATATCTTTCTGAACCTCACCGAGTGTCAAAGATTTTGGATACTCATTGTTCAGTTCATCCAAAGGAACAAATTCGTAATAGATACCATGATCAAGAAAAAGCAGAAGATCGTCATGCTGAGGGCGGTCCTGTACGGCAAAAAACCCTTCTGATGCATTATACGCATCCATGTAATTCATGTTTGCCGGAGTAATATTTTCAAACTGTTTGCGGTAAGGTTCAAAGTTCATACCCCCATGAACAAAAAGTTCGAGCCGTGGCCATACTTCCGATAAATTGGTCTTACCGGAAATTTCCAACACCTTTTTCATCAGCAGCAGCATCCATGAAGGAGCGCCTGTCAGATTTCTGACATCCTCGTTGATTACTGCTTTTGAAACTTTTTCAATTTTCAATTCCCAATCTTCCAACAAAGCCAGTGATTGATGCGGAACCCGGTTTTTACTTATCCACACAGGCAGGTTTTTAAGTAAAACGGCAGAAATATCACCGCTAAATGAGTCATTGCCATTATTTCCTACCGGTAAAAGTGAGCCTGACAAACCAAGTATCTTCCCGCCAAGAAGCTGTGCATCCGGATTATTGTTGAAGTATATTGATAATAAGTCTTTCCCGCCTTTGAAATGGCAATCGGTAATTGCTTCACGGCTTACAGGAATAAATTTGCTTTTATTGGCAGTGGTTCCCGATGATTTTGCAAACCATCGTATTTTAGAAGGCCATAGCAGATTTTGCTCCCCTTTTTGTAACCTCTCAATATAGTGTTTAAATACCTCGTAATTGCTAACAGGAACTCTTTGCCGGTATTCTTCCGGTGTATTTATTGAAGAATAATCATATTTCCTGCCCCACTCCGTGTTTGCAGCTTTTTCAACAAGGCTATGAAACCACTTTAGCTGCACCTCATGAGGGTTGTTCATAAATTCCTCAATCTGGCTGATCCGTCTTTTTAAATACCACGAAACAGGTGATTTGATTATTGGCATTTTCAATAAATTCTGATTAACTGTTGCAAATTTGGGTATTAAATACAATACAACTGCAAAGGCTCAAAAGTACAACGAAATTTAAGAATACAGAACAGAATTTTTCAACAATCTGCTTTCAGATATCATTAAATGGCTGATTTCAGTATTTTTTTTTAACTGAAAACCATAAAATGAAGCAAATAATTTTAGTCAGGTTATTAAGAATTTTTCTGTGTATTAACGTATTGGCATATATTTTGAGGTTTTAATACGATTTCTTCTGCATGTTTCAGATAAACACCCCGGGATGATGAAAGCTTATTTTTCAGAAAAGTCAAAGTTGCCTTATATATTGCTCATAGCAGTTCTGTTATTGTTTTCATTCGATTTATATTCACAGAATTTTGGGCAAAACAAACCAAGTTACAGACGGTTTGATTTCAATGTTTATCAGACCCCAAATTTTGAAATATACCATTATCTGACAGATGATTCAATAGTATCGCTACTGGGTAACCTAAGCGAAAAATGGTATAAACGGCATCAAAAAATATTTGACGACACTATACCATTTCATAATCCGGTTATTGTATATGAGTCGCATCCTGAATTTCAGCAGACTACGGCAATAAGCGGTTCTATTTCTATTGGAACGCAAGGAGTTACCGAAGCATTAAAAAACAGGGTTGTAATGCCGATTCTTGAAACCAATGCACAGACCAATCATGTGCTTGGTCATGAACTGGTTCATGCATTCCAGTTTAATGTACTTATGAACAACGATTCGCTTTCGTTCAGGAATATTGAAAACCTGCCATTATGGATGGTGGAAGGCATGGCTGAATATTTATCAATAGGCAGTACTGATGTACATACTGCAATGATAATGCGTGATGCGTTGGCGAATGATGATTTTCCCACTATTAAGCAAATGACCCGCCAATACAAATATAATCCATACCGGTTCGGACATGCATTCTGGTCGTTTGTGGCGGGAACCTGGGGCGACACCATTATAAAACCATTGTTTTTTCGCACAGCAATGATGGGATATGAAGCAGCTTTTAAAATGGTTCTGAAAAAGACTGAAGAAGAAGTATCGGAAATGTGGAAAGAATCATTTAAAAAACATTATGCTTCATTCCAGGGTGATTCTGTGAGGCAATATACCGGAAAACGACTCATTTTTGAAAAGAATGCGGGAGAAATGAATATTTCACCTTCATACAGCCCTGATGGAAAATATATTGCATTTTTCTCTGAAAAACGCTTGTTCAGCCTCGATCTTTACATAGCAGATGCCTCAACAGGACGAATAAAACAACGACTTACTAGCAATTCACGCAATCAGGATATTGATGGTTTCAATTTCTTTGAATCTGTTGGAAGCTGGTCGCCCGACAGCAAATATTTTGCTTATGTGGTGGTAAGCAAAGGAAAGAACAAACTTGCAATCAAACAGGTGAAAAATTTGAAAAAGCCAACACTTGTTGAGTTTGATCACATTACTTCCATCAATAACCCCGCATGGTCGCCCGATGGTAAAAAAATTGTATTTACCGGTCAGCAAAACGGGCGTTCTGACCTTTATGTTTATTACCCTGAAACAGGTAAGCTCACTAATTTAACTGATGATTATTATTCCTATGTTCATCCGGCATGGGCGCCCGACAGTAAACATCTGATATTTGCAACTGACCGCAAACAACCGGGTGACGACAGCAAGGAGGTAAACTACAGTTTCAATATAGGATATCTGAATATTGACAAACCTGATGATATAAAAGTAGTTCAGGTTTTCAAAGGTGCCAATAATCTCAATCCGGTTTTTTCAGCCGATGGAAAGACCATTTATTTTCTTTCAAACCGCGACGGATTACGAAACCTTTATGAATACAACACCGATTCAGGAAAAGTCTATCAACTCACCGATTATTCAACCGGTATAAGTGGTATCACCGAATTATCGCCGGCAATAAGCATTTCATGGAATAATAATTCGATAGCATATTCATTTTTTGAAAAAGGCAGTTTTACTATTTTTTCTGCCGGGATTAATGATTTTATCCATCGCGAAGTTGATCCTAACTCAGTTGATTTTACGACTGCAATTTTGCCACCTCTGCAGCGTAACAATGATTCGTTCGTTGACAATGATCTGCGCCAGAATTACAGCTCCCCTGTTTTCCCTCCCGATTCTTTCTCAATTCGTCCTTATCGCCCGCAATTCAAACTGGATTATATCGGGAATACCGGTGTGGGAGTTTCAGCAAGTGCTTACGGTACAGGCATGGCTGGTAGTGTATATATGATTTTTGGCGATATCCTGGGAAATCATCAGCTATTCACCATGCTTGCCTTAAACGGCGAAATTTATGATTTTGGAGCTCAGGTTTCTTACGCAAATCAAAAACGAAAAATAAAATGGGGTGGTGGAATTTCACATATCCCCTATCAACTGTCATATCTTTCGTATGGAGTGGAAAATATTGGTACTCCAAAAGAACCCATATTTGTTGAAACCCTTGAATTGAGAAAACTCAGAACTTTTGAGGATCAGGTGTCTTTGTTTGCATGGCTTCCCTTGTCAACTACGCGCAGGTTTGAAGCGTCAGCTTCTGCTTCACTTTATTATTACAGAATTGATGCCTTTACAAATTATTATCAGGGTGGCTATTTAATGGGACAGAAACGTAAGCGGCTAAAAGATTATGAGCCCGACGGTTTTAACCTGCATAAAATATCAACTGCCTACGTCAGCGATAATTCATTTTTTGGGCTGGCTTCTCCAATGATGGGGCACAGAATGAGATTACAAGCCGATCAGTATTTTGGCACCATGCAAGTGTTTTCTGCCTATGCCGATTACAGACAATACTACTATGTAAAACCTTTTTCTTTTGCCTTCAGGCTTATGCATTATGGTCGTTATGCAGACAATTCGGAAAGAGAGCTGTTTTATCCTTTGTTTTTAGGTTATCCCGGTTTTGTAAGAGGTTATACATCAGGGAGTTTAAACAAGCATGAAATGTTCCTCGAGAATGATTCATTAACTCACATGCTTATTGGCAAACGCATTGCATTGACTTCTGCCGAGATACGTCTGCCTTTTACAGGTCCAAAGCGCCTTGCTTTAATTACTTCGGGAATTTTCTTTACTGAGTTAACATTGTTCTTTGATGCAGGCCTGGCATGGAATAAGGTTGATGATATTTCGTTCAACCCGGATAAAATAGCCGATAATAAAAGGTTTCCGGTATTCAGCACAGGTGTGAGTATGCGTATAAATCTTTTTGGTGCTATGGTTCTTGAACCTTATTATGCTTTTCCTTTCATACACAAGGGAATAAGTCAGGGTTTCTGGGGATTGAATTTTCTGCCCGGATGGTAAAATATTTGTATATCTTTGCTCTTCGTTTAAACCAAACATTATATCCTTAATGAACAACACACGAATTGCAGGAACCATTGCCGGAGTAATCATTACCGGTTTTTTACTATGGTATTTTTCCAATATTGTAACATATATTCTGGTTGCAATTGTATTGTCAATGATAGGTGCACCAATAGTAAAATTTTTGTCGCGTTTGCATATTGGCAGGTTTCATCTTCCAAGAACTTTGAGCTGTATTCTTGCATTGCTGATAATTATAGCTATTTTCGGGCTTTTTATCAGTGTTTTTATTCCTTTGGTTTCAAAACAGGCTGCCCTTATCTCACAAATTGATACCGAAAGCCTGAACGCAAATTTGCGCGAACTACTCGCACGTCTGGAAGTTATCCTGTATAATACAGGTTTCCTGAAACGCGATCAAACATTGATAGCCTTTTTAAATGAAAGCGTCAGTAATTTTGCGAATACAAAAAGGATTTACAATTTTTTAAACGACCTGTTATCGTTTACAGGTTCATTCTTTGTTGGTATTTTCTCAATATTTTTTATAACGTTTTTCTTGCTAAAGGAAGAGGGACTGATTTCCGGCCTTGTATTGCTGATGGTTCCTGAACGCTACAGTAAAGAAACAATCACCGTGTTCTCAGAAAGCAAGCGTTTATTATCACGATATTTTATTGGTATTTTTATTGAAGTAGCCAGCATGATAACACTTATTAGTGTAGGTGCATCAATTCTCGGGATCAAAAATGCCCTGCTGATTGGTTTCATAGGAGGTATTATGAATGTCATACCTTATCTCGGACCGCTTATAGGAGCTTCAATAGGTGTGGTTCTGGGAATCACCTCTGTGCTTGGCGAAGGGGTGTACGACCAGCTTATACCTGTAATAGTTATTATTATATCAACTTTTCTGGTAGCCAATCTGATTGACAATATACTTTTACAACCCTTTATCTATTCCAGCAGTGTAAAAGCCCATCCTCTCGAAATTTTCATTGTATTGCTAATGGGAGGCAGTATAGCCGGAGTGATTGGAATGGTGCTGGCAATTCCTGCATATACTGTTATCCGCGTGATAGCAAGCCAGTTTCTGAATCGGTTCAGGATAGTGCAAAAGCTTACTGAACGAATGCGAGGAACATGAAAATACTTTCATTTAAGGGGTTCTGTAATTTATTATCGTATTATCGCCGGATTCTGTCAACACTTTCGTTCAGGCGTATTGGGAATATTCTGAAATTAAAGACAAGCTATTGGATTTCAGCACTTTCAGGTAATAACATTCATCGGGGTATGCCTCTTTCTGTTTCCATTGAGCCTGTTAATTATTGCAATCTTCATTGTCCGGAATGTCCGGTGGGATCAGGAAAACTAACCCGAAAACCGGGAAGAATGGGCATTGAAAATTTCAAAACCATGCTTAAGAAACTACCGCAGGAAACCTTGTACCTTACTTTGTATTTTCAGGGCGAACCTTATCTGAACACCCTGATCTTTGAAATGATAAAACAGGCAAAAAAGCATAAGCTTTTTGTAAGCACTTCTACAAACGGACATTTCCTTGACCCTGAAAATGCTGAAAAAACTGTTGTTTCGGGTCTTGATGAGGTCATTATTTCTCTGGATGCGAGTACCCAGGATTCTTACCTGAAATACCGTATTGGAGGTGATTTTAACAAGCTAATTCAGGGCATACAAAACCTCGTTGATGCCAGAAATTCGCTTAAGTCTGCTACTCCTCTTATCAGATTGCAGTTTATAGTGTTCAGCCATAATCAGAATGAGTTAAAGCATACTGCTACCTTAAGTAAAAAATTAAAAGCCGATATTCTGGAATTCAAAACAGCTCAACATTACGATTTCGAAAATGGAAATCCTCTTATGACCAGCCTTGACAAATATTCGAGGTACAGAAAAACAAAAGACGGGAAATACATTATCAAGAATGCTTTGCGTAACCGTTGTTACCGCATGTGGAGTTCATGTGTCATAACCTGGGACGGGAATATCATTCCCTGCTGCTACGACAAAGATGCACAGTATAGTTATGGGAATCTGCTATATAACGACTTTAGTGCAATATGGAACGGTGAAAAGTCGGATGCTTTTCGTAAAAAGATATTAACTGCGAGAAAGGATCAGGAAATTTGCAGAAACTGTGCTGAATAGTGAATTTACACTGTCATCACTTCCTTTTCTTTGGCTTCCATCATCTGGTCAATCAAAGCTATGTTCTTATCAGTAAGAACCTGAATATCTTTTTCAAGGAGCTTTACAACATCTTCAGGAGCGCCCATTTTTTCAAGCTTTTTGGCAGCTTCATTTGAGCTGCGGCGAATATTGCGCACAGCGACTCTGGCATTTTCAGCTTCGTTTTTAACAATCTTCACCAATTCACGACGTCGTTCTTCAGTAGGCTGCGGTACCTGAATACGAAGAACTTCACCATTATTCTGAGGATTAAAACCCAGATTAGCAGCCATAATGGCTTTTTCGATCACCGGCAACATACTTTTATCCCATGGCTGAACTATGATTTGTCGTGGATCGGGTGTGTTTATATTCGATACCTGATCAATGGGAGTAAGGGTGCCGTAATAATCAACCTTCACCCTTTCAAGCATTTGAGGGCTTGCTTTTCCGGCTCTTATTTTTTGGAGTTCACGTTCAAAATGTTTCAAAGCATTTTGCATGCTTTCTGCGGCTTCGTCAAGTACGAACTGGATTTCTTCGTTCATGGCGTTTAGAATTTTGGTTCAGACTGCAAAAATAATGTAATTGCGCTTAATATGCTTAGGTTTTATCAGAAAATCAGTGTTCCAACCTGTTCTCCTTCCAAAATCCTTTTCACATTTCCCTTTTTGTTCACATTAAAAACAATGATAGGCAGATTGTTTTCACGACAAAGAGTAAAAGCTGTCTGATCCATTATCCTGAGCTGTTTTTCAAGTGCTTCGCTGAAGCTCACCTTATCATATTTTACAGCATTGGGGTCTTTCTCGGGGTCGGCATTATAAACTCCATCTACTCTGGTACCTTTTAAAATAGCATCGGCTTTTATCTCCACAGCACGCAGGGCAGCAGCTGAATCAGTTGTGAAAAACGGATTTCCTGTACCTCCGCTGATTATCAGAACCCTGCCCGATTCAAGTTCCCTGATCGCCCGCTCACGGCTAATCTTTTCACATAGGGGGTCAATGGCAATTCCACCCATAACTACCGAAGGTATATTCATGTTTTTAAGAACCGCCTGCAAACCAAGACTATTAATAACCGTGGCAAGCATTCCCATATAATCGCCCTGAACACGGTCAATTCCGGTGGTATTGTTCTGAAATCCCCTGAAAATATTTCCTCCGCCCAGTACAATGGCAATCTGAGTACCCAACTTATAAACCGATGCTATTTCTTCGGCATAATCTTCAAGTCTTTCAACTTCAATACCGTATTGCCGGCTGCCTGCCAGCGATTCACCACTAAGTTTTAAAAGTATTCTTTTGTATTTCATTTTATTGTGCATTATTGATCTCTGTTGTTATTGACTGCTGTATTGAAACGTAAATAATTCAGAATATTGGCTCTGAAACATGGTTCAAAACTAAAAAATATTATCAATTCACTGATCTCTGTTTATCTTAATTCCAAAACAACATCCACTTGTCCATCATCAGCTTTTATGCTAAAACCTCTTTTTTCGAACACTTTTATCATTCGCGGATTATCGGTCGTGGTTTGTGCCACTATACGTTTAGGATTCCAATGACGGGCTATTTCAAGGCAATAATCAGTGATCAGATTACCCAGATCTCGGTTTTGCCATGCATCAGGTATTAAAATTGCATATTCCACATTTACATAACCCGGATCGGCAATAAGCCTGCCTACACCTATCAATTGGCGTTTTCCTTCGCTTTCAATTTCGGCAACAATGGCTATTTCTCTGTCGTAATCAATATAGCAGTAGCGAGAAGCCACCTCATGAGAATGCCAGTGGAAGAAATGCCGGAACCTGAAATAAAGCGATTCTTTGGAGCAACTGCCAAGCATTTCGAGCCATAAAGGTTCATCCTCTGGTTTAATAGGTCTCAATAATACCGGTGTTCCATCACTAAGTTTAATTTCTGAAACCATTTCCTCAGGGTAAGGATGCAGTGCAAGATGCGAATAACGCGGTATATGGCGATCGAGCTGTTTACGGTCAATGATAATTCGCGCATCAAGGGCTATAACATCATCAATACCAACAAGGAGAGGATTTATATCCAGTTCTTCAATTTCAGGATAATCCGCAACCAGATACGACATACGTATCATAACCTCTATTAGTTTTTCAATGTTTTTAGGAGTACTTCCCCGGTATCCCTTAAGCAATGGATATATCTTCAGCGATTCAAGCATACGTCTTGCAAGTCGTTCATTCAGCGGAGGAAACCCTATTGCGCGGTCATGAAATAGTTCGGCGGTAACACCTCCCATTCCGGCAAGCAATACAGTGCCAAAAACAGGGTCTTTTTTTATCCCGAGTATCATTTCAACACTGTCTTTCTGGCTTATCATTTTCTGAACCGTAACGCCCTCAAGTTTTGCCTGCGGATCATAAGCCTTTGCATTGCTCATTATCTGATGAAAAGCTGCGATTGTCATTTCCTTATCTCCAATGTTCAGTACCACACCACCGGCATCAGTTTTATGGGTAATATCAGGTGAATGGATTTTAAGAACCACCGGAAATCCTATCCTGGCAGCTATTTCAGTTGCTTCTTCTTCAGTGGTAGCTATAAATGGCTTTGCCGAGGGGATTCCATAGGCTTCAACCAGTGATTTTGAAATATTTTCCGGAATTATTCCATCTGTTCCTGTAAGGCTCGACAAAAACTCATCCCTTACCTTTTTGCGATCGTACGAAAACCCAACAGGGACATCTTTAGGAGTTTCGTAAAGGGTTTGCAGATTGCGGGAATAATCCACCAGTGTCATATATGAACGTATTGCCTGTTCAGGTGTCTGATAGGCAGCAATTCCGTTTTCATACAGTATCTGCATTGATTCGCGCATGTTTTTACCCCCAAGCCATGCAGCAAGGATAGGTTTTTTTGTGCCGGCGACAAGCTGGCTAATCTCCCTTGCTGTTGCAACAGGGTTTGTCATAGCCTGAGGAGTCAGAATTACCAGAACAGCGTCAACACCTTCGTCGGCAAGTACTATCTGAACAGCTTTTGAAATACGTTTGGCACGGGCGTCGCCAAGGACATCAACAGGATTGCCATGCGACCAGAAAGGGGGGAGATTTTCATTCAAAGCCTCCATAGTTTTATCTGAAAGCTGCGCCAGTTTTCCGCCAAGACTTATAAGGGTATCAGTTGCCATTACTCCGGGTCCTCCCGCATTGGTAACTATTCCCAGGCGTGGTCCTGCTGGTGTTTTATTTCGTCCTATAAGTTCAACACAATCAAAAATATCGCCTATGTCAAATACTCTGGCAATTCCGGCCCTCTGAAATGCAGCATCGTAAACATCATCCTCAGAAGCCATGGCGCCTGTGTGAGAAGCAGCCACAGCAGCCGATTCAGGGAAACGCCCGGCTTTATATACAATTATAGGTTTCGAACGCGCAAAGGCACGTGCTGCCGTCATGAACCTCCGGGCATTTTCAATTGATTCTATGTAAAGAATAATGCTGTGCGTGTTCTCATCTTCACCAAAATAATCAATTAAATCGCCAAACTTCACATCAAGGTTGTTACCAATTGATACGAAATATGAAAATCCTATCCTGCCTTCAAGTGCCCAATCCAGTACCGAAGTACATAAAGCTCCCGACTGGGAAATAAAAGCTATATTTCCTGCCGGAGGTAAATCGGAAGCAAAACTCGCGTTCATTTTTAGTCCGGGAACAATAACTCCAAGGCAATTAGGACCAATGATCCTCATGCCATCGTATTGCTTAAGTACCTGCTCAATCTCCTGTTCCAGTTTTTTTCCTTCCTCACCAATTTCACGAAATCCTGCCGAAATAATAATAATGCCTCTTATCCCTGCTTCACCACATTTTTTCACTTCTTCAGGTACCTGTTGTGCTGGAGTGCAAATAAGTGCAAGATCAGGGGTGCGGGGAAGTGATCCCACATCAGGATAACAAGGAATTCCAAGAACGGCCTCATAATCAGGGTTTACGGGATAAACCACTCCTTTAAATCCTCCGCCTACAAGGTTACTCAGTGTTTTACCGCCCACACTGTTAGGATTAGTAGTTACCCCAATAAGTGCAATGCGCCGGGGTTTAAAAATACTGTCAAGATTGTGAATATTCATAGTTTAGAGATTAGTAGCAGCTTTTTAAAGTGAAACAAAATTATGACTTTTTCTGACTTATACCGACTGGGAAAATATAATAGGCCAATTTTACTGGTTGGAGAATTATAACCGGCCAATTATTACTCCACTCAATTGTTTTGAATATTTTAACCACCGGCATTAACGATTGTATAAGTCGCTTTTCTCAAAACCGGATCCTGTTCGTCAGATCGGGGTTCATACGTGAATGGAATTTCAATACCGGAAAGCAGGAAATAATTATTATAGTAGCTAAAAACTATGTTTTTTTGATTTTTTGACTGCATCACAGCAGTTTCCGAACCGTCATTTGTTCCTTTTCATCAGTTGCATGCCAAAATTGCGAAAAATTTCCTTTTTGTGCTGATCAGCCTGTACCTTGTCAAGAACCTTAAGAGCTGCCTCATAATACTGTTCTATCATTTCTTCAGCATAGGTTCTTACTTTCAGTTTTTCAAATATTCCAAGTACTTCTTCAATTTTTTCAGCTTCGCTGATGGCAGGAACAGAAAATAAATGCCTGAGACGCCCGGAAGTTTCAGGGTCAGAAAGTTCCAGAGCTTTAAGGTAAAGAAATGTTTTTTTGTTTGTTGCTATATCACCACCTCTTTTCTTTCCTACTTCCTTTTCTGAACCAAAAGCATCAAGAATATCATCCTGGAGCTGGAATGCAATACCAAGCTTTTCACCATAATCATACAGCAAATCAATCTGTTGCTGAGGCGCGCCTCCAATTATAGCACCGATCTGCATACATCCTCCGAAAAACACAGCCGTTTTCAGACGTATCATTTCAATATACTCTTCAATGCTTACATCGTAGCTATCTTCAAAATTCATATCCATTTGCTGTCCTTCACAAATCTGGATTGCAATACGGTTAAAAGCATGAAGAAGCTGGGGTAATATCTGAGGGTCAGT
Source organism: Bacteroidales bacterium (assembly GCA_049654165.1). Classification (GTDB taxonomy): domain Bacteria; phylum Bacteroidota; class Bacteroidia; order Bacteroidales; family JAAYJT01; genus JAAYJT01. Next base: position 13,375 of record JBASHR010000106.1, read on the forward strand.
TTTAATCAAAAAATCATATGCCATCGCAAAAAGCGTATCTCCTGAAAGTATGGCTATATCAGTATTCCATTTACGATACACTGTTTCTTTACCTCTTCGCAAAGGAGCCTGATCCATAATATCATCATGGATAAGTGTGAAATTATGCAGTAATTCAAGACTTACTGCCGGATACAGGGCTTCGTTACAATCGCCATTTACCAGGTCGCAGGCAAGCATTGAGGCAACAGGTCTGAAACGTTTGCCGGCATTAGAAAGAGTGTAGCGTATGGGAGCATAAAGCTCAGAAGGATAATCGGGATAGTTAATGCTTTTGATAACCTCTTCAATTTTCTCGAGATATAAATTATGATCCATAAGTAAATACGATCAGTTTATAAATTGTAGTTTTTCCCTGATTGAAAAATTGCAGAACAAAATAGTTTAATGATATCAGGCTTTCAATATTTCCAGAAGATACTGTCCATATCCGCTTTTTAGCAGTGGCTGTGCCAATTCTTCAAGACGGGCAGCATCAATGAATCCCATTCTGTACGCTACCTCTTCTATACAGCCTATTTTCAAACCCTGTCGCTCTTCGATAACCTGTACAAACTGTGAAGCCTGTATCAGCGATGCAAAAGTTCCGGTATCCAGCCATGCTGTTCCCCTGCCAAGCAGACCGACTTTCAGTTTTCCCATTTTTAGATATTCCTTGTTCACATCAGTGATCTCATACTCGCCACGGGCGCTGGGTTTAAGATTTTTAGCAATTTCAACTACCGAATTATCATAAAAATACAAACCCGGAACAGCATAATTTGATTTTGGGTTCTGAGGTTTCTCTTCTATTGAGATAGCACGCATCTCCTTATCAAATTCAACTACTCCGTAACGTTGCGGGTCAGAAACATGGTAAGCAAAGATCACCCCTCCATCGGGATCATTATTTCTTTGCAATAGCTTTGGAAGACCAGTGCTGTAAAAGATATTATCGCCTAAAACAAGAGCTGCCTTATCTTTTCCGATAAAATTTTCACCAATCACAAAAGCCTGTGCCAAACCATTGGGAATTTCCTGTTTAGCGTATGAGAACGAGCATCCAATCTGTTTCCCATCACCCAGCAGATGCTCAAAATGAGGCAAATCATGTGGTGTGGAAATAATCAGGATTTCACGAATTCCTGCCATCATAAGAACTGACAGCGGATAATAAACCATAGGTTTATCATAAACAGGCATAAGTTGTTTACTAATAGCCATCGTTAACGGATGCAGGCGTGTTCCGGCTCCACCAGCCAAAATAATACCTTTCATATTTTTTAATATTGGGTTTGTAAAAATAGGTAAATATCAAATTAAAACGACAATATCAGGCTTTATTTGTTTCAGCTAACTTTTGAGCATTCTCCCTGCCCTTAAATTCATATGTAGCATCAAATATCTCAATAATTGGTTCTTCAAACTTTTTGGTTGTTATTCTTTTATCAAAACTCAGCAATAACGAAGGCAATACAAACAGGTTAGAAAGTACTGCAATGAGAAGGGTAAAAGAAATAAGAAAACCCATGGCTTCAGTTCCACCGAAAGTTGACAGGGTAAATATGGCAAAGCCAAAGAAAAGCACAATAGATGAATAAATCATACTGAACCCGGTTTCACGAAGTGCTGCAATTACCGAGTCATGAATATTCCAGTTGGTTTGTTTTAATATCAACCTGTAGCGCGACAGGTAATGAATGGCATTATCAACCGAAATACCCAATGCCACACTAAATATTAAGATGGTGGACGGCTTGATTGATATTGCCAGGAAGCCCATCATTGCAGCGGTAAGGATTTGCGGCAGCAGGTTTGGAACCATTGAAATAGCAACTACCTTAAAAGATGTGAACAACATAAGCATCATCAGTGATATGGCAATGATTGCAAAAATGAGGCTGGTCATTAAATTTTTAACCAGATAATCGGTTCCTTTCAGAAACACCACACTGGTACCGGTAAGGATAACCTTGTATTGATCGGGAGGGAAAATACTATTTATCGTAGGTGTAATTTCATCAGTAATGCGTTTTATTTCATGTGTTCCCAAATTTGCCATCTGAACACTAATACGGGTTATCTGCATGTCTTTATCCATAATGGAATTCATGAGGCTTCGACGTTGTTCTTCCATTCCCGGAACATAGCGCAAAATAAACCCCTGCTCGTTAGGAGTAGGCAAATCATACATTGCCATATTGCCATTATAAAAAGCCTGCCTGAGGAACTTTGTGATCTCAGCTACGGATAAAGGTCGCGAAAACTCAGAATAAAGAGCCAGTGAATCCTGTAACTGATTGATCTTACGAATGTTTGTCAATTGAGTTACTCCCCGCTTCTTACCGGTATCAATTTGAATTTCAAAAGGAAGCACTCCGTTAAATTCGCGTTCGAAAAACAAAAGATCCTGATATAATTTGTCTTTCTTAGGAATGTCGTCCACAACATTTCCTGAAGTTTTTAGCCGTGTAATGCCAACGATCCCAATAATGGTAACAACTACAGCAGTTATATATACCTTTTTTCTGTGATTAAGAACTATGTGTACTATCTTTTCAAGAAGCCTGATTGTAAAATTATTATCAAGATGGCGTACATGCTTTTGGCTCGGAGGATCGAGATAAGAGAAAAATATTGGAATGAGTATTATGGTAAGCAGGTAAATAACCATGATATTGATTGACGCAATAGTGCCAAACTCAACCAGTATTTTATTTCCTGTAAGGATAAAAGTTGCAAATCCTGTAGCAGTGGTAAGGTTTGTAAGAAATGCAGCATTCCCGACTCTGTGCAGCATCCTCGACAATGCTTTTACCTTGTTTCCGTGAGCGCGGTATTCCTGATGGAATTTATTAAGCAGGAAAATACAGTTTTCAACCCCGATCACAATAAGCAAAGGCGGGAATATCCCCGTAAGAATGGTGATCTTATAATCGAACAGCACCATCATACCCATTGCTATTACCACAGTAATGCCAACAATTATCATTGGGAAGATCACTGCTTTGAAAGATCGGAAAAAGATAAACAATGCCACTGAAGCTATGAGAACAGCCAGAAACATAAACAGCTTAAGTTCTGACTGGATCTTTTTCATAACGCTGGTGCGGATAAAGGGCAGACCCGATAAATGATGCTCAATTCCTGATTCTTCGTTGAAATATTCCACTGCATCAGTTACTTCCTTTACAATGGGCAATCTCCCTTTGGTATTAAGAATGGCATTATCAAGGGTAACTGCCATAAGTGTGGCACCGCTTTCCAGATTAAAGAGCAGTCCGTCGTAAAAAGGAAGGCTAAGTATTTTATTTTTCAATGAGTCAAGTTCCTGCTGAGAATCCGGAAATTTCTTAAAAACAGGTACAAAGTCGTACCGCTGAAGGCTGTCATTCTTAACAACCTCAAAAATATGGGCTAATGATACAACTTCCTGAACTCCGTCAATGGATTTGATTTTATAGGTTAAATCATACCATGCACGAAATTTTTCAATCTCAAAAATATCTTTATCCTTTATCCCAACGAACAGTACACTTCCGTCTTCTCCAAATATTTCCTTAAATTGCCGGTATGCTATCTGGCTTGAATCAGAATCAGGGAGTATCTGAGCCATTTCGTACGACAGTTTAATTTTTGTCGTCTGAAAAGCCATAAAAACCGTGATAAGCCCAATTACAATAAGATGGGTAAGACGATATTTTAAAATAATCCGAATGAAAAAATGTGTCATTTAACAGATCTGATTTCTGTAAAAAGAATTATAAAATTGCTGTGGCAAAATTAAAAGTTTGGCAAAATTAAACCTTTCAGGCAGAAATTAAGGAAATTTGCACAATTTTACGAACTAAGTTCTTAATTACATTATGACGATTTTATCCAATCCGGCAATACTTTTTATTGACAGCACTCATCCTTTGCTGCCTGAATCGCTTGAACAGGCGGGTTTTATTTGTGAACAGCATCCGGGATATAAATACAACGACTTCCTGAAAATAATTGAAAAATATTCTGGTATAATAATCAGAAGTGGCATCAGCCTCGACAGACAATTTCTGGAAAAAGCGGTAAATCTGAAATTTATAGCCCGTGTTGGAGCCGGCATGGAAAATATTGATGAGGAATTTGCAAGCTCCCAAGGGATAATTTGTTTTAATGCCCCTGAAGGAAACCGCGATGCAGTGGCAGAACATACTCTTGGCATGTTGCTGGTTCTTATGAACAACCTGTTACGTGCCGACAATCAGGTGAGAAAAGGATTATGGTTGCGCGAAGAGAACCGTGGTGAAGAAATAATGGAAAAAACCATAGGAATAATAGGTTATGGAAATATGGGAAGTGCTTTTGCACAAAGACTTTCAGGCTTCGGAGCCAGGGTTATTGCATATGATAAATATAAAACAGGTTATTCCTGCAATTTTGTTGAAGAATGTGATATGCAGACTGTTTTTAATGAAACGGATATCCTCAGCCTGCATGTTCCGCTAACTGCCGAAACTGATTATCTGGTAAATAACGAATATCTCGCTAATTTTTCAAAACCTATCCGGCTTATCAATACTTCACGCGGCAGGGTGGTAAAAACTTCTGATCTTATCCAAAAAATAAAGGAAGGTAAGGTTACAGGCGCCGCTCTTGATGTTATTGAATATGAAAAGAAAACTCTTGAGAATCTGGAAAATATTCCCGCTGATTTTCAATATCTTGCCCAAAGTGACAAAGTAATTCTTTCACCTCATATTGCCGGCTGGACCAAAGAATCATCTGCAAAACTGGCTGAGGTTCTGGTGAAAAAGATCCTGGAAAACTTCCGGGTGAAATAATACCGATTGTTCTACATTTAAACCGTCGGCAAAACAGTCTCAACTATTTTGTAAATGCAAATCGTATGAAATAATAACTGTTTTAAGTCTTGAGCTTAAAATACTGAATCTAAGCTGATTACTACCAGTTTAATATTTTCATAAAATCAAATTCAGCAGGATTGGCAACATACTTTCCTGCCGATTCGTAATCGCTCTTGGTAATGAACTGAAGTCCGTTTTCAAACACCAGTTTTGCTTTAGCGCCATCCATATTCACCAGTCGCGGCATTACTTTTCCTTTTTGGTTGGTGACATCTTTTAAAAACAGCGGTTTTATCTCTCCGGTATGATCAGAAGTAACCATGCAGGCAGTATGTCCCTGATCAAACAATTTTTTAACTCCCAGACCAAGTAAAGCACAATAAAGCAGGTCAAACGCTATGGGTCTTACACAACGAATTTCATAGCCCAGCTCAACGGGACGGCTTTTTACATTCAATTTTAAAGCTTTAAGCTTTTGCTGAAGTAAAACATTGAAAATATGAGCCTTACTAACATTACCAAGCTCAGGATGACCATGATCATCGTATGTAAACTGGATTCCTGAATTCTTTATTTCCTCATCAGTCATAAAATGAAATACACCTTCGCTTACAATGGCCACACCGTATGATATGCCCAGTATCTGGCGTTTAAGGATTGAAGAAATTATAAGGTTGATAATACGGTTGTAGGTTATTTCAACTTTATTAAACATCTCAGGGATAATTATCATAGGATAATGACACGACGCACCTATTCCAAAAGCCAGATGTCCTGCCTCGCGCCCCATGGCTGACACTATAAACCAGTTGCCACTGGTTCTTGCATCTTCATAAACGGTACTGGCAATTTTTACACCTTCTTCCTTAGCGCTCTGATAACCAAACGTTGGCTGACCTTCAGGCAAAGGCAAATCGTTATCAATGGTTTTGGGAACATGGATATTCTGGATCTTAATATTGTGTTTTCCAAGAAACTGAGCTATGCGGTTAGCTGTTGAGGCAGTATCGTCTCCACCAATGGTAACAAGCAGTTTAACATTGTTTTTCACAAAAAAATCAACATTAAATTCGGTATCAGCCGGTTTGTAGCGACTCATTTCCAGGGCTGATCCACCCTGATTATAAATTTTATCTGCCATCGGAAAATCAATTTCCTGAATTTTTGGAGCAGGTGTAAAAAGTGTTTTAAAGCCACTATGTAAACCTAAAACACGATAACCATTTTTCAGAAAAACTTTGGCAACGGTTCCTATAACTGTATTAATTCCGGGAGCAGGACCTCCGCCACATAAAATTGCAATGCTTTCTATCATAATTTCTATTGGTTTTAAAGTTAAGGCAAAAATATAAAAATTGAATGAACGAGAGCTTTTTCACAGTCGTGTTACATTAAGAAAAGCATATATTTTAAAAACCTTTATTTTTGCTGTTCAACCAATTGAGCTGCCGTATATGAACCATATCACAAGAATCCTGCTTTTTATCTTTCTTTTTCTGAATTTTCAGAACACTGTCTCAGCCTTATCTGACAGTCTGATAAGTCGCGAAGCATTGATGCACACTGTTGATATCCTCACTTCTGCCGAAATGGCTGGAAGATTGCCCGGACATGCAGGATTTACAAGGGCTGTATCATATATGACTGAGCAATTCCAAAACCTGGGTCTTATTCCGGCAGGCGATGATGGATATTATCAGCATATGAAGGTTGAATACAATGCTATTCCTGAACCTTGTAGTTTTGAACTGCATCTCAGAAGTCAGATTTTCATGCCACGGCATGGAATTGATTATACTTTCAGGGGTTTTACCGGTAGCGGGGATTTGTTTGCTCCTGTTGTCTTTGCCGGCTTCGGCATCAGCATGCCCGAATATGGTTATGATGATTTTGCAGGACTTGATCTGGAAGGAAAGATTGTGATGGTTTTCAAAAATAATCCGGACTGGAAATTACCTGAAACTTCCTGGCCTGGCGCATTACCACGCGAAAAAGCCAATGTTGCCCGTGAGCATGGTGCCGGAGCTATAATATTTGTATCTGCACCATTTGAAAGGATCGGAATACCCGAAGTAATAGGCAGTGTGCTGCACGGACCCGGTGAGCAACCGGTGGATTTTCCCCAACTGATGATAAGTCGGGAACTGGCTGACAAAATACTTGCCGAATCGGGCAATGACCTTGAAACGCTGTATAATGAACTGAAAAACAAGCAGCAGCCAATATCATTTGAAACCGGCACCCAGGCTCATATTAGTGTAAAAACCGAATATAACCCCGAAGCTCCTGCATTTAATATTATAGGAATGATTGAAGGTAACGATGCTGAAAGAAAAAATGAGTTTGTAATAATCGGAGCGCATCTTGACCATGTTGGAAGCCAGTGCGGAACCATTTATCCGGGAGCTAACGACAATGCCTCAGGCTCTGCTGCCGTGCTTGAACTAGCAAGAGCTTTCAGCTTATCAGAAATAAAACCTTCACGATCACTGATATTCGTATTATTTACTTCAGAAGAACAAGGGCTTCTCGGTGCCGGACATTTTGTAGAAAATTTCCCTAAGCCTCATAAAAACATTATAGCCATGCTGAATTTCGACTGTATTGCTCATGGCGACAGTATTCAGATAGGGAATGGAAAAAGTTCGCCGGAATTATGGGAACTCGCCCGAAAATCAGATCACGAGAAATTGGTCGTTGACCGGACCTGGAGTGGTGGAGGAGCTGATCTAACACCATTTTTCAATGCCGGAATACCGGGGCTTTATATGGTTAGTACCAATAGTTATACATACCTGCACTCTCCCGAAGACAAACCTGAAACACTTAACCCGGAACTTTTTGAGGCTATTGTAAGATTAGGGTTCAGAATTACAAGAGAACTTGCAGAATAACAGAGCATTGCACAGCACAAAACAGGGCAGGAGTATTCAATTTCGTTTACTTCAAGTAAAAAAATACCCGGATTATAAAAATCCGTACAATGAGATATAGCTTTTAAATTTCCTTACGGGGAGCCAGAAATTTATTATACAAAATAAGTCCGATAATAGTAGCCACCCCTATCTGGCTGAAAATGAACCATAACAACCCCGGGCGGTTTAATCCGTCAACAAAATACACGTACATTTTTGCACCAAGAATACCGCCAATGGCGCTGCCAATTACTCCGTACAGAAACGAATAGCCAAGATACAGGGCTTTTTTATCGGCAGGAGCAATTAAACCCACATACGAAATAAATTTTGGATGAGCTGTCATCTCGCCGATTGAGAAGATAATGATACCTGCCATAAATATCCAGGCATGAGTTGAAATGGCAAGAATTCCCATTCCTATGGTTCCCAGTGCAATACCTGCTATCATTGTGGGCAGGGCGCGGGTATTTTTTACTATACTCGAAATTATAAGCTGAAGCAGGATTATTGTTCCGGCATTGATAACCGTTACATGCTCGGCATCGAATTCCCAGGAAGGCTCATTCACAAATATCCCGAGAAAACTGTTTACAACCTTGTTTACCGGCGACATATCAATATGTTCTTTCAGATACCATAAAACAGTGTCGAACATCTGGAAATACAGTATCCAAAACATTGAATATATTACTATCATGATAACAAAGCGATAGTCCTTAAGTACCAGTACCACACCTTTAAGCACTTCAAGTATGGATTTTGTACTGTCAGGGCGGGGAGGTTCCTTATAAACAAAAATATTCAGAATCAGGAGCCATCCGGTTCCTACTGCTGCCATTATAAAAATATAAGACCATGAAATTCCTTTCAGATATGGAACCAGTATGAGAGGGAAAATAAAAGCTCCAAGGTTTATAGTCCAGTAAAAAATCCCGAAACCAAGGGTGCTATTGCTTTCATCAGTTTCGCGGGCTATAGTTCCTGAAATTATTGGTTTGAAAAAACCTGCACCAACAGCCATAAGGGTAAGGCTCAGAAAAACAAGGGAATAGCTTGTAACTGTACTGGTAAGGAAATAACCCAGGCTCATGATTACAAAAGCAAACATCAGAACCTTACGATAACCAAACCTGTCGGCAATGGCGCCCGATAAAATAGGAAGGAGATAAAGCAAAGGGGTGATAGTACTTTTGATAACTCCTACACTCTCTTTTGAAAATCCAAGCCCGCCATCGTTTACATTCATGACCAGATATACTGACAGCACCGACATAACGCCATAATATGACCCGCGTTCAAAAAATTCCATAATGATGACTGTCCAGAAATTTCTCGGGAAAGATCTGAGAGTTGATTTTGGTTTTTCTTTACTTCCCATATTCAATATTTGTTAAGTGTCAGTTATTCAATAAGATTCGTCAGATTTCAGATATTAGGTTCAAATGAAGCTATCCTTGTCAATAATTATCAGTTTCAGAAGCTACAACAAGCTGAACGGTTGCCCTGCTTCTTTGTTCAAGTAGTATAACACGTTTGTTAACCACATTATCAATACTTGTCTCATTATAGTTACGAATTGTTATCAGCTCAAGCCCGCGGTTATATTTCACTCTGTAATTTTCCTGCAATGCTGTGATAAACGACTCAAAATCAGCCTTATCATCAATACAAACCGAGAAACTGATCGCTGAATTCTGCATCAGATTGATATGAACACGATGTTTTGTAAAAATTCCAAAAATGTCGAACAGATTTTCTTCATTGATAAATGAAAAATCGCGTGGAGTTATACTTATCAGAATTTGATTGAATTTAAAAATGTATTGCGGAACCGTTTCATACCTTTCTTCGCTTTCACTGATATAAGTTCCGGTATCAGCAGGATTCTCAAATGATTTGACAATTAATGGTATATCCTTGTTTTGCAATGGTTTTATAGTTTTCGGATGAATGATCTTGGCGCCGTAATATGCAAGCTCAATGGCATCACTATAAGAGAGTTTATCAATTTTGACTGATTCCGGAAAAATTTTAGGATCAGCATTCATAAGCCCCGGCACATCTTTCCATATCACGACCTCTTCAGCATCAAGGGCAAAGGCAAGAATGGCAGCAGTATAATCAGAGCCTTCACGTCCGAGCGTAGTGGAATGACCACCGGAGTCAGAACCGATAAAGCCCTGGCTAAGAACAAAATGAAACGGCCGGTTATCACCTGAGATAAGAGGAAGGATTTTTTGATTTACCGATGTAATGGTATCTTCCCATATCACTCTGGCATTTCTGTAGTTATTGTCGGTATGGATAAATGTACGTGCATCGGCAAGAGTATGCTCAAAACCACTTTTTGTCAGACAGGCTGATGTAATTGAAGTAGAAAGAAGCTCGCCGTAAGGAACAAGCAAATCGTAAAATGCATCGAAGCTGCCTTTTTCTTTTAATGCAATAATACCGGCGATCTCTTCAAAAAGAACATCAAGCTTTTTGAATATGGCGTGGCTTGTATCCTGAAACAGTTCGTTTAAAATGTTCAGATGAAAATACCTTATCCTTTTCAACTGTTCTTCAGCCTTAATCATGCGGTTCGCAAAAGCGTGATCAGCAAGCAGTTCAAAGGCATTGGTCATTTTATCCATTGCCGAGATCACCACTACCAGGGGTTCATGCAAATTATCCCTTAAGATATTTGCCACGTTTTTAACTGAAGCAGCATCCTTAATTGAAGCCCCGCCAAATTTGAATACTTTCAAAGTTTGAAATTTTAATAAGGCGCAAAATTAGATTTTTTAATCATGAACCTGTACTTAAAGCCCGTGGATTTTCCCTGATGGAATAAAATGACGGTATGATCATTTCCGGCGCTTTTTGTTAAAACATGACCGGCATAAAGGTTCGTAAATATCTTTTTCGCCAAGTACAACAAGGCTTTTATCATCAACAGTACGGTGAGAATGCTGGGCAAGATTGCCACATTCAATACATACAGCATGTACTTTTGTGACATATTCTGCTGTTGCCATCAATGCCGGAATAGGACCAAACGGATTCCCCTGAAAATCCATGTCAAGTCCTGCAACTATAACCCTTATTCCACTGTTAGCCAGGCTATTACATACATCGGAGAGTTGATTGTCAAAGAATTGAGCTTCGTCAATGCCAATTACATCTGCATCGTTAACGTAAAGCAGAATTTGCGATGCAGACTGGACAGCAGTGCTCTGAACAACATTTTCATCATGCGAAACAACATTGCTTTCATGATAACGATGATCAACAGCAGGCTTAAATATCTCCACTTTTTGCTTTGCTATTTTTGCCCGTTTCAATCGTCTGATAAGTTCTTCGGTTTTGCCCGAAAACATTGAGCCAACAATAACTTCAATCCAGCCGCGGCGATTTTGACGATTATATGGATGTTCAAGAAACATATCTGATATTCAGGATCAATTATGAGTTCAATTAAATGCCAAAAATAAAAAGAAAAACGGCATGAGCGGTATCAGAAAATAAGCTTTTAAAAATCATTACAGAAAAAGATGTCTTGTATTTCAAAGAAATATATATTTTTGCAGTGTTTTTCAATCGCTTAAACTAAAATTCTTTAGTATTGGACGCTATAGATCCTGAGCCTTATATACGGGCGTTTCAGATAATTTCAAATATCCTGGTGCAGCCTTTTTCATTTCAGCTTCTGATGCTTTTTTTGGCTATGGGCTTGCTGCTGCTGTTATCGGCTATGATATCAGGCTCCGAAGTTGCTTTTTTTTCTTTGACTCCTGCTCAGATAAAGGATATTAAAAGTAATTCGGGTCGGACGAACCAAAGAATACTTACTTTGCTCGAGTCGCCTAAAAAACTTTTGGCAACCATACTTATAGCCAATAATTTTGTTAATGTTTCAATTATTGTCATTTCCACCCTTATCACCACCAGGCTATTTATTTTCAATGGTTCGCCCATTCTGGCATTCATAATTCAGGTGATACTGGTTACTGCTCTGATTTTGTTGTTTGGTGAGATCTTGCCAAAAATGTTTGCCTCGCATTATGCATTAAGGTATGCTCATAGTATTTCAGGGTTTATGAAATCATTAACAGTGATATTTCATCCTTTGAGCACTCTGCTTGTTAACTCTACTTCGTTTATTGACAAACGAATAAAGCGAAAAGGTCATGATGTGTCGCTTACCGAACTTGAAGCCGCAATAGATATAACATCTGACAGTACTACTCCCGAAGAAGACAAGAAAATACTTAAAAGCATAGTGAAATTTGGTGATATTGAAGTAAAGGAAATCATGAGCCCGCGTATTGACGTTACCTCAGTAGAATTAAAAACGTCTTTTGATGATCTGATGAAGATCATTCTCGATTCAGGTTACTCAAGAATACCGGTTTACGAAGATACTTTTGATAATGTAAAGGGAGTTTTATATATCAAGGACCTGCTTCCTCACCTTGAAAAGCCCGATGCCATTAATTGGTCTGATTTGATGCGGCCTGCATTTTTTGTACCCGAAAACAAACATATCAACGATCTGTTACAGGAATTCAGAACAAAAAAAATTCATCTTGCCATAGTTGTTGATGAATATGGCGGTACATCCGGAATAGTAACTCTTGAAGATATTATTGAAGAAATCATAGGGGAGATCAACGATGAACTGGACGAAGAAGCTGACGAAGTAACTTTTTCAAAACTGGATGATTCAAATTATATTTTTGAAGGCAAGACACGTCTGAATGACTTTTGTAAAATCGTGGGTATTGAAGACAAGATATTTGCAAAAGTTAAAGGCGATTCTGACACACTTGCCGGTCTTTTACTTGAAATATTGGGAAGAATACCTGTTAAAGACGAAAGTTTTGAGTATGAAAACATGGTTTTCAGAGTTGAAGCAGTAGATAAAAGAAGGATAAAGCGTATTTATGTTACGCTGAAGAGTGCTAAAGAAGAATAACACGCTCTTTATTCCCTGTTCACATCCTTATTTCACCAGCTTTTTCATGAAATTATCCTTATTAACAATAAAACGCCGGTGAGTTCCCTCTCCTATTTTTCCCTCCTCATCCCAGGCTTGTACTTCAAAGCTTAATACGCGCCCGTCAATATCAATAAGAACTGATTCGCACCAGACTTTCCTGCCCACTGGTGTGGCTTTCAGATGTCTGATACTGATCTCAGTACCCACGCTCACATAGGTATCCGGCAAAAATTGCTGAACACTTTCCTGACATGTTTTTTCCATCAGAGCCACCATTGCAGGTGTTGCAAAAACCTCAACAAGACCTGAACCATAGCTTGCAGCAGTATTTTTATACTCTACCAGTATTTCTAATCTGCCTTTAATACCTTTGTTTATATTGAATTCCATACTATCAGTGTGTGAAATTTAATTTTACCGTTTGTTTTACATCCGGATGTAAGCTAAGAGCCACAGGACAGGTATCAGCACAATGCTGTAATATCTTCTTATGTTTTTCAGTATATTCTCCTTCAGGAAAATTTATTTCTATTTTAACTTCTCCAATGCGCCGGGGTTCAGGATGCATTATTTTAGTGATCTTCAAGCTGGTACCTTCAAGATTTAATCCATGACTCCGGGCTGCAATACCCATGATAGTCATCATACAACTTCCCAATGCGGTTGCAACCAGATCAGTTGGTGAAAATGCCTCGCCCTTACCCTGATTATCGGTAGGAGCATCGGTAATGATTTCAGTACCTGACTGTAAGTGAACGGCACTGGTTCTTAGATCACCGGTATAAATTATATGTGCTGTTTCCATTTTTGATTTTTTTAAAGTGTTTTTAGTAAAAAACCGGATTAATTGTATTAAAACAACCAGTCCGGCTCAATATTACATAAATATTTTGCAGAACCTGGAAAAAGAGATCAGAAAAAATTTCAAAGAAGCTATTACTATCTAATTATCAACGCTTTATAAGCTTCTTCTGATCAATACGACCGGAACTGTTTACCCTTATAAAATACACTCCGGCCTTATTTCCCGATAAATCAAACCGGTAATGGCTGTTTGTCTGCTGTTCGGTGTTAAGGATGCGCTCACCAAGCATGTTAAAGATCTCTATCCTTACCGAGCCTGAATCATTTACGCTATTAAGTTCGAGAGTAAATACGCCCTTTGTCGGGTTAGGGTAAACTCTAAAGAATCTTTCATCGTCGAGTGTTTCAGCTTTAATGTGAGTTGGCAGAACTTCTTCTTCAGTTTTACTTGCGATTATGGAAAGTGGCAATCCACTACAGAAGCCTACACTTGAAATCCATGCATGCAGGTATGAGCCATCCTTAGCATGGGTACCGGGAAGCATGAGAATTTTTTGACCTGCAACAAGGTTGGCTGAAGCGCTATTTTCAACAACAAAAATATTGGACCCTCCGGTTGTGATGGTTTGTAAGGCTTCGAAGCAAACATTCTGTCCTTCTTCAATATTTACTCCATTCAGATTCACAGACAGTGCAAGATCTCCTGTCCAATGCACACGGCTGAAAGGATCCTGTTCACGGGCTGCACCTGAGAAATTACCACTATGATCAACAAAAATAATCATGCCGGTATCTATATTCTTTGAGACATTGTAAGTACTGGGGCTGCCCGGGAAAACTGCATTATAGATAACCAAGGTCTGGTTGTTGTCAAGTGTCAGCAACCGACCGCCGCTTTGGCCCAGACGGAAGATGCATGATGTGAAGGCGTTAGCAGGATCAACTATTGCACCCGGTTTTATATTCACACCATTGGTATTCATATACTCAAAAATGGTATGTTCTGCGCCTATCTTACCCCCGCTCTCAATATTTAAAGCATAATAACCTGAGGATTTGCGGGTAATTTTTGATTGCATTCCTGATTCGCCATTAAATTCCATTAAGCCTCCGTTATTTACTGTAACAGATTTAGATCCTGCCATGGCAAGTCCACCACCAGCATCCACTAATAATTGTCCACCGTTATTTATTGCTACATTTCCTGACACCGAAACCTGATTGGGTAAGGTTTTGAGTGAACCTGAATTAATAGTTAAATTACCAAGAATATCAATATCTGAATTCAGGATGATATTGTTTGCCCTTGTTCCTTCGCTCAGAAGTTGTCCGCTTCTCTGGTCATATACAGGCTCACATGTATAGTTTTCATCACCTTCTTTAGAGCTTTTATTTATTATAACATTCCTTAAATGGCTCCCTGAAACCATATCTAAATATGCGTTAGTGCTACCATAAAACTCAAAAGTACCACCGAAAGGTGTAAAATCAGTTCTGTTGCAACCTAAACCTTTACTTGTGCGAATTGTACCACCTGTGATATTATGAGTAAAAGAAGGATAAGCAATATTAGAAATATAAATTCCCTGATCCTTAAAATCCAGCACTCCACCATTCATATTAATTACGACGTCATGTCCAAGATACGGCCAAACAGATGCATACGAGCCGCCATAAATATTAATATTTCCACCACCATCAAAGTAAAGTTGACCATTTAAATCAATCCAACTGGAAGCATCCTGATGTAAATTGATGGTTCCGCCCGGTTTTACAGAATAACTACCATATAGTCCATTCTTGGCAAGGTCTAGAGCTGTAAACGTTCCTGCCCCTACTTCAATTCCACCGCTTGTCCAGTCATAAACCTGACAGGTGATATTACTTGACGGATAATTATATAACAGTTCTGACGGTTTATTTACTTCCAGAATATTAAACTCTTCCGTAGAACAAAATTGTTCGCCGGATCCGTTGAAAACAACTCTGCCTGTTCCTTCGTTGAAAGCAT
>JBASHR010000107.1:0-2129 GCA_049654165.1 Bacteroidales bacterium
ATTCTTCACCTTCTTCCTCCTCTTTTTTGCCAATTGTTAAATCAATTTTTAAACCTTTTTCATTTATTTTATATTTTATAGTATTTATAAAATTTGTAAAAATTTCAGTATATTTTGTGTAAGCAACAATCTCATCAAAATAAATTGCTTCAGAGCCAAAATTAATTATTTTTTTTAATATTTTATTACTATCAATATCAATATGTAATAAAATCCAACCTGTTTTTGTTTTTTGAAAATAGACAAAGGAAGTATCATCATCATATATAAATTTTAATTTTATATCTGTTAAGCAAAAAACATATAAACAAATTTTGCTACATTTGACATTATAATTAAATTCTCCATTTTGATTTAATTTTATTGAATTTTTATATGATAATCGTTTTATCATTGTTTCAATTTCTGCATTCGTAAAATTATTTAATGTTGTGCAATCATCAATTGTTTTAAAAAATTCAAATTCTTTTTGAACTTGACAATTATCTAAAATTTTAAAATTATTAAAATCTTTAAAATTAACATCATCAATGGTTATTGTAATTCTTGGTTGTGCCTGTTGGATTAAATTTTTATATGCAAATTCTTTTGCAAGAGATACACTTAAAACAGTGCTAATTGAAAATTTCTCCCATTTTATACCAATTTTTTTTTCAATATCTAAAACTGGATAATTTCCACCAGAGCCAACATCGCCAATATAAACAAATTCTTCTAAGTCATTTTTTGCAAAAATTTTATAGCGAGTAGCTTTTATGCTATTTATTTCAATTTTAATTTTTTTATTATGCCAGTCAAAAAAATAATGTTTTATTATATTGTCTCTTTTTTCGATATGTAAATAATTATTTTCATCAATATAATAATAACAATCGCCTAAATATTCTAATAATTTTTTTAAAATATCTTCAAGAGGTTCATAATCAAAACCAATTGACAAAATAACATTGTCAATATTTATAAAACTATCTTTCCAATATATACCCGTTTGATTTTCAAAGTAAACAAAAATTGTTTTTAGAATTGTAAAAATTGAAGTATTTGTAAAATCGCCTTTATATAAAAAATTTTTCAGTTTTGATCTAAATGGTAAACATAATATTTTATTGTTATCTGAGAAATCAGTCATTATTAGACCTTTATATATAACAATATTATTTAATTTAATAATTATAAAATCCCCATAATTTATAAAAAAATTGTTTTTTACAAATTGAATTTCACCAACGCCAAAACCCCCTTCTGCATTTATTTCAAATTCTAAATTTGAAATATTTTCAAATAAAATTACATCTTTTAAACCACCAATATTGTTATAAACTAATAAAGAAAAATCAGGAATATTTTTTAAAACAACGACCCATTCGGAATAATTGAGACTACCATATTTTACAAAACCTAAAAAAAGCCCTTTTACCATTTTTTTACCTATAATATTTTTTTATTGTAAAAATATTTCACTGCTCCATTTATTGAATTTGTTTTCAAATAAAATGTATTATTGCCTTTTTCTAACAACAAAGGCATTCCATCATTTCTTTTTATATATTTTTCACTATTTAAATAATATTCAGAATTTAATGTTTTTGTATTTATTGTAAAATTTGTTGTATAATTTTTTAATTCAATATAATTTCTATAAATATCTTCTATTGTTATATTACTAACATTTTCAAAATAAAAAAAGAAATATGTTTTTTCATTATTGTTTAAAATTGTTAATTCAAAAGGATTTGTATTTATTATAATTAAATCACTTTCAATAATAGGATAAATTGAAAAAAACGGCTCTTGTGATATTAATTTTATTGTTATATCTTTTGTAATTGCATAATTATTTAATTTTAAATCACTTAAATCCTGTAAAAAAAATTGTAAAACATCAGTTTCGGTTTCATTTCTTTTTCTGCATAAATAAATATTTTCTTTTGTAAAAAAGAAATCAGATATAAAATCAAAAAATGTTTGAAAGTTATCGTTTTTATTTGTAAATCGTTTTTTTAATTCCAATTGTCTATTTGAGAAAAAATTATATTCATAAATTGCAACGCCATCGCCAAAAGATTTTTTAATATCAAGTTTTTTCTCTGGCATTGTTAAATTAATTTCTGAGAATGCTAAATCAATAT
>JBASHR010000108.1:0-79844 GCA_049654165.1 Bacteroidales bacterium
CAATGTTAGCAGCGGAAGAGGATGCTGATGCATATATTGAAACGGTATCGGAAAAATCATCAGAAATTTATGAAACTCAAACAACTGATTTCTTCAGGGTTTATCCAAATCCAACAACAGGCATATTCACTCTTGAACTTAATAGCGTAAATGCATCAGGCTCAGTAAATATAGAGATCTTTAACATGCTTGGCGAGCGCATTCTTTACACCGAACAGCAGACAAACAGCCATTATCAGTTTGATTTATCTGGAAATAAGGCTGGAATCTATTTTATAAGGGTTAACAATGCCGGAAACATTGATCAGAAAAAGCTTATAAAGCATTGATGATTTATTGATAGTTAAGTTTTAACTTTATTCTGACAAGCTGGAATTGTCCAGCATAAATTGATAAACCTATTTTTAATAAAGCGGTATCAGGAATCTGGTACCGCTTTATTTTTTCGGCAAAAGAATTAATTTTACCGCGATTTTTCAATACTTCTACATGAAACTATCCAGACTACCATTGTTGGCGAAAGTTGCAATTGCAATTGTGTTGGGCATTATTTTCGGGCAGTTTGTCCCTTTCTGGTTTGCAAGAATATTTACTACCTTTAACAGCCTGTTCAGCAATTTCTTATCGTTTATAATCCCGCTTATTATTATAGGACTGATTACTCCTGCAATAGGCGAGCTTGGAAAAGGTGCCGGGAGGCTCCTGCTTTATACCGCCCTGATAGCTTATGCTTCTACTTTGTTTTCAGGTTTTTTCACTTTTGCTTCCTGTCAGTTCATTTATCCTCATATTCTTGCTGAAGGTGTTGAGCCGCTGGATGTTGAAATTATCAGTGAAGACCTTGTGAAGCCGTTTTTCAGTATTTCAATGCCTCCGGTCATGGATGTCATGTCAGCCCTCGTTTTATCCTTTACCATAGGATTGGGCATAACACTTTTAAAGGGCGACACATTACAAAAGGTATTTATTGATTTCAGGGAGATAATAACACTTGTGATAGCTTCAGTAATTATTCCTCTGCTGCCTTTATACATTTTCGGGATGTTTCTTTCAATGTCGGTATCAGGGCAGGTCTTTTCCGTTATCTTTCTGTTTTTAAAGGTTATACTTGTCATTTTCATTCTTCATATACTGCTGCTTATCATTCAGTTCATTGTAGCCGGCGCCATATCTGGTCGCAATCCTTTCAAAGCATTGAAGAAAATGCTGCCTGCTTACGCCACCGCTTTGGGTACGGCTTCGTCGGCAGCAACCATACCGGTTACTTTGCAATGTACCATCAATAACAGGATCAACCCTAATATTGCTTCATTTACCGTACCGCTCTGTGCTACAATACATCTGGCAGGAAGTACTATGAAAATAGTAGGATTTGCTCTGGCTACACTTTATTTTTACAATATCCCGATTGATTTCTTTAACTTCTTTGGATTTATTTTCATGCTGGGAATTGTAATGATCGCAGCCCCCGGCGTTCCGGGAGGGGCAATTATGGCTGCCATAGGAATAATTCAAAATTCGCTGGGTTTTAACGAACAAATGACGGGACTGATAATCACTCTTTATATTGCTGTTGACAGTTTTGGCACTGCGTGTAATGTTACCGGCGATGGTGCCATAGCAATGATAATGGATAAAATAGCTTCAAAACAGAAGACAGGGCTGATATAAAGCCGGGAAACAGTAGTTTCAATATACCTTTTTATTTATCCAAACCTGGTGTTCACAAAACAGTAAACTGCCGGAAGTCATGATAAAACTTCCTGAAATCAGGAAGGTGCACATAAAGACTACTTTATTACTCTTAAAAAGAATTTTGTTAATTTATGAATATTTATCTGATATTCAGATATTTAATTAGGGAATGATGATTGAAGAATAGTCAGAATATATCAGAAATGAATTTTTAGGTTTCAAACAAAAAAGGCTGAACCATCGGTTCAACCTTTTTTGTACCCGGGGCGGGACTTGAACCCGCACAGCCATATACGGCCAAAGGATTTTAAGTCCTTCGTGTCTACCACTTCCACCACCCGGGCTTAGTTAATCATTTTGTGGTGCAAAATTACAATGCTTTCAACAAATATTCAAATTTATTTTATCTCTGAACAAAAAATCCCGGCACTACCGGGATGTGAGCGGAAGACGGGACTCGAACCCGCGACCCCGACCTTGGCAAGGTCGTGCTCTACCAACTGAGCTACTTCCGCATTGGGGCTGCAAATATACAATGTTTTTCATTATCACAAAAAAATGAAAAAAATTTTTCTGAAAAATTTAATCTCCTGATAACTGCAATACAAACACCCGTCAGTTTTTAAATACATATCTGTGAAATCCTTTGCTAACAACGAAATTTGTAATTTTGCCATTCTAATTCCATTTTAATTTATGAACAATAACTCAGGAAATACTATAAGAACGGTTTGTGTTTTTTGTGGCTCCAGCACCGGAAAAGGCGAAATTTATGCCACTCATGCCCGCTTACTCGGAGAGGCTATCATTAAGCACAAACTCGATCTGGTGTACGGTGGCAGTAATATCGGGCTGATGCGCATTCTGGCTGATACTGTTATAAACGGAGGCAGAAAAGTCACCGGTATCATGCCAAATAATCTTGCTGCAAAAGATATTGCTCATAAAAGTGTTCATGATCTGCATCTGGTTGATACTATGCACGAGCGCAAAGCTATGATGGCTTCTTTATCTGATGCTTTTATTGCTATGCCGGGTGGTTTGGGAACACTTGATGAAATATTTGAGATACTTTCGTGGAATCAGCTTGATATTATTTCAAAACCGGCAGCACTTTACAATGTGGACGGCTATTACAACGATTTATTAAAATTCCTGGATCACACTGTAAATGAGCATTTTGTACGAACCGAGCACCGTTCCAATTTGCTGGTTGATGATAATGCCGAACTACTCATTCAGCGAATAAAAAGTTTTACGCCTGAAAAACCACCAAGTAAATGGGTTGATGAATTAAAAACGGCCACAGTAAAACATCTGTAATATGATAGTAATTGGGATCACCGGCACACTTGGCTCAGGTAAAGGTACTATTGTTGATTATCTTGTGAGTAAGAAAGGGTTCGAACACTATTCGGTTCGGGCATATCTTATTGAAATAATCCAAGAAAAAGGTCTTCCGGTAAACCGCGATAGTATGGTAGTGGTAGCCAACGACCTGCGGAAGCAGAATTCACCCTCATTTATTATTGATGAACTCTACAAGCAAGCTCTGGAGAATGGGAAAAACTGTATTATTGAAAGTATAAGAACCGTTGGCGAAATTGAATCGCTGAGGCAAAAAGGCAGTTTCTATCTTTTTGCTGTTGATGCTGATCCCAGGATACGTTATCAGCGGATATTCGAACGAAAATCAGAAACTGACATGATTGATTATGAAACATTTCTGGAAAATGAAAAACGTGAGATGCGAACCAGAGATCCCAATAAGCAAAATCTTCAGAAATGTATAAAAAAAGCTGATTTCGTTCTTAACAACAATGGCAGTTTTGAAGACCTGCACCGGCAGATTGATGAAATACTCCGTAAAATTGAGCTTTAAATAGTAATCCTCTATGGTACTTAAAGATATATTCCACCATCCCAAAACCCAAAGACATTATTAATTAACATTAATCTTCATAAAACATGAGTTCAGAAAAATATATACGTCCTACCTGGGATGAATATTTCATGGAAGTTGCCAACACCATTGCCAAACGTGCCACCTGCGACCGCGGACGCAGCGGCTGTGTGATTGCCCGTAACCGCCAGATACTTGTAACAGGTTATGTAGGTTCGCCTATTGGTATGCCTCACTGCGATGATGTGGGACATCTTTTTAAAAGTATCACTCATGAAAACGGAAAGGTAACCCAGCATTGTGTTCGTACAGTACATGCTGAACAAAATGCAATTTGTCAGGCTGCAAAACTTGGCATTGCATTGGAAGGTGCCACTCTGTACTGTCGCATGACCCCCTGCCGTACATGTGCCATGCTTATCATCAATTGCGGCATCAAGCGGGTGGTTTGCGAATTCCGGTATCACGACTCTGCCGAATCGGAAGCTATGTTCGATTCAGCAGGAATAAAACTGGACTATGTCAACGATGAAATAATGAAATACGACAGACAATAAGAGTTTAAAAAAGTGAAGCCGTAAGCATAATAAAATCATCAACACTTAATTGTTCAGCTCTTTTATCGGCAAATGGGATCTCTTTGGGCTTATTGACTTTAATCAATACTGACAAGGCATTGCGCAATGTTTTGCGGCGCTGGTTAAAAGCAGTTTTTACCACCATCATAAAAAGTTTCTCATCACAAACCAACTTATTTCTTTTATTCCGAACCATACGCATTGCCGCAGATTTTACTTTTGGCGGGGGATTAAAAACATTTTCATTAACGGTGAAAAGATATTCAATATCATACCATGCCTGCAGCAACACACTCAATATTCCATAGGTTTTTGAGCCTGGCTGTGCCGTTATCCTCTGTGCAACCTCTTTCTGAACCATACAAACTACCTCAGGAATAAGATCACGATGGTCAATTATTCTGAAAAAGATCTGACTTGAAATATTGTACGGGAAATTACCTATTACTGCAAAAGGTTGCTCATAAAAAAGGCCTTGCAAATCGGTTTTTAAAAAATCGTCTTCAATCAGGTTATCCTGTAATCCGGGAAAGTTTTCACCAAGATAGACTACTGATTCCCGGTCAATTTCAATGGCTTTAACATTAAGATTCTTATTTTCAAGCAGAAACTGAGTAAGTATGCCGGTTCCGGGTCCTATTTCAAGAACATTTGATACCTGACCCGTTAAACCTGATGCAATTTTTCTTGCAATGTTCCGGTCGTGAAGAAAATGTTGTCCTAGGTGTTTTTTGGGTCTTACTGGAAGCAATTATATGAAAATTAAAACCGGATAATTTTTAATAAACGTTTAAATCACATCCCCTCTGAGTATTCTGAATCGCTGACGGGCAGGATCGGCAAAAAGACTTGCAGGATAATTAAGCATCAGCTCCTTATAATATTCCATAGCCTTATCAGGTTCTTTAAGATAAATGTCATAGATCTCGGCAAGCTTAAAAAGAGCTTTATCAGCAAGTAATTCATCGGGGTATTTCATTACAATTTCCTCAAGATACTTACTTGCATTGTCATACTCTCCCCGGCGAATACTTATCTCCGCTCTTTTATACAACACATCGTCATTTATAAGATGATAAGGGAACAATGTAGTAATAGAATCAAGAACCTGCAAAGCAAGGTCGTCGCGGTGACGGTAACTGTGAAGCTCAGCACGGGCAAAATATTCAAGTGCCACATAGGTACTGTCAGGTTCCATATTATCTTTTATCAGCAGCGACAACGCCATGGCATCGTTGGCAATAAGCTTTGATGTAGCAGCTTTTAGCACATTTAGCTGCGCCCTAGCCCATTCAAACTCACCAATATAAAACGATAGTCTGGCATTTCTGAATTTGGCTTCATGGCCTATCGGCTCGTTTGGAAGTTCTTTTTCAACCTGCGAATACAAAAGAGTGGCTTCCCAAACCTCGCCGGCATACAGCAAAACATCGGCTAAGTCGAGTTTACATTCTGCCAGTTTTTCCTTTCCAAGCCCCTTTATCGCCAAAGCTTCATTAAGCAGTTCAATTGCTTTATCAGCATCATAAAACATAAATGCATACAGATTGGCAAGATCGCGCATAAGCGAAATAGTCAGACGATTTTTGCCAAATTCTTCCAGAGTCTCGTTATATCGCTTTTCAAGCAGTGATAAATATTCCTGATTAAGCGGATTAACGGATGCAAGCCGTTTTGTTTCTGCTTTGAGGATTTCAATCCTTGCATTCATATAATACTGATTCTCAGGACCCTTGGCAATCAGATATTCATATGATTTTATGGCTACATCAAAATCATTGTTTGTGGTGCTAAGCTGTGCAATAGAATAAACCCTTTTGCCATTCTCATTTAATCTTTTATCAAGCGCTACTGCCTGAGTATAAGCTGATTCAAAATCTGACTGCTGTATTGACAACCATAGCATTAGTTCAGAATAAACATTTACATCCGGGTATTGGCGAATGTTGCGAAGCAGTGAGGTTCGCAGGTATTTCAAGCGTTTGCCTTCTGTGTCAGAAAACAGTGAGTTTTGCAGACGGATTTGAATTTGGGTCAAATTTTTAACATCTGTCCTGACCAGGTTCAGATATTCGTCTACCATACCTTCAAAATCGCCGATACGGTCGTACAAATTTCCCAGTTCCATCTGAAAAGCATCATTTTCTGACAGCAATATCCTGCCTCTTTGGTAGGTTTTTATGGCATAATCGTTTTCACGCTTTGAAATGAATGCATTAGCGACATCATTTATGGTACGCTTATCCGCAGGAAGGTTCTTTATGATATCTTCATATTGTTTTTTCCCTTTCAAAACATCACCGCTTGTCATCAGCACATAACCAAGATCTACTTCATATCTGGGATTTTTGTTATTAGCCTTTAAATGACGTCTCACCAGTTTTTCAGCTTTTTTATAATCGCGAACTTCAATGAGGCAATGAAAATAGTAGTGATAATGAAAATCGGACTGGTTACTGTCGTATAACTTTTCAAAAATGGGCAACGCCTTTTCATAATCCATTTTTCTGTAATACTCAAGAGCAAGATCTCTCTCAGTATTCTTCTGCTGAGCCTGTGCGTTTAATGCTCCGGTCAGCATTATTAAAATAAGGATAAGAAAAGTATGACGAAATATTTTAATTTTCATAAGCTAAGTAATTGAACCTCTGAAAAGAACATAAAGCCTGACAGAAAACCTATCAGGGCAAAAGATCATTAACAAAAAATAAGCGAACTGCCGGGAGTTTAATCAATAATGTCAAAACCGGTATAGGGTCGTAATGCCTTTGGAATAACAATTCCTTCACTGGTTTGATTATTCTCAAGCAAAGCAGCCACTATACGTGGTAACGCCAGAGCACTTCCGTTTAGTGTATGAACAAGTCTTGAACGTCCTTGTTCATCCTTAAACCTGAGTTTCATGCGGTTTGACTGGAAAGATTCAAAATTTGATATTGAACTTACTTCAAGCCAGCGCTGTTGAGCGGCCGAATATACTTCCATATCGTAAGTAAGGGCTGAGGTAAAGCTCATATCACCTCCGCAAAGCTTAACAACCCTGAACGGCAGTTCCAGAGCCTGAAGAAGCGTAGTAACATAGTTACGCATCTCTTCAAGCGTTTCATACGAGCGTTCCGGATGCTGGATCTGAACAATTTCAACTTTATCAAACTGATGCAGGCGGTTAAGACCTCTTACATCTTTTCCGTACGAACCTGCTTCGCGTCGAAAACAACTTGAATAGGCAACATTTTTAACCGGCAGATCGCTTTCTTTCACGATCATGTCGCGATAAAAATTTGTAACCGGAACTTCGGCAGTAGGTATCAGATATAATTTATCTTCATTCACAAAATACATCTGTCCGTCCTTGTCAGGCAACTGCCCTGTTCCAAACCCTGATGCTTCATTTACAAGCAAGGGGGGCTGATATTCAAGATATCCTGCGGCAATGGCTCTGTCGAGGAAGAAATTTATCAAAGCTCTTTGCAAACGGGCGCCTTTACCACGATATACAGGAAAGCCGGAGCCGGTAATTTTGTTACCAAGCTCAAAATCAACAATATCATATTTCTTACAAAGATCCCAGTGTGGCACTGCATCAGGTTGCAATACAGGAATTTCACCTTCCTGATACACTATTTCATTGTCTTCGGCAGTTTTGCCGGGCTTGATAGAAGCATGTGGCAGATTAGGGAGCTGAACGAGCAATTGCTGAAGTTCGTTTTCTGCTTCACTAAGCTGATCGCTCAGTTCCTTGCCCATGGTCTTTAAAGTACCTGTTCGGTCTTTCAGAGCTGCAGCCTCGTCTTTCTTACCATTTTGAAATAAAATGCCAATTTCTTTTGAGATCTGATTCATTTCGGCATTCACCTGATCAAGACGGCTTTTTGCATCTCTGCGGGTTTTATCAATCTGAATTATCTGATCAACAATGGTGGCAGCATCAAAATTTTTAACGCTCAACCTTTCAATGATGAATTCAGGGTTTTCTTTTATTACATTGAGTTCTAACATAATATATCAGCTTAAAAAGCAGCAAAATTAGATAAAAAAACCCGGTTATAAATATACCGGGCACCACAAATTTTTATTAATGAACAAACTTATTACAATCATTCCTGGGTTTCAGGAAAAACCGAAACATAGGATTTATTATTCTTTCTTTTTTTGAATTCCACTTTACCATCAGTCAATGCAAACAAGGTATGGTCTTTACCCATGCCAACATTGATACCCGGTGAATGTACAGTTCCGCGCTGACGGACAATAATATTGCCAGCCTGTGCAAACTGACCACCAAAAATTTTCACTCCTAAACGTTTGCTGTGCGATTCGCGACCGTTACTTGAACTACCAGCACCTTTCTTGTGAGCCATAATATCTGATTATTAATTCCTTACGGAAGATTAAACTTGTATTTATCTTAATTAGTTATATCATTTATCTCAATTTTGCTCAGGTATTGCCTGTGTCCATTGAGTTTCTGATATCCTTTTCTTCTTTTTTTCTTGAACACCAGTACTTTATCACCTTTTAAATGCTCAAGAATAGTTGCAGTAACAACTGCACCTTCTACTGTAGGCGTTCCAACGGCTGTCTGACCTTCATTTTCAATCAATAATACATTATTGAATTCAACTTTGTCGCCTGTGCTGCCTTCAAGCCTGTGAACAAATAATTTTTGTCCTTTTTCTACTTTGAACTGCTGTCCTGCTATATCAACAATTGCTACCATTATTTCTTTGCTTTTTTTAGTTGTTGCAAATTGGGGGTGCAAAATTAGACAAATTATTTAAATACCAATGCTATGATAATAAAATTTTCATCCTAAAAATAATTTATCATCATGATAATACCATGCTCTGCCTTATTAATCAATAGTTTAGAGCGTTAAACCAATCTTACCAGCCGGATTTTTATTATTTGACAATTATCCGTTAAACCAAAATTATTAATGCTTTATTAATCATTTGTCTTCCGGTTACTGAATTGGGTAACTAATAGATTATAGTACTCAAATCCTTTATTCTGCCAACCGGATAAACATTTTTATTATGGTCGCGGTAATCTGACCGCATGTAGAACCAGTTAAGAATATTCCACTGTTGTTTAAAAAGATCCGGATTCTTTTGTTTTGCATCTTCAAACTCCTTCCTCAGAGTTTCATCATTATCCAGCATCTTTCTCGCCAAAGGTTCCATAACGTACGTTTCTGCATATTCTTTCTGTTCAAATACAGCATTAAAAAACCCCCAGTACAGAAACGAATCATTGCTTTTGGGTTCAAGCATACGTGCAATAAGCCGTGCTGACGGCTGATCCATAGGTATTATTACTGAACCAGCAGCAAATTCACGTTTCATCATAACCGGTGTAGCATCAGCATTTACAGTGTGATGCCCTTCGTTTGGCATAATGCTCCAAACAGGATTTTCAAAAATATAAGTCTCAATCTCAATATTTATTTTTTCACGAACCGGATACATTTTTATACCATGACACTTCATCCGCCCGATTATTTCCGTCCATTCAGCCGGGATTATATAAGCTTCAGGAAGGAAGGCAGTAGCCGAAGGAATATTTTTGTTGAACATAGGCAATGAATATGTTACCGGACGCTCAGGATAATAATGAAACCAGGGGCCACCTGTTAAATCGCTGGTACTTATATCATACTCCACCCCTTTAAAATCTACCATAATACTATCAGTATTTGAAATTCTGAACCCCAATGGAAATGGTTCTTTACGAAATTCTGCCGAAGCACAGTACTTATCAGCCTTATCTATCAGATCTTTCAGCTTATCCCCCTCTTTACTGAGGATGTTCATAGTGTAAAGTATCATATTGTATGTGCCTTCAACCCGGGTTTTATAATCTTTCAGCATATGAGTTTCAATAAGTAAACCCGGACGATTAAGCAATGCGCAATAACCCTGTGAAAGCATGCCCGGTGCAGCACCGGTTCGCAAACCACTACGTATATCATGCCATTGCCTGAAAGTAACATATGGGAATATTGGAAATCCTGCATCTTCCATCTTCTTGCTTACAGAAGGCTCATAAACATCACTTAACCAATGAGTAAGGTTCTGATCCATATTGCCCAGTGTTTCAATCATATATGTTATTGCATACTGATAATCAGCTCCGTCAGTACTATGACAATCAATGAAGAAATGCGGTTTCCATTCATTAAATAATTTAAGCCATGCCTGCATTTCGGGAGCGTCAGCTTTAACAAAATCACGGTTCAGATTAAGATTTTGTGCTGTAGTGCGCCATCCCATCTCTTTTGGGCCATTTTGATTGATCCGGTTATAGGGTCCGAACCGCTCATGGCCATCAACATTAAAAATAGGAATGAAAAGCAGGGTTATATTATCAAGCAGGTCATGATATTTTCCATGGACAACAATATCCCTGATAAGCATCAAAACAGCATCTTTTCCATCAGGTTCGCCAGGATGAATACCGGACTCAATTAACAAAACAGTTTTACTGGTCTTTCCCGGAGTAAACTGACCATCCTTGTCAACGATCAACAAAGGTAAAAGCCTGCCCTGAGGACTTACGCCAAAATTTGTGTAATGAACTACAGGCGAGTAGTCAGCAAGACGTTTACAAAACTCCACAGTTTGCTCGTATCGCGGAGTTTCAAGAAAACCTGATCTCTCGTAGTAGGTTTCCCAATTTGGATTCTGGGCTTTAATAAAGGAAAAAGCTAATATGAAGAACAGAGAACAAAGTAGTTGTAGTTTTCGTAAGCGCATAAAAAATGAGATTAATGAAACAGTTTCGATATTTCTTCTTTATTGGGTTTAATAATCCCTTTACTCGTTATTAAACCTGTTATCAGTGCTGCCGGCGTTACATCAAAAGCGGGATTCAAAGCCTGAGAACCGGGAGCTGCTATCTTAATATTTTCAATGTCCCCTTGTTTGTTCAACCCCGAAATACTAATGACTTCATCGGGACTGCGGAACTCAATAGGAATTTCACTACCTGATGTCATGCTCATGTCGAAAGTTGAAAGTGGAGCAGCCACATAAAACGGGATACCGAAATAATCAGCAAGTATCGCTTTCCCGAGTGTTCCGATCTTATTGGCAATATCACCATTAGCAGCTACACGATCGGTTCCAACTATAACAAGTTGTATTTTCCCATGTTGCATCATGTATGCTGCTGCATTATCGGCTATTATATGATGTCTGACATTTTCGTTTCCAAGCTCCCAGGCAGTTAACCTTGCACCCTGACAACGCGGGCGGGTTTCATCAACAAAAACCGTAAAATCCTTGTTTTTCCTTTTGGCTTCGTATATTGGAGAAAGCGCACTGCCATGATCTACAAAGGCTATCCATCCTGCATTACAATGGGTCAATATTCCCATTCCATCTTTAATCAGCGGTTCACCATATATGCCTATGAGCCTGCCCTCCTTACTGTTCTCAGCAGCAATTTCCTGAGCCTCCCTTATAGCCTCCTCAGTATTTGAACATGAAGCAACTCTTTGTGTAGCAAAAAAAAGATCACGTGCAGTGGGGCGTGTAGCCTCTATAGCTGTTCTGGCTGCTAAAAGATATTCATCCTTATTCGTGGATGGCGCCTGTAAAAAAGCCTGCGCCATGGCAAAACCGGCTGCTGCCCCTATAGCCCCGGCACCCCTTACATTCATATTGCGAATAGCTTCGGCAGTTTCTTCCCAGGTTCTGCAAACCATAATCTCAAACATAAACGGAAGCTTATTCTGGTCAATCATGTGAACCGCACCGTTTTCCCACCATAAGGTCAAATAATGTTTTCCGCTGACAATCATATATTAAAATTAAAACCGGCTAACAGCCACAAAAATACATAAAGTAACACTGTTGGTATTCATTGAAAACTGATTAAGTACATTTTGCAACGTTCCGGAATGTTTTCCTTTTAAATGAACAGGAGCATTCAGGCAAAAAATGAAAAAATTTATTTAATCTTCATCTTCGTTTGTAACCTCAATCATAAAGCATGCGTCATATAGTTCGGAAACAAATTAAAAAATATTTAATATGGAAGGAATATTAGTTCCACTTGGTGCTTTCGCAATGGTTGTTGCCATAGTTTATCTTCGTCAAAGAAAAGCTGAACGAATGCTTATGATTGAAAGAAAAGTTGATCCTAAAATTTTTGAAACCAAAAAGCAACCCATGCAAAATTTAAAATGGGGTATTTTACTGGTAGGACTGGGGTCAGGGCTGATCATTGCCAATGCATTGTCGCGCACGGTTTATTTCACAAAAGAGGAAGCATATTTTGCCATGCTATTCCTGTTTGGAGGATTAAGTCTGCTGGTCTTTCATTATATTGACTGGAAAAAACGGAAAAAAGCTGAATGATATCTATTGATTAAGAACCTGTTACATGTTTTTGTTTAACAGGCTTTTATATATGAACCAATGAAAACACTGGTTTTGATCTTACAGAAACCGGTATGTGTGAACCGGAATATATAATGGTCCTTCACGGCGAAGGATGCTTTCATAAAGTATCAGTTCCTTTATTTGCTGGCTTCCTGAATCGTGTATCCTATTTTCTTCAAGAACCTGCTGAAATCCTTTTTTATCCCTCAGTTCCTTTATCCTTCCAATAGTGAGATGTGGCACAAAATTCTGCCTGTCAGGAAAGATGCCAATAGTTTTCAATTGTTCGCTTACCCTGATGAAAAGTTGTTGCATGTTATCACCGGCTTCAATCCCAAACCAAATAACTCGCGGATCGTATCTGCTGCCAAACATGCCCGTATTTCTGACTTCTAAACTGAACTTTTCCGTTGATTGGCAGGCAATTTTCAAACATTTATCAATATCAGGGATCTGGTGTACAAAAGTATCGCCAAAAAATTTTATTGTTAAATGCATGTTCGATGGGTTGACCCAGGTAATACGTTCATTTCTAAGCGATTGTTTAATCCTGTCATATACTTCCAAAAAAGTTTCGGAAGCCTGAATTTTTACAGCAGCAAATAATCGTTTGGTTTTCTGCATATATTGATATGTTATTGATAATGTATGACTTATCTTGTAATTCCAGCTTAGTGTTCAGATAAAACTCACTGCAAATCTATAAAAGATTAAATTTGAAAAAGATAATCAGCTTTTTAAAAAGATTTGATATAAAAGAAATTTTTCTACCTTTGCCGCCCCAAACATAGCTCGGGGCGTTAGCTCAGTTGGCTAGAGCGTTAGACTGGCAGTCTAAAGGCCAGGGGTTCGACTCCCCTACGCTCCACAATAAAAGCCTGTAAATTATCATATTACAGGCTTTTTCGTTTTTTAAGCTTCCTGATTCTAACAGTTGTGAAAACAGCACTATTTGAGTTTAAGTATCATTCACAATCCGGTAAATGCGAAATCCATCTTTTACTTACAGGATAACGATTTCATCAAAACCGCTGTCAGTTTATGGGTTATAATTTCAAATTCTTGCGTATATTTGCGACATTAATAATGTACTGATGAAAAAAATTGTAGTATTAAGTGGCGCAGGTATCAGCGCTGAAAGCGGCATAAGCACTTTTCGTGATGCCGGCGGTTTATGGGAAAATTACAGAATTGAGGAAGTTGCTACCTATGAAGCATGGGAGCGCGATCCTGAACTTGTTCTGAAATTCTATAATCAACGCCGCAAACAGCTTCTTGAGGTAAAACCAAATGCAGGGCATTACTCATTGGTAAAACTTGAAGAAAAATTTGATGTGCAAATCATCACACAAAATGTTGACGATCTGCATGAACGTGCAGGTTCAAAGAAGGTATTGCACCTTCATGGTGAATTAAGAAAGGTAAGAAGTACTGCCGATCCCAATCTGGTATATGATCTTGATGGCTGGGAACTAAAAAAAGGCGACATGTGTGAAAAAGGTTCACAACTTCGTCCTCATATTGTATGGTTTGGCGAAGCTGTACCAATGATAGTCCCTGCTGCCAAAATTTCCTCCGAAGCAGATATTTTCATTGTGGTAGGAACCTCTATGCTTGTTTATCCTGCTGCAGGACTTATTGATTATGTGCCGGTTAAATCTCCTAAATATCTAGTTGATCCAAATGCACGCGAAATAAGACATATAAGCAACCTTACTGTAATCCCCGAAAAAGCGGGAACCGGTCTGGTAAGGCTTGTTGACGAACTACTGGCTAATTAATTTCACGAATATGAACAGAATTATTTTTCTAATAATCTTTGGTGCTTTGTTTTTTGCCGGATGTCAGAAAGACGAAAGCAAACAGGATGAAATTGACAGAAAAAAGATACTTGATTATATAAAGGAACACAATATCAATGCTCTTGAAACCTCTTCAGGGCTGTTCTATGTAATTGAAAACCCTGGCACTGGCGGGCATCCAAATGCTTCTTCAACTGTTAGTGTGCGATATACCGGTTATTTTCTCGATGGCACTATCTTCGACTCAAATGAAGGCAAGGATTTGGTACCTTTTAGCCTTGAACGTGTTATTAAAGGATGGCAGGAAGGAATTCCACTGTTTCAGAAAGGTGGGACAGGGAAATTGCTAATCCCGTCGCGCCTTGCATATGGGTCTAATTCAGTGGGTTATGGCATTCCCAATAATTCAGTGCTGATCTTTGATATCCGGTTGATTGATTTTAACTGACTAAGATAATGAGCAATTATTCTTTAAGTATCAATCATTTCTTGGAAAAAGCAAAACGGTTTTGCAATATTCAGGATCGTAGTGAAATGGAAGTATTATCAAAATTGAAATTCTGGAATTGCAAACCTGAATGGATACCGGATATCATCAATGAATTGAAAAAGGAAAGATTTCTGGATGAACAAAGATTTGCCAATAGTTTTGCAAGAGGAAAATTCAGAATGAAAAGCTGGGGAAAGCTAAAGATCATGGCTGCCCTGCTTCAGCAAAACATATCTCAGGATATGATAAACAAGGCTTTGAATGAAATTGATGAAAACGATTACAGAAATACTCTTGCTGATTTGCTGGAAAAAAAATGGAAGACAACTACAGGGGAACACTACTCAAAGATCAATAAAACTGCTGCCTACGCTATAAATAAAGGTTATGAGTCCGGACTTGTTTACGAGATTTTGCGAAGCTCCACATTTACATGAGGTTCGGTAACTGATAATGAACAAAAACCAAAAACTCATCACTGACCTTAATTTTTTCAGTTTTAGGTTATTATTTTTGAACTTTTAATTCATTCATTACTTTATATATACAAAAACTAATCATCTGATAAATCATTATAAATCATGTCAACATCAGAAATGGTCAAAGAACTGAAACAGAGGCTCGATGCCTTAAGGAGGTTTCTTTGAAATAGATAAGAAAAAGAAACTTATCTCGGAAGAGGAAGAATTAACACATGCTCCCGAGTTCTGGAGCAATACCAAAAAAGCTGAGGCTGTTTTAAAATCCATTAAAGAAAAGAAAGACTGGGTAAAAGCTTTTGATAAAGCACAGACTGCCTATGATGATCTGGCTGTATTGTGGGAATTTTATCAGCTTGAGGAAGCAACAGTAGAGGAGGTTGAGAAACAGTATAAAATCTCTTTGAACCTCATTGAAGACCTTGAATTCAGAAATATGCTCAGCGGTGAGGAAGATAAGCTGGGAGCAATAGTACAGATCAATTCAGGTGCAGGAGGGACTGAAAGTCAGGATTGGGCTGAAATGTTGCTGCGCATGTACCTTCGCTGGGGCGAACGTAATGGTTATCAAACCACTGTTCTCAATCTTCAGGAAGGAGATACTGCCGGTATAAAAACTGCCTCAATTGAATTTGACGGCAATTATGCTTTCGGTTATCTGAAAGGTGAGAACGGAGTTCATCGTCTTGTCAGATTATCGCCTTTTGATGCAGCCAACAAACGCCATACTTCATTTGTCTCTGTATATGCATATCCTGTAATTGATGACAATATTACTATAGAAATCAATCCTGCGGATATCTCATGGGATACTTTTCGTTCCAGTGGACCGGGCGGGCAAAATGTAAATAAAGTAGAAACTGCCGTTCGTCTTCGGCATGCTCCTACCGGAATCATAATTGAGTGCCAGGAAACACGTTCGCAACAGCAAAACCGCGAAAAAGCATTACGAATGCTTAAATCGCAGCTATATGAAATTGAGCTTAGAAAGAAGCAGGAGGAACAGGCGAAAATTGAAAGCAATAAAAAACTTATTGAATGGGGTTCGCAGATAAGAAATTATGTAATGCACCCGTATAAATTGGTTAAAGATCTGCGAACAGGTTATGAAACATCAAATGTTCAGGCTGTTATGGATGGAGAAATTGATGATTTTATCAAGCGCTACCTGATGGAATTTGGCCGTTCTTAAACAATTATAGCCGGAGGATCATCCTTTTTTTCCTCCTTTTTTTCTTCCTTTTTGTCCTCTTTTTTCTCTGGCTTGACTTCAGGCACCCAATCTTTAACCAGAGGCCAGATACCCGGAATTACCTTTGACAAAGGATTGTAGAGGTATGATTTGTTTCGCATTTCACCTGTTATCAATTTACCTTTTGTATCAATGCTGTTTATTACAAAAACAAGGATGCCAAGAAAAAGAGCAACACGTAAAAGACCAAACATCATTCCGAACAAACGATTTATTATTCCCAATTCAGCCATTTTCACCAGTTTGTCCAACAGGTTTCCAAGTATCTGTATTATTACAACTACAATAACAAATGTTAAAACAAAAGAAATAATGCTCATATACGAATTGTCGAAACCCATATCGTTTCGAAGCCAAACGGCAACCATATCTGAAAAATGAATTGAGATCCAGATACCGGCAAATAAAGCTATAAGAGAAGTGAGTGACAGAATGAGCCCTTTTGAGAAACCTTTATAGGCAAACCAGACAACAGGGATCAGTATAACAATGTCTATAGCGCTCATCACATTATTTTAATGCTTCAGTTGTTTTGTCAACTGTGAAGCAAAAACAAAATTATTAAGTTCCTTATTATCGCTGTTGAATATATCTTCGCGTGTGCCTTCCCACCATAACTTTCCCTGAAATACAAAACATACTTTATCGCCGATTTCCATTACCGAATTCATATCGTGAGTGTTAACTATCGTAGTTATCCTATACTCTCTGGTGATCTCACTTATTAATTTATCAATTACATTTGAGGTCACAGGATCCAGACCAGAATTAGGTTCGTCGCAAAACAAATATTTAGGATTAATTGAGATTGCCCTTGCGATAGCAACACGTTTTTTCATTCCTCCACTAAGCTCTGAAGGATATAATTTATTGGCATTTTCAAGGTTTACCCTTTGCAGGCAAAAGTTTGCACGTTCAAGTTTTTCATCCCGCGAAAGCTTAGTGAACATCGAAAGCGGAAATATCACATTTTCTTCAACAGTCATAGAGTCAAACAATGCACTACCCTGGAACAACATACCTATTTCGCGCCGGATTTCACCAACTACCTGTGGCGCTGATTCCGAAAAAGGTCTTCCGTCATATTCAATTGTACCATTATCAGGTTTAATGAGGCCGACAAGGCATTTCATCAACACTGTCTTTCCTGAACCGCTGGTGCCTATTATCAGGTTGGTTTTTCCGCGTTCAAACCTGACTGAAACATCATCAAGTACCTGATGTTCACCAAATTGTTTTGATAAATGTTCGGCTACTATCATGTTAAGAACAATTGAGTTAAAATCAGATTAAAAACAATTATCATGATACTGCTCATAACTACGCCTTTGGTACTTGCAGTGCCTACCTCGAGTGCGCCGCCTTTTGTATAAAATCCATAATATCCTGAAATTGAAGCAATAAGAAAAGCAAATACAGCCGTCTTTATCAGGGCATAAAAAATATTGAACGGAACAAAAAACGACTGGATACCAAGAACAAATACGTGAGTAGGTACAAGTCCTGTTGTAATACCTGCCAGCCAGGCACCAAGAACAGCCAGAAACATACTTATTACAATAAGTACCGGGTTAATGAGCACTGATGCCACAATTTTGGGAAAAATCAGGAAAGCTGCGGGGTTAATACCCATAATTTCAAGGGCATCAATTTGTTCGGTAATGCGCATGGTTCCAATTTCGGAAGCAATAAGAGAACCAACCTTACCGGCCAGGATAAGACTGATAATAGTTGGCGAAAACTCAAGCACAACTGATTCGCGCACAGCATAACCTATGGTATAAAGAGGCACAAGCGGGTGATCAATATTGAATGCAAGCTGTATGCAAAGTACAGCTCCCATAAAGATTGAAATTATCATCACTATTCCAAGAGAATCCAACCCGAGGCGATCCATTTCAAGAATGATCCTCTTCAGGTAAATCTTTTTATTTTCAGGTGGCTTGAACACCTGTTTTAATAATAGCAAATATTGTCCAAGGCTGTAAAGTGCTTTCATTACCTGTGAAAAATAATCGGCTAAGATAAATATAATCCTCTAAAATCTGTTGATTCTACAACATAATAAATTGCAAAATCAGCTAAAAATCCCTGTGGCGCAAACCCTTACTCAATATTATTTATCCTGATTTTCAGCAATTCCATCTGTTTTATTATTCGGTATAAAAATATCCTTTATTATTATCCGTTTGCTCTATAATACAAACAATGAAAAAGGATTTGCCTTTTAATTACAAACACCTCAAATTCAAGTAATTAAATCATAATACAATGAAAATTCAAAAATTGCCCGTTCTGATCCTTACTCTCATTCTTGCCTTTTTGTTTAGTTCCTGCTCCACTTCACGTAAAAGCAGTAAAAGTCAAAAAAGATATCACCAAAGATGCGACTGTTCAAGATTCAGCGAATTAGGAAGCAATGAAGTAATCACTATTGACTGGGTAGCATATTATGAAGGACAAGGAAATTCTGAGTAAGTATCTGCCTCCCTCATTAGTAGATAAAATCCTGTTAATTCTTACTAAAAACAAAGCCTTCCTACGTATAAGCAGGTCGCGGGCAAGCAAGCTCGGTGATTATCGTCCTCCGGCTAATGGTCAGCCACATCGCATTTCGGTTAACCATGACCTGAATCCATATGAATTTCTTATAACTCTGATTCATGAGATCGCTCACATGAAATGCTGGCAGCAATACGGGAAAAAAGTAAAACCACATGGAGAGGAATGGAATATGTTGTTCAAGAAATTGTTGATTGATTTTAATGAACCCGGATTGTTTCCTGAGAATATCAGTGAAGCAATAAATTATTATACCCGGCCTGATACAACTTACCAACAAGGCAAAGATGCCCTTAAGAATGCTCTTAAATCACTTGAGCCTGCTACTGATCAGCTTATGGTAGAAGATATTCCTAATGGGGAAACATTTGTGTACAGAAATCAGGTATTTGAAAAAATAGAAAAGGTTCGGAAAAGAATTAAGTGTAAACGGTTAAAAGATAATCGCTTGTATGCTTTCGATCCTTTAGTAGAGGTATTGCCTTACAGAATAAAAAGATAAATTACTCAAGAATTTCCAACTGCAAATTGAATTTTCATTTATATTTGGCAAAACAAATATCCATAAACAAATAATATACTCTATCATGAATAAAAACAACTATTGCATAATAATGGCTGGTGGTGTTGGAGCACGTTTCTGGCCTATGAGTAAAACAGCCCGACCCAAACAATTCATTGATATCCTTGGTACAGGTCAAACCTTGATACAAACCACTTTCGACAGGTTTAGAAATATTTGTCCAACAGAAAACATATATGTAGTCACCAGTGAAATATATTTAGATTACGTAAAAAACCAGCTTCCTGAAATTGCTGACGAACAAATTCTTGGTGAGCCAATGCGAAGAAATACAGCACCATGTATAGCCTATGCCAGCTACAAGATCTTCAAAAAAAATCCTGATGCTAACATAGTGGTAGCCCCATCAGATCATATTATCTCGAAAATAAACAATTTCAATGATGCTATACTTACTGCTCTTGATGCAAGTGAAAAAAATGACTGGCTGCTAACGCTTGGGATACAACCTACACGACCCGATACCGGATATGGTTATATTCAGTTTGAAGAGAACTCTACTAATAACAATCGTATTTCGAAAGTAAAAACTTTTACTGAGAAACCACAATATGATCTGGCCGTATCATTCCTGAAAAGCGGTGATTTCCTCTGGAATTCCGGTATTTTTATCTGGAGGCTGAAAAGTATAATGAAAGCTATTGAAGAATATTTGCCTGAAGTTGATGAGATTTTCAGGGAAGGCCTTGATTTTTACGATACCCCAAAGGAAAACTATTTTATTTCGAGGGCTTACCCTGTGGTAAAGAATATTTCAATTGACTATGGGGTTATGGAAAAAGCTGATAATGTATATGTTATCTCTGCTGATCTGGGTTGGTCAGATTTAGGAACATGGGGTTCATTATACGAAAATCTGCCTAAGGATGGATCGGGGAATTCAATTATCGGGAATAATGTAATGAGTTATAATCTTAAGAACTGTATTGTAAACATGCCCAAAGACAAACTTGTAGTATTACAGGGACTTGAGGATTATATAGTTGTTGAATCTGATAATGTTCTTTTGGTTTGCTGCAAAAAAGATGAGCAGCAGATTCGTAATTTTGTAGAAGATATTCGCACAAACAAAGGCGAGGAATTCGTTTAGCCTGAAAACAAATATAATAAACCGTTTTCTATAGCTCGATCTCCTTTACTTCTCCATCCACAATCAGGGTTCCTTCGGTTGCACTGCGAATTTCATCAATACTTACTCCGGGAGCACGTTCAAGGAGTCGGAAGCCTTCAGGGATGACTTCAAGTACCGCAAGATTAGTAACTATTTTTTTCACACATCCCACGCCTGTAAGAGGCAGTGTACATTGTTTTAAAAGTTTCGACTGACCTGAAGGAGATGTATGCTGCATGGCTACAATTATATTTTTTGCTGCTGCTACCAGATCCATAGCACCCCCCATGCCTTTAACCATTTTTCCGGGTATCTTCCAGCTAGAAATGTCGCCTTTCTCTGACACTTCAAAAGCACCAAGTACTGTAAGGTCAACATGACCACCGCGTATCATTGCAAAACTTGTAGCTGAATCAAAAAATGCAGCTCCCGGATTAACTGTTACCGTTTGTTTTCCTGCATTTATAAGATCTGCATCCACTTCTTCTTCCTTAGGGAATACACCCATCCCAAGAATACCATTCTCTGACTGAAGAGTTACCTGCATTCCTTCGGGAATGTAATTAGCCACCAGGGTAGGAATGCCAATGCCAAGATTAACATAATATCCGTCTTTAAGTTCTTTGGCTATGCGTTGAGCTATTTGTTCTTTAGTAAGCATGACTTATCATATTGAGATTAAAGCTTAATTTCTTAAAATACTTTCCGGATCACAGACCATAAATAATTAAAACACTTATAATCAGATCCGAAAACAATGTTAAATGAAAAGTTATCAGGTTCTGACAGTTCTGCGCTCTATTCTTTTTTCATAATTTTTCCCCTGAAAAATCCTCTGAACAAAGATCCCGGGTGTGTGAATGAAATTTGGGTCTAAAGTACCGGCAGGGACAAGTTCTTCAACTTCGGCTATAGTGATTTTTCCTGCCATTGCCATAGGCTGATTGAAATTATTAGCCGTTGCCCTGTAAACCAGGTTCCCCATTGTATCGCCCTTCCATGCTTTAACGATAGCAAAGTCAGCAGTTAAGGCAGTTTCAAGCACATGGGGTTTACCATTAAAAACCCTAACTTCCTTACCCTCGGCTGCTTCAGTGCCATAGCCTGCGGGAACAAAAAAGGCCGGAATGCCTGCTCCGCCGGCTCTGCATCTTTCTGCAAGAGTACCTTGCGGAATAAGTTCTACTTCGAGTTCCCCGCTTAGCAACTGTCTTTCAAATTCATCATTCTCACCTACATATGATGAGATCATTTTCCTGATCTGATGCTTTTTTAACAACAAACCCAAACCAAAATCATCAACACCGGCATTATTTGAAATACAGGTGAGGTCTTTTACTTCTGCTTCCACCAATGCAGAAATGCAGTTCTCAGGAATCCCGCAAAGACCAAAACCTCCGAACATCAGCGTCATTCCATTACTAATCCCCCGTATAGCCTCATAGGCATCTTTAACGACTTTATTCATTTTCTCAGTTGATTTATTGTAAATAAGATAACAGTAAAAGGATAAAGATGGTTCAATAAACTAATGTTTTTCAACCAGGGTAAAACCAATTGGGAAAATACAATTCGTATAATCGCTCTATTCGGTTGTTATAAATATTTAAACCATCGGCAATATTCCTTTATCTACGAAAGTAAAAAAAGCCTGCTCTCATGATCAACAGAAAACAGGCTTTTGATTATAAAGTCTTAAAATGTAAAATATGAAATAATGTGTCGGAATTAATATGTAAATAAAAGATAAGGTTCGAAGCCTTATTTAAAATCAACAATGCCGTGCTGAAATGCGAATTTACTTAAACCTATGACTGACTTGACTTTCGTTTTTGAAAAAATGTTTTTTCTATGGGTTTCAACTGTCCTTTCACTGATGAACAGTTTTTCAGCGATCTGCTGGGTAGTATATTCCTGTACTATCAATGATAAAATCTCAATTTCTCTTTTCGTAAGGCTTAATTCATTCATTGATGGTCTTTTTTCATCAAAAGCTGCCTTTCCACTTATTTTGTTATAAACCATTTCCTGAATTTCTTCACCAAAATATTTCTTTCCGCCAGCTACAATTTCAATAGCTTTAGAAAGCTCTGACAAGCTTGCCGATTTGAGTACATACCCTGCAGCCCCGCTTCTAATCATTTTTTCAACATAACTATAATCGTCGTACATGGTAAGTGCAAGGATATTGGCTTTTGGATTAAGTTTTTTAATCTGACGGGTTAGCTCAACACCTGAAATCTCAGGCATATTTATGTCAATAAGAAAAATATCCAGATCAAGTTCTTTAAATTTACTCAGCAATTCATTTCCTGAAAGTGCATGACCAACAATCTCAAACCGGGGATCATCGGATAAAAGGGAACTTATTCCTTCAACAAAAAGTTTATGATCGTCAATGATAAAAATTCTGATTTTCTGCATGACTCTTTTTTTATTCTGGTACAACAATGGTTACTATTGTTCCCCTCCCAACAACGCTATCAATAAACACTTTTCCTTTTAGCCCTTCAATTCTTGATATAAGGCTCTTTAAACCCAGTCCTTTTGAATTCTCATGTTGCTGAAAATCAAATCCCACACCATTATCTTCAATCATTATGGTAATATCTTCATGATTTTGAATAATTTGTATATTGATTTCCGAACCATCAGCATGAGAAAGTATGTTATTTACTACTTCTAGAATAGCTCTATAAAGTGCATGTTCAAGATACTGATCCATTTTTTCATTCAAACCCGAAATATCCAGCGACACAGTATACTTTTCAGTTTCATTAAGTTTCATTACAAGGTCTTCAACTGCAAACCTGAAACCTTTCTCAATCAATACAATAGGTGCTATATTTTGAACTATATGTTTCATTTCTCTTAAAATCTCATTAAGGGTTGAAACTGTATTATTCAAAATCATTGATTTTCTTTCCGGTGCCAGATCAGATCTTTCAAGTAGTGCGGTAAGGTTTAATTTTGCTAAAGATAACATAGGTCCTACACTATCATGCAGTTCCAGTCCCATTCTTTTACGTTCCTGTATTTCAGCATCAAGAGCTGCTTTTGAACGCTCTTCGGTAAGTTTAACAACAGCTTCATTAAGCTTTACTGCCTGTTCCTGTTTTACTTTATTTATATGATTGTTATAGATAAGCAGGATTATAATGATTATTGCTATAAACAGTAATCCTAAAAGTATTATAAGTGAATTTCTCCGGCTTAATGAAAGCTTTTGTTTCTCTATTTCAAGTAATTGTGCTTCTTTATCTTTGATCAGCTGATTTATCTCCATGTAATAGAGCTGATGTATTTTTGACTGGTCATTGAGCTCCATTTTTAAATTATTCGCACTTTTATAATATGAAAGAGCTTTCTCAAAATCACCAGTTTGTTCATAAATAGCTGAAAGTACTTCAAACACTTTATATATAAGCTCAGTTGAATTGGTATTTTCAGCTTCTTCAAGTGCTTTATAGGCATTTTCAAGAGCTTTGGCCGTATTTTTTAGTTCTAGATTTATCCTTGCCAATCCAAGTTGGTTAGTAGTTATCAAACTACCGGAATTAATCTTTTCAGATATTTCAAGGCTTTCTTTATAAACTTCTTCTGCGTTTTTGAAATCACCATTTTTGAGATAAATATTACCTTCAATAGTTTGCGCAAATGCTGATGTATAAAGGTCGGAAATACTATTTGCCACTTGAATTGACAGTTTAGCATAAAACATGGCAGAATCAGGCTGATTTACCTGTAACAATGAAGCTGCCAGATGGCTATAAACTATTGCAAGCCCTTGATTGTCCTGACTATCCAGAAAACCATTCTGACTTTTGTGAAAATGATAAAATGCTTTTTCAATATTATTAAGGTCCAGATACAGGATCCCAAGATTGCAGTGGATAATATTTATTTTATCAGGAATTGCTGCTAACTCATAATTATGAATTGCAGCCAGAAAATTCTCTAATGCATCTTTATTATTGCTTATTGATAAATTCAATACACCCAAATTATTATAACTATCTCCTATTCTCTCAGGATTATTTGCCTGTATTGATAATTTAAGAGCTTTGTGATAACTCTCAAATGCCTGAAAATGATTGGATTGCACAACACAGGTTGTGCCAATTAAATTTAGTATCCTTATTTGCCATTCAATATTATCCAGCTTTTTCAGAACATTGTCAGCCAGGATTCTGGCACTGTCCGGGTTTGAATAAACCAGATCCTGCATCTCTTTAAACAGGGAGTCAATTGGCTGTCCGTCAATTATTATTGATGAAACGTTTGATTGCCTTTTTTGCCCGTTCATGAAAAATATGTCAGCAAGCATATTGAACTGCATCAACAATGTTGAGATTACTAGCAATACAAGCGATTTCATTTATCAATTTTTAAAAGATAATACCTAACATTACATTAAAAAAAGAATGGGGGTCTGAATTTTCAATTTTTTCAAATATTGGTTTAAAAAATTCAACTTTGACCCGGCAAAACTAATTCATTTTTTCGCAGATTCTCATAATATTCTAATAATCAGGATAAAAATACCCTATACTACTGATATTTTTTACCCAATACTACGGATTCCATGACTGAGATTAAGTAATAATTTTGTTGCATAAAAGAATTTATTATGCTTATTAAGTCAATAAACTCATCAATTACTTCTAACACTATGGTTATCACATCATTAATTATAAACAATTTTTTTAACCCTTTAAATCTTTTCATTATGAAAAAAACATTTATTCTGAGCTGTGCAATTATTATTGCAGTTTTTTGTGGTATTTCAAATTCTACCTCCGGTCAAACCTGGGGCAATACAGAGGAGTTGTTCCATCCGGTTTCACACAATCTCGAAAATGGAATATTAGTGGATACGCCCCGATCTATAACTTTACTAGAGGGTGATTACATGTTTTATACTGACTTTTATGGTTTTCATATTTATAATGTAGCTGATCCGGAAAACCCTGTAAATATTTCATGTACTCCTGTACCAGGAAGAGCATATCATTTTACCATACAAGGTGATTATGCATATGTTTGCAATGATTGTGGAGTGGTTGTTATTGACATAAGAGACTATTCAAATCCAGAAGTTATTAATTTCCAATATTTTGATTTTCAACCTTTTATGATTGCTGTTGAACAGTCATATGTTTATTTTGCACATGAAAGTGGTGTAAAAGTCTATAAACTTACGTCAGATTATGGTTTTGAATTTACAGGATCCATTTATATTCCTCCTGCTACTACCAGTTTTGCAG
This sequence comes from Bacteroidales bacterium, assembly GCA_049654165.1. Lineage (GTDB taxonomy): Bacteria > Bacteroidota > Bacteroidia > Bacteroidales > JAAYJT01 > JAAYJT01. The sequence goes on from JBASHR010000108.1 coordinate 26,113, forward strand.
GTTTTACTAAAAAAGGTCATTATATTTATTATGTCAATTCTTACACAGTCTTTTGTCTTGATGCAAGTGATCCCGAAAACATACAGCTAATTTCAAGCGACGATTTCAATACAGGTGGAACATGTTGGGGCAGAGCTATAATTAAAGATAATTATCTATTGGTTGCCACTACCCTTAAACTCCTTGTTTATGACATCTCTAACCCTGCATATCTTACACGGGTTTATGAAGGATTACCATCTTCCCATACTATTTATAACATAGTCATTGAGAATAATATTATGGTATTAAATCACAGTAATAACGGAGCATTTACTATCTGTGACATAACCAACCCTGTAAACCCGACCGTCCTACATGCTCATTATGGTAATTGGTTTTATAATAGCCTTTATACACTAGGAGGCTTAAAGAATAATATTTTATATATCCTTAATAATGGGCAGGAACATTCTGAAGGTTATACTATTCACCTTATTGATATTTCAGAGGTTACATCTCCATCAGTTATCAGTAAAATAGAATCAAAACCGGGTAAATCAAGATCAGCAGCGCTATTGGATAAAAATAATCAGAAATATGCCCTGGTTGCCAGAGACAATTCCAAAGGCACAGCATCCGAAGCCGGTCTTCTGGATATTCTGAATGTAACCGACCCGGCAAATCCCATACTCGTATCAACTATTGATCTTCCTGGGCATGGCATATCAATTGCAACCGATCAAAACAACTGGGCATATATTTGTGTTGCAGTTTATCATTTTCCTGCTTATAATTACAACATAGTATTAGTTAATATTGAGGACCTTTCAAATCCTTATATTACTGATTTACAACCTGCCGGAGGAAATCTGGGTCATTATTATAATAGCTCTGTCAGTTTTTTTAACGGAAACGCCTATTTAGTTGATAAAAATTATATCAGGATTTATGATGGCTCCTCTGGAACATTGATTGAAAAAGGTATTACATCAGTATATGGACAAAATGGAATGGGTATTCTGGCAAATAAACAGGGTTTTGTTTATGTTGCAGGTGGCAATTATGGTTTTCAGCTTTATAATGTTTCCAATCCTTTAAATCCATATCTTGTGAATTGGTATAATTGCAATGGGCCTGTATTTGATGTATCTGTAGATAATGGTATTGCCTGCGTAGCTAATTATTCAGGTAGTTTATATACTTTCGATGTAAGTCAGAATGTGATTATACCCCGTGGTCAAGTTTCTACAAATGTTGGAAAACCAATTTCTGTATTAAAACTTAACGATATAGCATACTTAGGGATGGATAACGGACGTATTGAGATGTTTGATGTTTCCAATCCTGAACAGCCTGTTTCATTAGGCTGGTATCTTACTAACGGCACACGGGTTAATGATATGATAGCCGATGCAGAAAACGATCTTATTTATGTGGCAAATGAGCTTGAAATGCTAATCCTTAAACTGGGAAATGCTACTACAACCTTACCGGGCGATGCCAACTGCGATGGCATAGTAAATATAAGTGATGTAATAGTAATAATGAATTATATTATGGGAAATAATCCTGAGCCTTTCTGTTTCGAGAATGCAGATGTAAACGGTGACGGAGTAATAACTGTATCGGATGTGATAAATACAGTAAATATAATTCTTAACAGTAATTAACCTTTTACTTCAAATAGCATCGTAATTTATTGTATAGAAATTTTCACTTCATAACATGAAAAATCGAATATTACTTCTTTTTAGTTTAGCGATACAATTATCGGTAATCGGTCAAACATTTACAGATATAACATCCCAATCAGGGATTAATGTTTTGTCAGGGCTTGGCGATGCCGTATTATGGATTGATTACAATAATGATGGATGGCTTGACTTTTTTGGTTCAACTGATAATGAGACTGTTTTCTATCATAATAATGGTGATGGCACCTTTACTGATATTTCAGTTCAATCAGGGCTCTCCACAACAACTCCCCATGGTCTTGCCGTTGGCGATTATGATGGAGATGGTTACACTGATATTCTTCTGTCATCAATCAATTCAGGTGAACCTCTAAAAGTTTATCGCAACAATTCAGGAAATGGATTTATTGAAGCCTTTAATACGGGTGTCCCATCAAATCGTGGGATTTGGTTAGATTACGATTGTGATGGTCATTTGGATATATTTTGTCTTACATGGACCGGCACGCCTTATCTATTCAGAAATGATGGCAACGGAAGTTTTGAAGATGTAACGCAGAATATGGGATTTAATCAATCTTCTGGTACAACAGCCTCGGTTTCTGATTATAACAATGATGGATTTCCTGATATTTATTGTGCATATCACTCAACTACAAAAACAAATCGCTTGTATAAAAATATTGCAGGTATGGGATTCGAAGATGTAACTATTGCTGCTGCTGTAGGTGATTACAGAAAGAGTGTGGCTGTTGCATGGGGAGATTATAATGATGATGGATGGACGGATTTGTATTTTGCCAATATTAGTTCTAATCGTAATGTACTGTTTCATAATAACGGAAATGGGAAATTCACTGATAAAACCATAACCGCCGGTGTTGGAGATGTAGGGGATGCCAGAACCTGTGCCTGGATTGATTATAATAATGATGGTTATCTTGATCTGTTTACCACCAACCATGTAAATCCAAACAGGTTACATAAAAACAATGGAAACGGAACTTTTACCAATATTGCACCTCAGGCAAATATAAATGGTCCTTCTGATGGTTTTACGATTAGCTGGGGTGATTTTGACCGCGACGGTGACCTGGATATCCTGTTTGCCGGGCATTCATTTGGAATTGTATTATTACGGAACGATGGAGGTAATGCACAAAATTTTTTAAATATCACTCTGGAAGGAACATTTGATAACAGAAGTGGAATTGGAAGCCGGGTAACAGTGTTTGCAAACGACAGGCAGCAAATAAGAGAAATAAACGGTGGGCGTGGTGCATCTTCTCAGGATGCACTTGCATTACACCTCGGACTTGGCAATGCTCAAATTGTTGACAGTATCCATATTTTATGGCCTAGCGGTATGTTACAGAAACTATATAATATTAATGCAAACCAGTTCATTACCATCCAGCAGGAAGGTAATGTACCACCCCGGATTTTCCGTTTGATTGAACCTTTACCTGATATTTCTGATGCAAACAAGGGTGTCGTATTTAAATGGACAGCAAGTTATGACCCTGACATGGGCAATACAATTGATTATTATCTGCATATTGAGAATCCAAATCAAAGTACAGTTTATGGCCCCGTTCAGGATACAACATTAAATATAACGCCCGCATCATGGATGAGCGCTGATTCAACATATTGGTATGTTAATGCCAGCGATGGCATTGATATGCGCCGGAGCTGGGAAAAATGGAAATTCAGTTATACAAGCACTACCGTTCCCGGAGATGCAAATTGCGACGGTATTGTAAATATACTTGATATCATTTGTATAGCTAATTATATAGCAGGACAAAATCCTGATCCTTTTTGTTTTGAAAATGCAGATGTTTCAGGAGATGGCATTATTAATCTTATTGATATTATTCTCACTATTAATATAATTATTGAGTAACTTAATAATTAAATCCAACAATTGATTATTAAAGCTCAGATTAAGGAATAGCGTTCTTTTGAGGAAGGGAAATGGATATATAATACGGGAGAAAAGTGATTTCTTCATGTTTGGTTTGTTGTTTGGGGAGCGAATATCACTATTCGCTCCTTTTTAAGAAGATATATCTAAAATAAAATATCAGGAATATGTTTTTCCTGACTAAAAAACAAATATATGAAGTCATTGATTATTAATTACGACTCTCTACCTCCGTAATAAAGCCATAGATTATTTATTAAGTTAATTTATATCCTTTTATGTCTCATTAAAATTTAAAATCATGAAAAAATTATTACTTTTTTTTGTTGCTATGCTTTTAGGGCTTTTAAGCCTTAAAGCTGTTGATGTGCAAATTGGTTCCGGGGAAAATACAAATTTTAATTTTCCTATTAATTCCTGTTATGGTTATAATTATAGCCAGCAAATTTATTTACAAAGTGAGATTAATGATGCAGGAGGTGGTTCGGGAGATATAACTAAAATAAGGTTTTATTATGACTTTGGTGGGTCGCTTTTTAATACTTGGAAAAACTGGACAATATATCTGGGTAATACTACCAAAGCTTCTTTTACAAATACATCGAACTGGGTTCCTGTTGACCAGTTAACGCAGGTCTTTTCAGGAGATATTCCGACACCAGTTGCAGGGACATGGCTTGAGATAACCTTGCAAACTCCATTTAATTACACTGGAAACAATATAGTTGTGGCTGTAAATGAAACTTCCCCTGAGTATAGTTGTACTGCTGCCTGGCGTTCATATACAGTAAGCTCAAACCGCGCATTAATTCATTATAATGATAACAACATTGTAGATCCTGCCAATCCACCTGTAGCCAATGTGGGGCCCGGTACGACAATGGCTCAGATTCAATTTGATATGGCTGCATTTGTACCTACAACTCCGCCAAACTGTGCACAGTTGATCAGCCCTTTAAATAACCAGACAGTATTACTTACCCAAACTCTAAACTGGATAAGTGGAGGTGGTGCTCCTACTTCTTATGATGTTTATTTTGGAACAAGTAATCCGCCTGAATTCATTCAAAATCAGAGTGGAACTACTTACACTCCATCACTTGTTGCGGGGCAAACCTATTACTGGCAAATTGTTCCCCGCAATAGCATAGGACCTTCTGAAGGATGCCCTGTGAGGAGTTTTAAAACAGCTACTCAAACACAACTTTTTGAAAGCTTTGAATCATTAACATTTCCTCCCTTAGGCTGGACTAACCCTGGTACATTTCTCAGAAACACCGGTTATAAATATCATGGTACTGCTTCTGCATATAAATACACTACTGCTGCTCAAAGTTTACTCACAACTCCGTTATTAACAGTTACTCCTGAAAGCAAACTGGAATTTTATGTTTTAACTACTGCAACAACCAATACTCAGAGAATTCAGATTAAATATTCAACTGATCGTGAAAACTGGCTCAATATCAGTCCCCCTTTGCCAATTCCCACTACTTCAAAATTTGAGTATTTTAGTGTAGATCTTGGTTCCCTTGCTGGAGAAAAATCAGATTATTATTTTGCTTTTGCAGTATTTTCCATGAGTTCAGGTGCACAGGTATATATTGATCATGTTTTTGGTCCTGAAATCGCACCTGTAATGCCAGGACCTCCTGTACTAACAAGCCCGGCAAATAATGCCGTAAACGTATCCAATAAACCTGAGCTTTCATGGAACCCATCAGCATCGGGAGGAATTCCAAATGGTTATAAGATCTATATCGGGACTTCACCCGAACCCACATCTGAATGGGCTGATGTTACAGCTTCACCTTATATGGTGTTGCCGCCTTTAGAGTATTCAACAACTTATTACTGGAGAGTTGGTGCTTATAATGCTGCGGGCGAAGCATTAAGTGAAACACGATCGTTTACAGTTATGGATGATCCAACAATTTATTCATTTCCATGGGTGGAAAATTTTGGATTTTTAGCAAGTGATCCTTTCCCACCTTTTAATTGGACAATGCATAGTGGTGTTCTTGCTAATCCGACTGTTTTAGGAAAACATCCTTCCGGGTTCTGGGTGAAGGACGATTGGCTAAACAATGCCAATATACCTAATAAAGCAGCAAGAATTTATATGGCACTTGCTAATAATGGATGGCTGATCACTCCACCTGTCATGATTCCTGAAGAAGGTTATGAATTGTCATTCGACCTGGCTTTAATGGCGTACAATTCCGCTAATCCCCCTCAACAAAGCGGCACAGATGATATATTTACGGTTCTTATAGGAGACGGAACTAGCTGGACTCCTGCAAATATTGTAAGACAATGGGACAATCAGGGTTCTGAATATGTGTATAATCAAATACCTAATACAGGCATGAAGGTTACTATTCCATTAAACGAACCAGGATTAATACAAATAGCTTTTTATGGAATTTCCACAGTATACAATGCTGCCAATGATCTGATGATAGATAATGTTACTATAATGAAGTCTACCAACTGCTTGCCACCAACTAACCTTTTGGTTTCAAATATAAGCAGCTCATCGGCAGATATATCATGGACGGCAGGTTCCGATGAATCATTATGGAATATCAAATATGGAGCTGTGGGATTTAATCCTTATACAGGCGGAAATTTAATTGCGGGATTAGAAAACAACGCATTTACAATTACAGGTTTACAGACTATTACTAAATATCATGTTTATATTCAGGCTAATTGTGGAGGCGGCGATATCAGTCTTTGGGCTGGACCAATATTATTTGAAACATTATGCGCTCCCTTTTCACTTCCGTTTACTGAAGATTTTTCCGGCACAGCATCTGATCAGATACCAGGATGCTGGTCAAAAGCAGGATTAGGGGAAGGAGCCTGGGGTGTGAAAAATTCTAACTATGCTGGTGGAACAAGTCCGGAAATGAAACTCAATTATAGTCCATCGTTTATAGGAATATCAAAAATAATCACACCGGTTTTATTAACCGGGGGTGCCAGTAATTTCACAATATCATTAAAACAACGTTTGGATTTTTATTGGCTCTATGAAGGAGCTTATATTTCAATTGAATTTTCAGTTGATGATGGGCAAAACTGGTCAGTAATCTGGCAACATTTCATTGAGGGACAATACAGTTCTATAAATGATGAGTTTGATTTTGAACTTCCAAAAAACACGGAAGATTTCTTAATAGCCTTTACATATTTTGGCGATAATTATAACAATATCAATGGCTGGCATTTTGATGATATAAGCATTGTTGCAAAAGAAGAACCTGGTCCTGAACCAACCTTGTCAGTAACTGGTGAGGTGGATGGCTGCTACGATGCAACAGAAATTGTTACTATTTCAAATGCTCAGGTAGGATCAGGAAGTATCGGAGAGTTCAGAGCTGGAATAAGTATAAATGCAACAGACTTTACTGTTTTTGAAAATGCTACGGCAAACTTGTATGCCGGTACTAATATTGTCCTTGGCGAAGGCGTTCGTATTGCTGAAGGGGCATACTTTTTTGCAGGTATTATGGAAGAAATCACATATTGCGAACAAGCTGCTACCATGGTTACAGCCAAATCAGAAGAGATTGTTCCTGCTGTGATCATGAATCCTGAAACAACAGAATCTGTATTTACATTATTCCCTAATCCTTCAACCGGACGCTTTACTTTACTGATGAAAGAAACCGATGATACTTCAACCATCAATATTGAAATATTTGATATGATGGGCGAAAAAATACTACAAACACAACTCTTTGGTCAGAATCATCATGAATTTGATCTTACTAACAGTCCAAAGGGAATATACATCTTACGTATATTAAATGGAAAGCAGACAAGCATAGAAAAACTGATTAAACATTAGCCTCCTCTCTTTCTTTCTGTCTGCTAAAAGCGTCATAACAGATGCAAACCCCGTCACGGATCCATTTCCTGACGGGGTTTTTAAAATAAAAACCTGTTATACAGTGATTCGGAAAAAAATTACGATCTAAGCGGTTATAAAAGCAGGTTCCGTATTAAATTATATTTTCTAAAAAATCAGTCTTTTCTTAAAATGATATTGACCGTACCAATAACATCCAGCAGGTTAACCTCTCCATCCTGATTTACATCTGCACTTTCAAAACAGAAGGGTTCTGGTGCCAAACCAACTGTATATGCAACAGTGGTTATCACATCCATTACATCAACAGTTCCATCGCAGTTTGAGTCGCCAAGCATAAATGGAATAACTGCAGTATGAACAAATCCTGCACGATCGTTACTTCCTTTATATGTTCCCCACAAAACATTAGCTTGTGAAACAGGTACCTGCAAATCATACACATTCACAAAAGCTGAGTCAGAAACACTGAAATTCTGTTCATACGAGAAAGCCACAAGGTCAAGCATTCCGTCGCCATTTACATCACCCAGGTTAACACCATTCATAAAAGTAAAGCCAAACGGGCGCAGTGGAAAACCGTCCAGTTCACCTGTTCCGTCAATATTATAGGCGTGTATAAAACCTTTATCCTCAATTTTTAGGTTACTTCCAAATATCAGATTCTGCTGACCATCGCCATCAATATCGGCTACGCTTATAAATCCTTCCAATCCACCTGATTTAACAATAGGATAATTATCCATTAATGAACCATCGGCATTAAATCCAAAAACAACAGGTTCTGGTTGTTCTGAGATAGGACGACTCATAAAAATCTTGTAATTACCTGTTCCGTCAATATCAACAACAGTTGGAGGAGAATAGGTCCAGCTATTGTCCGGAACGGGAAAAGGCCATCCGGTTCTGTATGTTCCATCGCTATTTCTTGCATAAAACTTTGGTGAATCTCCATGGGTTGAACCTACAATACTAAGAAGATTGTTACCATCTAAATCAACCAAAACCGGTGACTGGTAAGAAAACTTATAATCGTCTGTAGGAACCGGGAAACCAGGTTTATTCTGCGCATTTATATCAAGGGCATACAAGGTGCCATCAGAGATTCCGGTTATTATCTCCATTGCACCATCATTGTCAATATCAGCCACTGAAGCAGTAACTGCCGGTATACCGGCAAGAGTAAGAGGCCAGTGTTCATTAAGCGGGGTACCATCAAGCTTTAGCACATGCAGGTTGTTTGAAGTACGGGTTTGAACAATGATTTCTTTGAATCCGTCGCCTGATACATCGGCAATTGTTGGTGCGCATAATATCCAATGATTACTGAAACTAACAGGCCATCCCGGATGGTCATTACCATTGACATCCAATAAATAAACCCTTCCATTATTTGGGATACCACCTGTAACCTGTACAATACCCAAAGTTCCATTACCATCAAGATCGGCTACTGAAGGCGGATAAATTGCAGTTCCTGTGAGGTTTTTACTCCACAACAGAGTACCGTCACCTTTTAGAACCCTAAGTACACCATATGATCCAACAAGGATTTCATCAGCACCATCACCATCAATATCAGCAAGGGTAACACCACGCATGTTTTTAAAATTGGGGTGTGCCCCTACTTTAACAGGGAAACCGGGCAACTGACTGTATTTACTACCGCTTTCAGCAGGATATGGAGGAATGTCCATTAGTTTGGTTTCGGTAAGAACCTCGCCATCAGGACCCAAAAATGCACGGCTTACCTCTACCTGCGTTAAAGCAAGCAAAGGAAAAGCCAGCATAATCAAAAAGATAATTTGTTTTTTCATAACAACAGATTTAATGAATAATGATTGCAATAAATCACACTATTGGTGAATTAATAACACAAAATTATCAATAAACATTAAATCTGCAAGGGCGAAAGCATTTTTCAATCCAGTAGCATAGATTTTATAATGCTGCTATAGCTTTTTCGTAATCGGGTTCCTGAACAATTTCAGGTACAAGCTCGGTATAAATGACTTTTCCGGTTTCATCAACTACCACAACGCTACGGGCTAACAAACCGGCCAAAGGACCATCAATAATGCAAACGCCATAATCTTTCGCAAATTCACTATTGCGAAAAGCTGAGAGCGACACAACGTTGTTAATGCCTTCAGTAGTACAGAAACGTCCCATTGCAAATGGCAAGTCCTTTGAGATAGCCAGCACAACAGTATTTTTCATACCGGCGGCTTTTTCGTTGAATTTACGAACCGAAGCAGCACATACATCAGTATCAAGACTTGGGAAAATATTCAATACAACTTTTTTACCTTTGAGTTCTGATAAAGTTAATTCGCTAAGATCAGATTTTACCAGTTTAAAGTCATGGGCCTGTGAACCGATTGCCGGCAAATCGCCGGAAGTGTGAATAGCATTTCCTTTAAGTGTTATTGTAGCCATTTTTCTAAAATTTTAAAGATTATTAAATTTATTCGTTGTTTTGTTTAAGAAACAATGAACAATGGTTTTTAGTTCATCAAAAAAGAAAAATTGCTGAAAAAACATCAAAAATCGGTTCCAAACGACAGATAAAACACTGGTTTTAAGAACCTTCTATCCTCAAAACCCCATGCCACATCTGCACGGACAAAATATCCCAGCAATGAAGTTCTGATTCCTGTACCAAGCCCGGAAACTACAGGCTCTTTCTGTATTTCAATCCAGCCACTTAACGGCTGCTGTTCAAAATGCTTGCGGAATAAATGATTACCCGGCATGAACGGATGTAAACCTGTCCATGCTGTACCGGCATCGGCAAAGCCAATTATCTGAAAATCATTAATAAACTGCATGCTGATAGGTCGTTTGAGAAAATATCTGAACACAGGGAAACGCAATTCGGTATTAATCACAACAAAGCTATTGCCATTCCTTATATTTTGCTGAAACCCCCGAAGGTTTGTTGCAAGTGTCTGATAAGCAAAAGGCCGTGTATGGTCAATATTCATCTCCTGATCAAATTTTGGTAAAAGCCAGTTGTCAACACCACCTAAATAATACATCAGCAGATTGTTACCAAATGAGGTACTGGCTGCAAACCGGTTCGCCCATATAAAGTTACGGTGAATTGGCAAATAATTTCTCAGGTCTGCACCCAGAACTACCATATTGTTATGGTCTTTGGTAATTCCCTGATAATATTCACCAAACAGTTTACCACGCGTACCCTGAAACAAATTTGTGCCTAACGATTTACTATCATCATAGATCAGCTCAGCTTTGAATCCTGCCCAATTCCTTGTTTGATCAGCTTCCTGTAAACTTATACGATCCAGGGCGAGATATACTGCTTTATCATTTTTTAAAACCAGGCTGCTTTTCAGACTAAGTACACGTGTAAACGGCCAGGTTAAGATATAATGAAACTCATGAACCCTGTGACGCACCAAAGAATGATAATATCGTATGGTCTGTGATTCACGGGTTTCATCAATAGTCTGGCGATAAAACAAATATTCCTTATTTAATCTGTGCTTATAATTCTTTAAACTTAACAGGTACTCATTATTAACAAAATCAGGACTTAGACGCACCCCTCCAATAATTCTGTAATCTTCAAGCAGATCAACTAATGAGACACTTAAAAATGCATTTAACCCGGGGCTTAAGAACAGCGGACTTTTACTGCCTGTAAAAGGCTGATATGTAGCAGCCATATAGGTAAAATCAAGCTGGTTAACCAACTGATCAATAAAATATTCCACATTATAATTCAACCTTTTAGGCACTCTGAACTTATCAACAGTATCCTTTGTTTTCTCAGGTTGCACTTCCAATCGCCTAGGTATTAGCTCTTGCGGAACTGTATCAGTAAAAAGTTCATGATCCGATTCAACAATATCGTCAATATGAATTTTTGATTCAACCTCATTTTCCATTACACTGCGAAAACGTTTTGGTTTTATTGCTGCCGGTTTCTCCTGAGCGCCTTCCTTTTTCGGTATTTCAGGTAGGTTTTGAAATTTAGCTGCAACATAAGGTGAAATTCCTGGATGTGTAGCAACAAGCTCTTCAGGAGATTCAAGTGGCTGAATTCCAATAAAATACTTATCTTTATAAAAAACAATTTCGCCAAGCAGCCCTGCCGAGTGGTTTATATCATATGAAACAATATCGCCCGGGTAATCAGTTACAGCCATTGATTCAACAAAATACCGGTAATGAGTAGCTGTGTCAACATAGGCTATAACACTGTCGAACCGGCCTAAATAGCGGTTTGTTATACCACTTTCATCACTCAGGTACGAAAAATAGTTCTTTTCGTATTCAAGGGGGTGAGTTTGATTTGATGCGGGCTCATAGATCATGCGCCGCAAGGTTTTGCTTTTATTACTGCGATCGTACATAAATAAATTATAATAGCCCGATGCAGGCTGAAAATCAAACCTGGTAGTCAGGTCCAGAGAATCAGCAGGACGTTTTGAATTGAAAAGCACCCTGCCGGATTTGTTTATAAATGCCGGAGTATTGTCGTCAAAAATATCATTGGTTATTTTTTCAAAAGAATTTGAAGGAATATGATAAAGATAAAGATCAGTCTCTCCTTTTTGAACCCCTGATAAAACAAAATAGAAACCATCGTCAGAATATTGAAAATGAAGCACTTTTTCAAAATTAACCATATGTTGCTGAGTGATATCCTTGTCATCCAGATTATAAAAGTACAGGTTCAGGAATCCTTTATCTTCGGCTATAATAGCCAGTAGCCTGCCCGAAGGATGCCAGGCAATCAGTGGATAAGACAGATCAATTATTTCTTCGAGCCGGTATCCTCCCCGGAGCAACACCCGCTTTTTATTGGTAAACATGTCGTGAAGGATCACCTTATAACGCCCAAGATGGTTCGAAACATAAGTAATATGACGTCCGTCAGGACAAATGCGAAGATTCTTATAAACCTCACCATTACGGTTCTTTATATTTATACTCTTTGCAGCGCTTGGCAGATTCTGACCTGATGGTTCATACATTTCCTGATAATACTCTTTCCATTCCTTAAGCAGAGTCTTCAACGAAATGCCAAGAATGTAGACTATTCCATTTTCAAGGCTACGACCAAGCCGGTTCATATAAACCAGATTCGACAGCATGGTTTCACCATATTTATCGGCAATATATTTCCAAACCGAGTGGCCTGCATACATAGCATCCTGACCCTCAAGCTGGTTAAAGCGTTTATAGCGATTGCTCAGAAAGGCATTTCTGACAATATTATCGGTTTCAACACTCCATGGCTCTGCAATGTACGAAACCAACCCATTAATATACCATTGTGGCAGCTTTGACATTGCAGAAGAAACTACCTGACTGCTGATACTGCCTCCGTATAATGACTGCTGAATAAGCACATGCGCAATCCCGGCCCGTATCTGCCTGTCGAAATGATTGTAATTACCATCGAAATACAGAAAAACGCGTTTGCCTACTATATGGGTAATTCCTCCTGTGTTGTAGGTGTATTGCATTTCATTTTGCAAACCTATATTGCTTTGGCGCACATCGCTGAGACGATTGAAAATCACAAACTGCAATTTATCCTGAAGCGACGTTTCGAGCATGCCGGCAATCCTTGGTATTTCCTGTTGCGCCATAAATGCGGTATAAGCTGCAAGATGCTCGCCGTTCAGATAGAAATAAGTGTCAAAATCATCAAAACGATAATGAGTCCATAAAAAATCAATATAACTTACCCTTGAGCGTCCAAAATTTTGTTGCGAACCATAATAAAACTGAGCATGCAAAGAACCCGGCAACAGCAAAAATAGCAGAAACGCAACCATAATCATGGCTGAATTAATTCTTCTTATTGCCGGTATATGATGCATAACAATAAAGTTGAGCAGCTAAATTAACACATATTCCTTTAACGGTACTTTGCAGCTTATGTATATTTTTGCAAAAACCTTTATCAGCTATATTTATAACTTATGATCAAGATTAAAGTTTTTGTTTTTAACCCTTTTCAGGAAAACACCTATATTTTACACGACGATACCAAAGAATGCATTATTATTGACCCTGGTTGTTATACCAAACAGGAAGAATCGGAACTGAGTGCCTATATTTTTGATAATCAGCTAAAACCGGTAGCTATTATTAATACTCATACACATATTGATCATATTCTGGGTAATAATTTCATTTTCAGAACCTTCAATCTTAAGCCAATTATACATAATGCAGGAACTATCTTTTTAAACAATGTATCAGATTATGCGGCTATGTTCGGGATCCAGGTTTCTGATATGATAATGCCTGAGAAATTTATTGATGAAGGTGATAAAATAAGTTTTGGCAATTCAACTCTCGAAGTTCTTTATACTCCCGGCCATGCTGATGGCTCGGTTTGTCTTATAAACCATGAACAAAGCTTCGTGATCACCGGAGATGTACTTTTTAACGGAAGTATAGGCCGTACTGACCTGCTCACAGGCGATTTTGACATTCTTACTGAAAGTATCACCCAAAAATTATATTCTCTTCCCGATAATTATATCGTCTACCCAGGGCATGGAGATACTACAACCATTGGCAACGAGAAATTTAGCAATCCTTTTGTAAGAGGATAAAACAACCGGTAGTATTATTAAATCCATCAGATACGGATTCCTGTTATATTATTTGATAATGAAGTATTACAGCAATTCTCCGGAATTTGTTCAGATGTTTTATTAGTGTTCAAACCTAAAGGTTTTGTGCTCGAAATAATGCCGGACAATTAAAGCAATAAGACTTTCATTTCTGTGAATCAGCAAGTTTATTAGCGGTTTTAGCAATTACAGAAACATCCAGAAGGTTCATGCAGTTAAAGTGCTTTTTAGGACATTCGTCGAAACCTATTTTGCTGCAGGGACGGCAATCAAGGTCCTTTATTTCAAAAATCACTGAGTTGTGTTTTAATTCTTCGGGTAAATATGGATACATACCAAACTCAGGTATTGTGTTGCCCCATAATGAGACTATTTTCTTTTTGAATGCAGCAGCTATATGCATCAAACCGGTATCGTTGGTTATTATCAGAGAAGCTTGCTGAACCAAAGCCGCCGAGCGGTTAACAGAGAAAAGCCCGCATGAGTTAAATACTTTTTCAGGCAAAACATTTGTAATTTTCTCACCATTATGTCTGTCTTCCTTTCCACCAAGCAATACAACATGAAAATCAAGTAATTTGCATACGGCGAGCACTTTTTCCATTGGAAAAATTTTGGTGTTGTGCTTTCCTCCTATCACGAAGCCAATAAACCCTTTTTGATGACTTTCGGGCAGCCAGGATGAATGGTAAGAATCGCTCTCAGGAATAAAATAATCAAGGCCCTGACCATCATTGGAAATATTCAAACGGGCAGCAGCTTTAAAATAGCGGTCAACAATGTGAATATCAGGAAGGCGGTTAATCTTAAAACGGACAATTAACCATTTTTCGAGATTAAGTTTTGGGAAAGAACCAACAGGCCTGCACAATATAATTTTTAAAATAGCAGATCTGAGATTGTTGTGAAGATCAATCACAAAATCAAACTTCTCTTTTTTCAATAATGATGCAAGCTTCACTAGACCATCTTCCAGACAATGTATCCGGTTAATGAACGGATTAGCGGAAAGTACGGGTTCATACTGCTTTTTGGTACAATAATGGATCTCAGCATCCGGTATTTGCTTTTTCAGGCAGCGAATCACAGGAGTAGTTAACACAATATCGCCGATTGAACTAAACCTTATGATGAGAATTTTTTTCAAACAGAAAAGCTTATGTTGTTTTTATATTTCCGAAAAATTCTTCTATTCACCATTCTTAGCTTTATTCCAGTATTCATCCATCTCTTCAAGGGTCATGTCTTTCAGTGATTTTCCATTTTTACGGGCTTCATCTTCAAGATAGGTAAAACGACGGATGAATTTTTTATTTGTTCTTTCGAGGGCATCCTCCGGGTTCACACCAATAAAGCGTGCGTAGTTAACCAAGGCAAAAAGCAGATCACCAAACTCTTCTTCTCTTTTCTTTTCATCATTAGTTTCAAGAGTGTTTTTCAATTCAGCAGCTTCTTCCATCACCTTATCCCAAACCTGATGTGGTTCTTCCCAGTCAAAACCCACACCACGAGCCTTCTCCTGGATACGGTACGCCTTTACCATAGCCGGTAATGAAACAGGCACCCCGCCAAGTACCGAACGATTTCCTTCCTGCAATTTTATTTTTTCCCAGTTGGTTTTTACATCTTCGGCATCATCAACCACAACATCACCGTAAATATGCGGATGACGCATCACAAGCTTTTGATTTATTCCGTCAATAACGTCTTTTATAGTAAATGAATTCTGCTCCGATCCAATTTTGCTGTAAAAAACTATATGAAGCAACAGGTCGCCCAATTCTTTCTTTATTTCATTCATGTTACCATCAAGAATTGCCTCAGATAGTTCATAAGTTTCTTCAATGGTAAGATAACGGAGGGTTTCAATAGTCTGGGTACTATCCCAGGGGCATTTTTCTCTCAGGTCGTCCATTATTTCAAGGAGTCTCTGAAAAGAAGCCAATGCCGGTGAAAAATCAGTCATAATATAAATTTTGAAAATGATAGCCGGGAATTAAAAAAAACAATGCCGGGGCAAATCAAAAATCCAATAAATTACTTAAATGCAATTTTTAATCCCTTAACATTCTGAATTTTAAATAATTGCATCATATTAATATGCTCTTGCAAATATCACCCTTTTGGTTGACGGCTTTCCTGAATATACGCATTTTCCATGTTCAGTTTTTGCATCCAAAGGTATGACCCTTATTGTTGCTTTTGTTTCTTCCTTAATCTTTTGTTCGGTTTCAGGTGTTCCATCCCAGTGAGCTGAAACAAATCCTGCTTTATTTTCAATCACATCGCAGAATTCTTCCCATGAATCAACCTGGTGGGTATTGTTTTCTCTGAAAGCATAAGCTTTCTGGAAAAGGTTCTTTTGTATATTATCAAGCAAATTAATAACCTTATTTTCAATATCAGTTATCTGAAAAACAGTCTTTTCAAGGGTGTCGCGACGGGCAACCTCAACAGTGCCGTTTTCAAGATCCCGTGGTCCTATAGCAAGACGCACAGGCACGCCCTTAAATTCATATTCATTGAATTTCCAGCCCGGCTTAAAAGTATCTCTGTCGTCGTATTTTACTGAGATACCTTTTGCTTCAAGAGCATTTTTTATCTGTACTGCCTTTTCAGTGATTGCTACAAGTTGCTCAGGCAATTTATAGATAGGAACTATAACTACCTGGAGCGGAGCAAGTTTAGGCGGCAGAACAAGACCATTATCATCGCTGTGAGCCATGATTAATCCACCTATAAGCCTGGTAGAGACTCCCCATGAAGTAGCCCATACATAATCAAGCTGATTTGACTGATTTAAGAACTTCACATCAAAAGCTTTCGCAAAATTCTGCCCGAGAAAATGAGAGGTACCTGCCTGTAAAGCTTTGCCATCCTGCATAAGCGCTTCAATACAATAAGTTTCAATAGCACCTGCAAAGCGTTCATTCTCTGATTTAAAACCTTTAAGTACCGGAAGAGCCATCCAGTTTTCAGCAAAATCAGAATACACATTAAGTATACGTTCGGTTTCTTCAATAGCTTCTTCTTTTGTAGCATGAGCTGTATGACCCTCCTGCCATAAAAATTCAGCAGTCCTTAAAAACAAACGGGTTCGCATTTCCCAGCGCACCACATTTGCCCACTGATTTATGAGCAATGGAAGATCGCGGTACGACTGTATCCAGTTCCGGTAAGTATCCCAGATGATTGTTTCTGATGTGGGTCGTATGATAAGTTCTTCTTCAAGTTTTGCTTCCTCATCCACGACAACTCCCTTGCCTTCAGGGTCATTTTTCAACCGGTAATGGGTTACTACAGCACATTCTTTTGCAAACCCTTCCACATGGCTTGCTTCACGGCTGAAAAATGATTTTGGTATGAATATTGGAAAATAAGCGTTTACATGACCTGTTTTTTTAAACATATCGTCAAGTGCAGCCTGCATTTTTTCCCAGATCGCATATCCGTAAGGTTTAATAACCATACAACCGCGAACCGCAGAGTTTTCAGCCAGATCGGCTTTAATAACCAGGTCGTTGTACCATTGGGCATAATTTTCTGCCCTTGAAGGAAAATCTTTTGCCATTATTTACTATTATGGTATGAAAATTGTATTCTATTTAGTACCTAAAAAGTATTTGAAAACGGCAAAAGTAACAAATATTACAGCTATGAAATCAAGAATTATACAAAATAACTTATTTTTCAGGGAGAGCAGAACAATGAAACCCATTTCAATCCTTAGTCTTTTTGCAGTGATATTGCTATCATCCTGCGGTATTACCAGATCAGTTTCAACATCATATGACGATGTTTATTATTCTCCTAACGATCCGGTAATAGCTGTTAAAGAAGTTGTTGTCACACAGGCACCAGATCAGCAGCAAACTATCAAATCCGATGAAATTCAGGAGCAGGCGGTTGCTGACGATACAAGCTACTACACTGATCAGGATTATAACAATTATTACACCGAATCAGAATCGTATACTGACCCGGATGGCAATACCATAATCAATAATTATTACGGTGATTATTATGATTATTCATATGCCGCCAGAATCAGAAGGTTCCACCAACCTTACGGATTCAACTCTTATTACCACGATTATTATACCAATATGTACTGGTATAATTACGATCCTTTTTATTGGGGCACAAGTATTTACGCCGGCTATAACTGGTGGCCCTCATATTCATTCTATTACGGATGGGGCTGGCCAAGAAGAACATACTGGTCAGTATGGTATGACCCCTACTACATGTATGGCTTTGGATATCCGCATTATTATTATGGCTGGAACAGCTATTCATACTGGTCAGGCTACAACCGTGGCTACTGGCACGGATACTGGGATGGCTACCTGGGATATCCATATTATGGCTCAGGCGGATGGTATAATAACAGCTATGATCAGAACTCTTATTATTACGGACCAAGATCTTCATTTGCCAGTAATACCGGCAGCGGTTCTTCCGGCAGAAGTGGAAGACCGGGTTCAGGTGGCGGAGTTGAAAAAGTTCAGGAAGAAATCAATACACCCAGAGGTTCTGTTACTACTGACCGTACTTCAAGACCTGACGGCAATATTGAAGCTTCACGTCAGGGCAGGCCTATTACAGAAACACAAAGAAGTGAGGGGCGTCCTTCAGTTCAGGAATCCGGCACTTCAACTTCAAGAGATGTAAGCACCGGCAGAGGAACTCAGAGACCCGGTAGTTCTGAAACACAAAGACCATCTTATGAGCGTCCTGTTTCTGAAAGACCTTCTACAAATCAAACCGGAAGAAAGGTTGAACCCAACCAACGTACCTATCAATATATTCGTGAAAGTGGCCGTGAAACCCAAACCTATCAGAGACCTTCAACACAGTCGCCTCAAAAAGAGCAGATTCAGAGGGAGCCACAGCCTTATACTTCGCCAAGATATACAAAGCCCAAATCCAGCGAAGAGTTCACTAATCCTGCCTACAGGAATCCGAGAGGAATAACCCGCCCGACTGAAAGTACAAGTCCTCAGAGGCAGGAAGATTTTCAAACTCCTTCAAGGTCAGAGCAACAACAAAACGCACCCGGCCGTGAAGTACAAAGGCAGCCGCAACAGCAAACTTATCCGGGTCATGAAATACAAAGACCGCAACAGGAAAGTCCAGGACGTCAGCCTTCGGCTCAGCCCAGGTATGAAGCTCCTCCAAGGCAAGGTGAAAATCGTCAGACAGCACCTCCGAGATCAATGCAATCTCAGCCTTCACGATCATCCTCACCAGGATATTCTGCACCGTCAAGGAGCAGCAGCCCACCGCCATCAAGTTCAAGAAGTTCAGGCTATTCTGCACCTTCACGATCAAGTGGCAGCAGCTCTCATTCATCCGGATCTTCAGGAAGTTCTTCTTCAGGTTCTTCAAGATCATCAGGAAGAGGCGGGAGATAATAAATCAACTGAATTAAAAAAGAAAGAGACTTAAACTATGAAACTACGATTGTTTATAACAACAGGGCTTTTGCTCTCTACACTACTGCTTTTCTCTCAAAATCAGGAAGATGCCTTGCGATTTTCAAAAACCTCAATGACGGGAACAGCCAGATATATGGCAGCAGGCGGTGCCTTTGGTGCCATTGGTGCTGATTTTTCGGCTATTGGAGTAAATCCTGCCGGAATTGGAATGTTTCGTAAATCGGAATTTGTTTTAACTCCTCTGATCAATTTTCGAAAAACTGAGGTTAGTTATTTCGATGAACTTCATAGCGACGACAAGTATAATCTCGGATTGGGCAATATAGGTTTTGTATATTCCAGCGGTGGTTCAAACCGGATTCAATTTGGTTTTGGATATAACAGGATAAATAATTTCAACAACCGTGCCTATATCAAAGGGTATAACGACAATAGTTCCTTGCTTTCAAATTATGTGCATCTGGCTGATTATACTCCTCCTGAAGAACTTGATCAATTTTCAACACAACTGGCATATGACACTTGGCTTATTTGGGAAGACGTAAACCTGTTCTACAATAATGACGCTTACTGGGGAAATGTAATGCAGGAAGAGAAGATCATTACCGAAGGATCAATGAGAGAGCTTCTGTTTAGTTTTGGTTCGGATTATAATGATGTATTTTATTTCGGAGCTGCTGTTGGAATACCAATGATACGTTATAATTATGAATCGGTTTTCAGCGAAACTGACCCTCAGAATAAATATCCTGAATTTATCTCGATGAAAAGACGTGAAATAATTGAAACAAGAGGAACAGGAGTAAATCTGAAA
Source organism: Bacteroidales bacterium (assembly GCA_049654165.1). Classification (GTDB taxonomy): domain Bacteria; phylum Bacteroidota; class Bacteroidia; order Bacteroidales; family JAAYJT01; genus JAAYJT01. The sequence continues at coordinate 46,483 of JBASHR010000108.1, forward strand.
CTTGGTGCAATTGGAAGAGTTGGCGACTGGTTGCGTTTAGGCGTAGCTTTTCACACACCAACTTATTATTCAAATATGGAAGACAAATGGCGGGTGAGCATGAATTCAGAGCTTTTTATTGACAATGAGATCATTAAGAAATCTGCTGAGTCGCCCCGCGGAAGGTTTAAATATGAATTAACCACGCCTATGAAGGCTATTGGAAGTGCATCTTTTTTATTCGGGAAATCAGGATTTGTTTCAGCCGAATACGAATTCGCTGATTATACTGAAGCAAAGCTGAACTCATCAGATTATAAATTTGAAAGTGAAAATAAAAATATCCGTGATTCATATACCGCAGCACATAATCTCAGGCTTGGAACCGAATGGAGGATTAGCGATATATATTTCAGAGGCGGATATGCTCTTTTAGGAAGCCCATACAAATCAGGCGTTAACACCGGAAAAAGTACCCAAACTTCATTGGGACTGGGTTTTAGACAGCATGATTATTATATTGATTTTGCTTGGGTAAATACCAAAATGAAAGAGAACCGCTATATGTACAGCGTTCCTTCAGATCCTGAATTAGAGTTTTTCACACCTATTGCAAAACAAAATTTTAGTGAACAAATGTATATGCTCACACTTGGATGGAGATTCTGAAATACTTTTTTCATAATACTCCCCTAAACAGGGATGCCACCGGCTGAAACTAATCAGCCGGTTATTTTTTTCCTGAAATACGGTTTATACCTGCTTTTGCTTTCTGGTGTATGCTTGTCTGATATTCATCAAAACGTAGTTTCAGACACATATTATAATAATACAGGGCTTTTTCGGGCTGTTTCATTATTTCGTATATCAAACCCAATTGCAAAGCTGAGTTTCCGGCATAAAAATAGGGCTGATCTTTTCCTGATTCTAATACCAGCCCATAATTTAAAACAGCCTGAGTGATCTTTCCCCATTCATGGAAAATTCTTGCTTTGCGATAAATATACTCAAGCGAGTCTTTTCTTGACGACAAATCAGAAGGAGCAAGTCCATTTTCCAGAGTTTTTAAAGCTGTTTTAAAATACCCGCCGTCAAAAAGCAGTCTTGCCTTAAGCAATCTTATATTGGGCAATTCGTTCGACAGAGCTTCAGCCTGAGCCTGCTTATCTTCATCAGTAAATGCCTTACCATGATCAGGTATCTGTGAAATATAAAAATGGTAGGCGTTTTCGTCGCCATTAATCAGTGAGTTCCATGCCAGCCGCTGATATGCACTTTTTATATAGTTAGACCCTTCGTAACGGTTCACATAATTAAGCAAAGGACGGGCTGCATTTTTATCAAGGTGGTTCAGCTTTGCACATCCCAAAACAAAATCAAGATAGTAAAACGGATATGCGTTATCGGAAAAGTTACAATTTTCAATAATCTCAATGACCTTATCATTTTCTTTAATGTGTTTGTTCAGGTTTACCTGAACATAACACATCAATGGTCCGCCAGCCAGGTCCTTTGATGTTTCAATACGCTTAAGCAAAGCAATGACAGCGTTTTTATCGTTATGAAGATTTATTTCAATGAATGAAAGATAAAAAAATGCTTCTGACCTGAAATGGCTCCACGACGGATTTATTTCAGCAATCCGTATCAATTCATATAATTTATTCCTTCCTGTTTCAATATTGCCTTCCATACCGGCAAGTCTGGCAGTCCATTTATATTTTTCTGGGATGCTTCCAATAAGAACGTTCATTACACCATCGAGCAACAAATCAGGTACAAATCCCGGATTTTCCTTTTTGTTTTCAGCTAACAGGCGATAAGCACGGTTCATATCAATACCGGCCATAAAATATTCACCAAACTTAACCCTTGCAAAAGCCCATTGCAGATATACGGTAGCCTGAGTGTACCGGTGCCATGGCGAAGCAGAATTTATTGATTGCAATGCTTCAATTCGCTCGGCGCGATGCGGAAATAATTTCTCAAAATCCGAATTATCTTCACCAATTGCCAGGGTTAAAAAATCAATATAATTCTCCAGAAGAAGGATTATTTTATTGTCAGAATCAATTTCTTTTTCCTTGTCCAACAGCTTCTTTCCTGCTCTAAAATTCAATGAAATGATTTCATTATACGCATTTACACAGCGTGGATTGAAATCATACTGAGAAAACATAGGTTTTGAGCCAATTAGAAGAACAACGACTAATAGTATCTTCGGAATTGAAACTTTGGGCAAATATTTTGCAAAATGTTTTTTCAATATTCGGAAATAGGTTCAAAAAATTGTGCTTATAAAAAAAGAGCCTCGTTAAAAAGAGGCTCAGACAATTATTTTCAAACAAAGATCATTCTTTATTCTGGGCTGCTTCCACAATAAGGGGATCAACAAGAATACGTCCACAATATTCGCAAACTATGATCTTTTTATGCATTTTTATATCAAGCTGGCGCTGGGGCGCAATTTTACTGAAACAGCCACCACAGGCATCCCTTTCAACCATTACCACTGCCAATCCGTTGCGCGCGCTTTTTCTGATTCGTGCATAGGCGTTGAGTAATCTTTCTTCAATCACTTTCTGATTGTTTTCTGATTGAACCTTAAGCACTTCCTCTTCCTTTTCAGTTTCGGAAACAATATCTTTAAGCTCTTTCTTCTTTTGATCAAGGTCGCCGCGACGCTCATCAAGCTCTTGTTTTGCCTTGCTGATTTCTTCTTTTTTGGCTGCCAGACTTAGATTAAATTCCTTTATCCTTTTTTCCGAAAGTTCTATATCAAGATTCTGGAACTCAATCTCTTTTTTCAAAGATTCAAACTCACGGTTATTTCTAACATTCATTTGCTGAGCAGAGTATTTTTCTAAAAGGGCCTTGCTGTTCCGTATATTTTGTTCAAGCTCATTAATTTTAGCTTTTATGCCCTCACCTTCCTTTTTGAAATTTGAGATCCTGGTTTCTAATCCAACCACCTCATCTTCAAGGTCTTCAACTTCAAGTGGGAGCTCTCCGCGCACAATCTTTATTCTGTCAATCTGTGAATCAATCTGTTGCAGGTTATATAAAGCTATAAGCTTGTTTTCAATTGAAACTACAGTATCATCAGCATCTTCCTGAATAGGAACATTTGCTACTGGTGTTTGTTTCTGAACTTTTGGTTCTTCCTGTTTAATTTGTTCAACTTCTGCTTTCGCAGTTTTCTTTTTGGCTGCCATTGGTTATTAAATTATTTATTACAAATATTTTATCGGATTTGTGTTTTGTTTTGTTTTAAGGACGGCAAAATTAGGAAATTTTTTCATAAGTGCCTGCGCAATTAAATCTTTACTAAACTGCTCTGATTCATAATGCCCAATATCGGCAAGGATAATCTTATTTTCTGGAATAAAAAAATCATGATATTTCAAATCGCCCGTTAAAAAAACATTAGCACCGGCTCTCACAGCATCGTTTATCAGAAAACTTCCTGAGCCACCGCAAACAGCTATTTTCTTTATGATCCGGGTAAGATCCCCTGTGTATCTGATCGTTGGCAAACCACATATTGATTTTACTTTTTCCAGAAATCCTGAAGCAGAAATTTCTTCATCAAGCTCACCAATCATACCACTGCCAATATATTTATCGCTGTTTCCCAAAAGTAAAATATCATATGCAACTTCTTCATAAGGATGAGCTTCAATCATTTTCTCAATAATGGTTTGCTCAAGATATGACGGGAATATTGCTTCTATCTTCACCTCTTTTTCAAAATGAATTTCCCCAATATTTCCTACAAATGGATTTGCTTCATCCAAAGCTCTGAATGAGCCTTCTCCCATTGTGTTATACGAACAACTGTCGTAGTTCCCAATACGCCCTGCACCCGCTTCGAAAATAGCATTACGAACCTTAGCAGCATGTTCAACAGGGCAAAATGTCACCAATTTTCTGAGAGTTTCAGATTTTGGTTTCAGGATTTTAAGGTTTGAAAGCCCAAATTTCTCAGCCAGATGCTTGTTAAGTCCTTTATAATGATTGTCGAGGTTGGTATGAATTGCATAAATACCAATCCTGTTCTGGATTGCTTTTTTTACAACCCGCTCAACATAATTTCGTCCGGTGATTTTTTTCAGGCCTCCAAAAATCAAAGGATGATGGGCAATAACCAATCCAGAGCCAGTTTCAACAGCCTCATCAATTATTGATTCGGTCACATCAACACAAACCAGCACGCTGTTTATCTCCTGCTCCGGATCGCCTATCTGAAAACCTGAATTATCATAATCTTCCTGATAAGCAAGCGGAAATTCACTATCAAGAAATTGGGTAATATGTTTTGTAAGCATAATTTCAATCAATTTTAGACGATTAATAAAATCCTTTATTATTTACAAAATCCATTTCCATTACATAAGTTTGGGAAAACAAAATTTCTTAATGATCTTTTAAAACCATTGACAATAATGCTAAGAAATTGTTAAATGAACAAAATTAAATAATAAATGCAAACAATTCAGCCTGAACTAAAAACAAATTTTTGTATCTTGCGCCTCTATTAGTAAAAGAAGGGGTTTGTTTTTTGCCGGTAGGGTCAGTTAAACGCTTTTATAATGCGAAGGTTGTTTTTATATCCATTCAGTCTGATTTACGGATTAATAATGATTATCCGTAATTGGTTGTATGATAAAAACATTTTTAAATCCAAAGAATTCGACATTCCGGTTATTAGTGTAGGAAACCTTTCAGTAGGGGGTACAGGTAAAACACCTCATATTGAATACCTTATACGTTTACTTTCCGGCAAATACAATATTGCAACCTTAAGCAGGGGATATAAGAGAAAAACCAGAGGGTTTATACAAGCCTCTGCTAATTCCACAGCAACAGAGGTTGGTGACGAACCTCTGCAAATAGTCAATAAGTTTGAAAACATCAAAGTATTCGTTGATGAAAACCGAAAACATGGAATTAAAGAAATATTGCATCGTTTTCCTGAAACTGATATAATTCTTCTTGATGATGCTTTTCAGCACAGGGCTGTGAAACCGGGTCTTTCAATATTACTGACTGACTATTTTCAGCTTTACTCAAACGATTATATTTTGCCTTCGGGTAATCTGCGTGAGCCAAGGCGCGGAGCCAAACGTGCCGACATAATAGTTGTTACTAAAACCGGAAGGGTGTATTCGCCAATTGTTCATAAACAACTTGTTGATTCGCTTAAACCACAAATACACCAAAATATTTACCTTTCTTATATTAAATATGGCATGTTGACTCCGGTTAATTCACAGATAAGTCAGGATCAGAAAATAAAGACAATAAACACAATTTTATTGTTTTCCGGTATTGCGAACCCTTATCCGCTTGAGCATCATCTAAAAAAGCAATGTTCTGAGTTAATCACGGTTACTTTTCCGGATCACCACCAATACAATGCTTCAGATATTGAAATGATAAACCAGAAATGGAATGATATCTACACAAAAAACAAGATCCTGGTAACGACCGAGAAGGATTATATGCGGCTGAAAAATCCTGAGATTTGGGAATTGGTTGTAAATTTGCCGATTCATTACATTTCCATTGAAGTTGATTTTCACAATGGAGGGAAAAATTTCTTTGATCGTCAAATTTTTGATTATGTTGAAAAAAATAAAGGAAACTCACGAATACATTCAAACCAGAATAAAAACCAAACCTGAAGTCGGGATTATTCTTGGCACCGGATTAGGAGGGCTGATAAATGAAATAACTATTGAGGAAAGTATCCCTTATCAGGAGATTCCAAATTTTCCGGTTTCAACGGTTGATGGACATAATGGCCGTTTGATTTTTGGCACTCTCAGCGGCAAAAATATTGTTGCAATGCAGGGTCGTTTTCATTATTATGAAGGCTATACCATGCAGGAAGTAACATTTCCCATCAGAGTTTTTAAGTTACTGGGTATAAGAACATTAATACTATCAAATGCAAGCGGGGGAGTAAATCCTGAATTTGAAATCGGAGATATGATGATCATCACCGATCATATTAATCTGTTGCCAACTAATCCTTTGATAGGTCCTAACGACAATGAGTTTGGTCCTCGTTTTCCTGATATGAGCGAAGCCTATAGTGATGAACTTATCCATAAAGCCATAAAAATTGCACGTCGGCACAACATTAAATATCAAACCGGTGTATATGCTGCCGTAACAGGGCCAATGTACGAAACCCCTGCCGAGTATCGCTATATCAGAACCATTGGCGCCGATGCTGTTGGTATGTCAACCATCCCTGAAGTGATTGTGGCCAGACAAATGGATATACCTTGTTTTGCAATAAGCGTTATTACCGACCTTGGTGTAACAGGCAAAATTGTTGAGGTTTCGCATAATGATGTTATTGCTGCAGCTTCACGGGTCGAACCAAAAGTAACATTATTGATCAAAGAATTATTAACAGGTATATAATTCATTTTCAATTATTTTCATAATTAAAACAAAGCAAGTGAAGCCGGACTCCAATAATAAAAAAATCTATTTTGCTTCTGACTTTCATTTGGGAATACCTACCTATGAAGCCAGTTTTAAACGCGAAAAATTATTGATCCGGTGGCTTGATGAAATCAAAGAAGATGCTGAAGCTATTTATCTGATGGGAGATATTTTTGATTTCTGGTTCGAATATAAAACCGTTATTCAAAAAGGATACGTCAGATTACTCGGGAAGCTCGCTGAAATTACCGATTCAGGGATTCCGGTACATATTTTCAAAGGCAATCACGACATATGGGCTAAAGATTATTTAAAAAAGGAAGTAGGCATTCAACTTCATGACGACACGCTGCTCACGGATATTTACGGAAAACGTTTTTTTCTTGCTCATGGCGATGGACTAGGTCCGGGGGATTTCGGATATAAATTCATGAAAAGAATATTTCAGAATCGTTTTAACCAATGGCTTTTCAGATGGCTGCATCCTGATCTGGGCTCAGGCATTGCATTATTTTTCTCAAGAAAGAGTCGTTGTGCCAATAACGCACGGGAAGAAAAATATGGCTTCCCGCCGATTGAAGAGGAGATGATGTACAGCTACAGCCTTACGAAACTGGATGAGCATCCTGATATTGATTATTTTGTTTTCGGGCATCGCCATATGCCAACCGATATTATTTTAAAAAACAATACCAGATTAATCGTCCTGGGCGATTGGCTAATTCACTACAGTTACGCAGTTTTTGACGGAGAACGATTTGAACTGAAAGTATTTGAACCCGCTTTTGAGCAAAATAATGACCAGTAATTTTGTTATTTCTGTATTAAAAAATATCTGCTTTTAAATTTAATCCCTATTCGGCACATTTTTTATTAAACAAATTAGTACTTTCACGCCGAAAAGATAACACCAGTTATTATGAGAACTCTGTTTATAATTCTGTTTAGCCTTATCACACTAAACGTATTTCCAAATTTTGATGACTACTTCAGTTTCAAAACATTAAGGCTGGATTATTTTCGAACCGGTAATTATGAAACCGAAATCATCTCAATTGATGAACTGATTGAAGAGCCTTTTTGGGGTGGTTCAAAAACAAAGTTATTTGATCAGTTTGATTATGGCAATCACAAATTTGAAGTTTATGAGTATTTGAATAATATTCTGATTTATTCACATACTTACAGTTCACTTTTTAACGAATGGCAAACCACCGCCGAAGCCAAAGAAACCTGGCGGACTTTTAACGAAAGCATAGTTTTTCCATTTCCTCTGCAAAAAGTAAATGTGGTATTCTATACCAGAGATTATAACAATGAATGGATCGAAAAATTTCGCTATTTGATTGACCCAGCAAGTATTTTTATTTCCAAAGAGCGTAAATCAGTTTTTCCGGTTTTCGAAGTATCATTGTCAAATGACACATGGAATGCATTGGATATCGTGTTCATACCCGAAGGATACACAAAAGACGAAATGCCAAAATTCCGTAACGATTGCCTTCGCTTTGCGGATTATTTGTTAAAAGCAAAACCTTTTTCTGAAAATCAGGATTTCATCAATATACGCGCTGTTTTGGCACCTTCCAACGAATCAGGGATAGACATCCCAGGGCAAAACATCTGGAAGCAAACTGCTGTAAACAGTAATTTTTACACTTTTGGGGTAGACCGCTATCTTACAACCATGGATTTAAAAAGTGTAAGAAATATAGCTGCCAATGTACCCTACGATCAGATGATCATTCTGGTTAACAGCAAGAAATATGGTGGAGGAGGCATTTATAATTATTATGCAATCACCACTACTGATCATTTTCAGGCTGATTATGTATTTATCCACGAATTTGGCCATGCCCTGGCAGGGTTAGGCGATGAATACTATTCGTCAGAAGTTGCGTATGAGGATTTTTACAATCTGCAAGTTGAACCCTGGGAGCCCAATCTGACGACAATGATTGATTTTGATAGAAAATGGGCGGATATGATTGAACCCGGAACTCCTATTCCCACACCCGCCGACGAGGCATACCGAAAAACAGTAGGAGTTTTTGAAGGCGGAGGATATATGGCAAAAGGAGTTTATCGTCCGTTTTACGATTGCACCATGAAGTCAGCAGGTTACGATAATTTCTGCCCTGTTTGTATTCGTTCAATACAGCGTATTATTGATTCACACAAGCAGTAAAATATTTCAACTGTCAAAAAATCCATAAATTTTTCATTATTTTGCAATATCTTAGATAAAAAACAATAATTCTTCACTAAATTACCCTATCATGTTAAAATCATTGAGCATACTTCTTGAACTTGCAAAACAGAAAGGCAAATGTCGGGTAGCCGTTGCTGCTGCTGCCGACAGACATGTTCTTGAGGCCCTGATGATGGCTAAAAACGAAGGTTTTGCAGAACCTATCCTTGTTGGAGAAAAAGAAGCTATCAAAAAAATAGCGCAGGAACTTGGCTTTGACCTCTCAACAATTGAAATAATTGATATTGCCGATCCATTTATGGCTTCTGTAGAAGCTGTTTCTCTGATTCGGAATAAAAAAGCCGATATTTTAATGAAAGGGCTGGTAGGAACCGGTCCTATGCTTAAAGCAGTACTCGATAAAGAAAATGGATTACGCAAGGGAGCTGTACTTAGTCATGTAGCATTATTTGAAACACAGTTTTATCACAAACTACTTGGCGTTACTGATGCAGCTATGAATGTAGCACCTGAATTTGATGATAAAGTGAGTCTGGTTCAAAATGCAATTGAGGTTTTTCATAAGCTTGGAATAAAAGAGCCCAAAGTGGCTGTGATAGGAGCTGTTGAAACAGTAAATCCAAAGATGGAAGCCACCGTTCATGCTGCTATGCTTACTCAAATGAACCGCCGCAAACAGATAAAAGGATGTATCATTGACGGACCTCTTGCACTTGATAATGCAGTCTCGGCCGAATCGGCTCAGCACAAGGGAATAGTTAGCGATGTGGCCGGAGATGTTGACCTGATAGTTACTCCGGATATCAACAGCGGAAATGTGTTGTACAAAGCAATGAACTTTCTTGGAGGAGCAACCACTGCTGCAGTTATTATGGGTGCCAGAGTTCCTATTGTGCTAACTTCAAGGGCTGACTCTGAAAGAAGTAAGCTCATGTCAATTGCTCTTGCAGCAGCTATCAGTTAATATTAAAAAATCATTATTTATCAGTTCATGGAAGAATTTCGTATTCTGGCAATAAACCCAGGTTCTACTTCTACTAAAATCGCTGTTTATGCAGGATTATCGCCTGTATTGGTTAAAAACATCAGCCATTCCAATGAAGAATTATCAAAATTTGATAAAATAACCGATCAGTATTCATACCGTAAAGACATTATTTACAGGGAAATGCAGGAAGCTGAAATTCTTCTTGGGATGATACGCGCTGTGGTAGGCAGAGGCGGACTGCTTAAACCAATTCCTTCGGGAGTTTATTTAGTTAATGAAAAAATGAAAGCCGACCTGCGCAATAGTCCTATGGGTGAACATGCAAGTAATCTTGGCGGACTTATTGCCGATGATATTGCCAAAACGCTTCCTGACGCAAAAGCATATATTGCTGATCCTGTTGTAGTTGACGAACTACAGGATATTGCACGTATTTCAGGGCATCCTGCATTCAAAAGGATCTCAATATTTCATGCTCTGAACCAGAAAGCAGTAGCCCGTGCACATGCCAAATCAATTATGAAAGCATATGAAGAGCTAAACCTCATTGTTGTTCATCTTGGAGGTGGCATTACTATTGGGGCTCATAAAAACGGACGTGTAATTGATGTAAACCAGGGGCTGGACGGAGAAGGACCGTTCTCACCGGAGCGCAGCGGAACATTGCCTACTGCTGATCTTATAAAAGCATGTTTCAGCGGGAAATATACTGAAAAACAATTGCTGAAAATGGCAAAAGGAGAAGGCGGAATGGTAGCACACCTCGGAACTAACAGTGCCTACGAAGTTGAACAAAGGGTTCAGCAAGGCGATAAGGAAGCATTACTGATTTTTGATGCGATGGCATATCAGGTAGCAAAATATATAGGAGCAATGTCAACTGTTCTCTACGGACATGTTGACGGAATCCTTATCACCGGTGGAATTGCGAAAAGTGCATGGTTTGTGAACCGTATTATGGAACGGGTACATCGTATTGCGCCGGTATATGTTTATCCCGGTGAAGACGAAATGCGTGCTCTTGCAATGAACGGACTTATGGTGCTTCGTGGTGAAATAGAACCCAAAATTTACGAGTAAACCCTTAGGTTGTCTTAGTCTCTCGCTGAGATATTATTGCTTTCTTTTATTATCAAAAAAACAATCTGCTGTGTAAGTTGGATTCAGTGAATTATTAGTCCGCAAATAACTCACTGATCAACAATCTCTTACCAGATAAGCAACATTCCATTTGATTTAATTTTTTTCTTAACGCGGGTTTTGATGAAAACAGGCAAAAATCATAGCCATCTTATATATGATATTTGGCACTTCAGATTGAACAAAATCACGGGGTTTATGTTCTCTTAATAAAGTGTAGTCTGTTGTAAATCAGGACTATATTAATTAGTTTTTTGTTATTATGTTCTTTATAAACCTGGTTACAACCAAACTCCATTTTTATTTGGAAATAATATGAAAATATATGCATGTTTAACAAAAAAACTGAATTTATTATAAAACTAAATGATACAGAGGTAATAAAATGGAAGCAAAACAAAAGATAATAGTAGTTGGAGGTGGTTTTGCCGGCATTAACCTTGTTAAAAAACTGGACGACAAATTATTTGATATCACACTGATTGACAAGATCAATCATCATCAGTTTCAACCCTTATTTTATCAGGTAGCAACTTCTCAAATCGAGCCTTCGAGTATTTCGTTCCCTTTACGGCATATATTCAGAAAAAAAAGGGATATACAAATCAGGCTTGCAGAAGTTCTAAAGGTCAACACATCGGCTAACAGCATCACAACAAGTACAGGAGATTATGAATACGATTATTTGGTTCTTGCCTTAGGCTGCCAGAGTAATTTTTTTGGAAACAAGAAAATAGAAAAAAATGCATTAACTCTAAAAACAACCTATGATGCAATTTCTATCAGAAATCATATCTTACAAACCTTTGAAGATATTATTTCAGTAAAGGAAAGCGAAAAGGATAGTTTGCTGAATCTGGTAATTGTTGGCGCTGGACCAACAGGCGTAGAGCTTGCCGGAGCATTTGCAGAGATCAAAAAGAATATTTTGCCAAAAGATTTTCCGGGAATTGACTTTTCGAAGTTCAGGATCATTCTTGTTGAAGGGAGTAAATACACTTTAAACAATATGAGCGACTCCTCAAAAAAGGCTTCATATAAATACCTTCAAAAAATGGGAGTGCAAATCCTCACTGAAACACTGGTAACTGATTATGATGGCGAGACCCTGTATTTAAATAATGAAAGCATCATAAAAACAAAAAATCTGATCTGGACTGCAGGTGTAAAAGCCAATACAGTGGAAGGAATTCCTGATGCCTGGCTTACAGCAGGTAATCGCATTAAGGTGGACAGAATAAATAAAATAATCGGAAGCGATAACATATTTGTAGTAGGCGATATGGCGCTTATGACTACTCCTAAATATCCGAAAGGGCATCCGCAATTGGCAAATGTTGCAATTAATCAGGCAAAGAATCTTGCCAAAAACCTGAAAAGAATGCATTTGGGTCAGAAACCGGTAGATTACGAATACAAAGACCTTGGAACCATGGCAACAATAGGCAGAAATAAAGCAGTAGTTGATCTGCCTTTTATCAGGTTTCAGGGGATGTTTGCGTGGATGGTATGGATGTTCCTGCATCTGATGCTTATTCTTAGCGTTAGGAATAAACTTATAATTTTTATAAACTGGGCATGGGCTTACATTACCAAGGACACGTCGTTGCGACTGATACTGAAAAGTACTAAACAGAATAATTAAATTATTCAGCCGTAAATTTTGTGTTACTTACCGGTTGAAGGGCCAAGACTTCTGCATATGATTAAGTTCTTTACAGACTGTTTTGTAAAAATCTCATTTCCACCCTTATCTTAAAAATTGACTTCAATAATTCCGGCAGTTTTTTGAACAAAGCATAATTGCTGATGTTTTTTAAAAAAATATCATTATGCAACTTTTCGCAATTGAAACCGGTCATTTCAAATTAGACGGGGGCGCCATGTTCGGGGTTGTGCCCAAATCATTGTGGAGCAGAACATATCCTGCTGATGAAAACAATCTGATCAACATGAGCATGCGTTGTTTACTTGTTGCGAATGGCGATCGCATAATTCTGATAAACAATGGCATGGGCAATAAAAACAAGGATAAGAACACTTTATATTTCCACCTCGACGATTCCATTGTAAACCTTAAAAATTCTCTTACAAAACATGGTTTCAGCATGGATTCCATCACCGATGTATTTCTCACCCATCTGCATTTTGATCATTGTGGAGGCAGTGTTGATGAAAATGAAAACGGGGATCTGTTCCTGGCATTTCCAAATGCTGTATTTCATGTGAGCCGTCAGCAATGGGAATGGGCAATAAATCCTAATAAGCGTGAAAAACCTTCGTACCCGCCCGAAAATCTTTTGCCTATGAAGGATCGTTTAAATCTTTTTGAAAAAGATGGTGAGCTTTTCCCCGGTTTCCGATATAAAATATACAACGGTCATACTATGGGTCAGGCTATTCCTTTTATTAATTATAATGGGAAAACAGTGGTTTTCACTTCTGATGTGCTTCCTACGAGCGCCCATATACCTCTGCCCTACATCATGAGCTATGATATTCAACCTTTAACAACCCTCGAGGAAAAAGAATCGCTTCTGAAAGATACTGTAGAAAATGATTTTGTTCTATTTTTTGAACACGATTTTTATACTGAATGCTGTACTCTTGAAAGCACTGCAAAGGGAGTGAAAGTCAAAGAAAAGTTCACTCTGGCAGAAGTAGGTGGTCAATGAAATAAAAAAACAGTATAGATTATTTTCAATCCGCAGGCTTACAATTGCTCTGTTAACTATTTATTTGTTTATTTTGTCGGGCAGATTTTCAAAATCATCCTGCTATGACAAAACAAATAGTTTTTTTAGTCATCCTGCTAATTACTCTGGGCACATTTGCATGGACTATGCGCCGGCTTGCCCGTTTCTTCAGGCTTACACAGCCAGCTTTTCCGGTTAAAGATATTGGAAAGCGACTGGCTTTGACCCTTCGTGTTGCATTTGGTCAAAGTAAAATTTTCCGATGGCCCTTTGCAGGACTTTTTCATGCTCTGGTATTCTGGGGTTTTATTGTGATAACCCTTGGGAGCATCGAAATGGTGATTGACGGTCTTTTTGGAACAGAAAGGATAATGGGCTTTTTAGGTCCGGTTTATGATGTTGTTATCGGAAGCGGAGATGTATTTGCAGCCATAGTTTTAATTTCCATACTTGTCTTTATAATAAGGAGGGTTTTCCACCATATCAAACGGTTCAAAGGACGGGAAATTAAAAGGATATCAACAATTGATGCATATATTGCATTAGTTATGATTTTATTCCTCATGATATCATTGCTGGGAATGAACATCGGATATGTTATTCTTCATGGCAAAGATATTACAGGTGTATATCCTGTAAGCCAATGGCTGGCAAAGTATTTTACCCCCAGAATGAGCAATAATACTGCCGGTACCCTTTTCGAGGTTAGCTGGTGGGTTCATATCATTCTGATTTTCATTTTTGCAAACATTCTTCCTTACAGTAAGCATTTCCATGTATTTACCTCTATTCCCAATGTTTTTCTTAGCCGTCTGGATCCCCTGGGTTACTTGCCCAATATGGAAAACGTGATGAATGAAGTCCGGCTGATGCTAAATCCTGAAGCATCAGTAGCTGAATCGCCGGCTGCGAGCAGATTTGGAGTGAAAGATATTGAAGATGTTAACTGGAAAAATTATCTGGATTCACTGGCATGTACAGAATGCGGGCGATGTACTGCGGTTTGTCCGGCAAATATCACCGGTAAAAAGCTTTCGCCCAGAAAAATATTTATTGATCTGAGGGCAAGAATGAAAGAAAAAGGACCCGGTTTGGTTAAAAACGGGAAAGAATTCACTGACAATAAAAGTCTGATACGCGATTATATAACTGAAGAGGAGCTTTGGGCTTGTACTACCTGCAATGCCTGCGCTCAGGAATGTCCTGTAAACATAAACCATCCAACACTGATTATTGATATGCGGCGTTATCTGGTCATGGAGGAAGCTGCAGCTCCTGCGGAACTTAACATGATGTTTACCAATATTGAAAACAATGGAGCTCCCTGGCAGCGCAGTCAGGATGACAGACTGCTATGGGCTGAAGGATTGTAATGGCGCTGAGATCATTATTAGTGGAAAATTGAATTGTGGCATAATCTTAAGATCGGAAATTGACGAATATTTTGGAAAGTTTATAAAATAAAAAGTGACTTTTATTCATTGCAAAAAAACCAAATTCCAGAAAAATCAATTGCTGAGCATACAGCATGAGAATAACTCAACATTAAAAACACCAATCCATGAATACAAAGCTTCCAATAATGTCAGAACTGCAGGCTCAGAACAAACAACCTGAATATCTTTACTGGGTTGGTTGTGCCGGAGCTTTTGACGACCGTTACCAGAAAGTGGCACGTGCTTTCACACGTATATTAAACCATCTTGGTACTGATTATGCAGTTCTTGGCAAAGAAGAAACCTGTAACGGAGACCCGGCACGCCGGGCAGGTAACGAAATGCTTTTCTACATACAGGCTTCAATGGTTGTTGAAACATTTGAACGATACGAGGTAAAAAAGATCATAACAACCTGTCCGCATTGTTATAACACTTTTAAAAATGAATACCCCGATGTGGGCTGGAGTGGTGAGGTGATACACCACAGCCAGTTTTTGAATAATCTGATTGAAGAAGGCAAACTAAAAGTACCGGCCGGTATATTCAACGGAAGCAGGGTTGTTTTCCATGATCCATGTTATCTGGGCAGAGCAAACGGTGAATACGAAGCTCCGAGAAGAGTAATTGATGCCCTTAAAACTGAAAGGGTTGAGATGCCGCGCAACAAAAGTTTTGCACTTTGCTGTGGTGCCGGAGGAGCACAAATGTTCAAGGAAGCAGAGACCGGAAACAAAGAAATCTATGCTGAACGTACTGAAGAAGCTCTTGGCACAGGTGCTTCAGTAATTGCTACAGCCTGCCCGTTTTGTATGACCATGCTCACTGATGGAATAAAATACCAGAACAGGGAAGAAGATGTTAAAAACCTTGATATTGCCGAGATGATTGCAAATGCACTCGGATTATAACTGTACGGCAGTGGAGATTTACCCTACTAATGTCATAAGTCATACATTAACAGGTTCGCACGGGCACCTGATAAGGCTTCCTATGCTTTTCCCATTCAAACCCGGGCAGGTAGCAGGGCTTACTTTAAATGAAACAATTCCTGTACGGATTTATAGTATTGCCGGCTCTGATTTTAAAAACTGGATTGAATTCCTTTTTGATGTTAAATCACAGGGGGTTCTTACTCCAAAACTTGCAGAACTTAAAGCCGGAGACAAGATTTTTATTTCAAAACCTTTTGGAACCTTTACAGCAGACGAAAAACCTGCATACTGGATAGCCGCGGGCACAGGTGTGGCTCCTTTCAAAATCATGGCTGACGCGGGCTTATATGTTAATAAATACCTTATTCACGGGGTTGGCGAATCAAAGAATCTTTATTTCCGGGAATATTTTGAAAAAATACTTGGAGGGAATTATATAAAATGCTGTAGCAGAGAAGATTCAAAAGAGTGTTTCAAAGGTAGGGTTACAGATTATATAGGGCAGTTGCCGGAACTTCCGACAGATATTAATTATTATTTGTGTGGCAGCGCCGAAATGGTAATTGATACCAGAGATCTGCTGATATCAAAAAGTGTATCGTTTGAAAATATTATTGCAGAAATCTATTTTTAACCCTGTAAAACAATGAATTACAATATTAAACTTCGTTAAAACCATCAGCCATTAAATATTTAAGCTATGCAAAAACAAGCGTTGTTCGGGAAAACATCCGACGAACTAAAAACAATTGTAAAACAACTCAACCTGCCTGCATTTACTGCAAAACAGCTTGCTGACTGGTTTTATAAAAAAGATGTAATCAGGTTCGACGAAATGACCAACCTTTCAAAAGAAGCCCGTCAACTGCTGGAAGATCAGTTTATTACAGGTTTATCCGAACCAATAAAAGTGCAGGTTTCAGTTGATGGCACAAAAAAATATCTGTACCGATCATTACAGGGTAAATATATTGAAACAGCATATATACCTGAAACTGACCGCCATACATTATGCGTTTCAACTCAGGTTGGTTGTAAAATGGGATGTCTTTTTTGCATGACTGCCAAACAGGGTTTTCAGGGGCAACTTACTGCCGGAGAGATCCTTAACCAGATACGAAGTTTACCGGAGCGGGATCTGATAACCAATATTGTTTATATGGGTATGGGCGAACCCCTCGACAATCTTGATGAAACCATGAAAAGCCTGGAAATACTAACCTCGGATTATGGCTTTGCAATGAGTCCGAAACGTATTACGGTTTCAACAATTGGCATTATCCCGGGCATGAAAACATTTATTGAGAAAAGCCGGTGCAATCTTGCTGTCAGTCTTCATTCCCCGTTTGAAGAAGACAGAAAAAAGCTTATGCCTATCCAGAATGTTTATCCTCTCAGCGAAGTACTTGACACCATCCGCAGTTATGATTTTTCGCGGCAGCGCCGGATTTCATTTGAATATATCATGTTCAGGGGATTAAACGATACTCCCCGCCATGTAAAAGAGCTGGCGCGTGTTCTCAACGGTATCCGATGCAGAATCAATCTGCTGAGATTTCATCCTATACCGGGCACGCCTCTTCAATCATCGGATAATATTACGATTGAATGGTTCCGTGATGAACTGAAATCCAAAGGCTTTATGACCACAATACGGCAATCACGCGGGCAGGACATTGAAGCAGCCTGCGGAATGCTGTCAACCAAAGAATTGCTGAATAAGAAAACAGATTGAGGGAATATTATAAGAATCCCAGCTCCAGCATTGCAACTTCGCTCATCATATCTTTATCCCAGGGAGGCTCGAAAGTAAGTATAACCTCAGACTTTTTAATCCCTTTTATTGACCTCAGAGCCTGTTCTACTTTAGCCGGAAGAACCTCGGCTTCAGGACAATTGGGAGTGGTGAGCGTCATAGTTAGCTTCACTTCATAGTTTGCTGAAACTTCAATGCCATAAATAAGACCAAGATCATATATATTTACCGGGATCTCAGGGTCATAAATTTGTCGTAATTCTTCTACTATACGATCTTCAATTGCTTTAATATGTTCTTTGTTGTCCATTGGAAATTATTCTTTGGTTTTAAATGCCAGAGCATACATTTTTATCTGCTTTATCATTGAAGCCAGCCCATTTGAACGAGTTGGCGATAAATGCTGAGTAAGCCCTATTGTATTAATAAAATCGAGGTTGGCATTAATTATCTCATCCGGAGTGCGGTTATCAAATACACGAACCAACAGGCTGATTATCCCGCGGGTAATAACAGCATCACTATCAGCGGTAAAATGTATTTTGCCATTTTCGTGTTCGGCATGCAGCCACACCCTCGATTGACAACCATGTATAAGGTTATTATCAGTTTTATGTTTCGAATCAATAACCGGCAGCGATTTACCCATCTCGATCAGATAATTATAACGATCCAACCAGTCATCATAAATCTCAAATTCTGAAATTACCTGGTTTTCAACCTCTTCAATTGAAAGCATAATATATCGGTTTCTGGTTTCTAATTAAATTCTTAAAATAAAAAATAGGTTTTTATTGTAAAAATATCTTTGTGTTCTAATAAAAGATCATTCCTATTATTAAAATCTCACAATCAATAGTTTAATACAGCATTTCCTTTACTTTTTCAATTGCACTGATCAAAACATCAATTTCTTTTTCAGTATTGTAAAACGACAATGATGCCCGGATAGTCCCGGGAATACCATAATGCTCCATAATAGGCTGTGTACAGTGATTTCCGGTTCTGACAGCTACACCAAAACGATCAATAATTGCTCCGGCATCGTATGGGTGAATCTTATCAATAAAAAATGAAACAACACTGGTTTTTTCGAGTGCAGTGCCAATAAAACGGATTTCTTTAATAGTTGACAATTGTTTGTTAAGATAGTCAAGCAAGGCTTTTTCGCGTTCGGCAATAAAATCCAGACCAATACCCTGAATATACTCCAGAGCCGTTCCCAGAGCGATAGCCCCTCCTACATTTGGAGTTCCGGCTTCGAACCTGAAAGGCAGGTCGTTAAATGTGGTCTTGCTGAAAGTGACAATCTTAATCATTTCACCCCCACTTTTAAACGGAGGCATCTCCTCAAGCAGTTCTTCCCTGCCGTATAAGACTCCAATACCCATTGGAGCAAAAGTTTTATGACCCGAAAAGCAATAAAAATCGCATCCAAGCTCCTGAACGTCAATAGCCATATGAGCCGAAGCCTGTGCGCCATCAATCGTAACAGGAATATTTAATTCATGAGCTGCATCAATTATCTTTTTTATAGGAACAATCGTTCCCAGCGCATTGCTTACATGAGTTACCGAAACCATTTTGGTTCGCGGATTAAGCAGTTTAAGGTAAGCTTCAAAATCAAGGGTACCGTCATCGAGCATAGGTATCACCCTGAGAACAGCTCCAGTTTGTTCGCAAAGTATCTGCCAGGGAACAATATTTGAATGGTGTTCGAGCTCAGAAACAATGATTTCATCGCCTTTTCCGATAAATTTTTTGCCATACGTAGCAGCCACAAGGTTTAACGATTCAGTGGTGCCGCTGGTAAAAATGATCTCATGGGTATTCCTTGCATTTATATACTTTTGAACCTTAATTCTTGCCTGCTCAAAAGCCTCTGATGCTAAATTGCTTAGATGATGCGCTCCCCTATGAACATTTGAGTTTTGTTCAGTATAGTATTTAGTCAAAGCATCAATAACAACGGAGGGCTTTTGTGTGGTAGCTGCATTATCAAAATAAACCAGAGGTTTACCATAAACTTCGCGACTCAGAATCGGAAAATCGCTTCTAATTTTTTCAATATCCTGTTTTATATTCATAGATGTTATTGAATTTAGCTTTTATCTAATACCTGAAAGATCAATATCAAAAGATATTTTTCTGCCATCCCTGCAATTTAAAATACACTGATCACAAATTGAGAGTTCGCCTCTCAGACGTTTTGACACCATTTCGTTTATCCTGTTTCGCAATGGTTCTATCCTGATCTTATCAATAATGGCTGAAGCAAAGGCATTCATCAAAGCCATACGGGCTACCTCTTCTGATATTCCCCTTGAGCGCATGTAAAACATTGCTTCATTATCCAACTGTCCCACTGTGGATCCGTGGCTACATTTTACGTCGTCGGCATAGATTTCAAGCTGAGGATTGGAATCAATTGTAGCCTTATCAGTTAAAAGAATATTCTGGTTTTTCTGATAAGCATTGGTTTTCTGAGCATCTTTCCTTACCAGAACCAATCCGTTAAACACACCCGTAGCCTGATCGTCAAGGATACCTTTGAAAAGCTGATTGCTATAATTATCCGGCTTTGCATGGTCAACAAGAATATTATTGTCAACATGCTGCTCTTTATCAACCAGATAAAGCCCGTAAAGCTCTGCGTTACAATCTCTGCCGTCAAGCAGAACATTTATATTATTACGGATAGTGCCCGGATTAAGTGTAAGCACATTGGTTAACATGTTGCTGTTACTTTTTTGTGTGATCCAGACATTGGTGATCAAGGTTGAATCGTTGTCCTTGTTTTGCAGTTTATAATTTTCAAATTCAGCGTTTTCGTCAATAAACACTTCTGTTACAGAATTAATTAGGCTGTGTTTATGCAGCAGCGAATGGTCGCAGTAAAGCAACTGAAGTTTACTGTTCCTGCCAAGGATAATTAAGTTTCGGGGCTGAATGAACAGGTTTTCAGTCAGATTTATCAGATTGATGATCTGAACCGGTTTATCAACAACAACATTATCAGGCACATAAACAAATAACCCATCCTGGCCAAATGCTGTGTTCAGTGCTACCAGGCCGTTATTCTGGTATGGAGCATATTTGCCGTAATATTTTTCAATGATCTCAGGAAATTGGACAAATGCACTTGCAAGGCTTCCTACTATCACACCTCCCGGCAAGTGGTTGATTCCACCGTTTTGATGTACGAACCATCCGTTTAGCTGAGCAAACAGGTGAGATTCAAGCTCATGCACTTCACACATAAACAATTTTCCTACATCGGTAAATTGCTCAAATGGTTCAAAATGATGTACATATTCAAGTTTTAGCGGTTTTGAAAGGTTGGTATTACGCCATTTTTCATGCTTACTACTCGGAAAACCAACTTTTTCAAATTCCTGTATCGCCTCTTGTCTTAATTGTTTTAAATAAGGATTATCGTTGCTGAAGTTTTTTCGCATTGTCTCGTGAAACAACTCCACCATTTTATCTTTAAAACTATATTCTGTCAGTATATTATCCATATTATCAGATTTTCCTGGGTTAGCGCCAAATCAAGTGATAAACAATTTGTTTCAGGTATTTTTTCTTATCCAATCGTAACCTTTTTCTTCAAGTTCAAGAGCAAGTTCCTTATTACCCGATTTTACAATACGTCCATCAAAGAGTACATGAACAAAATCGGGGATGATATAATCGAGCAGCCTCTGATAATGTGTAATAACTATGAAAGCATTGTCTTTACTACGAAGTTCGTTAACACCTGTTGCCACAACACGAAGTGCATCAATATCCAGCCCCGAATCAGTTTCGTCAAGTATAGCCAGGCGGGGTTGCAACATTGCCATCTGGAAAATTTCATTCTTTTTCTTTTCCCCTCCTGAGAATCCTTCATTTACTGAACGATTTGTCATGTTGCTGTGGATATCAAGCATTTTTTTTGCTTCATTCATTTTTGCCAAAAATTCAGGTGCAGGAATAGGGTCAAGACCTTTATATTTTCGTTGTTCGTTAATAGCGGTACGCATGAAATTAATTATGCTTACTCCCGGGATTTCAACAGGGTACTGGAATCCAAGAAAGATACCTTCGCAGGCGCGCTGCTCAACAGGCAGGTCAAGCAAATTCTTGCCATCAAATAAAACCTGACCTCCGGTTACTTCAAATACATCTCTCCCTGCAATAATTGAAGCAAGTGTACTTTTCCCTGTTCCGTTAGGACCCATTATAGCATGAACTTCGCCTGCCTTTACCTCAAGATTTATTCCCTTGAGAATTTCCTTACCATTTATTGATACTTTTAAGTCTCTTATACTTAGCATTTTAGTTAATTTAAAATTAAATCCTGAACAACATATCTTTATTAACTTACTTTTTAAAAATCTTAGGACATTAGTTTATCCAACACTTCCCTCCAGGCTGACAGCCAGAAGCTTTTGTGCTTCAACAGCAAATTCCATTGGTAAATGTTTCAGCACTTCCTTGGCATAACCATTTACAATCAGCGCAATAGCATTTTCAGTATCAATACCTCTCTGTTTACAGTAAAACAACTGATCTTCTGATATTTTTGAGGTAGTTGCTTCGTGCTCTACTATTGATGAGGAATTTTCATTATGGATATACGGAAATGTATGCGCCCCGCATTTATCGCCCAGCAGAAGCGAATCGCACTGAGTGAAATTCCTAGCATTTACAGCGCGCTTTATCACTTTCACCAGACCGCGGTAGCTATTATTGCTTTTTCCTGCCGAAATACCTTTTGAGATAATAGTGCTTCTTGTGTTCTTGCCAATATGTATCATTTTGGTACCGGTATCAGCCTGCTGATGATTATTGGTAACGGCTACTGAATAGAACTCTCCGATGGAGTTATCGCCCTGAAGTATTACACTTGGATATTTCCAGGTGATTGCCGAACCGGTTTCCACCTGCGTCCATGAGATCTTTGAATTATTTCCCTTGCAAATACCGCGTTTGGTAACAAAATTATATACTCCGCCCTCTCCATTCTTATTTCCCGGATACCAGTTTTGCACGGTTGAATATTTCACTTCAGCGTCTTTCATTGCAATTATCTCAACAATTGCTGCATGTAGCTGATTCTCAGAACGCGAAGGAGCAGTACATCCTTCCATGTAGCTAACATAGCTGCCTTCTTCGGCTACTATGAGTGTACGCTCAAACTGACCGGTATTTGCTGCATTGATACGAAAATAGGTGGATAGTTCAAGCGGACATCTCACTCCTTTGGGAATAAAGCAAAATGAACCATCAGAAAAAACGGCTGAATTCAATGCAGCGAAATAATTATCATCAGGAGGAACTACCGTTGCCATATATTTCTCAACCAAATCGGGGTGGTTTTGAACCGCTTCGCTGAACGAACAAAAAATAATTCCATGCTTGGCAAGAGTCTCTGTAAAAGTTGTTTTCACTGAAACACTGTCAATTACAGCATCAACAGCTACACCTGTCAGGCGCTTTTGTTCATCAAGCGAAATACCAAGTTTATTAAAAGTTTCTATAAGCTCAGGATCCACCTGATCAAGACTTTCAAGCTCAGGTTTCTTTTTTGGAGCGGCATAATAAATAATGTCCTGATAATCAATAGGAGGATATTTTAAATGTGCCCAATCAGGCTCTTTCATGGTTAACCATTTACGGTAGGCATTGAGCCGGAACTCAAGCATAAAAGGCGGTTCATTCTTCTTTGCCGACAATGCCCGTATAACATCTTCATTCAATCCTTTTGGAAATATATCCATTTCCAGATCGGTGTAAAAACCATATTTGTAATCCTGACTGGTAACTTCGTCTAATATATTTTGCTGGTTATTGCTCATTCTGTGAGGTTTATACAGTTACTTAATTAGATTGAATTTAATTAGCAAAAGTAGTAATTAAATCCGTGTTGCAAACAATTTATTGCTTTCAGCATAATTGAAATATGCTACAGTTCAACAATTTAATAACGAAAAAGTTCTGTATTATCAAGGGTTTTGAAAGAAATGAAAATTATAGGAGGAGGTTAATAAAATCATGTTTTTATTGACATGAATTACATATGAACCAGAAAAATATGGCAGGCTGAACAAATAACAAACCCTTCTCTTTTCTTTTCTAAAAACAATGCTAATTGATTAGATATTAACGCTTTAAGTCAGTTTCTCTGTTTGCAGCATGATTACATCTCATTTTTCTGATTCTGACTAAGCAAATATATTTCAATATCCTGCAATATATGATCAATTCTTTTTGAAGCCTGTGGCTTAATTTGCTGTACCAGAGCAACATCCGGAATATTTTTTAAAGTTCTCATCAGGTCTTTGATATCCAGAAGGCTCGGGAACTCATCAATAAAGAAGAAATAGTCAACAGGCTGAAGGTCAGCAAGAAGTATGTCTCTATTCGGATTTTTATTTGGGATCAGAATCCAGTTGTTTTTATATAGCTCACTGTAATATCTGAACAGCGGAAAATGCTGAACTTCATGAGTTTTTACTGCCATAACAGATATATCGCTTCCTCTTTTCAAACCAATACTAAAGGCATTGTTTATATGAAAGCACAATTTATAATCGGCCAGTCGGGTAACTATCCCAATGATCGTGAAATTGTCAGATTCACCTTTAAATATCTTGTGTTTTTTAATCATCGGTCATTAAAATACAAAGCCGGACATAAGTATCGGATAACAAGCAACTTACTTTTTATCAGGAAACAAATCAAAAACAGCTTTTAAAATACCATCAGTATCAAAACCACATTCATGCTGCAGTTCTTCAATGCGGCCATGCTCAATAAATCTATCGGGGATTCCAAGTCTTACAACTGTAGCATTATAGTTATTATCAGTCATAAACCCAATAACGGTACTGCCCAGTCCTCCATTAACGGTACCATCCTCAACAGTAATGACTTTTTTGAATTTACGAAACACCTGATGCAGAATGTCTTCATCAATTGGTTTCAGAAAACGCATATTGTAATGAGCCGCAGTAATGCCTGAATCAATTAGCTTTTCTTTTACGGTTTTAATGTAATTTCCTACATGGCCTATGGTAAGAATAGCAAGGTCATCGCCATCAGAAACCATATTGCCTTTTCCAATTTCCAGATACTTAAAGGGTGTTTCCCATTCTGTCATTACACCGTTCCCTCTGGGATAGCGTATTACAAAAGGTCCGGTTTTAACTGACTGGGCTGTAAACATCAGGTTGCGCAACTCTTCTTCGTCAATAGGTGAAGAGATGATCATGTTGGGAATGGCATTGAAATAAGCCAGATCATAAGCACCGTGATGAGTTGCACCGTCTTCGCCGACCAAACCTCCCCGGTCAAGACAGAATATAACAGGCAATTTCTGTAAAGCCACGTCATGGATCACCTGATCGTAAGCCCGCTGCATAAAACTCGAATAAATATTGCAATAAGGAACCATACCTCCGGCAGCCAAGCCGGCTGAAAAAGTAACAGCATGTTGTTCGGCGATGCCCACATCAAAAACTCTTTCAGGCATTTTCTCCATCATATAGGTAAGCGAACAACCAGTTGGCATTGCAGGGGTTATTGCTACAATTTTATCATTCTTCCCGGCAAGCTCAAGGATGGTTTTGCCAAAAACCTCCTGATATTTTGGAGGTGTGTGCCCGCATTGATTGGTAATCAAGGAACCCGTGTTCCGATCAAACTGTCCGGGTGCATGATAGGTTGTCTGATCTTTTTCAGCATTTGGAAAACCTTTGCCTTTTTTGGTAATAACATGTAAAAGTTTGGGACCCGGAATATTTTTAAGATCACTAAGTAACTGTGTTAACCTTATCACATCATGGCCATCCACCGGACCGAAATACCTGAAATTAAAGGCTTCAAACAAATTGCTGCGCCGGAATATTGTTGATTTCAAAGCATTTCCAACCTGTTTGATAATGGCACGTGAGTTCTTACCATAAGTACTTTTCCCTCCGAACATCAGCCACACTCTGTCCTTTAACTTATTATAGGTTCGTGAGGTAACAATATCAGTAAGA
Source organism: Bacteroidales bacterium (assembly GCA_049654165.1). Classification (GTDB taxonomy): domain Bacteria; phylum Bacteroidota; class Bacteroidia; order Bacteroidales; family JAAYJT01; genus JAAYJT01. Next base: position 72,117 of record JBASHR010000108.1, read on the forward strand.
TATTCTTTAATAGCCCCAACGTTTTTGTCAATTGCTATTCCATTATCATTGAGTATTACCAGTAGGTTCGATTTAGAAACACCTGCATTATTAAGCCCTTCCAGAGCCATTCCACCGGTCATTGATCCATCACCTATGATTGCAACATGATTACGGTCAGTCTCTTTTAAAAACCCCGATGCGAGAGCCATTCCAAGTGCTGCCGATATAGAGGTAGATGAATGTCCGGTACCAAAGGCATCGTATTCACTTTCTTCTCTTCTCGGGAACCCGCTGATACCTTTATATGATCTGTTAGTATGAAACAAATCGCGTCTGCCGGTAAGTATCTTATGAGCATAAGCCTGATGCCCGACATCCCAGATAAGACGATCGTAAGGAGTATTATAAACGTAATGCAGAGCAACTGTGAGCTCCACAACTCCAAGGCTTGCCCCTAAATGTCCGGGATTAAAGGAAGTTACATCTATGATAAACTGCCTTAACTCATTGCACAATTCAGGTAAGCGTTCTTTGTCAAGAAGCTTGAGGTCAGCGGGCTGCTGAATTGTTGTCAGTAATTTCCCGACTTCTGTAGTCATAAATCTTAATTGTTTTTTACAATTACTGTAGTGGCAAAATTAATACATTTGATGAAAGTGCAATTTATTCAAACAAAGCCATTAGCCCGAAAGCTACATTTTAATTCTATCCCTTTGTTATGCTGTGTTTTATTGATTAACAAAAAAACCGCTGAATTATTTTATAACGTAAGGCTATTCCTGCTCCGGCAGTTAACGAAAACTGAATTATTAATCCTTTTTATGACAATGTATAAACTACAGGGCAGGTATCTGCTTCCTTTAATTTTTCTATTTTTGCGCCCGCCAGATTTCCGGGGCATTATTCAGTTACTTAATCATAACAAGGAAAATGGACTATAATTTTAATGAGATAGAAAAAAAATGGCAGCAATACTGGAAGGAAAAAGAAACATACAGGGTTGATATTGACCACAATAAACCCAAATATTATGTTCTCGATATGTTTCCTTATCCTTCAGGAGTAGGGCTGCATGTAGGGCATCCGCTTGGTTATATTGCTTCTGATATTTATTCGCGGTACAAACGCCTGAAAGGGTTCAACGTGCTGCATCCTATGGGTTTTGACGCTTATGGCTTACCTGCTGAACAATATGCCATTCAAACAGGGCAACATCCGGCAATCACTACTGAGAAAAACATAAATCGCTATAAAGAACAGCTTGAAAGAATCGGGTTCAGTTATGACTGGAGCCGCGAAGTACAAACATGTGATCCAAAATATTATAAATGGACTCAATGGACTTTTATCAGGCTATTTAATTCATGGTACAATAATATTTCCGACAAGGCAGAACCTATTGAAACCCTTATTTCTGAGTTTGAACGAAATGGAAATGCTAAAATAAATGCAGCTACTTCAGAAAAAAATATTTTCACATCCGGAGAGTGGTTAAACATGAATGAAGCAGAGCGTCAGCAAATCCTGATGAACTACAGGCTGGCATATCTGGCTGAAACCATGGTGAACTGGTGCCCTGAACTTGGAACTGTACTGGCTAATGATGAAGTAAGCAATGGCTATTCCGTTCGTGGCGGACATCTGGTTGAACGCAAAATGATGCGTCAGTGGCAATTACGTATCACTGCATATGCTCAGCGACTTAATGAGGGGCTGGATAGAATTGACTGGTCAGAATCACTAAAAGAGATCCAGCGTAACTGGATAGGACGTTCAGAAGGAGCGGTGATGTATTTCCCGGTTAAAAGCAACATAGGTGAAAGACTGGAAATTGAGATTTTTACAACACGGCCTGATACTATTTTTGGTGCTACCTATATGGTTCTGGCACCTGAACATGAACTTGTTGATAAAATTAAAACTCCTGAACATACTCAGACGGTTGACGATTATGTTTACTGGGCTAAAAACCGGAGTGACAGGGAACGCATGGCTGAAGTGAAAAAGGTAAGCGGAGTTTTTACAGGAGCCTATGCCATCAATCCTTTGAACCAGGAAAAAATTCCCGTCTGGATTGCCGATTATGTACTTATGGGCTATGGCTCCGGAGCTATAATGGCTGTTCCGGGTCACGACAGCCGCGATTTTGCGTTTGCACGACATTTTAATTTGCCAATTGTTCAGGTCATTTGCCGCGATGGAGAATCTCAGTCAGATCCTGCATCATGGGAAGAATCGTATGATGCAAAGGAAGGAGTAGTTGTAAATTCAGGATTTATAACAGGCTTAAGTGTTGAAGAAGGTATCAGAAAAATAATTGAAAAAATTGAAGAAAGCGGTATAGGATACGGAACGGTGAATTACCGTCTGCATGATGCCATATTCAGCCGGCAACGCTATTGGGGTGAACCTTTCCCGGTATATTACAAAGATGATATTCCCTATACATTACCAGAGGATTCATTACCTCTTGAGCTTCCTGAAATAGACGCATATCTGCCGACAGAAACTGGTGAACCACCTTTGGCTCGTGCCAGAAACTGGAAGAACAAAGATGGTTATCCGCTCGAAACCAATACAATGCCTGGGTTTGCAGGATCAAGCGGATATTACCTGCGCTACATGGACCCGTGGAATGACAATGAATATTTCTCAAAAGAAAGTAATGATTACTGGCAAAATGTTGATTTGTATATTGGTGGAGCCGAACATGCAACAGGACATCTGATTTATGCCAGATTCTGGAACAAGTTTTTGTACGATCTCGGATTAGTCTGCAAGGATGAGCCTTTCCAGAAACTGATAAACCAGGGAATGATACAGGGCAGATCAAACTTTGTATATAAGCTTAAGAACGCCAAAGTTTTTGTTTCTCACGGTTTGAAAAACGATGACGAAGTAATTCCAATGCATGTTGAAGTAAGCCTTGTTGAGAACGATATTCTTGATATTGAAGCATTTCGCAAATGGAGACCAGAATTTGCTGATGCTGAGTTCATACTTGAAAACGGCAAGTATATCTGCGGGTGGGAAGTTGAGAAAATGTCGAAATCAAAGTACAATGTTGTCAATCCTGATGATCTAATTGACAGATATGGTGCCGACACACTACGACTGTACGAAATGTTCCTGGGACCGCTGGAACAGTCAAAACCTTGGGATACCAACGGCATTGAAGGAGTATTTCGCTTTATACGTAAACTATGGCGCTTATTCCACGACAATGACAATAACTATAATGTGAGTGAGGAAGAACCCACAGAAAAGGAACTGAAGATACTTCACAAAACCATTAAAAAAGTTGGCGAAGACATTGAACGATTTTCGTTTAATACTTCAGTGAGCTCATTTATGATTTGCGTTAATGACCTTGCCGAGCAAAAATGCAATAAAAAAGCTATCCTACAGGAACTTGTGATCCTCATCTCGCCTTATGCACCTCATCTGGCTGAAGAATTATGGCATAAGCTGGGTAATACTGAAAGTGTTTATAATGCTGTTTTTCCGGAATATGATGAAAAATATCTTATTGAAAACACTTTTGAATACCCGGTTTCATTTAACGGGAAAATGCGTTTTAAGATTGATCTCCCCCTCGATATGCCGGTTCCGGAAATCGAAAAAGCCGTACTTGAAGCCAAAGAATCAGCTAAATGGCTTGAAGGTAAGACCCCTCGAAAATTCATCGTTGTACAGGGCAGGATCATTAATGTTGTAATATAATTAATTGACTGACAATATTGTTAGTTAATTAATTTACCACTCCTGTGCCATTATTGAAATAATGGTATTACTTTTGCAAATCATAACCAGAAATAGAATTCAGGTTAGTTAGTTCATGTTAAATTTACAAATCCGGGTTAATTAGTTTTAGTATTTTTTGAGTAATCATTTTAACTTAATTCCAAAATGAAGAACAAGTATATTGACCTTATTGAACAGACTTTTGACTTTCCAACTGAGGAGTTCAAAGTAATTGATGATGAATTGTATTTCAATGATATACCAATGATGGATATCATTAAGCAGTATGGAACACCTGTAAAGCTGACATATCTGCCTAAAATAAGCAAGCAGATACAAAAAGCCAGGCGCTTGTTCAATGTTGCCATGGCAAAGGTTGACTACGAAGGCGAATATCATTACTGCCTTTGTACAAAAAGCTCGCATTTTTCATTTATCATGGAAGAAGTATTGAAAAATGATGCTCACATCGAAACCTCATCGGCTTTTGATATCAATATCATTGAGCAGCTTTATGAAGAAGGGAAATTTCAGAAGGATAATTATATAATATGTAATGGCTTTAAGCGACCGCAATATATTGAAAACATTATAAATCTCATTGATAACGGCTTTGTCAACACAATACCAATTATTGACAACCTTGGAGAAATTGATCATTATGAAGAAAGACTGACTAAAAAATGTAAGCTTGGGATCAGAATTGCTGCTGAAGAAGAACCAAGATTTGAGTTTTATACTTCAAGGCTGGGGGTCAGATATAATGATATTATCCCGTTTTATGAGGCAAAAATAAAAGGCAACCCCAAGTTTGAACTTACGATGCTCCATTTCTTCATCAACACAGGTATCCGCGATAATGCCTATTATTGGAATGAGCTTCAAAAATGTGTGAATGTATATTGTGATCTGAAGAAAATATGCCCCGAACTTACTGCACTTAATATAGGAGGAGGCTTCCCGATAAAGAATTCCTTATCGTTTAACTATGACTATGAATACATGGCTGAAGAGATTGTATCACAGATAAAAACTGCATGTGTTCGGAATGAAGTGCCTGAACCTGATATATTTACTGAGTTTGGTTCATATACAGTTGGTGAAAGCGGGGCTGTATTATATTCAATCATTGATCAGAAACGCCAGAACGACCGTGAGGTATGGAATATGATTGACAGCTCCTTTATGACCACCTTACCTGATACCTGGGCAGCTCACCAGCGCTTTATACTTCTGGCTATTAATAACTGGGATAAGGAATACGAGCGTGTTTTCCTTGGCGGACTTACCTGCGACAGCCAGGATTACTATAACTCAGAAGCACATGCAAATGCTATATTCCTCCCAAAAATATCAAACGGAGATACGCAATACATAGGTTTGTTCCATACCGGAGCTTATCAGGAGTCAATCGGCGGTTATGGTGGTATTCAGCATTGTCTTATTCCGGCTCCCAAACATATTATCATTGATGTGGACGAAGAAGGAGAATATTTCACCAAGCTCTTTGGTAAAGAACAAAGCTACAAGTCAATGCTTAAGATTTTAGGGTATTAATTGAAATATTTGTAATTTTACCACTTCATTTGGCAATTTTGCCTTATGGCAAATATTTTTTCACAGTATTAACCAAAAACCTTAAAGCCATGAATTTTGGAGACTTACCTGAACAATATTCAACACTGGGATCATCAAAGATCGTTGTCCTGCCCGTGCCTTACGATGGTACAAGCACATGGGTAAAAGGTGCTGACAAAGGACCTCAGGCTATTATTGAGGCTTCCGGAAATATGGAAATTTATGATATTGAAACCGATAGCGAAGTACATCTTCTCGGCATACATACTGCCAATCCGGTTTTGGAAAATAAAAGTCCGGAAGATATGACCAAGGCAGTTTACAAGGAAGTTAAAAAGCTGCTGGGCAGGAATAAATTTGTAGTCACCATAGGTGGAGAACATTCAATAAGCATTGGTGCCATTCAGGCTCATGCCGAGAAATTCACCGACCTGACCATTATCCAGATTGATGCTCATGCCGATTTGCGGGACGAATATCTTGGTTCAAAATATAATCATGCCTGCGTAATGGCGAGAGCACGCGAATTTGCACCTACCGTTCAGATTGGCATTCGGAGCATGAGTGTGGAAGAAAGTTTTGTAACTGAACCCGGGCGGATCTTTTATGCCAGAGACATAAATCAGGGAGAAACATGGAAATACGATATGCTTAGCGTGCTTAGCAACAATGTTTATATCACTTTCGACCTTGATGCACTGGATCCTTCAATAATGCCATCAACCGGAACTCCTGAACCGGGAGGATTGCACTGGTTCGAAACCATAGAAATACTCCGGAGAATAAGCGAAAGGTCAAAAATTGTCGGATTCGATGTTGTGGAGTTATGCCCTAATCCTGCTTCAAAAGCTTCTGATTTCCTGGCAGCAAAACTTATTTATAAATTGCTGACATACTCATTTATTGACCAGATTCCAAAACACGGAAAGTAATTATTCATTAAATAAAACTAAATAGAAAAATGAAAAAATCTGATTTGCTGAAGGATGAAATAAAGCATATTGATATAAAAAGCTTTGATTCAACCCAACTGATAAATGCCATGCGCGATATGTCGTTTACATCGCGTGATACTGCTAATGCTGCCGATATTTTTGATCTGATGATCAATGATAAAAATTGTTCAATTATCCTTACTATGGCAGGAAGTACCAGCGCCGGCGGATGTATGCAGGTTTATGTGGACATGATAAAAAGCAATATGATTGACGCAGTGGTAGCTACAGGTGCCAGCATAATTGACATGGACTTTTTTGAAGCCCTGGGATATAAGCATTATAAGGGCAGGTCTGATATGGATGATAAAATGTTGCGCGATCTCTATATTGATCGTATCTACGACACCCTGATTGACGAGGAAGAGCTGCAAATGTGCGATAACACCGTGTATGAAATTGCTAATCAGCTTGAGCGCAGACCATATTCATCACGTGAATTCATTCATGAAATGGGGAGATGGCTGGTGAACAACCCCGACAGGGCTGTTAAGAAAGACTCACTGATACAGGTTGCCTTCGAACACAATGTGCCTATATTTTGCCCCGCTTTTTCTGACAGCAGTGCAGGTTTCGGGCTGGTGAAACATCAGTGGGAAAACCCTGACAGGCATCTTAGCATTGATTCAGTTGCCGATTTCCTGGAACTCACAAAAATAAAGATGGCTGCTTCCACTACGGGCTTGTTCATGATTGGTGGTGGTGTTCCAAAAAATTTCACTCAGGATATAGTTATATGTGCTGAAGTTCTTGGAAAGAATGTGCCAATGCATAAATATGCCATTCAGATCACCGTTGCTGATGCCCGTGATGGTGCCTGCTCAAGCTCTACGCTGAAAGAAGCTTCATCGTGGGGTAAGGTTGACACCGTACACGAACAAATGGTTTATGCCGAAGCTACTTCAGTGCTGCCTTTAATTGTAAGTTATCTGTATCATAAAGGCGACTGGAGAAAACGTAAGAAATACGAATGGTCGAAACTGTTTAAAAAATAATACCAATAAGAAACCAAAAAAGGCTGCCAGTAGTATGGCAGCCTTTTTTGTTGATATGGGTTTCATGATTTTCTCTTTAATACTGATTGGGAAAATATAATAGACAAATTCTAGCTCTGCTCGTTCGTTCTATATTTTTAAACCATCGGCATTATGATTGTAGACTTACAAAACAGCTTAGAATATTTTGTAAATACAAGTCGAATAATATGAATTTATATCATAACAATTAAAGATATGGATACTTATCATACTTCAATTTGTAAAATTCTGCTTATTTTGCACTCCTATATCATAAAATATTTAAAAACACTATTGTCCGGTAAAAGTATAAAATTGTTTTTTACTTTCACAATTAACTGATAGTCAATAATAATGTTTGCTATTTTTTATCATTTTCAAAAGTAAGCCCCATCAAAAAGAGTAGGCTGTCT